>NZ_JBDPLY010000002.1:0-590090 GCF_039871695.1 Actinomadura sp. B10D3
CACGTGTCACCGCTCCGGCAGCGGCGTTCTCAGGGGATGGGGGCATGCCGACACGCTCGCACACCCCATCCTGATCACTGACCGATACCCACCAGTCACCAACCGCGATCTAGTGATGTAGTACTAGCACCTCCCCCGCCCGGTAGGGGTCCAATAGTGATCGCGGAAAACCAACGGATATGAGGCTCGCATCAGCGCCAACAATCTGCTCCGCGGTGTACGCGGCATCGGCGAACGCGCCAACGCCCTGCTCATCATACGTTTCAAAGCCTTGCGGCACGTCAGCCTGGATCCCTACCGGATCGGCGCGATCACCCAGGCCGCCCTCGTCCTGCTCCACCACGAGAACGACCGCACCACCTGCCGATCACCCAGCGTCAACGATCCTTACCGAGAATGGTTCACTTGGGCGGAGGCCATGACCGTATGCAGCGTCCACTGTCTTCTGTTCCTTCACCCGACACCGGCTGGAACAGTGGGCTGATGAAAGATGTCCAAGACAAAAACATCTCTTAACGGACAGGAGCACGGATGGCCGCGTCATTGTCGGCTTTGGGACAACTCGCGCTGGATGCCGCGCAGGCGGGAAACCAGATCGTCCGAGCCGCGCAGCGCGAGCAGAGCTTCGAGGTGCGGGCCAAGTCGTCCCACCGAGATCTGGTCACCGACGTCGACCACGCCGCGGAGGCGGCCATCGCCCGCCATCTGCAGCAGCGGCGACCCGGTGACGCGATTCTGGGGGAAGAAACCGGCGAGCGACCCGGGACGACCAACGTCCAGTGGATCATCGATCCGATCGATGGGACGGCTAACTTCGCCCGCGGCCGCACGGACATCGCCGTGGCGGTCGCCGCGAAGATCGACGATGAAATCCGCGTGGGGGCGCTCGTCCGCCCGGGGCACGGCGACTGGCTCGCCACGGACGGCGAGGTGATACGGGGCAGCCGCGGCACCCCCTCGGTATCAGGAGTGGAGAACCTCCAGGACGCGCTCGTGTCGGTGAGCGTCTCGGTCAGCGCCGAGCGTCGCCCGGTGACCCTGGCAGTGCTCCAAGGGTTGCTTCCGGAGGTCCAGGACTTCCGCCGCATCGGTTCAACGTCGTGCGACATGTTCGCCGTGGCGACCGGTGAGCTGGACGCCTACGTGGGGATCGGCACCAAGCCGTGGGACATTGCGGCCGGGTGGGCTGTCACGCGCGCCGCTGGCGGTCGGTGCCTGCAGTTTCCAGTTGCTGGAGGCCACACAGCGTTCGTCCTCGGAACGCCAGAAATCGCCGATCAGATCGCGCCGCTGGTGGAGGACATGGCGTCGGCCCATACGGCGGCGTTGGGACGGACTTCGTCGACGACCTCCCGGCTGAACCAGTCTGTGGGGCAGGGAACTGACGCTGCGTCGCTCATGCGCCTGAGCCGTCCGAATGATCTAGGCCACGAGCGAGGGTGAGTCCAAGCCAAAATTATTCCGAATACGGGCAGTGCGGCGACCAGGTCGGCGTCGATCTCCAGCATGGCGGCCAGTTCTCTTGTCTAAACGGTCACTCTCGCCCCACCGTCCGGTGAAAGCCCGAGGCTAACGGAAGACTCCACGGCGGCCGCCCGCCAGGTCGTCCAAAGCGTCCCGGTGCTGCTGGTTGAACAGCCGCGGAGCCTGCTCCAACGGAAAGTACCGGAGGTCGAGGGTCTCTTCCCCATCCACGCGGAGGCCGCCGCCGACGGGCGTGCAGCGGAAGAAGACCGCCAGTGTCTGGGCCACATCGCCGTTGGGGTAGGTGTGCATGTACTTGGTGTACACCCCGAGCATCGTCTCGATCTTGACCCGTAGCCCGGTCTCTTCCCCAACTTCGCGGAGCACCGCCTCCTCGGCCGATTCGCCGAGCTCGATGGCCCCGCCGGGAAAGCCCCAGGCGTCATGGTCACCCCGACGTTGCAGCAGTACCGAGTCGTCGACACACACGCAACCAGCGGCGAAGTTCAGTTGGACGGGATCGTTTCCAACGCGAGACCGCAGCCAGGAGATGTAATCAGCCATGTCCATAGCCTGCCGGACAACCGTTCGCTACAGAAGCTGAACGGTCCGAGAGTAAGACCACACGCGAACCGGAACCTGACCATGATCCTCTAAGGTGATGAAGCGTCCCGGGGCTCGCGGTAGGCGCCCGATACCGGACGACACTCTGGAGGAAAACGGTGAGCGAGAACCGAGAAGTGCCACCCCACGAGGACCTCATCTCATACGACACCGCCCGTAACGTCCTCGTGCAATTGATAGGCCACGCGTCTAACCGGGTCACCGCCGTCAAGGGACAGCCGGAACCCGATAGGGAGTGTCTGAATCAATGGGAGGAGCGCCGAGAGGGTTGGACGGCGCGACTGCAGAACCTCGATCCGCGCGACATGGCCACAGTGCAGCCCGCGCTCCGAGAGGACGCCCGCTTCCTGCGCTCCCTGCTGAAGGGAGACGCTGGGTGACCACCGGCCCCAACGATCCTGACGTCTTCCTGCCCGAAGAGCAGGCCCAAGACATTTTCCGCAGCACCATCGTCCCGGCTCTGCTGGACCCCATGATCGCCAAGGCTCCGGCGGACGCCCTACGCTTGCGGCTGGTCCTCAGCGGTCCCGCAGGCGCCGGGAAGTCCGAGTTGGCGGCCCTGATTAACCCGGTGCACATCGATGTAGACCTGTTCAAGGGATTCCACCCGCGCTACATCGAGATGATGCGCGCGGACGAACAGGCCGCCGACGAGCTCCTGCTGCCCGACGCGCGGCGCTTCTTCGAGTGGGCCGTCGACCATCTCGTCGATGCCGGAGTCCCCGCCGTCATTGAGCACGGGCTGCGCGACCGCAATGTCTACGACTCGCTGATGAACCTTCTTACCGCCCCCGAAAAGCCGCAACTGCCGGTCGAGGTCGCGGTGATGGGAACACCGTACGCGTGGAGCCTTCTCGGAGATCTGGAGCGCTACCAGAAGAACTACGAGACGATCGGTTTCGGGCGCTTCGTTCCAGAAGCTCACCTGCGGGTGCGCTTGGAACATCTCTCGACGGTCGCTGACTGGGCGGACTCAGACCCTCGCGTGTCGTCCGTCTCAGTATACCGCCAGGGCAGCACGGAACCGGTGTTCCAGAAGGAACGGGGCACCCCACGCGGACTAAGAGCGGCGCTCGAAGCCGAACGGCAGCGTCCACGCGACTTCGACGAGAGCCGTGCCTTTCTGCGCCGGCACGGGAGCCTGGCGCCGCGAATGACACCCGAATGGCGCGACCTGGTCCACAGCACCATGTCCACGGCCGAGCCGCTGCTCGCCCCAGAGGCTCGGACGGGCCCCGTCCATGACAAGAACGCCGTGACTTTCGGCCGCTATCAGTTGGTGTCTATCGCGCACCTGGACACGGTGCGGGCCATTGCCATGGACTGGCCGAAAGTGACGGTCGGCGTGATCGACATCGACGCCCAGCCGTCCGAGGCGCTCGCAGTCCCGCCGCACTTGGAAGACTTCTACCGCGACTGCGATGCGAACACGGCTCCGCAGAAGAACCCCATGACTTTGGACGAGCGGATCAGCCTCTGGCAGACGGCATTGCATGCCGCCGGTCTCCAAGACCGCGTGACGGTCCAGGCCGTCCCACGTCCGGAACTTGACCCCAAAGGCTTTAATGCCGCCTTCCCCTCAGACGAGTACGATGTGGTGTTCCCCGCCCCCAGCGGCAAGGGCTTCGACGGGTCACGCAACGCTAACTTCGAAGAGATCCTCGACCGCGACGTCAAGGCGGTCGAGCCTCCGCTGGAGTACCACACGTCGACCATCCGGGAGTCATACCGCAGTGGCGGCCAGACCTGGCGCCGCGCCTTCGCTCCGGGAACACTCGATACCTTCATCGCCATGGACGGCCCCCGCCGACTGCTGGGAGCCGGTACCGCCCCCAGCCAGGAACAAAGCGCCGTCTCTCTGGTATCGATGATGAGACCAGGAACAACCTCATCCCGCCTAGAGGCCGCCAACAAGCCGGACAACACACTGGCTGGCCCGCCTCCGCCATCACAGAGCACCGACCCGAACCAACCCGAGCGCTGACACGGCGCCGGTTACATCTGGTGCGGTGACGGGCGGTGATTTGCGTCCGTCAGAAGCAGGAACGTTCGCTACCGGTTCGGGCGACACTGTGGCTGCGGCCGGGGCGGGAATGTCGATGAGATCCGGCAACGGTGCTGTCTACTGTTCCCAGGACCGGTCCCGGTGGGCCGTCGACCTTCCCCCGGGCGCACCAGACCGGGTTTCAGGGAGTGACTGTCTAATCACTTTTGGTGCTGCCTTAGGAAGCCGACCCGTGAAGGGATGTGAGGCGAAACTCCACACCCCGGTGGATTCGCGGCCCCCTCCCGAAGCCCCAGAGCCCGTTGCCGACAGATTCCGGTCGTCCCGGATCAGCGCTCTACAGTGCGCTCCTGCCGGGCCCGTGGCGGGCGCTGAGGTGACGGCCCCCGTTCGGACCGCCGACCGGGTTGATGGGGTTGCTGGCGCCGTGGGAGGCGGCCATCAGTTCCATGGCCTGCTGGGCTTGGCTGGTGAGGTCGTCGGGCTCGCCGACGATGACCGACGCTGGGCGGATCACTTGCCCGCCGACGGTGTATCGGGGCTTGAGCAGCATCGGAACGAGAAGTCACGCTAGGGCCGTCTCGTGCTTGCCAGCGCAAGCACCGGGCGGTCACCGGCTCGACATTGTGTCTGAACCCGACCACCGCCAGGCTCTCGCCCCGGGCTCCGAAACCGGGGCCCCGCCTGCGCGGGTTTCACAGATTCGCCCCCGACCGCGCGGCGCGCGCCTGACTTATCCCCGTTGCCCGGCCGCCGCGCGTCCGGAAACCGCTTGCTGCAGCACGCGGCAGCGCTGGAACGGGGAGTCACGGTAAGACCGACGTCGGCAGGGCGCTTAGCGTGACTTTTCGTTCCGATGCTGCTCAAACCCCGACTCCTGCCAGTGCCGCATCGCCCGGCGCCTGTACTGGTTCATCGTCGTCATGCGCGCTGTTCCCTTCTGATCGGCCGCCGGGTCCCGGATGACCGAAATAAGATCATCCGGCGAGGGAACGGGTCATCCCCGTTGGAGTCAGCGAGACAGCGGATCGTTCTCCTGCCGGGGCCCGCGCGTCTGGCTTGCCCCGACAGGGGCGTTTTGCGCCCCCTTTTGCGCCGTGTCGGCGACACGATCGGAGGGCTTGGCGGTGTAGGCCTGCGCCACCGTGGTCGCGGCCTTGGCAGCCTCGACAACAACCGGGTCGCCGTCCTGGCTCATCTGCTCATAGACCTCAGCAGCCGCGGTGTCCTGCTCGGTCGGCGCATGCCGGATGGCCGCAGCGTCCGGTCCAGGAACAGGGGCAGCCGACTCTGCGGAGGGTGCCCGGCCGGTGAGCAGGTCACGTACCTGGTCGCCCGTGGCGGCCTCGGGGAGTATCACCTCGAACTGGCGGTGCACCGCGCTGCGCAGGTGGGCTAGGGCCTGGTCGCGGCTACGTCCCGGCGCCCAACTGGCGACCTGATCCCACACGGCCGCGGCCTCCGATCTGGTGGCGGTCTGCCACCATTGCTCATCCAGCTCGTAGCGCAGCGCAGCCCAACGCACCACAACATCGCCGTCCTCGCCACGCAGGTCGGCCTCGACGGCCTGCAGCCGCGTCCCAAGGCGACCCAACTGCGCCCGGGTGTCCTCTGCTCGGTCGCGCGCCCACGACTGCCGCTCGCCCGGGTCGTCGGGGGCGTCAGCGAAGGCGGCGTCCTCACCGTTACTCAGGGCGGTCAGTCGACCCCGCAGCCGATGCCGTTCGGTCCGCAGGACAGCGGCCACCTCGGCCCCGCCCTCCGCGCTTTCCGCCGCACGGGCATCGGCCTCACGCGGCTGCGCCACGATCGTCGAGTAACGGTCGTGCATCTCCTGGGCGGCGACGCTGTCCAATGTGAGCAGCCTCCGCTCCGGGTCGATTCGGTCGCCGGCGAACATCTCGATGCCGCACCAGCCGTCGTGTTCGGCTTGGTAGGCGGTGAGGCGTTCCGCAGCGATCTGCCGGGCGACGTCGGTTCCGTCGTCGGCCGCCAGATGCACCACACCGGTCTCTGTGTGACCGTCCGGGCCGTGCAGGCGGTAGGTGATGGTGTCGAGTCGTTCCCGGGCGCCGGGATCGGTGGCCACGGTCGTGGCGTTGGAGGGTGAGGCCGAATCGGGTTGCGGGTCGGCCGCACCGCCGAGCAGCGCGGCCAGTTCGGCCCCGCGTACTTCCACCGGGTCGACGGTGATTCCGTACCGCTCGGCCAGCTCGGCACGCATGTGCTCGATGGTGGCCTTGGCGGCGGGGAACTCATCGGTGGCCCATGCTGCGGCCGCCTCCCACGCTCGGGCGATCCGCTCCGGGGCCGCCTTCTCCCAGAACTCTTCGTGCCAGACCCGCCGCCACACCAGCCGGTCGGCGTCATACAGCGCGTCCTCCTGCTGCTTAAGACGACGCTGTTCGGCTTCGCTTCGCGCAGCTGCGGCGCGGGCCTTCTCCGTGCGCTGGTGCGCGCGAGAGGTGACTTGTTCGGTCACCATCGAGATCAGCGTCTGAATCCTCTGCCCGGCCGAGGCTGCCACCTCATCAGTGCCCTGGGTGGAGGCGTAGTCCAGAATGCTCGGTTCGCTCATCTGCCTCTCGTTTCTTCGGCGGGGAGGGTTACCGTCCCAAGTCGCTTCCGGGACCTGGGCGGGTGGGCGGACGGCGCGGCTGCCCAGCCGGCGGAAGGCTCGGCCCGGCGACCGCAGTCGTCGCAGCGGCGGCCGCCGTTGTGGTCGCCATCGAGGCGAGGTCGCGGTCCTGGACACGGGCCAGGCCGGTGCGGACGGCCTCGGCCAGCACGGCGGCCTGGTGCGCCCGGCCACGGGCCTGGTGCATGACGCTGATCGCCTCCACAAGGCGGCTGATCTGACGTAGCAGCAGCTGGCCGGAGAGGCTGCCCGGCTCGCGAGAAGCGGCGGCTGCCACCATCGCCACACCGCGCAGATCCTTCACCCGGCCGACGCGTTGCGCGCGTGGCCGGCCAACGGGGGTTTGCGCCGAGCGGGCCAGCGCATCGGCAGCAAAGTCAGCGGTCCGGGCGCGTGGGTCTCCAGTCGGATCGACCACGCCGCGAGCACACCAGTATGCCTCCCGTGCCGCTCCGGCCCAGGTGGCGAAATCATCGGTGGCCGCGGCGGCGAGTTCGGCGCGGACCCTGTCGACCACGGCTGCGGCCTGAGCCCGACTGTCCCCGCGGTAGGTGTCACCGGACGTGCGTGCGACGCGCCAGCGACGCCACTCGGACAGCGCCTCCCGCGTCGCGGCAGGCGAGTTCGTCCAGTGCGCTCGCAGCCGCGGCAGGGTCAGGTCCCGTGCAAGTCGGCCACCACCAAACCAGACGGATGCCGCGCCGTCCCTGGCTGTGGGCCGCAGGGCGACTGAGTAGCCAACCACCTCGGTTCGCCCGCCGGACTCGAACCGGGGGCGTACCAGCGCCTCATGGCGGCGAAGTTGGCGAACGAAGTCGGCTTCGCCCTGGGCGGCCACCGCGCAGCCGCGCACGGTGCGCGCCAGCCGGAGGCGATCGGGTTCAGCCTTGTCCGGGTCACGAGCGGTGCGTTCAATCTCGGCACGGCTCAGGCCTGGCATCCCAGCGCCGGCGCGGCCCTGCACCACGCTCAGCCCGAACCGCTGTTCCAGCGTGGCGCACACCCGACTCATCTTCCTGCGTTCCCAGCCAGTCGAGGCGAACGTGCCGTCCTCGCGGACGAGATTCACCGCCAGGTGGATGTGCTGGTTCCCGCCTAGCGAGGGCCCGTGGTACACCGCCACCCAGCGGCATGGCGCTCGGCCAGTGTCGAACCCCATCTCCGCGACCGCTGTCCGGGCGGCCTCCGCCCACTGCGCGTCGGTCAGCACCTCGCCCGGCGGCAGCGAGATCGCGCAGTGCCAGACGTGCCCCCCGGGCATCTGCACACCCAGCACCCTGCGGTGCGCGTCCAGCAGTTCGCCCAACGCAAGGATCTCGGCGTAGTCCGCCGGGTCGCTGTAGTCCAGGGCCGTGCCGTCAGCGAGCCCGAGCGTCTCGGCCAGTGTCTCGGCCGCTGCGATGACCTTCTGATCTCGGTGCTCGTTGTGTCGGCCAGGCCCGAACAGGTACCGCGTCAGCCCCCCGGTGGTGTGGCCGCGCTGCGGCACGATGAAGTTGTTCACAGCTGCCCGCCCAGTTCTGGCGTCCGCGCCGGCGGCACCCTGGTCAGCTCCGCCACCGACGCGTCGAGACGGGCCGTGACCCGGGCGACCGCGTGCATCGTGGCGCGCAGCTCGGCGGGTACTTCTCCGGTCGCGTTCGCCGCGGCGGCGAGCTGGTTGACGTTGTTGCTCACCCGTGCCAGCAGGCGCCGTGTCGCCAGGAACTCGGCGACCATGGCGCGCCGCTCGCTGGCGGTCTGAGCTTCCCCGGCCAGAGCTGCCTCCACCAGCAGCCTCGGCACGCTCACTCCCGCGACTCTGGCCCGCGCGACGATCTGCACCTGTTCCTCGTCAGACAGGCGGACCAGGTGCTGATACGGGCGCCCGCCGGGCTGACGGCGTCGGCGCGCGGCAGGCCGACCGCCCGTCGCCTCCGCCGGCCCCTCCTCCGACACCCCCGCGACCACCCTTCCGCCCAGCGCAGCGACTCTACCTCGTGGGGACATCACCCGACACGCTAAGGAGGGTGATCACTGCGGCGCCAGCCGCAACAGCTCCGAGCCGCCTTCGCTGAAGGGGCTCCGTTGCTGGACGGGGTGCTGGCAGTCGGGGATCCGATCTCGGTGCTGCCGAGGTTCTTCCATCTGCTCTGGTCGAATGAGCTGATGATGGACCTGACCGTCCCGCTGCACATGTCGGCGATCGTGTCGCTCCCGGAGGCGATGTGACCGATAGGCGGGCGCCTCGGCCGGTGCTGAGACTGGGCGACTGGGTGCAATACGACGACAGCGAGTACCAGGTGGTGGCGCTGGATAGAACGTCGGTGCGGCTGAGGGCGGCGGGCGGGCGGAACTCGGTGGTGCTGCTGCCGTTCCTGCTGGGCTCGCCAGAGTTCGCGGTGGTCGATGGTGAGCCCTTCCCAGAGCTGGAGCCGCTGGGCCTGCTCAACAGCCTCCCTGCTGAGGTTCTGGCGCGGCCAAAGAGTGGGAGCGCCACATCGTGGAAGTCATCACGGGACTTCCCCCTGACGCTGAACCGGGTACGGCAAAGCGGTTGGAATGCGATCCGGAGCTTCATCCGCTGGGCGAGCGCGGCCAGGCCAAGGCATCCGAACTCGGGACCACATCGCGCACCATCCGCACCCGCCGGGCTCGCTATGCCGCGCAGGGATTGTGGGGGTCGGTGGATCAGCGGGCGGTGCGCGAGTGGCAGGCAACCGGACGGGTCGACGCGAGGGTCGTGAAGGCAGTCCAGGAGGCGCTGGATGCCGAGACGAACACCTCGACGGGGACGAGGTCGCGGTTGATCTGGAAGGTCACCAAGTCGCTTGAGGCCGAGCACGGGCCGGGGGTGCCGCTGCCGGCCGGTTGATCGACACGCTTTCGACGGGCCGTCACACGTTCGGGTCGGCCTCCACACGACGGCAGTTGGACAATCGGCCGGAGGGACCGTTCACGCCGACGCTGGCCGACCGGCCGGGCGAGCAGGTGCAGGTCGATTCCACGCCGCTGGATGTGATGGGTGCTGCTGGATTCCGGAGTGGCGGTCCGGGCGGAGCGTCTCCAGCCGTACGGCGACTCCGGGAGGAACGCCGTCGCGCCGCCGATCTCGGCGCCGCGATGCCCGGAACCCCGTTTGACGACTGGGTCGAACGATTCGGACCCGTCATCGACTGGCCCGAAAACCTGTCCACTGCTCCGCTTATCGTCGACATCCCGATCGGCAGCGACCCGCATAACGCCCTCGCGCTGGCAGCCGTGGCACGGACCGAGCCGAAGCTGGTGATCTGGCTCGATTACCAGCTCGGCGTAACGCTATGCGGCTCACGAGGCGCAATCTGCGCCGACTCATCGGGCACGAGACATCGGCAAGGCCTTTGACCTGGCGGGCTGCGTTCTTCGGTCGGCGCAGCATCTTCGCCAATGCGTTGTGGAACACCTTTCTCGGGACGGTGCGTCATGCAACGAACTCCCGCGCCGCCTGATTTCCGGAGGCTCAGGCGTTGCCGGTGCGGATGGCGTCGACCCAGGCGGCGGCCTTGGTGAAGTCGGTGTCGTGGGTGCCGCGGCGGATGTCCGGGCGGACCCGGTCGGCGCGGGCGTAGGAGCCGAGGAAGCGGACGTCGGAGCAGACCCGGCGCAGGCCCATCAGGGCCTCCCGGACGCGGGCGTCGGCGACGTGGCCCTCGAAGTCCATCCAGAACAGGTACGAGCCGAGGCCCGCGCCGGTGGGGCGGGACTGGATCAGCGTCAGGTTGATGCCGCGGACGGAGAACTCGGTGAGGATCTCCAGCAGCGCGCCCGGGTGGTCCTCGCCGAGGAACGCGACGACGGTCGTCTTGTCCATGCCGGTGGGCCGCGGCGGGGTGCAGGGGCGGTGCAGGACGACGAACCGAGTGACCGCGTCGGCGACGTCGTGGATGTCCTCGGCGAGGATCGACAGCCCGTAGCGGGAGGCGGCGAACGATCCGGCGAGGGCGGCGTCGTAGTGGCCGTCGGCGACGTGCTGGGCGGCCTCGGCGTTGGACGTCGCGGCGCGCCATTCGGCGTCCGGGACGTTCTCCAGCAGCCAGCGGCGGCACTGCGGCTGCGCGATCGGGTGGGACGCGACGGTCTTGATGTCGTCCAGCGCGGTGCCCGGGCGGACGAGCAGCGCGAACGAGACCGGCAGGTGGATCTCGCCGACGATCTGCAGGGCTTCGCCGGTGGCGAGCTCGTCGAGGGTGGTCGGGACCGAGCCCTCGACGGAGTTCTCCAGCGCGACGACCGCGGTGTCGGCCTCCCCGGCGCGGAGGGCTTCGAGGACGGCCGGGACGGTCGAGTACGGGACGTGCTCGGCGTCCGCGGCGTCCGGGAGGGTGAGGAGCGCGGCCTCGGTAAAAGTGCCCCGCGGACCCAGGTAGGCGTAGCGCGCTGTCCTGCCGTCTGCGGTCACGGGGTCCCCCGGGTGGTCTGTTTCTGGGTAGACGAGAGCGCCTTGAGGCAAGGCGAGATGGCCGAGTTTACTTCCCGGGAGGTAAAGCCCGTACTCGACCGCCCGTATCAAGGCACGGGTCAGGCGCGGGCGGTGGGGGCGCGGTCGCCGTTGCCGAAGTCGGGGAGCGGGTCGTCCATGGAGACGACCGGGCCCTTGCCGAGCCGGGCCGCGCGCAGGACCTGGTTCTCCTCGGGGGAGAGGGTCTCGACGGCGTGCCCCGCCTGGACGGCCTTGGCGTAGGTGCGCGTCTCGGTCCGCCCGTTGATGGAGCTGACGATGACGCCGTCACCGACCGCGTTGATCAGGGCGAGCGAGAACGAGCGGTGCCCCGACATCTCCTTGAGGGCGTCGTAGTGGACGATGGCGAGATCGCGCAGCGCGCGCTCGTCGACCGACCCGCTCGCCACCTGGAGCTGGCGCCTCAGCATTTCCCCGCACTCGTCGACGACCTGGTTGACCCGGTTGTGCGCGACAACTGCGATGGACAGCCCCGCGACCCCGGCGACCAGGCCCGCGACGGCCACCGCGACAAGCATCACGAGCCGAGCGTACCCATCCCGACCTGCTGTTGCGAAGGATCCTCGGGCCGGATGACCGGATCGAGCCGTTTCACGAGCCAGGTGCCGAGCGCCAGGATGGACACGAGTGCGGCGATGCCGAACGTGTCGCGCAGGACGGAGCCCGCGAAGACCGAGACCACGGAGTGGTCCGGGCCGATCAGCGAGCGCGCCCACCAGGGGATCGGGAACAGGAAGAGGAACCAGAGCCCGCCCGCGAACAGACATCTTCGCGTGTCCCGCCCATCACCGGCCAGAGCGCCGACCACCGCGATCATCCAGACAAGGTGGTGAATCCACCCCACAGGGGACAGGACGACGGACAGCAGCCCGACGATCGCGACCCCGGCGAGCAGCAGGCCGGCGGAGTCCGTCCCGGTCGCGGCATCGGCGGCGAAGGTCGCGCGGCGCGCCCACGCGAAACCGAAGTAGGCGACGACCAGGGCGAACGACAGCCACACGAACGTCCGGGCCGGCCCCTCGTCCAGGATCCGGGCGACGATCCCGTGGATCGCCTGGTTGGTGGTGCCGTCGACCGCGCCCGTCCGGTCGCCGCCCTGCAGCAGCGCGCCGAACCAGTAGCCGGACGAGTCGGACGGCAGCAGCGCGAACCCGGCGAGCGTGGCGGCGGCCGCCGTGAGCACCGCGTTGCCCAGCGCCTCCCGCCGGCCGGTGATGAGGAAGTAGATCAGGAAGACGCCCGGCACCAGCTTGATCGCCACCGCGAGCCCGACCAGCGCCCCGCGCGGCCAGCGGGGCGTGCGGGCGCAGCAGTCGGCCAGGCACAGGGCGAGCAGGAACAGCCCGACCTGCCCGAACCGGACCTGGTCGCGGACGGGGTCGAGCCACGCCATCGCCGCGAAGAGCACGCCGGCGGTGAGCGGCGCCCAGCGTCCCGTCCGGCGGATGAGGTCGCGGAAGGCGTACCAGACGCTGATCGCGAGGGCCGCGTAGATCATCCCCGTCCACGCCCACTGCGCGGTACGCCAGGGCAGCAGGGTGAACGGGACGGCCAGGGCGGCGGCGATCGGCGGGTAGGTGAACGGAAGCAGCTGCGGGGGCTGCGTCAGGAAGTCGTACAGCGGCGCGCCGCGCAGGACCGCCCGGCCGCCCTCCCGGTAGACCTCCAGGTCGACGAGCCGCTGGTCGGGCGGGTTGCCGAGCCAGCGCACCACGATCGGCGTGACGGCGGCCACGGCCACCGCCACGCCGGCCAGGACGATGACCAGATCGAGGGGGCCGCGCCGGGGGCCGGCGGGGGCGGCCTCGCCGCGGGCTTCGCCGGCGTCGCGCGCCATGAGACCGTCCACGCACGCAGGATATGACCACTACCCGATGGTGGGGCTCTTGTAACCTGAACGCCATGACGCCCCGGGGAACGAAGATCGCAATGTTCCTCGCGACCCTCGTCACCGTCCTGACCGGCGCGATCTGGCCGGCCGCGGCCCACGCGGAGGCCGGCTCCGCACCCACCGGGCGCGTGGTGATCATCGGGGTGCCGGGACTGATGTGGAGCGACGTCACCCGGGACAACACCCCGGCGCTGTGGGGCCTGACGGCGCAGGGGGCGGGTGCGGGCCTCAGCGTCCGCACGACGCGGGTGAACACGTGCCCGACGGACGGCTGGCTGACGCTGTCGGCCGGGCAGCGGTCCCGGCTGCCGCACGGCGACTGCGCGCTGCCGTCCGCGCCGATCCTGCCGGGCCAGGACTCCCCCACCGGCGCGCCGCCGCCGGGCGGCGCCGTCGCCGCCGGCTGGCCGGCGATCAAGAGCGACAACGCGGGCACCAACTACCACGCCCAGATCGGGCTGCTCGGCGACGAGGTGCACGAGGCGGGCGGCTGCACGACGGCGGTCGGGCCCGGCGCGGTGTTCGGCGCGGGCAACGGCGGCGGGCGCGTGGACCGCTACGTCGAGTCCCCGGACAAGGTCACCGCGGCCGACTGGGCGCGGTGCCCGCTCGCCGCCGTCGACGTGGACGACCTGTTCCGCGCCTACATCAACGCCGGCGTCGACCCCAAGGGCGACCAGGTCCCCCTGTCGGACCGCAAGCGCGCCGCCGCGGCGGCCGCCGCCGACCGCCGCGTCGCCCAGGTCGTGACCGGGCTCCCCGAGGGCACGAACGTCCTCGTCGCGGGCCTGTCCGACATCGGCGTGGACCCGCACCTGCGCGTCGCGATCGCCAAGGGGCCGGGCTTCGAGCCCGGCTACATGACCTCCGGCGCCACCCGGCAGGAAGGCCTGGTCACGCTGACCGACCTCACCGCGACGACGCTGAAGCTGCTCGGGCTGAAGCAGCCGAAGCAGGCCGTCGGGTCGGCGTGGCGGTCGGAGCCGTCGGAGGCGTCCACGCACGAGCGGGTCGACGCGCTCATGGACGAGGACGTCGCGGCGCAGGCGATCCGGACCGTCCAGACGTCCTTCTACTGGGTGCTGTTCGCGACGCAGCTCGTCCTGTACGGGGTCGCGGTGATCGCGCTGCGCCGCCTCGGCGGCGACCGCAGCTCGCGGGCGCGGATACTGGGCGGCACCCGGGTGATAGCGCTGCTCGGCGGGGCGGCGCCGGGCGCGTCGTTCCTCGCCGGGCTGCTGCCGTGGTGGCGGGCCGAGGCGCCGACGCCCGTGCTGATCTGCACCGTCCTCGGCTTCGCCGGGCTGCTGACCGGGGTGGCGCTCGCGGGTCCCTGGCGCCGATCCGCGGTCTTCCCCGGCCTGGTGATCACCGGGGTGACGGCGCTGGTCCTCGCGCTGGACGTGATGACGGGCTCGTCCCTCCAGCTCAACACGCTGATGGGCTATACCGCCCTCGTCGCCGGCCGGTTCTACGGCTTCGGCAACCAGGCGTTCTCGCTGTTCGCCGTCGCCTCGATCCTGACGGCGGCGTGGCTGACGGAGTACCCGCTGCGCAAGGAGCGCAAGGCGATCGCGGTGGGGATCGTCGCCGTGATCGGCGCGTTCGCCGTCGCGGTGGACGGGCTGCCGGCGTTCGGCAGCGACTTCGGCGGCGTGCTGGCCATGGTCCCCGCGTTCGCGATGCTCGGCCTGATGGTCGCCGGCAAGCGCGTCTCGGCGCCCCGGCTCGGCGTCTTCTTCCTGGCCGGCGCGGTCCTGGTGCTGTTCATCTCCTACCTGAACGCGCGCAGCGACAACCCGACGCACCTCGGCCGGTTCTGGCAGGACCTCATGGACGGGGACGCCTGGGGCGTCGTCACCCGCAAGTTCGACGCGATGCTGAACAGCCTCGGGTACTGGCCGTACACGCTGGCGCTCGCCGCCGCGGTGGTGTTCCTGTTCTTCGTCCTGGCGCGGCCGACGCGGTGGCGGGTGTCGCTGCTGCAGGGCGCCTACGAGCACAGCCTGACGATGCGCCCGGCACTGATCTGCGCGCTCACCGTCGGGGTCATCGGCACGCTGGTGAACGACTCCGGCGTGGTGATCCTGTCGGTGTCGTTCAGCCTGGCGACCCCGCTGATGCTCGCGGCCGGGCTCCGGTCGCTGGAGATCGACCTGAGGAACGCAGACACGCCGCCACCAGAGCGGTCAGGATCGCCAGCAGCGTCCACGGAACGACGGTCGGCCGAACGACGGTGAACAGCCACTCCAGGTCGTCCGGCAGCCGGATCCGGGCGGGCGCGCGGGCCGGCAGGTAGGCGAGGCTGAGCGCGGCGGTGTGCGCGAGCAGGATCCAGTCGATCCGCGTCCACGGCAGCAGCGCCAGCAGCGCCCAGCCGAATCCGTCGTACCAGGGCAGCGCGTAGGGGGCGGCGAGGAGCCACGCGAGGACGATCGCGACGGCGACGCGGCGGTTCTCGGCGTCCTGCGCCGTCGCCCCCGCGTCAGGCGACGGCCCGTCGTCCTTCGGCAGGGCACGGAACAGCAGCAGGAACAGTGCCAGGCCGAGGAGCATCGCGCCGGTCTTGATGATGTCGCGCTGCGAGCCGCGGCCGAGCGACTCGTCCACGAGGTGCCAGGGCGTCGCGAACGACACCATGTTGCTCGCCTCGCGGACCTGGTCGAGGGCGTGCGGGCCGGCGATCACGTACGACAGCGCCGTGACGGCCACGCCGCCGGCCGCGAGCGCGACCAGCGCCCCGATCGGCCGCCACCGGCGCTCGGTCCACGTCTCGCGGAGCAGCGCCCAGGCGGGGCCGCCCGCGACGAGGGCGGCGGGCAGCTTGATCGCCGTGCCGATGCCGACCAGCGCGCCGGCCGCCAGGCCGCGCAGCCAGCTCGTCCGGCCGCCGGCGACGGCGAGCGCGGCCACCATCGGCGCGATGGCGAGGACGTCGTTGTGCGCGCCCGCGATCAGGTGGAACAGCACGAGCGGGTTGCACGTCCACAGCAGGGCCGTGCGGAGCCGCCGCTCCTCGCTCCTGGACGTCCGGTAGAGGATCAGCGAGGTCGCCGCGAACGCCACCGTGTTCAGCACCGACAGCACGAACACGGTCAGCCGCACCGACCCGCTGCCGAGCCACGCGGCGAACGCCTGCCCGCCGGTGGCGATGGGCCCGTACACCGACGGCGTCGTCCGCCACTCCTCGGGCGCCCCGGCGACCGGGTCCTTCGGCAGGTCGTCGGCGCTCGTCCGGTAGGGGTCGTGGCCGGTCGCCGCCATCCGCCCGTACGAGGCGTAGTTCAGATGGTCGGTGGACCCGACCGGCGGCATGACCATGAACGCGACCGCCGCCGCGATCCCGGCCAGCACCAGCGGCAGGGGCCGCACCCGCCAGCCCCGGCGGACGGCGGCGAAGCACAGGCCGAGCCCCACCGTGCTCGCCACGATGCCCGCGACGACGAGGCCGATCACGAGGTACGGCGACGGGTGGACGTCCAGCGCGTACGGCGGCTCGCGGCGGGGACCCTCGAGCTCGGGCTGGAACACCGACGGGCCGAGCAGGGCGGTGGCGGCGAAGCAGGCGACGCCGGTCCCGAGCCCGCACAGCCCGCCCGTCCCGAGACGGGTCACGGGCGGCTGCCGCGCAGGCGGTCCAGCCTCCTGGCCACCGCCGGTTCGCGCACGGCGAGCGCTCTGGCCACGTCCCGGAACTGCCGGGCGCGGTGCATCTGGGAGCGCCAGTCGGTGCCGGTGGCGCGGTGCGCGAGCGGGACCTCCACCTCCGCCACCCGGAAGCCCTTGCGCAGCAGGTCGATGGTCAGCGCGGTCTCCACGCCGAAGCCGGCGGCGAGCGGGAGCGCGGCGTCGAACGCGGCCCGGGTCAGGCAGCGCTGCCCGTTCAGCGGGGCGGTGGCCTCCCAGCCGGTGGCGCGGCGGATCCCGTCGCGGGACAGCCCGACGACGAACCCGTGCCCGCCGAGCTTCACCGTCGTGGTGAACACCGCGATCGTCATGTCGGCCTCACCGGCCCGGACGGGTTCGACGAGCGGCGCCGCCCCGCTCGCGGTCTCGGCGAGGTCGGCGTCCAGGAACAGCAGGTGGCGGGGCTGGTCGCGGCCCTCGTCCAGGAGCCGGACGGCCTCGGCGCCGGTCTCCATCGCGGCGCCCTTGCCTCGGTTGCGGCTGTGCCGCACGACCCGGGCGCCCGCCTCGCGCGCCGCCCGCCCGGTGCCGTCGGACGAGCCGTCGTCGATCACCACGACGAGGTCGGCTCCGGGCAGTTCCTGGGCGGCCTTGACCGTGGCCGCGATGCGGTCGGCTTCGTCCTTGGCCGGGATGCATACCGCTACGTCCTGCATATCCGCGATCGTAGTCGGGGACGGGCGCGCCATGCCGCACGGCACCCGGAACGGTCCGGGCCGTTTCCCCGCGGGATCGCGCGGCGAACCCCGGCGTTCACGCGCCGGGGCCACACCGGGTCAGCCGGCGTCCAGGACGGGCGCGGCGTCGGTCACGGTGAAGACCGTGTCGAGCCCGGTGACCTGCAGGATGCGCTTCACGGCCGGGCGCGGCGCGGCGAGCTCCAGCGCGCCGCCCTGCTCCTTGAGCCGCTTCATGGCGGCGAGCAGCACGTTCATGCCGGTCGAGTCGCAGAACTCGACGCCGCTCATGTCGACCACGATGCGGTCGATCTCCTCGCGCAGCAGTGCCGCGAGGGCCGCCTGAAGCCTGGGCGCGGTGTACAGGTCGAGTTCACCGGTCGCCGTGACGACGGCGTGACCTCCCTGAGATGCGGTCGAAACGTTTAGCTCCACGTCCGGCACACTATCTCGCTAACGGCCACGGGGCCAGACGGTTCGCCAAGTCCCCTGGCCCGTGGGCGATTCCGGGGCGTGTCGCCGCCTTGCCAGCCCCGTACGCTTTGAGAACTACCCACCGTGATGCCGCGATCCCCGGTTCGGCCGAACTCGCGGGTTCGCCTCGCGCGGACGCCCGGAGTAGGAGAGGCTGAGCGGGTGCAACAGCGGCATGCCCACCTCCGCGAACGCCTGGAGACGATCCGGGCGCGCTCGGCGAAATCCAGCACCTGGCGGACGTCCACGCAGGTCCTCTCCCGCCTGGTGAACAAGAACGGCTTCGTCCCGGTCCGCACGCGCCTGTCGCGCGAGGACCTCGCCTTCCTCTCCGGCGCCCGCGAGGAGGTCATCGCGTTCGCCGACCTCGGCCTGCGCCTCATCGACATGCACCGCCCGCAGGAGGCCGGAGGCATCACCAGCGACCCCGACCGCCCCATCCGCCGCTGCCGCGCCTGCATGTCGCGCTGGCCCTGCCCCACCTACCGGGCCATCTCCGAAGCCCTCGACCACTGACCCGGTGGCCCCTCAGACGGTGAGGGGGAGGCGGACCTCGAAGCGGCAGCCCAGGCCCTCGTTGGCGACGCCGATCTCGCCCGCGTGGGCCTCGACGATGCCGCGGGCGATGGCGAGGCCGAGGCCCGCGCCGCCGCCGGGAGTGCGGGCCGCCTCGCCGCGGAAGGCGACGTCGAACACGCGCGGCAGGTCGTCCTCCGGGATGCCGCCGCAGGCGTCGGCCACCGTCACCCGGGCCTCCCCGCCGCGGACCTCGCCGAGGATCTCGACCGCGCCGTCGCTCGGGGTGTGCCGGATCGCGTTGACGACGAGGTTGCGCAGGGCGCGGCCCAGCTCGCCCGCGTCGACCTGGACGGGCAGGCCCTCGCGGACGTCGCCGTGCAGCCGGACGCCCTTCGCGCGGGCCAGCGCCTCGGCGCCGGCGACCGCCTCGGCGACCAGGTCGGCGAGGCCGACGCGGCTGCGGGACAGCCGCAGCGCCCCCGCGTGGATGCGGGACAGCTCGAACAGGTCGTCCACCATCTCGGACAGCCGCTCCACCTCGACGCGGATGCGGCCGTGGTAGCGGTTGATCGTCCGCTGGTCGGCGACGACCTCGTCCTCCAGGGCCTCGGCCATCGCGCGCAGCCCGGCGAGCGGCGTGCGCAGGTCGTGGCTCACCCACGCGACCAGCTCGCGGCGGCTCGCTTCGAGGGCCTGCTCGCGTTCGTGCGCGGCGGCCAGCCGGTCGTAGGCGGCCTCCAGCTCGCGGGACAGCTCGGCCAGCTCGGCCGGAAGGCGGGCGGCCGGCCGCCGGAACCGGTCGGCACGGACGGCCTCGACCAGCACGCGGTTCGCGGCGACCAGGCGGCGTCCGAGCAGCACCGACACCGCCATCGCGACCAGCCCGGCGGACGTCACGACGGCGAGCACCACCGACCGGTCGTGGTCGTTCAGCAGCATCATGAACGAGATCACGAGGATGCCGGAGATGGTCGCCAGCACGGTCGCGGCGCCGACCACGATGAGCTGCGTGGCGACGGAGCGGCCGCGCAGCGCGTACAGCACGCCGAGCGCCAGCCCCGCGACGACGAGCGCGGCCAGCGCCGCGTAGAAGATCACCCAGAGGAGGTCCTCGAACGGGATCATCGGTCGCCTCCGGTCACCGCGGGCTCGTACCGGTAGCCGACGCCCCAGACGGTGACGATGCGGCGCGGCGTGGTCGGGTCGTCCTCGATCTTCTCGCGGAGCCGCCGGACGTGGACGGTGACCGTGGACGAGTCGCCGAACGTCCAGTCCCACACGCGTTCGAGCAGCTCGTCGCGGGTGAACGCCTGCCGCGGGTGACGCATCAGGAACGCCAGCAGGTCGAATTCGCGGGAGGTGAGCGCGAGCCGGTCGCCGCGCAGCAGCGCCTCGTGCGCGCTGACGTCCACGAGGAGGTCGCCGTCGTGCAGCGGCCCGGACGGGCCGGTCGGCACGAGCGCCCCGCGCGCCCGGCGCAGCACCGACCGGACCCGCAGCGCCAGCTCGCGCGGGCTGAACGGCTTGGTCACGTAGTCGTCGGCGCCGGTCTCCAGCCCGACGAGCCGGTCGGTCTCCGTGCCGAGCGCGGTGAGCATCACGATCGGGACGGTCGAGGTCTCGCGGAGCCGCCGGCACACCTCCAGGCCGCCCATTCCCGGCAGCATCAGGTCGAGGACGACGAGATCCGGCGGCTGGTCGACGGCCTTGCGCAGGGCGGTCCGGCCGTCGGCGACGCAGACGACCTCGTGCCCGTCGCGGGCCAGGTACCGGGCGACGACCTCGGCCACCGTCGGGTCGTCGTCGACCACCAGGACACGGCCGGCATGGGACACGGAGTTCACCCCCTCACGCTAAGGCGCCGCCCCCCGCCCCGCCCATTCCGTCACCACCCTGTAAGGAATGCCTCTGTGGGCGGTTTGACCTACTGACCTGTATAAGGAGCCGACTGCCGGTTTAATGGCCCGATGTCTCAGACACGTCCCGCGACCAGCATCGCCCGCACCACCGCCCTCATCCTCGCGGGCGGCGCGGTCGCCGCGGGCATCGGCGTGGTCCTGACGATCGCCGGCATCCACGATTCGCCGTTCCTGGCGGAGTTCCGGGGCTCCACCGCCTACTACGCGATGCAGTGCTTCATCGCCGGCGCCATCACGGCCGCCGGGCCCGTCCTCACCCGCCCCCGCGGCCCGGCCACTCTGATCGTCGCGGCCGTCGCCGCGTTCGTCGCGCTCGACGTCGGCACCCGGATCGGCGTTCTCTTCTATGGCGGCGTGCTCCACGACGTGTCCGTCAGCAGCGACTACATCGCCGCGCTCCTGAAGCCGCGCTTCCACGGGTGGGATCTGCTGGCGCCGCTGGTGGCCGGTGCCATCACCGGGCTGCGCCTCGCGGTCGTCTCCGGCGACACCAGGTTCGACCCCGCGCCCTTCCCGCAGCCGGGCCCCGGTCACGAGCCTCCCTCCGGAGAACCTCCGGCGCCGCCGTTCGGGCCGGGTCAGGGTCCCACCCCCGGTACGCCTCCGGGATGGACTCCGCCGCACGATGGGGCCTAGGTCGTTCCCGAGGGTGATGACCGCCGCGCGAGGAACGCTTACGGTGGAGTCATGGGTAAGACGATTCTGACCGTCCTTGGCGTCATTCTCGCGGTCTGGCTGCTTTTCACCGTTGTCGGCGCGATCCTCTCGATGCTGAAGTTCTTCTTCTTCATCGGACTCATCGCCGTCGTGGTGGTACTCGCCGTGACCGCCGTATCCAAGATGTCCAAAAGCCACTAGGTAAGCGGCCCGATCCCCTTGCCGCGGTGTCGCCGGTCACCGCATGATGCCGGAACAACCAGGCGGTCATCCAGCAAAGGGGCCCACCGTGCCAGGTCTTGACGGAGTGCTGCGCGAACGCGCGCTCGCCAATCCCGACCGCGTCGCCTACATCGCGGGCGACACCGAGATCACCTATGGCGACTTCGACCGGCGCGTCGACCGGGTCGCCGCCGCGCTCGCCGCCGCGGGGGTCGGCGCAGGCGACCGGGTCGCCATTCTGGACAAGAACTCCCTGGAATACGCCGAGCAGCTCTTCGGCGCCGCCCGGATCGGCGCCGTGCAGGTCCCGGTGAACTACCGGCTCGCGCCCGACGAGGTCGCCTACATCGTCAACAACGCGCAGGCGAGGGTCTTCATCGTCGGGCCCGAGTTCGTCCCCGTCCTGGACGCGATCACCGGAAAGCTGGAGTACACCGCCCACACCGTCGTCATCGGCGGCTCCGGCCACGCCCACCAGGACTACGCCGCCTGGATCGACGGGGCGCCCGACACCGTGCCCGAGCACGAGCCCGACACCGCGGACGTGTTCGTCCAGCTCTACTCGTCCGGCACCACGGGCCTGCCCAAGGGCGTCATGCTGACGCACGACAACTTCCTGGCGGCGCTCGCGGTCACCACCGACGTGTGGGACATCGACGAGTCGTCCGTCCTCATGGTCGCGATGCCGATGTACCACGTGGCCGGCAACGTGCTCACCGTCTCCACCGTCTACAACGGCCTCACCGGCGTCATCGCCCGCGAACCCGACCCGACCCTGATCGCGCAGGGCATCGAGCGGCACCGCGTCACGCACATCTTCCTGGTTCCGGTGCTGCTGCAGTTCATGCAGCTGATCCCGGAGGTGGCCGCCTGCGACCTGTCCAGCCTGAAGCTCATGCTGTACGGCGCGTCCCCGATCAGCGAGGACGTCCTGCGCGGCTCCATGGCCATGCTGCCGGGGACGCGGTTCATGCAGGTGTACGGGCTCACGGAGGTCACCGGCGCGATCACGATGCTGCCGCCCGAGGACCACGACCCCGGCGGCCCGAACGCGCACCGGCTGCGCAGCGCCGGCCTCCCCAACGCCACCACCACCCTCAAGATCGTCGACCCGGCCACGCAGGAGGAGATGCCGCCGGGGCAGGTCGGCGAGATCCTCTGCCGGACGCCGCAGAACATGAAGGGCTACTGGGGCATGCCGGACGCCACCGCGACCGCCCTCTCCGAGGACAACTGGTTCCGGACGGGCGACGCGGGCTACCTCGACGAGGACGGCTACCTCTACATCCACGACCGCGTCAAGGACATGATCATCTCCGGCGGGGAGAACATCTACCCCGCCGAGGTCGAGAACGTCCTGATGGGCCACCCCGACATCACCGACTGCGCCGTCATCGGCGTCCCCGACGACAAGTGGGGCGAGACCCCGAAGGCGATCGTCGTGGTGTCCGGAGACATCACCGACCAGGAGATCATCGACTACTGCCGCGACCGGCTGGCCCACTACAAGTGCCCCACCTCGGTCGAGCGCCGCACCGAGATACCCCGCAACCCCACCGGCAAGATCCTCAAACGCGACCTCCGCGCCCCCTACTGGCAGGGTAAGGATAGAGCTGTTTAGTTTTGTTTTCGTGGGGGGGCGGCTCCCTGGGGGCGCCCCCCCCCCGACTCATTTCAGGGGTAGCGGATTACTGCTGAGAGGGGGCGGTGGTCGGAGGACTTGGTGTTGGCGGTGGGGACGCTGCAGGAAACCGAGGCCGACTTGCCGATGAAGAGGTAGTCGGTCTTCTCGACGGCGGTGCCCTGCCAGTTCTGCCGGGTCTTGGCGCCCGTCCGGGACGAGCCGGTCTGGTCGCATTCGGCGTAGGCGGCGTACAGCGGGTCGAGGGCGGGGCTGTCAGGGGCGTCGGCGAAGTCGCCGCCGACCAGGACGCGGCCCTTGCCCGCGAGCGTGGCCAGGGTCCCCGCCTCCTTGCGGCGCCACTGGGCGTCCTCCGACGTGCCGAGCTGGGTGACGCAGACGCGGGTCTTCCAGGACGGGACCTCGCCGCAGAGCGCGATGCGGGAGTGGCCGGCGGGCGCGGGGAGCTTGGTCTGCCCGTGCTCGATGAGCTCCGCGTCGGTGCCGATGGCGAGGCCGGCGTCGCCCTGCCCGTCCGCGCACGTCCCGCCGCCGGGCGACGGGGCGAACGCCCAGCTCCAGCCGGACACGGCCTTCTTGACGGTGCGGAGCTGCCCCTCGCAGACCTCCTGGAGGAGGACCGCGTTCGTCGTGACCTTGCGTCCGCCGACCTCGGTCGCCCGCATCCGCTGGACGATGTCCTTCGCGAGCCCGGCGGGCGCGGTGCCGGACGGGCAGCCGGGCCCGCCGCAGACGTTCCAGCTCATCGCGGTGATCGTCACGGCGGCGGGGCGGGAGGCGGCCCCGTCGGCGTGGGCGGGACCTCCACCGCCGCCCGGAAGGCCCTCGATGCTGGCGCCGGTGGCGGCGGCGGTCACGACCGCGGCGGCCGCACAGACCGAGAGCAGGGGAATCAGGGCGCGGGGAGATCGCACACGTTCTCCAGAAATGGGGGATTCTGCGGGGGTGATGTCGGAATCCCACCACATCAAGATCGCTTCCGCCAGCCGTTCGCGACCGCTCGGTCACCGCGGCCGGAAGAATTTACCCGCGCCCGGCAGAAGGGCCCGGCGGCTGTCCCGCCGGGCCCTTCGCGCTAGTCGAGCAGTTCCGTGACCGTGCCCGCGCCGACCGTCCGGCCGCCCTCGCGGATGGCGAAGCCGAGCCCCTCGGTCATCGCGACCGGCCTGCCCAGCTCGACCGCCATCTCGACGGAGTCGCCGGGCAGCGCCATGCCGCCCTCACCGAGGTCGATGCCGCCGACCACGTCCGTGGTGCGGAAGTGGAACTGCGGCCGGTACCCGTGGAAGAACGGCCTGGACCGGCCGCCCTCGGCCGCCGTCAGCACCCGGACCCGCGCCCCGAACCGCAGGTGCGGCCGGATCGCGCCCGGCGCGCTGATCACCTGGCCGCGCCGGACCTGGTCCCGCTTGACGCCGCGCAGCAGCATCGCGGTGTTGTCACCGGCCTCGGCGTGGTCCATGGTGCGGCCGAACGTCTCCAGCCCGGTCGCGACGGTGCCGAAGGTCTCGCCGAGGCCGACGACCTCGACGGCCTCCCCGAGCCGGATCGAGCCCTGCGCGACGACCCCGGTCACGACGGTGCCGCGCCCGGTGATCGTCAGCACGCTCTCGACCGGCATCAGGAAGGGCCGGTCGAGCACGCGCGCCGGGACGGGCACGTAGGCGTCGACCGCGTCGAGCAGGTCCACGATGCGGGCCGTCCAGTACGGGTCGCCCTCCAGCGCCCGGAGCCCGGACACCCGGACGATCGGGATCTCGTCGCCGGGGAACCCGTACTCCGAGAGCAGGTCCCGCACCTCCAGCTCGACGAGGTCGAGGAGCTCGGTGTCCTCGACCATGTCGGCCTTGTTCAGCGCCACCACGACGTGGCCGACGCCGACCTGCCGCGCGAGGACGATGTGCTCCCGCGTCTGCGGCATCGCCCCGTCCTGGGCGGACACGACGAGGATGGCCCCGTCCACCTGCGCGGCACCGGAGATCATGTTCTTCACGTAGTCGGCATGACCGGGCATGTCGACGTGCGCGTAGTGCCGGGTCGCGGTCGCGTACTGGACGTGCGCGACGTTGATCGTGATGCCTCGGTCGCGCTCCTCCGGGGCGCGGTCGATCCTCTCGAACGGCACCGCGGACGCCAGCCCGCGCTCGGCGAGCACCTTGGTGATCGCGGCGGTCAGCGTCGTCTTGCCGTGGTCGACGTGCCCCATCGTGCCGATGTTGAGATGGGGCTTGTCGCGCTCGTACAGCTGCTTGGCCATGGTCTCGTCCTCACTGGTGGATCCGGTGAGAACCGCTGGACCACCCCCCTCCGCTGGTTCTCCGGAGGGTGGGACGGAGAGGGGTCAGCTTCGGATGAGCGCAGCGAACCGGGGGGTGTGGGAGGTCGTCCCCCCACAGGGAACGCGCAGGCCGTTGAAGACGGCTGCGTTCGCTGCTGCTGCGAAGGCAGCCGGCACCGCGCTCAGCAGGCCGTGGCCTGCGAGCGTCCGGGTGCCGGCTGCGAGGAACATGCATCGGACAGTACGGTCGCCCCTGGTGGAAGTCGACCGATTTTCCATCCGGTCAGCCGCCGGACGGGGCCGCCTCCCACTGCCGGTCTGTCCGGTCGTCCTCGCCCTTGCCCGTGCGAAGGTCGAGCAGCGCGCGAGGCTTGGTGGGCAGGGCGCCGAGGCTCGTGGTCGGCATGCGCCGGCTTCTCGGTCGTGGGCGTTTTCACCTCCTCTTGCCCGACCGGCCGTCCGTGGGTCCATCGGCTGCACGACCGTCCTCGGCGGGGCGGGTCCGGTCCTCGCCCGCCGGGACGCGGAGGAGGAACAGGCCGGCGAGGGCGCCTGCGAACTGGAACGCGGCGATGCCGAGCACCAGGCCGATGGGGCCGATCGCGCCGGCGGAGGCGGCGGTGAGGGCGGCGCCGAGGGCGGACGCGCCGATCTTGAGGCTGCCGCCCGTCGTGTTGACCTGGCCGAGCCGGTCGGGCGGGGACTCGCGCTGGCGGAGCATGAGCGTGGCCGCGAACACCGGGCCCTCGGAGACGCCCGCCGCGACGAACGCCGCGGTCGCCCAGGGCAGGGACGGCACGACGGCGAGGGCGGCCAGGGACGCGCCGAACGCGACGAGCCCGGCGATCATGACCGGTTCCGCGTGCTTCGGGGTGAGCCAGCGGCTGGAGGCGAGCGACCCGATCAGCGAGCCGACCGCCATCGCCACCAGCAGCCGGCCGCCCGCGCTCGGCGGGCCGCCGATGTGCTCGGCCAGCAGCACCGCCGTGACCGCGACCCCGCCGAAGCCCATCCACGCGAGCGTCGTCGCCACCGTCAGCGCGCGCAGCACCCGGCCCCCGGCCAGCACCACCAGCCCGCCCGTGATCACCGAGAGCGTCCCCGCCCTGGCGCGGGCGCCCGTGCCGGCCGCCTCGGGCGCGCCCGCGGACCGGCCCGGGAACGGGAGCAGCGGGAGGGTCAGGAGGCCGAGGAGGCCGACGGCCACGACCGCGGTGCCGGCGTACTCGCCTCCGGCCAGCGCGGCCAGCCCGGCGGCCAGGCCCGGGCCCGCGATCCCGGCGAGGTTGTAGCTGGACGCCTCCAGGCCGTAGGCGCGCGAGAGCCGTGCGGCCGGGACGAACCGGGGCAGCAGGCTGGTCAGCGCCACGACGATCGGCTCGGTGCAGCCGATCACGGCGGCGACCAGCAGCGCCAGCGCGAGCGGGGAGCGGCCCGCCATCAGCAGCAGCGCCGCGGTCGCGACGGCGTAGCAGGCGGCGAGGGCGACGGCGACGCGGCGGGGGCGTCCCACCCGGTCCAGCGCGTCGCCGATGACCGGGCCGCTGAGGACGTACGGGAGCGTCATCGCGGTCTGCAGGTAGCCGGCCGTGGCGGCGTTCCCGGTCCGCGCCTCGACGGTCAGGACCAGCGCGGTCGCGACGCCCTCCGCGGACACGCGCAGCATCGTGCCGGACGTGAGGTGGAGCGGCAGGGCCGCGGATCTGCCGATCACCTGTGCATGGTGGCACAGCGGGTGCGGGCGCCCGCCGCCTAGACTCGGAGGGTGACGGCAGCGAAGACGCACGAGCACCGGGTCACCAGCGAGGTCGGACGGCTGCGGACCGTTCTGCTGCATCGTCCGGGCGCGGAGCTGAAGCGGCTCACCCCGCGCAACAGCGACAAGCTGCTGTTCGACGCGATCCCGTGGGCGGGCCGCGCGCAGGAGGAGCACGACGCGTTCGCCGAGGCGCTGCGGTCGCGCGGCGTCGAGGTCCTGTACGTGACGGAGCTGCTGCAGGACGCGCTGGAGTACGAGGCCGCGCGGGAGCAGGCGATCGCGGACGCCGTCGTCGACCTGCGCCTCGGCGACCAGCTCCGCCGCGTCGTCGCCGACCACCTGCGCGGCCTCGACCCGGAGAACCTCGCGCACACGCTGATCGCCGGGCTCGCGCACGAGGAGCTGAAGGCCGGGCACGGCCTGGTCTACCGGCTGATGGACACGCAGGACTTCATCATCGACCCGCTTCCGGGCCTGCTGTTCACGCGCGACAACAGCACCTGGATCGGCGACCGCGTGGCGGTGACGAGCCTCGCGATGGAGGCCCGGCGGCGCGAGTCGGCCCTGACCGGCCTCATCTACGCGCACCATCCGCGGTTCGCCGGGGTGGAGCCGGTGTACACGCCGTCCCTCGAACATCTGGAGGGCGGGGACGTCCTGCTCCTCTGCCCGGGTGTGATCGCCGTGGGCACCGGGGAGCGCACGACGCCGGCGGGCGTCGAGCGGCTGGCCCGCCAGGTGATCGGCGCCGGTCTCGCCCACACCGTCCTCGCGGTGCCGATCGCGCAGGAACGCGCCACCATGCACCTCGACACCGTCTGCACGATGGTCGACGTGGACACGGTCGTCATGTACCCGCCGGTGGCGCACTCCCTGACGGCGTACACGGTCACCCTGGGGGACGGCGACCTGCGCGTGGCCGAGCCTCGCCCCTTCCTGGACGCCGCGGCGGAGGCGATGGGCCTGGACCGCCTGAAGGTCATCGACACGGGCCTCGACCCCGTGACCGCCGAGCGCGAGCAGTGGGACGACGGCAACAACACGCTCGCGGTCGCTCCGCGCCTGTGCGTCGCCTACGAACGCAACATCGAGACGAATGCCCAGCTTGAGGCGTCCGGTATCGAGGTCATCAGGATCAGCGGCAGCGAGCTGGGCACCGGGAGGGGCGGTCCGCGCTGCATGTCGTGCCCGATCCTCCGCGACACACCCTGACCGGGGGCGGAGGGGCTGCATTCGGGAGCTTTGCGTTCTTTCCGGTGTGCGAGCGCAGGGCATCGCACACCGGAAAGAACCACTCAACGCCGGGGCGGTGTCGACGGGGGCACGACAGCGCCCGAGCGTTGGTGAGGACCATACAAGGTCGGGCGGGGTTCCTTCCAGGCAGGGTCGCTCTATGCCGGATATGCCCTACTTGGAGCTACTTCATTCCTTGATTCGGGGCCGAGGTCATCATGGGAATCATCCAGAAGGTCCGGAAATGCGGAGAGATCGGGCATCGCGGTCTGGGTTCCCGCGGGGGCGGCGGAGATGTCATGCGCGTCCGGTGACTTGGGGGCCCGCAGCACGGCCCAGACCGTGGTCGAGCCGTCCTCGTGGCGCACCCCCCACCCTTCGGACAGGGCCTCGACGATGCCGAGGCCGCGGCCGCCGAGCGAGGACAGGGTGCCCGGGCCCCGGCGCGGCTCGGTCATCGCGCCGCCGTCGCTGACCTCCAGTTCGAGGAGGTCGCCGCGGCGCAGCCAGCAGACCCTGACCTGGCCGGACGGCAGCGGCCGCGCGTGCCGGAGGGCGTTGCTGATCAGCTCGCTCACGATGACGCTGGCGTCGTCCACGATGGACTCGTAGACCCCCGAGTCGGCCAGCTCCGAGCTGAGGCGCTTACGGGCGACAGCGACGCTCGACGGCGCATGTGGCAGTAGTACGACGCTCGATGCCCTCACCTCCCCGTGCTTCCGCTCACTCGGACGCGGCCCGTCGTTGCTCTCCCGTTACGTCCGAAATGCCCTGTTGCCCTTGTCCGGAAACCCGGGCGCCTCGGTTCACCACCTGCACAACGAGTCACCGGCCATCCGGTCACGGTGATCACCCCCGGATCGGACCTTCGTCACCAACGGCAACCATCCTTGGATCTATCCAGCCAACGGCGGACTTACTCCTCACGCACACGTTTCGTCCGTCACACCCCGAAGACACCGCACTTTCCCGCACCAGGCCAGCCTGCCATCCGCCGAGACCGCCGAAAGCCCTGGTCACGCCGGTCTCACCGGGCCGCCCGGGACGGAGTGTCCTTACGGTAAGTAACCGCCGGTCACCCGGCGGCGCGCAGGACGAGGCGCATGCACGTGCCCTCGCCCGCACGCGCCCCACCTGCGGGTGCGCGCGGCTCCGTCACGGGGAGCAACCGAGTGGCGCGGTCCAATTCGGGCGTCTCGGTGCCGCTCGTCCCGTTGACCGCACCCTGCCCGGTCTTAGTGTGAGATGTCTCACGTCCGGCCGGGTGGGCGGAGATCGTGCCGCCCTGCGCCTCCGTCAGCCGCCGGACGATGTAGAGGCCGAGCCCGATCCCGCCGAACCGGCGGCGGTCACCGGCGTCTCCCTGGACGAACCGCTCGAAGATCCGCTCGTGGTCGCCGGGCGGGATGCCGATCCCCTCGTCGGTCACGGTGACGACGATGCGGGAGCCCTCGCGGCGGGCGCGGACGCTGACCGTCCCGCCGTCCGGGGAGTACTTGAACGCGTTCTCCAGCAGCTGCCCGAGGACGATGTCGGTCGCCATCGCGTCCCCCCGGCAGGGCGGCAGGCCCGGCTCGACGTCCAGCTCGACCCGGTGCAGCGGCGACAGGGACCGGAACCCGGCCACCACGCCCTCCAGCACCCGGGTCAGGTCGAACGCCTCGATCGTCACGGCCAGCTCGTCGGCGCCCGCACGGGAGCCGAGCAGGAGATGCTCGACCAGGCGCCCGAGGGACTGGGCGCGCTCGGCGATGGTGGCGACGGCGGCGCGGCGGTCGCCGTCGGCCATCTCGTCCCACCGGTTGACCAGCGTGGACGCGAACCCCTGCACGACCGTGATCGGGGTGCGCAGCTCGTGACTGGTGGTGGCGAGGAACAGGTCCTTCGCCTCCTCCAGGGCCTTGGCCTCGGAGACGTCGCGGAAGTCGACGACCAGCTCGCCGGTCTCCTCGATCTCGGCGGCCAGCACGTTCAGCCAGGTGCCCGACTCCAGCCGGAACGTCAGCATCTCGCCGAGGGCCGGCATGTCGAACGGCAGCGGGCGCCCGATCGCGTCCTCCGGCGGGATGCCGGTCAGCGTGTGCGCGGCGGGGTTCCAGTGCCGGACGACGAGGTCGTGGTCGAGCACGGCGATGCCGTCCGCGCTGGAGTCGATCACCGCGCGCTCGTGCGCCCGCTGCCGGACGACCTCCGCGTAGGCGACGGCGTTGCCGACCGCGACCCCGGCGTGCCCGGCGAGCAGCTCCAGCAGCTCCAGCTCGGTGTGCCCGACCTTGCGCCCGGTGAACAGCGCGTACAGCGCGCCGTAGGGCCGGTTCTGCAGGTAGGAGAGCCCGAGCGCGATCGTGTGCAGGCCCGGCAGCTCCGACCAGATGAGGTCGCCGAGGCGCCGCTCGCCCGTCGCCAGCTTGACGGTCTTGCCCGACCGCAGCAGCTCGCCGACGAGGCTCGGCCGCAGCTCGGCGGACCGCCCGCGCATCCGCTCCGGCAGCCCGGACATGCTGACCAGCCGCAGCCGGTCGCCCTCGATCCGGACGAAGCCGCCCGCGTCGGCCCCGGTCAGCTCGATCAGCGCGGCGGTGATCCGGTCGAGCACGATGCCGAGGTCGAGCTCGGCGTTGAGGTCGGCGACGATGTCGTTGAGCCGCCGGACCAGCCGCGCCCGCTCGGTCATGCGGTGCTGGACGATCTCGTCGTCCTCGACCGGGTGGTACACCCCGACCCAGCCGAGCAGCGTCCCGTCCGGGTCCTTCAGCAGGCTGGTGTCGATGCGCACGTCGATGAGGCGGCCGTCGCGGTGGAACCGGCGCGTCGCGATCGAGATCTGCCCGCCGTCGCCGGCCCGGCGGGTGAGGAGCCGTTCCTGGACGGCGTTGTGCTCGGCCTTCAACTCGTCCGGGACGATCGGCGGCACGCGGCCGACCATGTCGGCGGCGGTCCAGCCGAACATGCGCTCGGCGGCCGGGTTCCACACCGTGACGCGGTGCCGCCGGTCCACGGCCACGATCGCGTCGGCGGCGCTCTCGATGACCGCCCGCGCGATGGGATCGTGGACGTGCTCGTACACGTCTGTCATGGTGCCACCGGACTCCGGCCCGACGCCGGGCAACGTGCGCCGAAAGTTTCTTCGGCGCCCCTCCACGCACGCAAACCTTACCGTTTGGTAAGCCTGCCGATGAGGAGGGCCGCGAGCCCGGCGACCAGGAACGACAGCAGGGACGCGCTCATCCAGCTCTGCGGCGTGAAGTGCAGCGCCTCCTGGACGTCCCGCCAGAGGCCGGCCCAGCGCTCGACCGTGCCGGGGTTGATGAGCTGGTAGACGACGAACCCGGCCGCCCAGGCGGCGATCATGCCCCAGCGGGACGGCGCCGTGCGCGAGACGTCCCAGCCGCCCCGCGCCCGGCGGCCGAGGAAGAAGTCGGCGGCGAGGACGCCGAGCATCGGCACGAACACCGACCCGATCAGCGACAGGAAGCCCGCGTAGTCGCCGATGTCCAGGGCGAGCGCGAGCACGGTGATCCCTACACCGAGCCCGACGCTCAGCACCCGGCGGTCCGCGCGCGGGAACAGGTTCTGGATCGACACGGCCGTGGAGTAGGTGTCGGCGAACGACTGGTCCGCCTCCCGCAAGACGAAGATCGCGAAGAACACCACCCCGAGCGTGGCGCCCAGGAACGGGTCGAAGACCTTCGTGGAGTCGCCCGCGACGAGGGCCAGCGCGAGCAGGCCCAGGACATACGCGACGATCTGCGTGACGGAGTAGCCCACGGCCGCGGCGCCGAACGCACCGCGCTCGGTCTTGGCGTGCCGGGTGTAGTCGGCGGCCACCGGCACCCAGGAGATCGACACCGCCAGCGCGGCATCGGCGCCGATCCAGAAGCCGCCCCACGATCCCTGCGTCAGGTCGGGGATCGGCTCGCGGAGGAGCTGGACGTAGAAGTAGACGAGCGCGACCGCCACGGCGACCGTCACGTACCGGCGCAGCAGCCGCACCGAGCCGAGGGGCCACACCGTCAGCACCGTCGTGATCGCTCCGGCGGCGACGACGTAGCCCCAGCGGGGCACCCCGTCCCACAGCTCGCGGGCGGCGTCCGCGATGACGATCAGCTCGAACGTCCCCCAGCCGACCAGCTGCGCGATGTTCAGCACGGTCGGCGCGTACGACAGCTTCGCGCCGAACAGGCCGCGCAGCAGCACCATCGCGGGCTGGCCGGTGCGGGTGCCCGGGACGGCGGCGAGGCCGAGCATCAGCCCGCCGAGGATCGTGCCGGCGGCCATGGCGACGATGCCCGCCATGATCGAGATGGTGGGCCGCCCGGCGGCGTCCGGCGCGAGGACGGTGTAGGCGCCGGAGAAGGCCAGGAGGCTGACGCCAAGGTTGGCCCAGAAGGCGCTCTGGTCCCAGAAGCCGAGGACCTTCGGGGCGGGTTCGTCGAGGGTGTAGGGGACCTCATTTTGCGGACGCGCGCCTTCGGGGCGCTTCTCGACGTCGGACGTCACGGGACACACTCCCTACGCCGGCATTACCCGGACAGGTTCATGCGGTCGGCGACGCCTGGAAGGCCGCCCTCTCAGCCCGGCTGTGGCCCGAGCTCCCGCGGGTTTCGGTCGGCCCCGATCGTACAGCCCCCAGCAATCCCCCAAAAGGGTGCATAGGGGTTCAATCGCGCGACCCGGCTCGCGCGCCGCGGATCAGGCGACGTACGGCTCGCCGTCCCCGGAGCCCTCCATCGGACGTCCCGCCTCGGCCCAGCCCTTCATGCCCCCGTCGACGTTCCTGGCCAGCCAGCCCGCCTGGTTCAGCGCTACCGTGACCTGCGCGGACCGCGCCCCGGAGCGGCAGATCACGTAGACCTCCCGGTCGCGCGGAATCTCCCCGGCGCGGTCGCCGAGCTGCCCCATGGGGATGTGGACCGCCTCGGGCGCGTGACCCGCGTCCCATTCGTGCTGTTCACGCACGTCCACCAGGTAGCCGTCCTGCGGGACGTCCGCGGCGACCACGGCCGGCACGTCTTCCCCGAAATTCATCACACCCCCATGGAACCGCGCGAAGCACCCCTGCGTCGAATCACGCATGCGGTATCGGACGCTCCTTTTCGCGGCGCCCGGGCTGGCCACGCTCCTGTCTCTGGCCGCCTGCGGCGACGAACAGGCCAACGGAAACCCCGCCGACAAGCCTTCGGGCACGACGTCCGTGCAGCCGTCCGGCACGCCGGCGGACTCACTCACCGTGGAGGTCAAGGCCTCGAAGGAGGCACCCGCCAAGACCTGGAAGCTGACCTGCGACCCACCGGGTGGCACCCATCCCAAGGCCGCCGACGCCTGCGCGGCCCTCACCAAGGCCAAGGAACCCTTCAAGCCCGTCCCCAAGAACCAGATGTGCACCAAGATCTACGGCGGTCCGGAGATCGCCACGGTCAAGGGCACCTGGCAGGGGAAGGAGATCGACACCCAGTTCACCCGAGCCGACGGCTGCCAGCTGCACCGCTGGACCGAGGTCGGGCCGCTCTTCGGCAGCGTGCCGAAGGTGCGCTGACACCACACATCCGCTGAACGAGCCATCCCCGTTCCGGTCTCGTTCACAACAGATCAGGGCCCGGCCGTCCGGCCGGGCCCTGATCTGTTCTGGATCGACCCGCTCTAGAACAGGCCGCCGATGCTGCCGTTCTGGGAGACGGCCGTGTCGAACGCGAGCGGGGCGCGGGGTGCGCGGGTGGCGCCTGCGGTGCCGGGTAGCCGCCCTGCTGGGGGTATCCGGTGGGCGGGTACCCGTACGCGGGCGGCGGCGCGGCGGGCGCACAGGGCTGCGCGGGGACGGCGGGGTGCGCGGGGGCGCCGGGATGGGACGGGTGGCCAGGGGCGTACGGCCCACCCGGGCCCGGCTGCGCGGGGTAGGGCGGGTAGCCCATGGCGGCTCCTGGGGGCGGGAGAACGTGATCGTCTCGCGCTACGATACGCCGCCGTTCTCTCCCGGCACGCGGCCTTTCGCGCGAAATGCCGGGCGGGCTACTTGAGCAGGCGGGACATGCGGCGGTCGGCGAGCGGCTTGCCGCCCGTCTGGCAGGTGGGGCAGTACTGGAGCGCCGAGTCGGCGAACGACACCTCGCGGATCGTGTCGCCGCAGACCGGGCACTTCTGGCCGGCCTTCCCGTGCACCCGCAGGCCGGTCTTCTTCTCGCCCTTGAGGTCCTGCGCCTCCAGGCCGCGCGAGCGCTCGACCGCGTCCCGCAGCGTGGTGACGATCGCCTCGTGCAGGACGGCCACGTCCTCGCCGGTGAGCGACGACGCCATCTTGAACGGCGACATCTTCGCCACGTGCAGGACCTCGTCGGAGTAGGCGTTGCCGATGCCGGCGATCACCTTCTGGTCGCGCAGCAGCCCCTTGATCTGGTTGCGCTTCCCGCCGACGATCCCGGCGAGCGCCTCGACGGTGAACGCGTCGTCCAGCGGGTCGGGGCCGAGCGAGGCCACGCCGGGCACGTCGGCGGGGTCGCGGACGACGTAGACGGCGAGCCCCTTCTTCGTCCCGGCCTCGGTGAGGTCGAAGCCCGATCCGTCGTCCAGGTGGACGCGCAGCGCGAGCGGGTTCTTGCCGCCGGGCCGGACGGGCCTGCCCGGTATCTCGTCCCGCCAGCGCAGCCAGCCCGCGCGGGCGAGGTGGATCACCAGGTGCAGCCCGTCGACGTCCAGGTCGAGGAACTTGCCGTGCCGGGACGCGCCGGTGACCGACAGCCCGCCGAGCGCGGTCACCGGCGGGTCGTAGGTCTTCAGCGCGGAGATGGCGAGAACATCGACGCGGGCGACGACATGGCCGACCACGCGCTCCCGCAGGAACCCCGCCAGCGCCTCCACCTCAGGTAGCTCAGGCATGGCTTCAGTATCCGCGACGGGACGAGGTGCCGGAACGTCGTCCACAGCCCTGTGGACGCCTGTGGACAACTCTGGGGGCGAGTGTGACCGGGATCTCGGAACAGATGGATACCCCCCCGGGGTTGTCAGGGGGGTCCGGCTATGGCAGCATGAGGCGCACGGGATACCCCCCAGGGGTAATAGAGAAGGAGACGCGATGAGCACCAGCACCTACACCGTCAGCGGGATGACCTGCGGCCACTGCGTGAGCTCGGTGACCGAGGAGGTCGAGCAGATCACCGGCGTGACCGGTGTGGACGTCGACCTGAAGAGCGGCAAGGTCACCGTCACCAGCCAGACGCCCCTCGACGACGCCCAGGTCAAGGCCGCCGTCGAGGAGGCCGGATACCAGTTGACCGCGTGAGCGAAGCGCGCCCCGCCTCCGGGCGGGGTGCCTCGCCCGACCGACGAGCGGAGTGAATCGGCATGAACAGCGCGACCAGGATCGGGGCCTACGCCGTAGGGCTGGCGGTCGTCTTCGGCGGCGCCGCGGGCATCGGTAAGATCACCGGCCCCGTCGGCACCACCGCCGAGAAGATGGCCTCCCACGAGAACGGCGGCGGCCACGCCGGCGGCGGCGAGGGCGGACACGGCGGCGGACACACCGCCGCGGCGGCGCACGCCCCCGGCGGCCTCCAGGTCTCGGAGGACGGCTACACGCTGACCCCCCAGCGGACGACCGTCACCCCGGGCAAGAAGACCGACTTCCGGTTCACCATCACCGGGCCGGACGGCAAGCCCGTCACCGCGTTCAAGCCCCTGCACGGCAAGCAGCTGCACCTGATCGTCGCGCGGCGCGACCTGGCGGGCTTCCAGCACCTGCACCCGACCCAGCTCGACGGCGGCGTCTGGTCCGTCCAGATCAAGCTGCCGAAGGCCGGCGTGTACCGGTTCTTCACCGACATCCAGCCGACCGCCGCGACCCGGCAGCTCACGCTGGGGACCGACGTGTTCGCCCCGGGCGACCAGCGGCCCACGCCACTGCCCGAGCCCGAGCAGGTGGCGAAGGTGGACGGCTACGAGGTGAAGCTCACCGGCGGTCTCGTCCCCGGCAAGGCCACCGAGCTGACCCTCACCGTGAGCAAGGACGGCGAGCCGGTCACCGACCTGCAGCCGTACCTGGAGGCGTACGGGCACCTCGTCGCGCTGCGGCAGGGCGACCTCGCCTACCTGCACGTCCACCCGGACGGCGCGCCCGGCGACGGGGTCACCAAGCCCGGCCCCGGCATCACGTTCTCCGCCGAGGCGCCCAGTTCCGGCGCCTACCGGCTCTACCTGGACTTCAAGCACGGCGACAAGGTCCGCACCGCCGAGTTCACGGTGCACGCCGGGGACGCCCGGGTTCCCGCGCAGGAGGCCGAACCCGGCCACGACGACCGCCCCCACACCCACTGACGTGTACCGCACGATCGATGCGAAGGAGGACACGATGAGCACGGAAGCGAAGTCCGCGCCTATCGAGCTGACGATCGGCGGTATGACGTGCGCGTCGTGCGCCAACCGCATCGAGCGCAAGCTCAACAAGATGGACGGCGTCACCGCGACGGTCAACTACGCCACCGAGAAGGCCCGCGTCGAGTTCCCCCCGGAGGTCTCTCCGGAGGACCTGATCGCGACGGTCGAGAAGGCGGGCTACACCGCCGCGCTGCCCGCCCCGCCGGCGGCCGAGGGGTCGCAGGACGCCGCGCCCGAGCAGGACGACACGCTGCGCCCGATCCGCCAGCGGCTCATCACCTCGGTCGTCCTGTCGGTCCCCGTCATCGCGATGGCGATGATCCCGGCCATCCAGTTCGAGGGATGGCAGTGGCTCTCGCTGACGCTGGCCTCCCCGGTCGTGGTGTACGCGGGCTGGCCGTTCCACAAGGCCGCGGCCGTCAACCTGCGGCACGGCGCGACCACCATGGACACGCTGATCTCGCTGGGCACGCTCGCCGCGTTCGCCTGGTCGCTGTGGGCACTGTTCTTCGGCACCGCCGGCGAGCTGGGCATCAGGCACGGGTTCGAGTTCTCGATGACCCGCTCGGACGGGTCGATGAACATCTACCTGGAAGCCGCGGCCGGCGTGATCATGTTCATCCTGGCCGGCCGGTTCTTCGAGAAGCGGTCCAAGCGCCGCGCCGGCGCCGCGCTGCGGGCCCTGCTGGAGCTCGGCGCCAAGGAGGTCTCGGTCATCCGGGACGGGCGCGAGGAGCGCATCCCCGTCGGCCGGCTGGCGGAGGGCGACCTGTTCGTCGTCCGCCCCGGCGAGAAGATCGCCACGGACGGGACGGTCGAGGAGGGCTCGTCCGCGGTGGACGCGTCCATGCTGACCGGCGAGTCGGTCCCGGTCGAGGTCGGGCCCGGCGACACCGTGGCCGGCGCGACCGTGAACGCCGGCGGGCGGCTGCTGGTGCGCGCCACCCGGGTCGGCGCCGACACCCAGCTCGCGCAGATGGCGCGGCTGGTGGAGGAGGCGCAGAACGGCAAGGCGCAGGCCCAGCGGCTCGCCGACCGGATCTCCGGCGTCTTCGTCCCGATCGTGATCGCGCTGGCGGTCGGCACGCTCGGCTTCTGGATCGGCACCGGCGAGCCGCTCGCCGGCGCGTTCACCGCCGCGGTCGCGGTGCTGATCATCGCCTGCCCGTGCGCCCTCGGCCTGGCCACCCCGACCGCGCTCATGGTCGGGACGGGACGCGGCGCGCAGCTCGGCATCCTGATCAAGGGCCCGGAGGTCCTGGAGTCCACCCGCCGGGTCGACACGATCGTGCTGGACAAGACCGGCACCGTCACCACCGGCCGGATGGCCCTGGTCGACGTCGTCACCGCCGACGGCGTGTCCGAGGACGAGGTCCTGCGGCTGGCAGGCGCGCTGGAGGACGCGTCCGAGCACCCCATCGCCCAGGCGATCGCCAAGGGCGCGCAGGAGCGGGTCGGAGAACTCGGCGCGGTCGAGGACTTCGCCAACGTGGAGGGCCTCGGCGTCCAGGGCGTGGTGGACGGGCACGGCGTCCTCGCCGGACGTCCGCAGCTCCTCGCCGAGTGGTCGCAGCACCTCACCGTCGACCTCGAACGCGCCATGGAGAAGGCCCAGGCGCTCGGCCACACCGCCGTCGCGGTGGGCTGGGACGGCGAGGCCCGCGCGGTCGTCACCGTCGCGGACCAGGTCAAGCCGACCTCGCGGGAGGCGGTCGAGCGGCTGACGGCGCTCGGGCTGCACCCGGTCCTGCTGACCGGCGACAACGAGACGGTGGCCCGCACGGTCGCGGACGCGGTCGGCATCGACGAGGTCATCGCCGAGGTCCTGCCGCAGGACAAGGTCGACGTGGTCAAGCGCCTCCAGTCCGAGGGGCGGACCGTGGCGATGGTCGGCGACGGGGTCAACGACGCCGCCGCGCTCGCCCAGGCCGACCTCGGCCTCGCGATGGGCACCGGGACGGACGTCGCGATCGAGGCGTCCGACCTGACCCTGGTGCGCGGCGACCTGCGCGCCGCGGCCGACGCGATCCGGCTGTCCCGCCGCACGCTCGGCACGATCAAGGGCAACCTGTTCTGGGCGTTCGCCTACAACGTGGCGGCCATCCCGCTGGCGGCGTCCGGCCTGCTGGTCCCGATGATCGCGGGCGGCGCCATGGCGTTCTCCTCGGTCTTCGTCGTCAGCAACAGCCTCCGCCTCCGGAGCTTCAAGCCGATCACCGATTCAGCGAACCGCTGACCAGCACCGGAACGCGCGGCTCCCACCCCCCGGAGCCGCGCGTTCTTCCATGCCAGCCGTGTTTCAGGGCCGCAGAGTGGCGATCAGCGGGGCGAGGGTGGGGTCTGCTGCGGCGGCGTCCAGGGCCTCGGTGAGGGTCTCGATGTAGGTGGGGCTGGCCTTCTCCAGGACGGCCAGACCCTCGTCGGTGATGACGCTGTAGACGCCGCGGCGGTCCTTGGGGCACATGGCGCGGCGGGTGAGGCCGGCGGACTCCAGGCGGGCGACGAGCCGGCTGACCGAGCTCTGGTTGAGGCCGATGAGGTCGGCGAGCTCCTGCATCCGCAGCTCGTGGTCCTCGGCGCGGGAGAGGCGGCAGAGCGCCCTGTACTCCGAGAGGCCGATGCCGTGGCGGCGCTGCAGCGCCTTGGCGAGGCGGGCCTCGACGCGCCCGTGGAGGGTGACGATGCCGTCCCAGAGGGGGCCGTCCACGGCCTTTGCGTTCTTCTCGGCAAGGCTCATCTCGCACCTCGCTTCCTGTTGACGCCAGCATACATGCAATGCCAATATCTGCATGTACATACAACTCATGCAGGTACATGCACGTGACCCGCCCGGCGAGAGGGGACCCCCGATGACCGGCCCGCTGCTCACCCCGTACGAGGGCCCGCATCTCAGGCTGCGCAACCGGATCGCGATGGCGCCGATGACGCGGGGGAGGGCGGACGACGTGACCGGCGTCCCCCACCCGCTGACCGGGGAGTACTACGCGCAGCGGGCGGCGGCGGGGCTGATGGTGAGCGAGGGGATCTGGCCGCACGAGCTCGGCAAGGGCGGTCCCGGCATCCCCGGGCTGGTGACGGACGAGCAGGTCGCCGGGTGGCGCGAGGTCACCGGGGCCGTGCACGCGGCGGGCGGGACGATCTTCGCCCAGCTCTGGCACGTGGGCCGGATGACGCACCCGCTGATCCTGCGGGGCGGCGCGACGCCGGTCGCCCCCTCGGCCGTCCGGATCGAGTCGCAGCGGATCCACACGAACGCGGGCTGCGCCGAGCACGTGACGCCCCGCGCGATGACGACCGCCGAGGTCGAGGCGGCCGTCGGCCACTTCGCCGCCGAGGCGCGCAACGCGATCCGGGCCGGGTTCGACGGGGTCGAGGTGCACGGCGCGAACGGCTACCTCATCCAGCAGTTCCTCGCCGAGAACACCAACCGGCGCACCGACCGGTTCGGCGGCTCGCGCGAAGGAAGGATCCGCTTCGCGCTGGACGTCGTGCGGGCCGTGGCGGACGCGGTCGGCCCGGAGCGCGTCGGCCTGCGCATCTCCCCCGACAACCCGGAGAACGAGATCGCCGAACAGGACCCGCAGGGCACCTACCGGGCGCTCGTCGACGCCCTCGACCCGCTGGGACTGGCCTACCTGCACGTCATCGAGCGCGGTGCGTACGGCGCCCTCGCCGACCTGCGCCCGCGCTGGTCGGGCACGCTCATCGGCAACTTCAACGGCGACGAGCCGACGACGCGGGCGGCCGGCGAGTCGGTCGTCGAGGCGGGGCTGGCCGACGTGTTCTCCTTCGGCCGCCTGTTCATCTCCAATCCCGACCTGCCCGCGCGGTTCGCGACGGGCGCCCCGCTCAACCCGCACGTGCCCGAACTCGTCTACGGCGGCGGCGCGGAGGGGTACGTGGACTACCCGGCGCTCACGTGAGGGGGACGTCCCAGAAGGCGATCTCGTGACGCATGCCCTCCAGGAACAGGCGCTCCGCGGCCGCCTGGTCGGCGCCGGACTCGTCGATCATCTGGGCGATGCGGGCCGTCAGCCGCGCGAACCCGGGGTCGGCGTAGGTGTCGACCCAGCGTCGGTACCGCGGCTCGGACGGCGGGTTCTCCGCGAGCAGCCGTCCGAGGGTCGAGTAACCCCACATGCAGGGGTACAGGGCCGCGAGTCCGTCGGCGTACACGGCGGCGCTGTCCAGCAGGAAGGACGTGTAGGCCGCGCAGGCCGGGCCCTTCTCGGCGCCGTCCAGGTCTGCGGCGAAGCTCGCGGAGAGGGATCGGTGCAGTTCGAGCTCGTCATGGAACGTCGCATGAGCGAGATCGACAAGGTCGCCGAGATGGGCGTCGGGTGCCTGCCACGCCAGGCGCGAGAACACGCGCACGTAGTCGTGCAGGAAGAGGTAGTCCTGCTCCAGCCAGGAGCGGAACACGGCTTCGTCCAGATTCCCTTGGGCGATGCCCTGGACGGTGGGGTGCTTGAGTTGTTCGTCGACCAGGGGGCGGCCGAGGTGTTCCAGGCGCGCGGCGAGACTCATGCCGCCAAGTCTGCCCGGAAACGATCAGGCCCCGCCGGGTCGGACGACCCGGCGGGGCCTGATCTGCCCTGACGGGCAGGGCTTGCACCGGTGTGTGGGTCGCCTCTCGGCGAAAGGCACAACACGGCTCCAGCCGGACGGTATTCCGTGAAGGCGATAGGTGAGGCCCGGGGACACCAGGCACACCGGCTGTCATGTATAACCGATGGGTCCCGGGGATTGTTCCCGGCCTCCGAAATCGGTGAAGGTTCCCGTCCGCCTGATGGTGTGCCAGCCGAGACCTGCCCCCAGCAAGGCCGTGACGAGGGACTGGACGACGACCAGGTACATCAGCTGCCGGTAGACGAACTGCTGGAGCGGCAGCGCCCACAGCGGGCGGATGGGCTCGCCGTCCAGCCAGAGGGCGTAGGCGCCCGCGGCGGCCTGCGCGGCCACGAACACCGCCCAGGTGAGGACGGGCGCGGCGGGGTTCAGGAAGACCAGCCCGAACAACGCGAACAGGTCGACGGCCGGCGCGAACAGCGGCAGCAGGACCTGGAACACCGTCAGGTAGGGCAGGCAGCGGCGCCCGAACCGCCCGGACCCGCCGCGCTCGACGACGGAGCGGCGGTGCTTCCACATCGCCTGCATCGTCCCGTAGCACCAGCGGTACCGCTGCCTCCACAGTTGCCGCAGGGACGACGGCGTCTCCGTCCAGGCGATGGCCTTCTCCTCGTAGACGACGCGCATGCCGGTGCGGCAGATCGCCATGGTGAGGTCGGTGTCCTCGGCGAGGGTGTCGCCCGGGACGCCTCCCACCCGCGCCATCACCGAGCGGCGGAACGCGCCGATCGCGCCCGGCACGGTCGGCATGCACCGCAGGACGTCGAACATCCGCCGGTCGAGGTTGAAGCCGATGACGTACTCGATGTGCTGCCAGCGTCCGAGGATGCCTCCGCGGTTCGCGACCTTGGTGTTGCCGCTGACCGCCGCCACGTCCACGTCCGCGTCCGCGAACGGCGCGACGAGGTGACGGATGGTGTCGCGCTGGAAGACGGTGTCGCCGTCCACCAGCACGAAGATGTCCGACCGGGCCACCTCCATGCCCGCGTTGAGCGCGCTCGGCTTGCCGCCGTTCGGCTTGCTGATCAGGAACACGCCGGGCAGGCCGAGGGAGTCGACGATCGCCGCCGTGCGGTCGGTGGACCCGTCGTCCACCACGATCACCTCGACGGTGCCCGGGTAGTCGGTGTCGAGGAGCGAGGCGACGGTCGCCGCGATCCCCGCCTCCTCGTTGTAGGCGGGGACGACGACGGAGACGGGCGGGAACGGGTCGGGCGGCAGCTCCCCCGGCGGCGGCGCCCGCCCCGGTGCCGCGTCCTGCCGCGAGCGGCGCGGCGTCCGGACCCGCCGCATGTGGACGTGCGCGAAGACCAGCAGCATCAGGAGCCTGAGCACGTACAGGATCCCGGCCACGGCGAACAGCACGCCCATCGTCCCGGTGAGGGCGGACGCGGCGCGCTGGGCCGCGACGAGCGTCCAGCCGACGGCCTTCTCGTGCGCGGGCACCGGCACCTGCGCCCCGGGGATGCCGAGCGCCCGCGTGAGCGTGGTGAACCGGTAGCCCCGCGGCTGGAGCCGGTCGAGGATCCGCTCCACGGCGGCGACGGTCTCGGACCGGTCGCCGCCGGAGTCGTGCAGCATCACGACCGCGCCCTCGCCCTGCCGCTGCGCCGCCAGCGCCCGCCGGACGATCGTCTCGGTGCCCGGCATCGCCCAGTCCTCGGTGTCGCGGTCGGTGAGGACCACGACGTACCCGTCCCGGCCCGCCCGCTCGGCCGCGCGCCACTCGGGCGCGGTCAGGCCGTCCGGACGGGACGAGTACGGCATCCGCATCAGCCGCGTGTGGACGCCCGCCGCGCCCGCCAGCGCCCGCTGCGTCAGGTCCATCTCCAGGCGCCCCCGCCACGCGGGCGCGGCGGCGAGATCGACATGGGTGTAGGTGTGCGACCCGATCTCGTGGCCCTCGCGGAGGATGCGCCTGGTCAGCGACGGGTTCTCGGCCACGCGGGCGCCGACGGCGAAGAACGTGGCATGGGCGCCGCGGCGGCGCAGGACGTCCAGCAGCCGCGGCGTCCATGCCGGATCGGGGCCGTCGTCGAACGTCAGCGCGATCGTCTTCGGCGGCATCCGGCGGCTCTGCGGGGTTCCGCCCGCGAGGTTGACGACCGGGCCGCCCGAGACGATCTGGGACGGAGCGGGCGCGGGCCGCCGCGGCACGTCGCGCGGCGCCTCGCCGACCGCGCCGTGCGCGAAGCCGTCCAGCAGGAGGAGCACGGTCAGCGCCAGCCCGCCGAGCAGGAGCAGAGGCCAGTGCCCCCGTGGCTCACGCCGCGGCACGGTCAGCGGTTCTTCTTGCGGCGGCCCCACGCGGGCGGGCTGGCCTGCGACTTCCCGGGACGGTCCGTGGTGGCGGCGGCCGTCGGGCTCGGGGTGACGGAGGGCGGCCTCGGCGTCGCGGACGGAGCCGGCCTCGCGGCCTGCGCGGGGGGCCGGGGGCGCGCCGCCGCGGGCGGCCTGCTCGCCGTGCTCTTCGGCGGGACGCTCGGACGGCTCAGCTTGGCGCGCGGCTCCGGGGACGTGCGGCTCCACGGCGTCAGCGGCACATCCGCGCCCGTGGTCATGCCGAGGCCGAGCGAGCCCAGGAACACGATGAGGACGGCGCCGGCGAGCAGCCCGATGCGGCGCCCGAAGCGCGCCCGCCAGCCGGACGCGTCGGTGAACACGGGCGCCGTCTCCGCGTCCGGCTCCCGGTCCGGCGCCGCCGGCGGCTCGGTCGCCGGCGAGATGCCGGTGACAAGTAGCTTGTCCCGATCTTGCGGCAGGTTGCCGATCATCCTTCGTCCATCAATCGGGGGCGGGGGAGGAACGCCCGGCGCGAAAGGCGTTCACTGCTTCAGCGCGTACCCCCGAGTACGTGTCACACCACCGGGGAAATGCCTGCACAATGGCGCGGTGGACGAGGACGAGCTCAGCCGGGCGCTGCGGGCGGCGCAGGACGGCGACGAGGCGTCCTTCCGCATGCTCTACCGCGACGTGCAGCCCCGCCTGATCCGGTTCGCCGGCGCCCTCGTCGGCGCGGACGCCGAGGACGTGACCTCGGAGGCCTGGCTGCAGATCGCCCGGGACCTCCCCTCGTTCCGCGGCGACCTCGACGGCTTCCGGGGCTGGACCGCGACGATCACCCGGCACCGCGCCCTGGACCACCTGCGCCGCCGGTCGCGGCGCCCCGGCGCCGACCTGCCGGCCGAGGAGCTGGTGACGATGGCCGCCGGCGCCGACACCGAGCTGGACGCGCTGGACGGCATCGCCACCGAGCGGGCGCTGGCGCTGATCGCCGAACTCCCCCGCGACCAGGCCGAGGCGGTGCTGCTGCGCGTCGTCGTGGGCCTGGACGCCAAGTCGGCGGGCACGGTCCTCGGCAAGCGCCCGGGCGCCGTCCGCACCGCCGCCTACCGTGGCCTGCGGCGCCTCGCCGAACGGCTGCCGTCCCCCCGTCAGGCCCCTGCCGGCGACGCGGCCGACACCCGGCCGCTCATCCGCGGTGACAAAACCGGCGGTACCGGCGCTGAAGGGGTGACATGAGCGACCACACCGAGCCCGGAAGGCTGGACGACCGCACCGCCGAGCGCCTGCTCGACGGCGGCGACGGCCCTGCCGCGCTGCGTGCGCTGCTCTCCGCCGCCGCGGCGCCCGGCCGCCCGGAGGAGCTCGGCGGCGAGGACGCCGCCGTCGCCGCGTTCCTGGCCGCCCCGCGTCCCGCCCGCCGGCACCGGGCGGCGGACCTGCGCCGCTTCCTCACCGCCAAGATCATCGCGGCGGTGGGCGGCCTGATCCTGCTGCTGTCGGGCGGCGTGGCGTACGCGACGGGCAACTTCCCCGGCCAGGAACCGGCGCCCTCCCCGTCCCCGACCCGCAGCGAGCCCCAGGGCCGCGACGGCGACAGCACCCCCGCGACGCACGGCTCGCCTCCCGGGACGTCGCCGGCCCCCGCGGCGCCCGGGGCGGGCGGCACGCCCGGCCCCGGGAAGTCGCCCGGCAGGGCGAACGCCCCGGGCCAGCAGAAGAGGACCGCGAAGCCGAACTCGCCGGGCACGCCTCCGCGGGGTCCGGGGAGCAACAACGGCTCGTCGCCCGGCGCCAACTCGGGGAACGGCAACACCAGCAACAACGGCAACGGGCCGAAGAAGAAGAACAAGACCAAGGACGACTCCGCGAACGGCGCCGTGGACACCGACGACGTCGAGGACGGCGACTCCGCCGGCTCCGGCGACGGCCAGGACTAGCCGCGAACCCGCCTCAGCCGCGGGCCGGTAGCGCGGGCACCCGGGTTCACCTTGAGTGCTCCTCGCGGGCGTACCGGCGGGTCTTGTGGGACCAGCGGGCCGGGTCGTCCTCCAAGGCTTGGCGGTCCCATTGGCCGAGGTCTGCCGCCGCCTCGTAGGTGTCTTGCAGGAACTCCAGCAGGGCGCGACCGGGATCGGGAGCCTTCCGCACCGCCTCGTACGGCAGCAGGAACTGGCCGTTCTCCCGGCTGTAGAAGGCGCCGGACGGACCGACCGGACGGTCGGCGAAGCCCTGCGGCTCGGGGTAGGCGTAGGCGTAGAAGGCGCCCTCCTCGCCTCCGCCGGGCCAGAAGCCGCAGCTGCTGAGCTCCCGTGAATAGCCTTCGACCATCACCCAGTCACCGCAGTTCGGAGCTCCGCCCGGATGCTCGGGGGCGTCCCGTCCGGAGAAGCGCGTGCAGGCGAGGTCCATCGCGCCCCAGAAGAAGTGCACGGGGCTGACCTTGCCGGCGAAGCGGGAGCGGAACTCGCCCATCACCCGCGCGACCTGGAGCAGCTGGCGCCAGAACAGGTGCGCTGCTCCGGCGTCATAGGAGGCGTGCCGGTCGTCCTCCGCGAACGGGATCGCGGGGTCGACCTCGTTGGGGTGCCCCTGGATGCGCGTCGGCACCCCGAGGTCGTCGAGGGCGCGCATCGTCCGCGCGTAGAACTCCGAGACCGGCATCGGCTCCAGCCTGATCTCCCGGGCCCCGCCGTCGGACGTGCGGACGAGCAGCAGGTGGTCGACGAAGTCGAACTCGATGTCGAACGCCCCCGACCCGTAGGGGATCGCGGACGTGGTCAGGCCGCGCGGGCTGACGTACAGCGTCACCTGCCACCAGTGGTTGACCAGCGGCGCGTGCGCCAGCCGGATCTTCCCGACGATCTGCGTCCACATGTGCAGCGTGTCGCGGGTCTCCTGCCAGTCGTCGACCCGCAGCCGCGGCCAGCCCTGTCCGTCCACCGTCGCCCCCTCAACCGGACGTGTCCGGTGATGCCCGGCATTCGTGCAGCTCAACCTGATCCGCTTGGGCGGGCTTGGAGGTCAGAGGCAGCCTTCGAACTGCGGGACCTCGACATCCGAGAGGTCGAGGCCGGACGCGCCGAACCACGTGTGCATGAACTTCGCCATCGTCCCGTCCTGGTACATCTCGGTGATGGCCCGGTTGAGCGCCTCGCAGCCGTCCGGGTCGCCCTGCCGGATCGCGATGCCCGTCCGCCGCTCGCCGAACCGGGAGTTCAGCAGGCGGAACCCGGCGCCCTGCCGCGTCTTCAGCCCGGCCAGGATCGTGTCGTTCGTGGTCACCGCGTCGATCCGGCCGTCCCCCAGCATGACCATGCACTCGTCGTAGGAGCGCGCCGTGACCGGGACCGCCGGCACCTCCCGCTCCACGGTCACGGCCTCGGCCGCGCCCGACCCGGTGACCGCGCAGATCCTGCGCCCCCTCAGGTCGCGGACCCCGCGCACCTTCTTCTCGCCGTCCCGGACGAGGATGTCCTGGTACGACAGGAGGTAGGGGCCGGCGAACGCGAGGCGCTGCTTCCACTCGGGCTCGATCCAGAACGTCAGCACCATGTCGACGTCGCCGTCCCGGAGGAGCCGCTCCCGGTCCCGCGCCAGCGCGGGGACGAACCGGACCTTCTTCCCCATCCGCTCCGCGAGGTAGCGGGAGACGTCCACGTCCAGGCCCTCGAACGTCCCGTCCGGACGTCTCAACCCGATGCCCGGCAGGTCCGGCCGCACCCCGGCCACCAGCGCGTCCGCGCCGAGGATGGAGGTCGTCTCGTCCCGCCCGCACCCGCTCAGCATCAGGCAGCCGGCGAGCAGCGCGGTCGCGGCGGCGATGGGCCGCCGCATCCTCCCGCCCCGTGTCGCAGCCAACGATCAAGCCCCCTGCCCGGCGGCCGGGTCGGCCTGGCGTGCGGTGAGGCGCGGCTCGACCGGTGTGCGCGCCGACTGCCGGACGTCAAGGCGGACGAGGTTCTCGCCTCTCAACAGGGACACGCGAGCCATGTCGACCGCCCGGAATTCGCCCAATTCTCTGGCGAGGATGCCGATTCCGGCCGCCACGCCCGGCGCCCGCAATCGGGTCATACCGAACGATCAGCCAGGGAGTCTGATCTGACGCCGCCTATTGTAAGGAGGGCCGATGCTCCCGAGCAATCCCGGAGATCGCCTCCCAACGGGAAATCAGGCCAATGTGGGCGCCCGGAGAAACAGTCGGCCGACGCCGTAAACATTCCGTAAACGCGGTCCGCGAGGGTGTGGGCACTGGGAAGGACAGCGGCAGGACGGTCCCGCCGCCCGCCCGAGAGGATGCTCACAATGCGCACGTTCACGCTTCAGGTCCAGGTCAGCGCGGACGGCTACATGGCCGGCCCGAACGGCGAGATGGACTGGTTGACGATGCCGTGGACCCCCGACCTCGACGCCTATGTCGACGCGCTCCACGCGCCGGTCGACTGCATGGTGTTCGGGCGCAGGCTCGCGGAGGGCTTCATCCCCGCGTGGGAGTCCGGGCCCGAGGGCGAGACGCAGGAGTCCATCGACCAGATGAACAACACCCCGAAGGTGGTCATCTCCAACACACTCGCCGAGTCGCCGTGGAAGAACGCCGTGGTCGCGGGCGGCGACCTCACCGAGACCGTGAACCGGCTCAAGGCCGAGCCGGGCGGTGACCTCATCGCCTACGGCGGCGGCACGCTCGTCCGGAACCTGATCGGCCGGGGCCTGCTCGACGACCTGCACCTGTTCGTCAACCCGACCGCGATCGGGTCCGGCATGCCGGTCTTCCCGGCCGACGGGTACCAGCGGCTCGACCTCGCCGGCTCGCGCTCGTTCGACTGCGGGATCACCGTCCTGCACTTCAGGCCGAAGCGCTGATCACCGGCCTGGCGGCGGCCAGGCCGGCGTCCTGGCCGCCTCGACGGCCTACTGCAGGAGGTGGCGGAGGGTCGTCTCGTCGGTGACCGAGCGGTAGTAGCAGGTCGGCCGGGCCTCCCCGGACGGGAGGTTCGTGTGGCAGGCGCCGCCCGTGGTGCGGTTGACCAGGTAGAGCAGGGAGTTCTGCTCGCAGTTGACGCGCACGTCGACCAGCGCGAGGACGTCGCCCGAGGTCGCGCCCTTCCGCCACAGCTCGTTGCGGGACGTCGACCACAGGACGGCGATCCTCTCCTCCAGCGTGGCCTTGAGGGCCTGGTCGTTCGCGTATCCGATGAACAGGACCTCGCCGCTGTCGGCGTCCTGCAGGACCACCGGGACGACCCGCGCCCCGGTGGCCGCGACGCCGGCCAGCTTGTCGAAGTCCAGGGTGAGCCGGGTGCCTTCTTCGAGTTCGTTCACCCTGCCATCCTGCCCGGCCGCGCAACGGGGGTCGTCACCGACACAGGCCGTCGGGTTCTCGTCAGCCCGTCCGGCCGTCCGCTCGCAGGTACAGCGCCCCGAGGGCGGCGTAGCCACCGGTGATCGCCACCAGCCCGGCCGCGGGCCCGCGCGGCACGTCCCCGCGGATCAGATGCGCGAGCCCGGCGGCGGTGTCGCAGGCGTCCACCATCAGGCAGAGCCGCCGCCAGCGGCGCCGCGCCGCCGGATCGCTGATCAGGTAGCCGAGGCCGAGCGCGACCGCCCGGCTCCCGAAGATCCGGATCATGTACCTGAGCTCGGGCGTGTCCCGGTCGCCGGCGCCGGCCAGCTTCACGTTGAGGCCGGGCGCCGCCAGCGCCAGCGCTCCCCATACGACGCGGCCTCCCGCCGCCATTTCCAGTGCTCGTTCCATGCCTGCGACACTCGCACCCGGCATGGACGCGACTCGATTACCTCGCAGGTAAAGCCCCTTGGTCACACCTCAGAACGCGCCGATTCGGTCACGAAATCCGACCGTGGATCCAGCAGCACGTAGCGATCAGGGCGTCCGCCGCACGCAGGCCGGGCGCAAGAGGTGGCCAGCAGCGCAATCGCCTCGGTTCCGGCCCCCGCGTTGCGCCCCTTGATGAATCGGACGCAACTCCGGTGAGCCGGATGAAGACTCTTTTGTTGGAGAAGCTCCGAGTCACCTTTCGGACTCGGCCGTTCGACCGCGGCGGCACGGACAGCATGCAGAGCCCCTGGTTCGGACGTGGTGATCGTGGTGATCAACTCACGACGCTTACTCCACAGACTCAGGCTGTTCGGGCGGTTCCGCTGGAAGCGGTACGCGTGAGCTGTACGCCATTTTAGCGTCGACAGCGGCGATGAAGGGAAGCCGCTTCGCCGGGGCGGGGGCGGGGTCAGGGGGCCAGGATCGACTGGACGGTCGCCGTGATGAGGGGCGCGGTCTCCTCGCGCTTCAATCGCCCGGCGCGGTTCTCCTCCGCGGCGCCGTGCAGGACGTACTGGACGACGTTGACCAGCCACGTGATCGGCATGTCGGTGCGGAACACGCCCTCGTCCTGACCTCGGCGGACGAGCTGTTCGAGGCGGTCGGCGGGACGGCCGTGCAGTTCGCGGATGCGTGCGGCGGACAGGGTGCCCTGGGCCGCCGTCAGCAGCGCGGCCGACTCGGCCACCAGCGACCAGCTCGATTCCAGCAGCCGGTCCAGCGCGTCCCGCGCGTTCCCGGTGAGGTCGACGCCCTCCAGCACCTCCTCGCCGGAACGCAGCGCGTCTGCCAGGGCGGCGTCGACCAGCTCGGCCCGGTTGGGGAAGTGGCCGTAGAGCGTCATCCGCCCGACCCCGGCGGCCTTGGCGATGTCGTCGATGCTCGCGCTCGGGTCCCTGCTGAGGCTCTCGCGGGCCGCGGAGACGATCCGGGCGATGCTGCGCTCGGCGTCCGCGCGCCGCCGCCGGCGAGGTGGTGCGGAAGACATGGCCCACATTCTAACTCGTACACCGAAGTACGTGTTACTCTCGTTTAAGTCGTACGGTGGAGTACGAGTTAAGGAGAGAGATTCGATGACGGACAAGATCCCGGACCCGGAGGGCACGGGCGGCACGGGCGGAGCGGCCCACCCGCTCCGCTGGCGCATCCTGGGCTTCCTCGGCATCGCCCAGCTGATGCTGATCCTCGACGTCACCGTCGTGGCCATCGCGCTGCCGCACATCGAGACCGACCTGGAGCTGAGCCGCCAGGCCGTGACCTGGACGGTCAGCGCCTACACCCTCACGTTCGGCGGGCTGATGCTGCTCGGCGGGCGGACCGCCGACCTGATCGGGGCACGGCGGGTCGTGCTCGCGGGGCTGCTGATCTTCACGGCGGCGTCCCTGGTGACCGGGCTCGCCGGCTCCGGCGAGGTCCTGCTGGGCGGCCGGATCGCGCAGGGGGTCGGGGCCGCGCTGCTGTCCCCGGCGGCGCTGTCCCTGGTGGTGAGCCTGTTCGACGGTGACGAGCGGAACAAGGCGCTCGGCGTCTGGTCCGCGCTCGGCGGGGGCGGCGCCGCGCTCGGCGTCCTGCTGGGCGGTGCCCTGACGGCCGGTCCCGGCTGGCCCTGGGTCTTCTACGTGAACGTCCCGATCGGCGTGGTGATCATCGCGGCGCTCGGGAAGATGCTGCCGCGGCAGAGCGTGCCGGGCCCGCGGGCGCGGCCGGACGTCCTCGGCGCGGCGCTGGTCACGGCGTCGTCCGCCGCCCTGATCTACGCGTTCATCCGCGCGGGCGACGACGGCTGGCTCAGCCCCGCGATCGGGTGGCTGGTGCTGCTGTCCGCGGTCGGCTACGTCGCGTTCGTCGCCCGGCAGAAGACCGCCCGGTCACCCATGATGGACGTCTCGCTGCTGGTCCGGCGCCCGGTGGCCACCGGCACGTTCCTGATCCTGATGGCGACCGCCCTCATGATCGCGGTGTTCTTCCTGGGCACGTTCTACTTCCAGCACGCGGAGGGGTTCGGTGCGCTGCGGACCGGCCTGCTGTTCCTCCCCGTCGCCGTCGCGACGATGTTCGGCGCCAACCTCACCGGCCGGACGATCGCCAAGGCGGGACCGCGCCGGCTCGCCGTGACCGGGCTGGTCACCGCCGCGGTCGGGATGGCCGTCCCGGCCGTGTCGATGACCCCGCTGAGCGTGGTGATCGGCACGGCGATCGCGGGCGCCGGGACCGGGGCGATGTTCGTCGTCGCGTCGGCCACGGCACTCGGCCAGGTGGCCCCGCACGAGTCCGGCATCGCGTCCGGCATCGTGAGCACGTTCCACGAGTTCGGGGCGTCCATCGGGGCGGCGGTCATCTCCAGCGTGGCCGCGGCGAGCATCGCCGGCCAGACCCTCGACGGGTTCACCGACGGGTTCGTCCTGGCGGCGGTCGCCGCCGCCGTGGGAGCGGCCGCCGCGGCGGTCCTGACCCCCGGCCGTCCGGCGGCGGCGTAACGGCAGGGAAACAGGCGACGCCGTTGTATCGGCGTATGACTTCCACATCACGGCGAACCGCACTCAAGGTGCTCGGCGGCGCCGCCGCTTCCGGCGGCGCCGCCCTGACGTCCCTCGGAGCGGCGCCCGCCGCCGCCGCGTCCGGCCGGATTCCCGCGGACCTGAAACCCGGCGGCAAGCTGGACCGGTTCATCGCCGACCTGGCCGCCAAGGACCAGTTCTCCGGCTCGGCCCTCCTGACCTACCGGAAGCGGCCGGTGCTGAGCCGCTCGCACGGAATGGCCGACAGGAAGAAGGGGGTGAGGATCGGGCCCCGCACCCGGTTCGCGCTCGGGTCGATCACCAAGATGTTCACCGGCGTCGCCGTCCACCAGCTCGTCCGGCAAGGGAAGCTGAACTACACCGACAAGCTCGGCGCCCACCTGGACGGCTTCCCGGAGCACATCGCGAACACCGTGACCGTCCACCACCTGTTCACCCATTCCTCCGGGCTCGGAGACTTCCACAACCTGCCCGGGTACAAGAAGGCGTCCAGGAAATGGAACAGCCCGGACGAGGTGCTCAACGGGACGGTCGACTTCATCCGGAAGACCGACCTGGCCTTTCCTCCCGGCGCCGGAAGTACCTACAGCAACTCCGCGTACTGCCTGCTCGGGGCGATCGTGGCCGCCGTTTCGGAGCAGTCCTACTACACGTACATGAAGCGCCTCTTCCGCGACGCCGGCATGGGTGACAGCGGCTTCTTCACCAAACCTCAATGGCGGACCGACCCGACGCTCGCCCACACCTACTACAAGAAGCCCGGGTCGTCGGAATGGACCGACGGCCTCGAAGAGCACGCCTACATCGCGCTGCCGCCCGGCGGTTCCTTCGCCACCTGCGCGGACATGGACCGCTTCGCACAGCTCCTCATGAACAACGACCTGCTAGGCCCCGCCCACACGAGCCTCATGCTCGGCGCGAAAATCCCCAAGCCCGTCGACGGGTCCGAGGAAGAACCGCCGCCGCCGGACGCGCCGCCCAGCACGACCTTCGCCGGATACGGTTCGCGCACGGAACTGGTAGGCGACCAGTGGGTGCACGGGCACGGCGGTGGCAGCACCCTCGGGACGTCCGCCAACCTCGAATTCTTTCCCGGGAGCGGATGGGTCGTCGTCGTCCTCGGCAACTCTGGGAATCGGTCCAGCAAACCCATCGCCACCCTGGCCAGGGACATTATCCTCCAACAGTGACTCCCCGCACTGCGCTGCCCCTCGCCAACTCCCTCAAATGGGCGCTGCTCGTCCCGCTGCTGCTCGCTTTCGGGGGCTGGGTGGCCCAATACCCGTACGGCCTCATCATGGTGGGCGTCTTCATCGCCGTGGTGACGGCATTCGTCGCGATCGCCGTCGTCGGCTCGTCGTGGGAGCGGCCCGGTGCGGCGGTCCTGGTCGCCGTCACCGGGTTCGCCCTGCCGATCTTCGCCGGCCCGGCGCTCTACATCGTCTACATGGAGACGCTGGGCGAGTCGGCCCCCGCCGTCGTCACCAAGGTCGAGGACCGGGACGCCCGGCGCGGGGCCAGCTGGTTCTGTACCGTCGTGGAGACCACGGGCGATCACGCCGTCCACCACATCTCCCAGCAGGAGAACTGCTTCGGCCAGATCAAGCCTCTCCAGAAGGTCACCCTGCGCAAGGACCCGCTCGGTCTGCTCGACCCGCGCCTCCCCGACCGCCCCGGCGAGAGCGACACCCTCCTGAGCGTCCTGCTGTCAGCGGCGCTCTTCGCGGCGAACGCGGCGACCTTCCTCTACGCAGGCCTACGCCGCAAAGGCACGAAGTCCCCGCCGCCAAAAGCCCCTGAGTTCACCGCCCGGGCAGAGAGCTGACGCCGCAACAGAGGTTTTCGTGACGGGCGAAGTATCAGGGGCTGTGCGGGCGGCGTGAACTCATCCCCTCCCGGGTGATCAGCGGGCGGCGAGTCACTCACGGGCGTCCTCCCTGGATGAGCCTTTCCAAGAGTTGCGAATTGAACCCCGTTGAAGGGCGGGAGATAGTACCACCGGCCCCGGAAAGAAGCACCCGGGTCCGCTGCAAGGCCATTGCCGCCCTGTTCCGAAGTAACGGTGGGGAAACTTGTGACGCCGTTGTATCGGCGCATGGCTTTCACATCACGGCGAACTGCTCTCAAGGTTCTTGGCGGCGCAGCCACTTCTGGCGTTGTCTTGACGTCCTTTGGAGGGACGCGCCCCGCCGCCGCGTCCGGCCGGATTTCCGGCGACCTCAGCTCCCGGACCGGACGGCTTGACCTTGCCCCGCGGGTCAGGGGTTAGCGTCGCGACGCCCTTCCCGACTTGACGTCTCAGGAGCGTCCCATGCCGCCGACCTCGCGCATCGTCCAGCTCGCCGCCCTGCCGGACGGGCTGCCGAGGCCAGAGCACTTCGCCGTCGTGGAGGTGCCCGTACCGGTGCCGGACGAGGGCGAGGTGCTGGTGCGCAACCGCTTCTTCCAGGTCTTCCCGGCGGTGCGCACCCTGATCGGCGGCGGCGTCGAGGGCACCCCGTTCCCGCCGCTGCGGCCCGGCGATCCGCTGTTCGGCGCCGCGATCGGCGAGGTCGTCTCGGCGCCGCCGGACGCCGGGCCGCGGCCCGGCGACCTCGTCCGGCACTGGCTCGGCTGGCGCGAGTACGCCGTCATGCCGGCCGATCAGTGCTCGCCGCTGGACGGCACGCTGCCCGATCCGGCCGCCCATCTCGGCCAGGCGGCCATCGCCTACACGGCCTTGACGCGGGACGCGCCGGTCCGTCCGGGCGACATCGTGTTCGTGTCCGGCGGTGCGGGCGGGGTCGGTTCCCTGGCGGGCCAGATCGCCCGCCTGCTGGGCGCGGGCCGGGTGATCGGCAGCACCGGTTCTCAGGAGAAGGCAGGACGCCTCGTCTCGGAGCTGGGTTACGACGCGGCCCTGATCCGAGGCACGGAACCCTTCGCCGAGCAGCTCGCGAAGGCCGCCCCCGACGGCATCGACGTGGTCGTGGACAACGTCGGGGGCGAGCAGCTCCGCGCCGCGATCGCCGCCGCTCGCCACGACGCGCGCTTCGTCCTGGTCGGGACGCTCGCCGGGCAGCTGGCGCCGGACCGCTCGGGCACAACGGCCCCCGTCGAGATCGACACCTTCCAGCTGGTCGCCAAACGCATCGCGATGCGCGGCTTCGGCGGTCTGGACGGCACCGGGGAGTGGGCCGAACGGTTCGGCGGCTGGCTGCGCGCAGGGGGCATCACCTTCCCGCACGTGCGCGTCCGGGGCATCGATCAGGCACCGCGGGCGTTGCACGATTTGATCGGCGGCCGGCACCTCGGGGCGGTCATCATCGAGCTCTAGACGTCCGAGAGGAGACCCGATGCGGATCAGCGACGCCGCGGCGGCGGCCGGGACGACCCCGCGGGCCCTGCGCCTCTACGAGCAGCGCGGCCTGCTGCCACCGCCGTCCCGGACGCCGAGCGGCCAGCGCCGCTACGCCGCCGCGGACGTGGCCCGCGTGCTGACCATCCGCCGGATGCTGTCCCTGGGCCTGACGATCGAGGACCTCCGCGCCTGCGCCGACCGCCTCCACCTCCTCGACGGCGACGCGCTGCCGCCCTACGACAGCCCCGCATGCGCCCAGAGCGGCATCGCCCGCCGCCGCCTCGCCGTCCTCGACGCCGAGATCGCCCGCCTGACCGGCCTGCGCGACCGGCTGGCCGCCCAAACCGGCGTCCCGGCCGACCGATGACCGGCATCGGCCTGCGGCCGGCCACGCCCGCCGACGACGAGTTCTGCTTCGAGCTGCACAAGGCCGCCATGGGCGCCTACGTCACCGCGGTCTGGGGCTGGGACGAGGAGGTCCAGCGCGGTTTTCACTCGCGCTCGTTCGACCCCGGCCACTGGCAGATCGTCACCGCGGACGGCGCCGACGTCGGGATGCTCGCCGTCGACCACCGTCCCACCGAGATCTACCTCGGCCGGATCGAGCTCCTCCCCGCCCACCAGGGCCGCGGGATCGGCACCGAGCTCATCACCGCCCTGCTCGACCAGGCCGGCCGGCAGGGCAAGGCTCTGATCCTGGACGTCCTGACCGTCAACCACCGCGCCCTCGCCCTCTACCGGCGCCTCGGCCTGCGCGAGGTGGCCCGGCACGGCGACGGCGACATCAAGATCAGGATGCGCTCCACCCCGCACAGGCCCAGCGGCAGCTGACGCTCCGCCGGTCAAGCGCTGACCGCTTTCTTGTAGAGGCGGGTGGCCAGAGGGACGAACACGACGAGAATGACGGCGATCCAGAGCAGTGACACCGGGACGGCGTGCTGGACGGGCCAGGCGTCCGAGGTCTTCAGCGCGGGGCTGGTGTTGCCGAAGAGTTCGCGTGCCGCCTGGGTGAAGGCGGAGACGGGGTTCCATTCGGCGAAGACGCGGAGCGGCGTGGGCAGTTCGGAGCTGTCGAGGAAGGCGTTGGAGATGAACACCAGCGGGAACGAGACCATGGTCGCGATGTTGTTGAAGCTCTCGGGGGTGCGCAGGGCCAGCGCGACCGCCGCGGTGACCCAGGAGAAGGCGTAGGCGAACAGCAGCAGCAACCCGAATCCGAGGACCGCCTCGTAGGGCGAGGTGTGCACCCGCCAGCCGACGATCAGCCCCATCGTTCCCATGACGACGAGGCCGGCGAGGTTCATCAGCAGGTCGCTGATGGTCTGGCCGATCAGCACCGCGGACGGCGCCATGGGCAGCGAGCGGAACCGGTCGAAGATGCCCTTCTGGAGGTCCAGGGTGAGGGTGTAGCCGGTGATCTGCGCGCCCGTGATCACCGCCTGGACGAAGATCCCGGGGAGCAGGAACTCCTTGTACGGCATCCCGGGGACGTCGATGACGCTCCCGAAGACGTAGGCGAACAGCAGCACGAGCACGATCGGGAGCATGACGACGCCGCCGAGCATGTCCGGCGACCGCCTGATCTTCAGGGTGTTGCGCCTGGCGATCGTCCAGCCGTCGGCCAGAGGCATGGTGAGCGCGTTCATCGGACGGCCTCCTTGGCCTGCGGGTCTTCGGTGCCGGACGCCCGGTGCCCGGTCAGGGTGAGGTAGACGTCGTCGAGGGTGGGGCGCCGCAGCCCGGCGTCCCGGACGCGGACGCCCTCCTTGGCGAGCCGGCCGAGGACCTCGCGGAGCGCCTCCGGCCCGCCGGTGACCGGCACCGTGATCCGCAGCGACTCCGGGACGGTCCGCATGGCTCCGACGGCGACCCAGGCGAGGGCCTGCCGGGCGGTCTCCAGCTCGCCGGCGTCGGTCACGGCCAGCTCGATGCGGTTGCCGCCGACCTGGTCCTTGAGCTCGTCGGCGGTGCCGCGGGCGATGGCGCGGCCGTGGTCGACCACCAGGATCCGGTCGGCGAGCCGGTCGGCCTCCTCCATGTACTGGGTGGTCAGCAGCAGCGTGCCGCCGCCCGCGACGTAGTCGGAGATGGTGTCCCACAGCGCGGCGCGGGCGCGGGGGTCGAGGCCGGTGCTGGGTTCGTCCAGGAACAGCACCGGCGGGTCGGCGACCAGCGCGCCGGCCAGGTCGATGCGGCGGCGCATGCCACCGGAGTAGCCCTTGACCGGACGGTCCGCGGCGCCGGTGAGGTCGAAGCGCTCCAGCAGCTCGCGGGCGCGGGCCCGGCTGCGCTTGGCGCCCAGGTGGTACAGGCGTCCGATCATCTCCAGGTTCTCGGCGCCGGTGAGGTGCTCGTCGACGGCGGCGTACTGGCCGGACAGGCCGATGTGCGCGCGCAGCCGCGCGGCGTCCCGGACGACGTCGTGCCCGGCGACCGTGGCCCGGCCGCCGTCGGGACGCAGCAACGTGGTCAGGACTCGCACCGTCGTGGTTTTGCCTGCGCCGTTCGGGCCCAGCAGGGCGAGCACCGTGCCCTGCGGGACGGAGAAGGTCAGCTCGTCCAGGGCCGTCACCTCGCCGTATCTCTTGACCAGCCCTTCGGCGGTGATCGCGTCTTTCATGGGGGGCTCCTTGCCGGTGTCGTTGAGAGGTCAGGCCCGGTGGACGTCGATGTCGCCCCAGTTGGTGTGCGCGTACAGCTCCAGGACCTTGCCGCCGTCTTCGGGGCCTTCGGCGGGTGTCAGGCTGCTGCGGACCACGCCGTTCTTGGAGTGCAGGTCCAGCCAGGCGCCCGTGCCCTCGGCGATGCCGACGGCGACCTTGCCGTAGCCGTTCTCCAGGCGGACGGTGCCGCTCACCGCGGCGCCGATCCGGATGCGGCCGTGCGCGGACTTCGCGGTGACGCCGGCCGGCACGCGGTCGATGTCGATGTGGCCGGTGCCCGTCTTCAGGTCCAGGTCACCGGTCGCCTCGCCGATGCCGATGGAGCCGGTGGAGGTCTTCACCGTGCCGGGGCCGTCGATGGTCCCGATCCGGATCGTCCCAATGGAGGCGGTCGCCTCCACCGGGCCGGTCACCCGGTCCACGGTGATGTCGCCGTTGGACGCCCTGACCTCCAGGGGGCCGGTCTCCTCCAGGCGCAGGTCGCCGTTCGCGCTGTGCAGGACGGTCTCGCCGAGCGGACCGGTCGCGATCAGATCCGTCGCGACCTCGGCCTCGACGCGGGACCCGGCCGGCAGCTCGACGGTCACCTCGATGGAGCCGCGCCAGGAGCGCAGGTGCGCGAGTCCCTTGGGCTTCGGGCCCTTGACCAGCAGGCGTCCGCCGGAGAACTCGACGGTCGTCCGCTCGGCGGCCTGCACGCTCGCCTCGGCGTCCGGGTCGCTCGGCAGCACCTCCACCACGGTCTCGGTGCGGTCGCCGGCGTGGATGCGGACCTGGCCGCTGTAGACCTGGATGTCGGCGGTGATCGGTTCGGGAGTGTCGAAAGCAGGCATGGCGGAGCCCTCCTCATGGGTTCGGTGGGGCATCCCGGCCTCGGGCCGGGCGATGAGTGGTAGGGCCGAGGCGCGCTAGCGCACCCAGCCGGTGTAACTGCGTCCGCTGTGGGGCTGCTGCGTCCGGTCGGCGGGACGGCTTCCGGCGCCGGGCTCGAACGCGGCCGAGATCGCGCGGACCAGCCAGGCGTTGACGGAGATCCCGTCCCGGCCGGCCGCCTCCTCCACGCGCACCTTGAGGTTCTCGGGCAGCCGCAGGGTCATTCGCGCGGTGCCGCCCTCGTCCGCGGACGGCGGCACCGGCTCCCGGACGGGTTCCCGCGCCGGTTCCGCCCCGCCGGGCGAAGGCGTCGCGGGCTCTGGCGGCGTCACGACGAACGCCGGGTCGCCGCCGCGCAGCCGCACCTCGACCGAGCCCGGAGCGAGATCGCCGGTGATCTCGTCCGCCGCGGCCGACAGCGCCTCCAGCAGCGCCAGCCTGGCGGCCGACGCGAGAGCACCGCTGAGGCGTTCGGCCAGCTCGCGAGCGTCCGGCCCGCCGGCCTCCGCGGCCACGGCCAGCTCACGGCGGAGGTTCTCCACGTAGGGCATCAGATCCATGCCATCACTATGACGCCATCATGACGTCATGTCAAGCCGATGTGACGTCACTTCGCCTCACGTTGGCGTCACACGGGGGTCGAACGGCCCGGTCTAGCCGGGACTCAGATCGAGCATCATGTCGAGCGACCGGAGTCCGTCCGGGCCGGTGAACGCGCCGATGTACCGGAAGCCGTTCTTCTCGTAGAAGCGGATGGCACGGGCGTTGTCGGCGAGGACGCCGCCCCACAGGATGATCCTCGTCCGGCCCAGTTTCCGGACGGCGTCCGTGATGAGCGGGAAGGCCAGCGTCCCCACCTGGCGGCCCTGGAACGCGTCGGCCAGAGTGGGCCCGAAGCGGCAGGCGGTCGTCATGGTGAGGTGGACGCCTGCCGCCTGGTAACGCGCCACGTCCCCGTCCACGAGCGCGAGGCTGAGCTCGAAGAGGCCGATGATCGCCCCAGAAGCCGCGTCTTCGAGCACCAGGCGAAGCTTGTCGTACCGCGCGATCGCGTCGCACAGCTCCCGGGCCGCCGCAAGGTCGTACCCGTCGAACGTGCTGAACCGCCGCGACTCGTCCGAAAGCCCCCGCAGGAATCCGGCGAGCCCATCCGCGTCGGCGTGCTCAAGCGGCCGGAGCACAACCGCCGAGCCATCGGGCAGTCTCATGCGGTACGTCAGAACACCCGGATTCTCAGCAATCTCCGCAAGCGTGAGCACCACGACACCGTCTCATCCAGCGCCCTCCGTCGGGCTTGTCGCGGTCGGTGAGGTGTCAGCGCGGCGCGCGTGCGCGTTCGAGCAGCTCGGCGGTGGCCTCCCACAGGCGTCCCTCCCGGGCGCGGTCGTGGGCGACCGGCCGCACCACGGTCAGCTTGGTCTTCACCACGAACGCGCCGCCGCGCACGTCCGCCCACCTGTCGTCGAGGGCCATCGCCGCCAGCAGCGGTCCCGAGCGCCGCGGCGTCGACATGCCGGGCAAACGTCCCAGAGCGCGGCCCACCGCCTGGACCCCCTTGGGGGCGCCCCGGCTCAGCGCGGTGCCGAAGCAGCACGAACGCATTGGTCGAGGCTGCCCGGGACGCCTCGGCCAGCGACGAGCAGGGCTTGGCGGCCTGCGGTCAGGCGGCGCCACCGGGTGCCCAGCGCGCGGCGGTCACCGGCCCGGCGCCGCCGACCCTCGGCGATTACGTGTCAGGTAATCGCCGCACTGTAGGTGGGGCTGCCAAGGTTGGCTCGTCCGACCCGGTTCGTTGATCTGAGGAGGCCGACCATGGCTGCCATTTCCACGCCTACGAGCACGCGAGCAGTGGTGGAGGAGTTGCTGCGCCGGATCGGTGAAGGCGACCCGGAACAGATCGCCGCGATGTACGCCGAGCACAGCGACTGGAAGCTGGACTGGCCCGAGAGCGAGCACGGCCGTGCCGCCACGCCCTGGATCCGGCACCGGTCCAGCCGTGCCGATGCCGCTGCTCACTTCCAGCAAATCGCCGAGCATCACGTCCCTGAGAAGGCCGCCACGCAGGTCGAGCGCCTTCTGGTGGACGGTGATGACGCGGTGGTGCTGGGCGAGATCAAGCAGACGGCCCGGTCCACCGGGCGCGCCTATCGTGCCCGGTTCGCGCTGCACCTCACGGTCGAGGACGGTCTCGTCACGCGGCACCACGTCTACGAAGACAGCCTCGCCGTCGCCCAGGCCTTCGCGCACTGATCAGCGCCTCCACCTCGCCGCGTGCGCGAGGCGCGGTGGCCGCGTTGGCCCGAGACTCCAACGGTCGTGATCTTCGCCGTGGCCATCGATCTAGGATCTGGCGGATGAGTCTCATCCAATGCATCAAGGACGATCCTGAGATAACCCGGCTGCTCGTCTTTCCGTTCGACTTCGACCTCGAACGGCCGTACTGGGTCGGCGAGGACGAGACACTGCGATCCGGGCAGCCGAAGGAAGCCATCGCAGGCGCGGCGAGCGGGGCCGGCTACTTCTTCTGCGGTCAGGGCGGCGAAGAACGGCCGGTGCTCTACCTGTCGTGCGACGGAATGACGAGCCTGGTCGCGGAGAACCTGACCGACCTGTTGACCCTTGTCGTCGTCGCGCCCTGGTGGCTGACCTGCCTCTCAGGCTGGCAGGACGGTGTGGGCGGCATGCAGGCGATCTCCGAGAAATGCCGGGCGGAGTTCATCGAGGACATCCCTGACCTCGTGGAAAGTCAGAGACGTGTCGCTTCCGGGCTCGGTCTCGATCTGACGTCCGATGTCATGACCCGGTTGCTGTCTGCGGCTCGACGCACCGACCCCGAGTTCATACTCGTCCATTCAGAAGGACACGAACTAGAGCCACTGGTTCCAGCCGCAGCGTAGGCGACCCTGTCGTCGCGATGGCTGTCGCAGGAATGCCCTACCATCCTCAACCGTGACTGAACATAGCGATGGCGGGTCGCCGAGCATCGATGTCGTCCGGGCGAAGTACGAGCAGCTAATGGAGGCGAACAACGACCGTGCCGCCGCCATGGCAGCCCTGGAAATCGCGCTTGTGTTGCATCGCGACGGACTCTTTGATGAGGCGCGTGTCGCGTATCGCGAAGCGCTCACCTTCCGTGAGCCGGAGGTGATCTCCGAGGCGCGCCGACGTGTCGGCTGGGAGTCCCCCGCCGTGCAAGCCTATGCCCTCGTACTCAACGGGCGGGAAGATGACGCGGCCGCATTGTTGACCAGGGTGTACGAGCCCTCGAACGTCGGCGAATTCGGTGTCGCCGTCTGCGAAGGGTACTTCGACGACGCGGCCGACATGATCTACGGTATGGGCGGCGACCTTGAGATCAGCGATGCGGGCCACATCGCGATCGATATGGCCGACCGCTACCTGCGCGACGAGAACGGCGAGGCGGCCGGTGAGGCACTCGCACTCGTGGCGGCGACCGACTTCACCTCCGAGTTGTGGGAATATGCGATCGACAGCGGCTCTTTCATGGATTCTCGGGCAGCTGTCTCGGCCGGGACCACGCTCCTCGAACTGACACTGGAGAAACGGGATATCGACCGTGCGACAGCTATCGTGGAACGCTCCGAGAAATCCCATCCGAAGGTCGCCGTCATCGGATACCGACTGCTCGTAAGTTTCACGGAAGAGGAGGATGGCCCAGCGGCAGCCGTCCGATGGAAGGAACGACTCGCCCAGTTCACCTCCGGGTGACACCGCTGGCCGGGGCGTGACCGCAGGTCCATGGCCGATGGTGGCGCGGAGGGCGGCTCGGAGACGCCGACCGGTGAACGGGTCGCACCCAGCCAGCCGCGGCCCGCCCCTTCCTCCCTGGCCGCGTCAGGCTGTGCGCTCGGAGGCATCCTGCTTGAGCCGAGTGAGCAGCGACCGCCATGCCTGCGGGTGCAGTATGAGGCGGGGCCCATCTGGATCGACCGAGTCACGAATCCCAACCGCACCGTCCCGCCCAGAAGCCAGGCACGCGCACTCGACGCATGTCTCTGGCTGGCTGCCGCTGTGACTGCTCTTGCGCCAGTCGGTCACCTGCTGTTCCTCTCGACCACGTCGGTTCGGAGGTCCAGGATGGCCTGTTCGATCCGCTCCCGACTCTCGGTTTCAGGGAGCGCGAGCCGGCACAACTCCTCCTGGACGGCCTGGTAAGCGGCGACGTCCTCGTCTTCTTCGATGAAGATCCGTCGCCGGAACCCGTCCATGGTCACGATGGGGAAGTTCCCAGCGTCAACGTGAAGGATCCCGAAGGATCCGTCAACAGCGGGATTTCTGTTGGCGGTGAAGGGAAATACCTGCAATGTGATGTTGGGACGATCCAGCTGTTCGAGCAGGTGCTCAAGCTGCTCGATCATCACCTCTCGTCCGCCCATCTGTTGACGGACGGCCGCCTCACCGATCACGGCGTTGAGCGACAAGGGATCGGGTCTGGTCAACGCCTCTTTGCACGCCATGCGATAGCCCACCGCCCGGTCGATGTCGCTGTCGGCGCTGCCAGGGACGGAGGTCATGACGGCGCGCGCATACTCCGGCGTTTGCAGGAGTCCCGGGATCAGGTCGACGTGGTAGACGAAGAGTTTCGAAGAGTCCTGTTCAAGCAGGATGTACTCGCTGTAGTTCGGTCCCTCGCCGAGAAGCTTCTGGCGTCTGATCCAATCGCGGGAGCGGCCACCGGTGGCCAGGCCGATAAGCGCGGTCCTCAGGTCGTCGCCTTCCTCGATGCCGTACATCATGAGGATGTAGTTGACCTCGTGAGCACGCGCGACGACCTGGGCGTTCTCCATCCGGCTGAGGGCCGACTTGGAGATGCTGAGGAACGCGGCGGCCTGGTCGAGGGTCAGGCCCCGATCTTCGCGGAGCTTGCGTAGCTGGGCACCGAGTCGCCGGCGGCGAACGGTCGGGGGTCGATTCGCCATGACACCGATTGTCATGGACTCAACACAGTGTGTCACCACGGTTCGGGGAATCGGGAAATCCCGCTTTCGCTGATTCCCGGAGTGCTCGTCTCCCTGTCTCCGGCAAGGCGGTTGTGGGCGCTCACCTGGCGTTTCATGCTGGCGGGCGTCGGTTACCGGAGGGAGTGAGGCAATGACGTGGCGTGAGCGAGAGGCGGGAGAGCTGCGGTTGCTCGGGACGATCACGATGCCCGGGGTGGCCAGGTCCGCGCGGGTGGCTCGGGACTTCGTGCGAGGGCTCGTGCCGCAGGTGGAGGACGAGGCCATGGCCGACATCGTGCTCTGCGTGGACGAGCTGGTCGCCAACGCCGTCGAGCACACCGCGTCCGGCGCGGGCGGTCAGGTCACCGTCGTGGTGAGCGCCCGCGACGACGTCCTGCGCGTGACCGTCCTCGACCAGGGTGGCGCCCGGGAGCAGCCGCGCGTGTGCACCGATCTCTGCGCGGAGGACGGGCGCGGCCTGCTGCTCGTCGACGCCCTTTCCAAGAGCTGGGGCTCGCACCCCGCGCTGAACGGCTCCGCCGTGTGGGCGGAATTTCATGCGGTAAACGGCTTGCCCGCCATTTAGTCTTGGCCGATGCCGCTCCTCGTGCTTTCACCGCGTTACACGTCCGACTCGAAGGTGCTGCGTGCCGCGGCCGGGCGGCTCGGGTGGAAGGCCGAGCGGCTGGGCGGGTGGCGGGCGCCGGCGCATATGCGGGGACAGGACATGGCCCTTTATGGGGAGCCCACGTTCGTGGAGGTCATCGCTTCGCAGGTCGGTGTCGCGCTTCTTGATGTGCCGCAAGGATGGTTGCCGGGGCTTCCCGAGCGGCATCGGCGCCGGAGTATTGAGGTGTCGACGCTCGGCGAGCTGCGGCAGGGCTTCTCTGAGCCTGCGTTCGTGAAGCCTGCGGATGGGCGTAAGGCGTTCGAAGGCAAGGTGCACCACTCGCCGGACGAGCTTCCTGGCCAGGACGTCCTGCCCGATGAAACTCCGGTGTTCGTCAGCGAGCCCGTCCGGTGGGACGTGGAATTCCGCTGCCACGTCCTCGAAGGCCAGGTCGTCACCATGTCCCCCTACCTGCTGGACGGCGAACTCGCCCTCACCGAGGACGGCCAGTGGCATGCCGCCGAGCAAGACGTCCATGAGGCCAACGAGTACGCCGCCCTCGTCCTCGAAGAGGTGCCCGTTCCGCCGGGGACCGTCCTCGACATAGGACGCATCCACGATCGCGGCTGGGCGGTCGTGGAAGCCAACGCCGCCTGGGGTGCGGGCCTCTACGGGTGCGACCCCGAACAGGTTCTTCGGGTGCTGGCCCGGTCGTGCCTGCGCCGGGAGCACATCGCCGCGACCGACCGTGACTGGGCCGTCGAGGAGGTCTCCCTCGACATGGACAGGTAGGGCACCCCAGTCATCTGACAGATGAGCGGTCCCCGTCGCCCTTCGTAGCTTCGAGCACGTCATCGAGCTATGTGAGGAGTGACCCCATGACCGAGACCCCGCTTCGCCTCGCGATCATCATCGGCAGCACGCGGGAGGGCCGGTTCGGCCCGACCGTGGCGGAGTGGTTCGCCGGCGAGGCCCGCAAGCGCCAGGACCTGATCGTCGACGTGGTCGACGTGGCGCAGGAGCCGCCGCCGGTCGCGCTCGGCGCGCGGACGTCGGAGAGGTTCGCGGACGTCACCGCGAAGCTGGCGCAGGCCGACGCCTACACCGTTGTGACCTGCGAGTACAACCACAGCTACCCCGGCACGCTGAAGAACCTGATCGACACCCACTTCTACGAGTGGCGGGCCAAGCCGGTCGCGTTCGTGTCGTACGGGGGGCTGTCGGGCGGGTTGCGGTCCGTCGAGCACCTGCGGGGCGTTTTCGCCGAGCTGCACGCGGTCACGATCCGGGACACGGTGAGCTTCCACAGCCCGTGGAACTGGTTCGAGACCGACGGCCGGCCGGTCGACGCCGAGGGCGCCGGCGCCGCCGCCAAGGGGATGCTCGACCAGCTCGCCTGGTGGGGGCACGCGCTGCGCGACGCGCGCGTCGCGCGCCCGTACGGGGCCTGAGATGACCGCACTGGCGGAGGCCGCGCCGCAGACCAGGACCCGGCCGATGGCGATCGTGCTCGTGCTGGTCCTGGGCTCGGTCATGATCACGCTGGACATGACCGTGGTGAACATCGCCATCAACCGGCTGTCGCAGGACTTCCGGGCGCCGCTCGGCACCATCCAGTGGGTGGCGACCGGCTACTCGCTGGCGCTCGGGGCGATGATCCCGTCCAGCGCGTGGGCCGTCGGACGGTTCGGCGCCCGCCGCCTGTACCTCGGCGCCATCGCGGCGTTCGCGGCCGGGTCGGTGCTCGCCGGGCTGGCGTGGAACATCGAGTCGCTGATCGCGTTCCGGGTCGTGCAGGGGTTCAGCGGCGGGCTGGTGATGCCCGTCGGGATGACGATCCTGCTGCGCGTCGCGGAACCGGAGCAGCTCGGACGGCTGATGAGCACGCTCGGCCTGGCGATCCTCGTCGGGCCGCTGGCCGGGCCCGTCCTCGGCGGATGGCTGATCGACGAGGTGTCCTGGCGGTGGATGTTCTTCGTCAACCTGCCCGTCGCGGTGGTGGTGGTCGCGCTGGCCGCCCGGCTGTTCCCGCGCGACGTCCCGGCGGAGCGGAAGCCGCTGGACGTTCCCGGCCTGCTCATGCTCTCGCCCGGGATCGCCGCCGTCCTCTACGGCGTGACGACCGGCGGCGACCGCGGCGGCTTCGGCTCGGCGGGCGTGCTGGTGCCGCTGATCGCGGGTGCGGTGCTGGTCGCCGGGTTCGCCGTCCGGGCGCTGACCGCGCGGAACCCGCTGATCGACCTGCGCCAGTTCCGGGACCGGACGTTCGCCGCCGCCACCGGCACGCTGACGCTGTTCTCGTTCGGGTACTTCGGGACGATGCTGCTCCTCCCGCTGTACTTGCAGGTCGTCCGGGGGGAGAGCGCGACGACGGCGGGGATTCTCGGCATCCCGTTCGCGCTCGGCTCGGGGACGGCGATGCAGGTCGCGGGACGGATCATCGACCGGGTGCCGCCCGGACGGCTCGTCCCGGTGTCGATCGCGACCGCCCTCACCGGTTTCGGGCTGTTCACCGTCCAGCTCGGCGCGGACTCCTCGTACTGGGGCCTGTGCGCGGCGATGCTGCTCATGGGCGCGGGCGGCGGCTCGACGGTCATGCCGGCGATGACGGCGGCGACCCGCGGCCTGCCGCACGACCGGGCCCCGGCGGCGAGCGCGACCGTCAACCTGATCAACACGATGTCGGGGGCGGTCGGGATGGCGGCGACGTCGGTCGTCCTGTCCGCGCTGATGAGCGACCTGGTCCCGGACGGCGAGGGCGGTCCGCTCCGGGCCGTCCACAGGATGGGGACGGAGGAGCTCGCCGGACCGCTCGCGGAGACGTTCCAGCACACCTACCTGTTCGCGATCGGCCTGATGGCGCTGGCGCTCATCCCGGCGCTCCTGCTGCCGCGCCGTCCGGCCGGATGAACCGCGGGCGGCCCCGGCACGATCGCCAGGGGCCGCCCGACCGGCTCAGATCTCCTTGAGAAAACCGGAGTCGACGGCGAAGTCCGCGCCCGTCGTGCTCGCCGACCGGGGCGACGCCAGCAGCGCGACCACGTCCGCGATCTCCTGCGGCTCGGCGAGCCGGCCGGTCGTGAGGCCCATCATCTCGGCCGCGCCACCGTCCAGCACCGCGTCGCGGTCCGAGCCGGTGGCGCCGGCGATGATGTCGGCGGCGCCGCCCTCGTCGGTCCACCACGGCGTCCGGACAGGGCCGGGCGAGACCGTGTTGACGCGGATGCCCTGCGGCGCGTACTCCTCCGACAGGCCCTTCGTCAGGTTGTTCATCGCCGCCTTCGCCGCGTTGTAGTCGAAGTTCATCGGCCCGGGACGCCGCCCGTTGCCCGACGAGACGTTCACGATCGACGCCGCGTCGCTCTCCAGCAGGTGCGGGATCGCCGCCCGCACCGCCCGGACGGCGGCGACCACGTTGAACTCGAACATGTCGCGCCAGTCGTCGTCGGTGAGCGTCAGGAACCCGAACCGCGGCAGGCTCGTGCCGGGCGGCGGTCCGCCCGCGTTGTTGACCAGGACGTCGAGGCCGCCGAACACCTCCACCGCCCTCTCGACGGCCCGCGCCGGGGCGTCCGGGTCCATGAGGTCGGCCGCGACGTGCAGCAGGTTCGGGCCGGCGAGCGCGTCGAGCTCCGGGCCCGGCTTGCGCGACACCGCGACCACGCGCGCGCCCTCGTCCAGCAGGGTGCGGGTGATCGCGAGGCCGATCCCCTTCGACGCTCCGGTGACCATCGCGACCCGTCCGGACAGCCGCAGATCCATGGGTTCCCCTCTCCTAGGACGGACACGCCCACACCGGACGCGCCACGCCCCCATGAACCCCGCCCCGCGGCCCCCGGTTGCGTCAGGACGGCACGGGATCGTCCAGCCTGCCGAGGACGGTGTTGTGCACGTGCTGGAAGATCACCGACGTCCGGAACCCGGCGATCTCCTTGCGCTTGCCGAGCCCGTCCAGCAGGCAGGCGTGCAGGTGGTCGAGGTCCTGGACGCCGACGTGCAGGACGAGGTCCTCGCCGCCCCCTGGCCCGGCTAGGCCGACACGGAGGCCAGGTAGGCGTCGGTCTTCGCGGAATCCATGATCCAGTTCTCGAAGTCGTGGGGGTTGGCGTAGCCGTAGGCGAACCGGTAGGCGACCTGCTCGTTCTGGGCCGCGACGCCGAGGACCTTCTGCACGTGCTCCGGCAGTGGGCCGAGCATCATGTTGGTGTAGGCCGTCGGGTGCCGGACGTAGTCCCAGAACGCGTCGAACGTCAGCTGCATCCATTCCGCGTCGAACGGCCGGTCCCCGTGCTGGACGATCGCGTCGCAGTAGATCGCGGCGCAGCGCGCGGCGTTGTTGGACCCCTGGCCCGTGACCGGGTCGTTCGCCACCAGCACGTCCCCCATGCCGAGCACGTTCACCGAGCTCGACAGCCGCCCCACCGGATGCCGCACGACCGGGGCGTAACCGCCGTACAGGGTGCAGCGCGCGTCGGTGGGTTCCGCGCCGACCGTGCGCTCGTACTCCCAGGGCGCGTACTGGCGCATCATCTCCAGGGTCCGCTCCAGATGCCCGGACGGGGACGGACGATCCGACCACACGTCGAACGGCCCGCCCGGCACCGCCTCCCAGAGCAGGATGTCGCAGGGACCGGTGTTGGTGTAGCCCGGCATGAAGAACAGCTCGCCCACCCCGGGAGTCGCCGTGATCCGGACGTGCGGCTCGGGATAGTCCGGCCGCGGCGACATCCCGTGCAGGTAGATGCAGGACAGGTGGCGCTGCGGACGGTCATACGGCGACCGGGACGCGTCGCGGTCGAACAGCTCGACCAGCTCGCCCTTGCCCGCCGCGATGAGCGTGAGGTCGTACAGCGAGGCGAGGCCCTCCAGGTCGGACGTCATGACGCCGTGGTAGACGACGTTCCCGCCGCGCGACTCGAACAGCTCCAGCCAGCCCGACATCTTCACCCGCTGGTCCACCGACTGGGCGTAGTCGTCCCAGCGTCCGACGAACTGCAGCGCCTCCTGGCCGGGCGGCCCGGCCACCGTGAGCCGCTGCGCGACGATCTTGGGGGCCTGCTCCTCCCACAGGTTCAGCCCCCGGTCCCGTTCGAGCCGGAGCTGCGGCCAGAACATGCACTGGGTCGACATGACCCGGCCGCCGCGGATCTCGTCCGGTGTCCGGGCCGACATCACCGTCACGTCGTAGCCCTCGGACTGCAGGCTCAGCGCGAGCTGCAGCCCGGCCTGCCCGGCACCGATGATCAGGATCCTGCGCAACGCGTCCTCCTAGCCGGAGATCCCGGGGGATCAGGGGGTGGTCACGGCGCCGGACCGCCGCCCGGCCGTGCTGTGCAACGTGTGGGTCAGGGTCTCGGTGAGCACCGTCGCCACCGAGGCGCGGTCGCGGGCGTCGCAGGTCGTCAGCGGCACCTCGGGCGGCAGCCCGAGCGCCTCCCGTACCTCGGGGAGCGGGTGGGAGGCGCGGCCGTCGAACAGGTTGACCGCGACGATGAACGGCACGTCGGAGTCGTTCTCGAAGTAGTTCACCGCCGGGAAGGACACGTCCAGCCGGCGCGTGTCCACCAGGACCAGCGCCCCGCTGGCGCCCCGGCACAGGTCGTCCCACATCGGCCAGAACCGCGGCTGGCCCGGCGTGCCGAACAGGTACAGGACGAGGTCCGCGGCCATGGTGATGCGCCCGAAGTCCATCGCGACGGTCGTCGTGGTCTTGCCGCCGGGGTCGCCGTCGAGCGGGTCGACGGTCTTGGCCGCCTGCGTCATCCAGGCCTCGGTGTTCACCGGGGGGATCTCCGAGACCGCGCCGACCAGGGTCGTCTTGCCGACGCCGAACCCGCCCGCGATCACGATCTTGGCCGAGGCGCGCGACTGCGGCGGGCGGTCAGGCGAGCTCGCGAAGACCATCGATCACTCTCTCCAGGATGCGCGGGTCGTAGGGGGAGATCTCGGAACCGATCACGACCCGGCCCCCGGACGCCAGATCGCTCAGCAGCACCCGGGTCACTCCGAGCGACACCCCGCAGTGCGCGGACAGTTCCGCCACCGACTCGTCGACGCTGTGCACGCGGTCGTACAGTGCGCGGGCCTCGGGGAGCAGCCGGGCGGCGAATGCGGCGTCGTAGCCGTTCCCCGACACCAGGGTGTGCACGAACAGGTGCTGCCGCCCGCGGGTCCGCCCGCCGGTCAGGACGTAGGGCCGCACCCAGGGATGGGCCGTCATGGTCGTCCTCCAGTCACGGGGATCGCACCGGTCATGGCATGGCCTGCCCCACCGACATCCGGCGCAGGTCGTCGCGCATCTGCGGGGTCAGCACGTGCCCGACGCTCTCGACGAGCCGGCTCATCCGGTAGGCGACCGCCCCGAGGTTGGCGCCCTCGGACACCAGCACCGCCAGCCCGGCCAGGCTGCCGATGCTCATGAACAGGAAGTGGCCCGCCGGGAACTTCAGCATCACCTGCTCGCAGCCGTTCTCCCCGACCCGGCGGGCGATGTTGTTGGCCAGGCTGATCATGCCGCTGGTCATCGCCGCCATCGGGTCGGCGAAGTCGGCCGGCATCTGTCCGGAGCCGACGAGCGCCAGGCCGTCGGAGGACACCAGCAGCGCGTGCGCGACGCCCGGCGTCGAGCCCGCGAAGTCGTTGAGCAGCCAGCCGAACCCCTCCGGGCCCGACGGCCGGCCGCTGTCGGCGTTGACGGTCATGATTCGGCTCGTCCCTCCGGAGGATCGTCGGCTTCGTGCCGGTCCGCCGCCGGAACGCCCGAGGTGAAGGCCTCCAGGTCCTCGGCGAACGACCGGGCGGCCGTTTCGCGGCCGGGCGCGCCCTCGGCACGCAGCGACGCGCCCGCGTCCGGCGCCGCCTCCGCACGCCGCAGGCTCATGCTCTCCCGGCGCGGCAGCGGGTCGAGGGCGGACGTGAGCGGCTGCGCGGCGGGCTCGGCGAGATGGTCGGGCACGCGCTCCGGCGCCCGCAGATGAGCCAGCGACCGGTCCACGGCACCGCCGGGATGCGGCGCGGCCGGGGCCGCCGGACGGGGCGGGGCGGGGGGCTCCTCCTCCAGCTCGCACAGCAGGGCGGGCGGGATCACGACCATCGCGACCGTCCCCTGGGCGGAGCCGCTCGTCGCCGGACGGCACGCGAGCCCCACGCCGATCCCGTGCTTGGCGGCCAGGCGGTGGGCGACCGGGAAACCCGTGTGCCGGGCGGTGTCGGCTCCGATGGGCGGGACGGGACCGGAGAGCATCGCGTTGATGCCCTGGAGCCGGTCAGGGGCGATGCCGATGCCCTTGTCCTCGATCCGCATCATGACGGCGCCGTTGTCCAGGAGGTGGGCGCTGACCGTGACGGCGGACGGCGAGTACCTGGTCGCGTTGTCCAGCAGCACGACGAGCAGGGACGCCACGTCATCGGACGCGTAGGGGACCACGGCGAGCTGGACGACCTTGCCGATGACCACCTGGGTGTACCGCTCGATCGACGACTCGGCGAGGCGCACGACGTCCACGAGCGAGGTGGTGTGCCCGCCCATCTCCGCCGAGCCGCCCCCGGCGAGGACGCTCATCTCCCGCGCCGCGCGGCGCATCCGCGTGACGGCGTGGTCGACCTGGTAGAGGAGCTGGAGCCGGTCGGCGTCCTCTTCCTCGCTTTCGAGCTGGTCCATGGCGGGACGGAGCTGCTCGCTCAGTAGCAGCACCTGCTGGGAGAACTGCTCGCAGACGGCCGGCCATGCGTTCGCTTCGGGGCTCGCGGCGGGAGGGGCCGCCGGGGCGTGACCGGCCTGCGGGGCGTGACCCGTCTGGGCGGCGTGGCCCGTCTGGGGGGCGTGGCCCGTCTGGGAGGGGAGGCCGGCCTCCTGTGGGGGTGCGGCCCAGCCGCCCTGCTGGGGTGGGGCCGCGTACCGCATGGGGGGTGTCTGGGGCGTCCGGGCCGAGGAGGCGCTGCGCCTCCACCAGCTCACGTTCGGTCACCGCCGTACCGCGCGTTCGGCGGCCTGCCGCCCCGGCCCCGCATCATGCTCCGCGTCGTCCTTCCGGTGGTTGTGCCCGCGCCCGGACAGCCGGCACAGCATGACCTACAGGCGCCTCCGCGCCGCGCCGGCGCACGGCGGGACCACGCGCCTCCGCCTCCGAGAGCAGGCCCCGCGCGGCGGCCACGCACCAGAGTGGCAGAGCGACTTGGAGCGATCAATGCCGAATGGGCAAGCCGCCATATTTGCGGCAAAAGTCCTATTTTCCTGGCGGGCTTCGGTCACCGCAGGGCGTCGTACACGCCGGCGGCCACGGCACCGTAGGCGAGATGGGGAATGACGTCGGCGGCCCAGTCCGAGGCCGTCCACTCGCGGGGATCGGTCAGCCCCAGCAGGGTCATCGGGGCGCTGGACCCGAGCATCGCCAGCACCGTCAGCGCGACCGCCCCGACCGGCCGCGGAACCCGCCGCGGCCCCGCGGCCAGGCCGAAGAGCAGGCCGGCGCCGAGCCCGGTGCCGAAGCCGAGGATCGGCCCGAGCCCGGCCTTGCGGTTCTCGGCCTCCTCGCCCTCGCCCAGGTCGACGCCGGCCACGTCCGCCAGCCGCTCCACGCTCTGCTCCGGCGTGGTGCTCGCCGGACGGCCGCGGAGCGCCATGTCCAGGTAGGTCACGAAATTGAGTGCGGTGGTCCCGGCCGCTCCGGCGGCCAGTCCGCGCGTCAGTCTGTCCATGGTCCCCCGCTACCCCGGGAGGCGGCCCGTCAACGTACGGGGCGCATCGTGCCTGGTCGTGCGTCCGCGGGTTCTGTTAGCCTCCGTCCGCACACGCTCCCGGCCCCCGGAGTCCCTCCGTGACCATGAACATCCCGATTCGCCTGGTTTTCGGCGGCCTCCTGCTCGTCGGCGCAGCCGCGTGCAACGGGGACGACAAGACCGGGGCGGCGGGCTCGTCCTCCGCACCGTCCACGACGGCGACCGCGGCGACGCCCGCACCGGCGCAGGCCACCCCGACCGCGAGCGCCCCCGGAACTCCCGCGCCGACCACCACCAAGCCCAAGATCAAGCTCCCGACGAGCAAGCAGATCGTGATGATCGACCCGGATGGCAAGAAGTACACGTACCTGAAGATGGCGCAGCTCGCGGCGGGCATGCGCTACACCATGGGCGACCGCCCCCAGGCCAACTTCTGCGAGAAGTCCTACGTCAAGGGCGTCGAGGGCGGCGGCAAGTTCCCCGCGGGCAAGGAGGCCTTCCTGGCCGCCTGCCACGAAGGCTGGCGCAAGGCCGAACAGATGCACCGCGCAGGAGACTGAGGCGCCCGTTCAGGAACGTCGCGGGGCTGCCGAGCAGGCGCGGCCGTCAGGCGGCCTTGCCCTGCCCGACGTAGACCTCCATGCCGGTGAAGTCGAGGGTGATGTTGAAGGGCTTGTAGAACGGGTGGAAGAAGGCGCCCAGCGTGTCGAACCCGTCGGCGGCGGGCCGCATGGTCGGGTTCGCGCCGCAGTAGACATCCCTCGCGGATGCCGCGCCGAGACGCAGCTCCTTCGGGTAGCAGGGGTAGACGACGACGGGGTGGCTGTGGCCGAAGGTCTCCAGCGGGCGGTCGCGGTCGATGCGGACCCGCAGGCGCTCGGCCGTCTCCTCGGAAATGATCGCGGCGCTCTCGCCGGTCCCGCCTATGGACAGGCCCACCATCCCCGGGCCGGAGCCGGAGATGCTGCCCCTGCTGTGCACCCCGTGCTCACGGGCCAGCCACAGCGGCAGGGGTTCGGCGCCCGCCCGCAGGGCGTCGGCGCGTACCTCCGCGGCCGTTCCGGGGGTCGGCCGGCGCAGGATAAGCGACCGGCCCGCGTAGTCGAAGGTGGTCAGCAGGTGGTAGAAGATCCACGTGCCGATGATCCCGTCGTTGCCCCCGCCTGGTGAGGTCTGGTCCGTCTCCGACCACTCCACGGGGATGTTGCGCAGTTCGATGCCGCCCATCCTGAACGACTCCAGCACCCCGAAGTACTGCCATGCGGTGCCGTCCAGGTAGTCGATCTTCTGCTCGGCGACGGCGGTCAGCCCCGCCTCCTCGGCCACTTTCGCGGACATGCCCAGCCACGGGGCGCCGGTGTAGAACATGAAGCGCTTCGGCGGTCCGCCGTTGACCGAGCCCTCCACCAGCGGGGCCGGGTCCACCTGCTGCCACGGCAGCCGCGCCGTGTCCCCGTGGATCTGGTACGCCTCACCGCGGAGAGCCCCGAACCAGGTCGCGAAGACCTCCTTGCCGGCCGCCCGCCAGTGCGGGACGGAGCGGGAGAACTCGTCCTGCCGGATGTAGCAGTCGCCGAGGAGCCGGTTGGTGTCCTTGTCGTCGGGCGCCAGGTCGAAGGCCATCCGGAGGTACTTCTCGGCCTCGGGGAACCTGTTGCTGAGCAGCCCGACGTAGCCGCGCTGCCGGGCCGCCCGCACGTTCCCCGGGTCCGTCTTCAGGATCTTCTCGTAGGCCCGGCCGGCCTCCTCGAACCTGCCGGCCTTGAACAGCGCGTCCGCGGCCTCGATGCCGGTCCGCGCCGCGGCCGTCCCGCCCAGCAGCGGTGCCGCCGCGGCGGCACCGGCCACCGCGGCCGCGCCCCGCAGGACCGAGCGCCGGTCCCAGTTGCCATGATTCGCCATGGTCTTCTCCTTCGACTGATCGTTTTCCGGCACGGCCAGACGGGCCGCCGTCGGGGGTCAGAGTGTGCGGAGTGCCTCGGTCGGGGAGAGGCGGGCGGCCCGCAGGGCCGGCAGCAGGCCGGCGATCGCGCCGATGAGGATCGCGGCGCCGATCCCGCCGGCCCACGCCTCGGCCGGGATCACCACCGCCCAGCCCTCGACGCTCGCGTAGACCGCGGTGGTCAGCGCCCCGGCCGCGACCCCGGCGATCCCGCCGAGCAGCGCGAGCATGACCGCCTCGGAGAGGAACTGGATGCGGATGTGCCCCCGGGTCGCGCCGAGCGCCCGGCGCAGCCCGATCTCCGACCGGCGCTCCAGCACCGAGATGATCATGATGTTGGCGACCCCGACCGCGCCCACGAGCAGCGCCACCACCCCGAGCCCGAGGAACAGGCTGTCGAACGCGCCCTCCGCGGCGGCCCGCGCGGTGAGCGCGTCCGACGGCTGGCTGACGTCGACGTCGGCGGGCGACTCGGGGTTCGCGGTCTGCGCGAGCACACCCTGCACCGCGTTCACCCGGTCCGTCCGGGCCCGCACGTAGACCGTCGTCGGAGGGCCGGGCACCGCTTCGCCCTTGCCGACGGCCGTGTAGCCGAGGTAGCGCGCCGCGGCCGGGTAGCCGATCAGGGCGCTGGTGTCGATGTCGGTCGACAGCGCCGCGGGCTCCAGGATGCCCGCGACGTAGAACCACTGGTTCTTCAGCCAGATCCGCTGCCCCGGGGAGACCCGGTCGATCCCGAGGCGCTGCGCGGCGAGCGCGCCGAGCACCGTGACCGGCCGGCGCTCGGTCGCCGCGTTCAGCCAGCGGCCCTGCGCCACTCCGGTCCCGACCACCTCGGGAAGGTTGAGGCTGGCGGCCTCCACCTTCAGGGCGTTGGTGTTGATCGCCGGGATCAGCGGGCTGCGGTACACGCCGGCGCCGTCGACGGCGCCGGCGTGCGCCGTGTCCTGGACGCCGGGCAGATGGGAGATCCGCCGGGGCGCGGCGGCCGGGAGCCGCGCCGTCCCGCCGGTCACCGATGTCCCGTCGTCAACGGTCAGCAGGTTCGTGCCGAGCCGGTCGATCTGCGCCAGCAGCCCGGCCTGGGAGGACGCCGACAGCCCGAGCACCGCCACGATCGCCGCGGTGCCGATCGCGATCCCGAGCGCGGACAGCGCGGCCCGCAGGCGGCGCGCCCGGATCCCGGCCCCCGCCACGCGCAGCTGGTCCGACGGCCTCATACGCCCTCCATCGCACGCGCCGCGCCGTCGGAGACGATCCGCCCGTCGAGGACGTGCAGCCGGCGGGGCATCCGGGCGGCGAGCCCGCCGTCATGCGTGATCACCAGGAGGGTGGCGCCGCCCGCGTTGAGCTCGTGCAGCAGCTCGATGATCGCCGCGCCCGTCGTGCTGTCGAGATTGCCCGTCGGCTCGTCGGCGAGCACGATGGCCGGGCGGCCGACCAGGGCGCGGGCGATCGCCACGCGCTGCCGCTGCCCGCCCGAGAGCCTGCTCGGCAGGAAGCCCGCGCGGTCCTCCAGCCCGACCCGGGCGAGCGCCTCGGCGGCCCGCTCGCGCCGCTCGGCCCGTCCCACCCCGCCGTACAGCAGGCCGTCGGCGACGTTCTCCAGGACGGTCGTGTGCTCGGAGAGGTGGAACTGCTGGAAGACGAAGCCGATGCTGCGCGCCCGCAGGGCGGCGAGCCGGCGGTCGGTGAGCGCCGCGACGTCCTCCCCGTCGATCCGCACCGTGCCCTCGGTGGGCCGGTCGAGCGTGCCGAGGATGTGCAGCAGGGTGGACTTGCCCGATCCCGACGGGCCGACGATCGCCATCAGTTCCCCGCTCCGGACGGTGAAGCTCACCCCGCGCAGCGCGTGGACGGGCGGCTCCGAACCGTAGGTCTTCGTGACGCGCTCCAGCTCGATGACGTTCGTCCCGCTCATGTCGACGGCACCACCACTCGGTCACCGGCCGCCAGCGCCCCGGACACCTGGACCCGCCCGTCGGCATGGTCGAACAGACCCAGGGTGACCGGGACGAACCGGGTCCCGCCGCCGTCCCCTGTCGCGACCTCGACCTCATAGCCGCCGCCGGCCCGCCCGAGGAGCGCGGTGACCGGCACGCTGAGCGCGTTCTTCACACCGTCCGTGGTGATCACCACCTGGACCGGGGCCTGGTCGAGCGTCCCGGCGTCCTTCGGGTGCTTGAGCGTGATGGCGACCGGGAGCGTGGCCGGCGCCGTGTCGGCGTCCTTGCCGGAGGACTTCGCGACCGTGCCGATCCGGGTCACCATGCCGGGCGTGGTCCGGTTGTCCGGCAGCGTGATCTGCGCGGCGTCGCCCTTCTCGACCTCCGACTGCTGGGACGGGTCCAGCTCCACGACCACCTCGCGGCGGTTCGACGAGGCCTCCATGACCGGACGTCCCGGGACCGCGCCCGTGCCGTTCCCGGCCGTCACCGTGCCGATCCGCAGCGGGCCGGGCAGGAACACCGCCTGGCCGAGGTCCAGCCTGCCGGTCACGTCGGCACCGCGCTCGTCCTGGAGCTTCTCCAGCGCCGCCGCGGTCGCCCGGCCGAAATGGCGGGATTCGGGATCGAGCCCGGAGGCATGCCCCCCGCCCACCAGGGTCTTGTTGAGCGCCCGGACGTCCTTGCCGTCGTCGCCTACGGACAGATCCCGGTACGCGGGGATGCTCCCGCAGACGAGGATCACCGGTTCCTGGTCGACCTTGTACAGCGTCTCGCCGCAGTCGATCAGCGCGCCCGTCACCGGCAGCCGGGTGTAGGTCCCCTTCGCCTGGTTGACCACCTGGTACGGGGTCCCGCCTGCGCCGACCGCGTACGAGAGCGTCCCGCTCTGGCTGACCTGCGAGGAGAGGGGGCCTTGCCGGACCGCCACGAGCGACGTCCCGCCGCCCTTGGCGGTCTCCGCCTCGCCGCCGGACGGGGCCGCCACGGCGACGGCCGCGACGGTCGCGACCGCGAGGAGGACGGCACCGCCGCCGATCATCCTGCGGCGCCTGGTCACCGTGATTCTCATCGAGTCCCCCGCCTCAGCCGCCGGCGCCCTTGGCGCCCCCGGCCTCAAGCGGGCGGCAGGCTTCGACGGCCCTGCGGAACTGCGGGGTCTTGTTGTCGATGGTCCCCTTCTCGATGAGGATGCGCCCGTTCTGCGGGTCGGGGAAGTTCGGGACGCCGTTCTCGCGCATGCACTGCGTCCACTTGAGCATCTTCGCCTGGAGCTCGGCGTTCTCCGGCGTACCGGGCCGGTTCTGGGGCGGCTCCAGCGACTGGCACGCCCGCCGCGCCTTCCGGAACGCCGCGGAGTCGCGGCCCGGGAGGTCCGCGCCCGGGTTCCGGCCGGGGTCGGGGTAGCCCGGAAGGCCGTTCTCGCGCATGCACTGCGCGTGCTTGATCCCCTGATCCGCCGTGGCGACCGCCTTCGCGCCGGAGGACGCCGTGCGGGACGTCGATTCGCCGGAGCCCCCGCATCCGGCGGCGGTCACGGCGAGGGCGGCGGCCGACGCGGCCAGCAACACCGAGGCCCTGTTCATCGTTCCCCTTCCCGAAGGACATCGCTTGCGAGGTCATGTCTAGGAGGGCAGCGGTCACAAGGCGGTGCGCGAGGCTGTGACCCGGCTGTGACCGCGGATCGGGGAGGCTGGCCGGGATGAGAGTGCTGGTGGCCGAGGACCACGCGGAGCTGGCGGACTCCGTCGCCCGGGTCCTGCGGCGCGACGGGATGGCGGTGGACGTCGCCCTCGACGGCCGGGCCGCGCTCGACCGCGCGGCGCTGACCGACTACGACGTCGTCGTGCTGGACCGCGACCTGCCCGGGGTCCACGGCGACGACGTCTGCCGCGCGCTGGTGGCCGACCCGGCCCGCCGGACCCGGGTGCTGATGCTCACCGCGTCCGGCACGATCGCCGACCGGGTCGAGGGGCTCAGCCTGGGCGCCGACGACTACCTGCCGAAACCCTTCGCCTACGCCGAGCTGGTCGCGCGGATCCGCGCCCTCGGGCGGCGGGCGCAGCCGGCCGTGCCGCCGATCCTGGAGCACGGCGACCTGCGGCTCGACCCGGCCCGGCGCGTCGCCACCCGCGCCGGGCTGCGCCTCGCGCTGAGCCCGAAGGAGATGGCGGTGCTGGAGTACCTGCTCGCGGCGAAAGGGCGCGCCGTGTCCGCCGAGGAACTGCTGGAACGCGTCTGGGACGAGGCGGCCGACCCGTTCACCACCACGGTCAAGGCGACGATCAACCGCCTGCGCGCCAAGCTGGGACCCCCGCCGATGATCGAGACCGTCCCGCAGAGCGGCTACCGGATATGAGGACGCTCTCGCGCAAGATGCCGCGGACCGTCCGGATGCGCCTCACGCTGCTGTACGGGTCGCTGTTCGCCGTCTCCGGGACGGCCCTGCTGGCGATCACCTTCCTGCTCGTCCGGCGCAACGCGGTGTTCAAGGTCAGGGTGCCGTGCATGGACCTCAAGGAGGAGGTGTGCGCGCAGCGGCTGGACCTACCCGACGACCCGGGCGCCTCGGTGGCCGCGTGGAGGGAGCAGCAGCAGCACACGCTGACGCACGAGTTCCTCACCCAGGCCGGGATCGCGCTGGCGATCATGCTGGTGGTCTCGCTGGCGCTCGGCTGGTTCGTCGCGGGCCGGGTACTGCGCCCGCTGCGCACGATGACCGCCACCGTCCAGCACATCTCCGCCCGCAACGTGCACGAGCGGCTGGCCCTCACCGGCCCCCGCGACGAGCTGAAGGACCTCGCCGACACCGTCGACGGCCTGCTCGGACGCCTGGAGACCGCGCTCGACGCGCAGAAGCGCTTCGTCGCGAACGCCGCGCACGAGCTCCGCACCCCGATCACGCTCGAACGCGCGCTGCTGGAGGAGACGCTCACCGACCGCCGGCCGACCCTCGCGGCGTTCCGCGCGACCTTCGAGCGGATCCTGTCGATCAGCGACCAGCAGGGACGGCTGCTCGAATCCCTGCTCACCCTCGCCACCAGCGAGCGGGGCCTGGACGCCCGCGTCCCGGTGGACCTCGCCGCGATCACGACGCGCGTGCTGGCGGACCGGCCGGACGGCGACGGCCCCCGCCTGTACCCGCGGATCGCCCCCGCCGCGACCTCGGGCGATCCCGCGCTGGCCGAGCGCCTCGTCGCCAACCTCGTCGACAACGCCGTGCGCTACAACGTGCCCGGGGGGAGCGTCGACGTCTCGACCGCAACGCGGGACGGGCTGGCCGTGATCAGCGTGAGCAACACCGGCCCGGTCGTCCCGCGGGAGCAGGTGGCGCGGCTCCTCGAACCGTTCCAGCGGCTGGACCGCTCCGCCCGCGGCGACGGGCACCACGGCCTCGGCCTGTCCATCGCCCACGCGATCATGGTCGCGCACGGCGGGACCCTCACCGCCGTCCCGCGGCAGGACGGCGGCCTCGTCGTCCAGGCCGCCTTCCCGCCACGTGGGGAATGACGAGTCACGGTTCGCAGACCGGATCGCCGGCGGGCAGAACACCGGTCGCCAGATACGCGTTGACCTTGGCGTCCACACACGCGTTGCCGTACTCGCCATAGATCCCGTGGGCGATGGTTCGGCGCAGGGTGAGCAGGCGGGAGCCGGTCAGCGCCCGGTGCATGGCCTTGCTGCCCGCGTAGGTGGTGGCGGTGTCGCCGGTCGAGGAAACGATCAGCGCGGGCGTGGCATTGCCGATGCGCGTGGGACGTTCGCGCGGCTCCCCCGGCCAGAAGGCGCAGGGCCAGATGTTGTTCTTCAGCGGGCCGAAGAGGGGGTGGCGGGCGCGGCTGCGCTGCACGTCGTTCCAGTAGACGTCGGGGTCCCACGGCGCGGCGCGGTCGCCGCACGCGATCGCGGCCGTCGGGCTGACGAACGGTGACCCCTCGCTGGTCAGGACGAACCTCATTTGCCCGTCGAGTTCGGGACCGGGGTCGGCCGGGCGGCCGTGCGCGGCCTCGTTCAAGGTCCGGACGGTCGAGCTGAACTGCGCACGAGCCGCGGGACGGTCATCACCAGAGCCGGTGGAGAGGATGTAGGGCACGACCTGGTCGTCCACCTCGTACGGCCCGACGCGCAGCGGACGGTCCTCCGCGGCGGCGGCGATCGCGTTCACGGTGGCGAGCACGCGGCCGGGGGTGCCGCCGAGGCCGTAGGTGCCGTGCCGTCCGGCGGCCCAGGCCGCCCAGCCGCGCAGCGCGCGCTCCGTCTCGTCCTCGGTGCCCCGCAACGCCAGGGGCCCCCACGTGCGCGGATCGCCCGCGCTGTCCAGGACGACCCGGTCGGTGCGGCCGGGGAACATCTGGGTGTAGACCGCCCCGAGGTAGGCGCCGTAGGAGTAGCCGAGGAAGGAGATCCGGCGCTCACCGAGAACGCGGCGCACGAGGTCGATGTCACGGGCCGTGTCGCGCGTGTTCGCGTACGGGAGCACGTCACCGTGGCGCCGGGCGCAGCGTTCGGCCAGGTCGCGCTGCACCGCCGCCTGGTGGTCGAACCGGGCGCGGGTCGCGCCGGCCGAGCGGATGAACATGCCGATCGGCCAGCCGCAGTCGAGCGGTGTGCTGCGCCCGACGAAGCGCGGGTCCAGGCCGATGAGGTCGTAACGGGCGGCGACGTCCTTCATGGCCGCCCGCACCTGAAGCGGCATGCCCAGCGTGGGCTCGCCCGGCCCGCCGCTGTTGAGGACCATCGTGCCGATGCGATGGGCGCGATCGGTGGCGGGGAGGCGAGACAGCCCGAGCGTGATGGTGCGCCCGCCAGGCCGGGAGTGGTCGAGCGGCACGGCGAGCTCCGCACACCGCGCACCCGCCTGGTCGAGCTCCCTCCCCACGGCGTCGTCCGGCCCCTGAGAGCAGGGCTTCCATTCCAGCGGGGGAGGCGGCTCACCATCCGCTCTGGCCGGTGACGGCAGGACGGCGGAAAGGGCGACCAGGGCGAGGGCCGGCACCAGGCGGCCAAATGTCGGTTTCATGGTCGAGGACGCTAAGTCGACCGGAACTCCGGCACGATACAGCCCGCCGCAGGCGTCCACCTACAGCCCGCTGTAGTGCCAGACCGGGCCCGCTGGCGAACAATGGTGCGCAAACCGAGGAGGTCGGCATGCGTTACCGGGCGCTCTCCGGCTCGGCCTACCTACTGGGCACGCTGGCCACGTCAGTCGCCACAGTGCCTGTACTACTGGCGCCGCCGGCGGCACGAGGCTGGGCGACCTGGCACCGCCGCCGAGCCGCCAAACTGCTCGGAGTTCCAACGGACGGAGGGCCGTCCAATCGACGAAGCCTTGCCTGGGCCCTCACCCACATCGCCACCGGATTCCCGCTGGGACTGGCCGCCCTGCTGTGCCTGGGCAACATCCTGGTCGCCGCGATAGCACTGCCCCTCTGGCGGGCGTTCCCCCCGGACACACGCCCCACCCTGTTCTCCTTCTTCGACGTCCAGATAAACAACTGGACGACCGCGCTGCTCGGGGGCTCTGCGCAGCTCGCCGTCCTCGGCGCCGCCGCCTGGTGGGGACTCCCCTGGCTGGCGCGCCTCCACGCGCGGCTGTGCCTGGCGATGCTCGCGCCGTCGGCCGCCGAACGGCTCACCGAACGCGTCGACGCGCTGACCAGGAGCCGGGTCGGCGTGGTCGACGCCCACGGCACCGAACTCCAGCGCATCGAGCGCGACCTCCACGATGGGACGCAGGCGCGCCTGGTGACCATCGCCATGCAGCTCGGCATCGCCCGGGAGTCGCTCACCGACGACCCGGACGCGGTGGGGCCGCTGATCCAGCAGGCGCACGAGACGGCGGAGGAGGCGATGGCCGAGCTCCGCGCGGTGCTCCGGACGATCTATCCGCCGATCCTCGCCGACCGCGGCCTCGACGGCGCGCTGGCGTCCCTGGCCGCCCGGTCGGACGTGCCCGTCCGCATCGAGCTCGCCGACCCCGGCCCCCTCCCGGCCAGCGTGGAGGCGGTGGCCTACTACGTGATCGCCGAGGCGCTGACGAACATGACCAAGCACGCCGCCGCCACGCGGGCGACCGTCCGGGTCGAGCGCACCGGCGACGTGCTGAGCATCGAGGTCACCGACGACGGCAGGGGCGGCGCCGACGAGGCGCGCGGCACCGGCATCACCGGGATGCGCCGCCGGGTCGCCGCCCTGGACGGCACCGTCCGCCTCGACAGCCCGCCGGGCGGCCCCACCACGCTCGCCGTCCGGGTGCCGTGCGCACCATGACCGTCCAGGAGGGTCCCGTGCGGGTCGTGATCGCCGAAGACAACGTCCTGCTGTCCAGCGGCCTGGAGTTGCTGCTGCAGTCGAAGGGCTGCCAGGTCGTGGCGGTCACCGGCGACGCCGAGGGGTTCCTCGCCGCCGTCGCCGAGCACCGTCCCGACATCGCCATCGTCGACGTGCGGCTGCCGCCGTCCTTCCGCGACGAGGGGATCCACGCGGCGCTGCGGGCCCGCCGCGAGCACGGCCCGCTGCCGGTCCTGGTCCTGTCGCAGTACGTCGAGCGCGAGTACGCGGGCGAACTCCTCTCCGACGGCCGCGGCGGCATCGGCTACCTCCTGAAGGACCGCATCGGCCGGGTGGCCGAGTTCGTCGACGCCCTGCACCGCGTGGCGGCCGGCGGCACCGCCATGGACCCGGACGTGGTCGCCCAGCTCCTGGCGCACCGCGCCGGCACCCCTCTGGACACCCTCACGGCACGCGAGCGGGAGTCGCTGGCCCTCATGGCGCAGGGCCACGACAACGCCACCATCGCCGAACAGATGCGCATATCCGACAATGCCGTCCACAAGCACATAGGAAACATCTTCGCCAAGCTGGGCCTGGCCCCCGACGACTCCGGCCACCGCCGAGTACGAGCAGTACTCGCCTACCTGGACGGCAACCCCACCTGACCCCCCACGCCCAATCCGGCCACGGCAGTGGGCGAACGTCTGGTCACAGCGAGCGCGAACAGGGAAAGTGGACTACATGGCCCCGCCCAACCCGCGACGCACCCGACCACCGCGACCGAGAGGAGGCAAGGGGCGAAGCCCCGAAACAGACCCAAGCACCAGCAGCCACGAACGCAACAACAGCAACCGGCAGGGGGCGTGGGGGCGAAGCCCCGAAACAAACCCAGGCACCAGCAGCCACGAACGCAACAACAGCAACCGGCAGGGGGCGTGGGGGCGAAGCCCCCACATCGGGGGTCCGGGGGTCGCCCCCCGGGTCAACACGACGAAGGAGTGGCAAGTCTGCGCTTTCCGCAGACACACCACTCCCCACTCCGAGTGGGCGAGGAGGGATTTGAACCCTCACATCCTTTCGGACACACGGACCTGAACCGTGCGCGTCTGCCGTTCCGCCACCCGCCCAAGGGTGCCGTCCCGTTTCCGGGCGCCTGAAAAGGCTAGCACGGGTGATGCGGTGGTTAGGTATCCAGATACGCCGAGCGAACCTTCGCACCGATACGATCGTCTACCAGTGGGGAAGGGAGGTGCCCGTGGGCGTCATTCAGCGCTTCGAGCGAAGGCTTGAGGGCATGGTCGAAGGGGCCTTCGCCCGTGCGTTCAAGTCTGAGCTGCAGCCGGTCGAGGTGGCCAGTGCTGTGCAGCGCGAGATGGACGATCGGGCGGCGATCGTGGCACAGGGCCGCACGCTCGTTCCGAACGACTTCGTCGTCGAGATCTCTCAGCAGGACGGGCAGCGGCTGCAGGTGTACGCCGACAGCCTGAGCCAGGAGCTGGCGAATCTGGCGCGCGAGTACGCGAAGGAGCAGGGGTACTCCTTCGTGGGCCCGGTGCGTGTGCGGTTCGAGAACGCGGGCGATCTCGCCACGGGCATGTTCCGCATCCGGTCCGGTGTGATCCGGGGCTCGACGGTGGAGGGCGGGGAGATCCGCCAGCCGGTGAGCGACGTCCCGCAGGGCGGCCGCGGCGGGGTGTTCGGCGGCCATCCGCGGCTGCTGGTGACGACGGCGGTGGAGGGATCCGACACGACTCAGCGCACCTATGAGATCAACACCCCTGTGACCCTGCTCGGTCGCGGCACGGACTGCGACCTGCGTCTCGTCGATCCTGGCGTGTCACGGCACCATGCCGAGATCCGTGTAGAAGGTCCCGAAATCGCTCTCGTGGATCTAGGGTCGACCAACGGCTCGTTCGTGAACGGGCAGCCGATCCGGCGGGTCACGCTGGTCGACGGCTCCCGCGTCACGATGGGCCGGACCACCCTTGTGTTCCGCCGCGATAGGGAGTAACCCCGACTCCGATGTCCCCATTCACCCTCACGCTGATCAAGCTGGCGTTCCTGGCGGTGCTCTGGCTCTTCGTCATCGCGGCCGTCGGCGTGATCCGGGCCGACCTGTTCGGCTCCAAGGCCGCGACGAAGGCCGCGACGCGGGCGTCCCAGCCACGTCCCCCGAAGGCGGCGCGGCAGCCGAAGCCGCCGCGGCAGCAGCGCAGCGCCCAGCAGGGCGCCCCGACGAAGCTGGTGGTGGTGCAGGGCGAACGGGCCGGCACCGTCATCGACCTGACGGGGGTGCCCATCACCATCGGCCGGGCGAATGACGCCACGCTGGTCGTGACCGACGACTACGCTTCGAGCCGGCATGCCCGACTTTTCGCGCAGGACGGTCAGTGGATCGTGGAAGATCTCGGCTCGACCAATGGGACGTACCTCGGACGCACGAAGGTGAGCCGGCCGATGCCGGTCCCGCCGGGCGTACCGGTCCGTATCGGCAAGACCGTGATCGAGCTGCGCAAATGACTCTGGGAATCCGCTACGCCGCGCGCTCCGACGTGGGCATGCTGCGCGAGGGCAACGAGGACTCGGCGTACGCGGGCGCGCACCTGCTCGCGGTGGCCGACGGGATGGGCGGGCACGTCGGCGGCGAGATCGCGAGCGCCGCGGCGATCGAGGCGCTGCGGGCGCTCGACAAGGACCTGCCGGCGACGGAGCTGCTGGCCGCGCTGGAGCACACCGTCAAGACGGCGAACGACAACCTGCACCGCATCGTGGAGTCGGACCCGGCCCTGCAGGGGATGGGCACGACGCTGACGGCGATGCTGTGGGCGGGCAACCAGGTCGCGCTGGTGCACATCGGGGACTCCCGCGCGTACCTGCTGCGTGACGGCAGCCTGTTCCAGATCACGCACGACCACACGCTGGTGCAGTCGCTGGTGGACGAGGGGCGGATCAGCCCGGACGAGGCGGCGTCGCACCCGCAGCGTTCGCTGCTGCTGCGGGCCCTGGACGGCCGCGGCGAGGTCGACCCCGACCTGTCGCTGCGCGAAGCGAAGGTCGGCGACCGGTACCTGCTGTGCTCGGACGGCCTGTCGGGCGTCGTCACGGCGGAGACGATCTTCCAGGTGCTGACCGACGTGGACGACCCGGAGCAGGCCGTCCGGCAGCTGATCGACCTGGCGAACCGGGGCGGGGGCCCCGACAACATCACCTGCGTCGTCGCCGACGTGGTCGACCTGGAGCGGCAGCCGCCGACGGGCGGGCCGGGCCACGCGGTCGGCGCGGCGGCGAACGCGGCCCCGCCGGAGCCGCCGGGCGGCGGGCCGGGCGCGAACACGACGGCGGCCGACACCCCGGCCGGGCGGGCGGCGCAGCTGCGCGAGACGCGCCCGCAGCCGCCGGTGGCCGTGGACGAGATGCCGCCGCCGCACGCGGCGATGCCGCTGAACGAGCCGATGGGCGCCCCGCCGGCGCCGATGCGGACGGCCCCCCAGGTGCAGGCGCGGCGGGGCGGCGCGCGCCGCTGGACGTGGCTGGTCGTGGTGGCCGGCGTGGTCGTCATCGGGGTCGTGGCGGGCGGGTTCGTGCTCGTCCAGAACGTCCGGAACGGCTACTACGTCGGCGCGGAGGACGGCCGGGTCGTGCTGTTCCGCGGGACGACGCAGAAGGTGCCGCTCATCAGCCTGTCCCGCAAGGCGGACGCGAAGGACCAGCCGAAGCAGCCGATCCTCGTCGCCGACCTCCCGCAGGACCTCCAGCAGCAGGTGAAGGACACCTACACGGTGGACGGCCCGAAGGCGCTCAAGCGGCTCGAGGACGCCGTCTGCAAGTACTCGCTCGCCGAGGAGAGCGGCAAGGTCGCCATCCTCAAGGGCAAGGGCCAGCAGAACTGCAAGCAGGCGAAGGTGACGGTCTCCGACGTCCCGGTCGCGGAGCTGCCCGCGTCCGATGTCGACGCGGTCGCCAAGGGCAGCCTGGTGTTCATCGGGAAGAGCGCGGCCGAGGCCAAGCTGAACGAGCTCAACACCCGCCGCAACGAGTGCAAGCAGCGCAACTCCACCATCAAGGACTGTCCCTCCAGCGGGGGGAGCTCGTAGATGCACTCCATCGGGGAACAGATCAGGGCGCACCTGCCGTACCAGCGCCGCAACGCGGCCTCGCTGGCGCTGCTCATCTTCGCGATGATCCTGACGCTGTCGGCATTCGCGGAGGTGGGGCTGGCCCGTGACGGGAACATCCCGGGCGGCCTGTTCGTGTACGGCGGCGGTCTGGTGGTGCTGGCGTTCGCCGCCTACTTCGCCCAGGCGAAGTTCACCCCGTACGCCGACCCGCTGCTGCTGCCGCTCGCGGTGGCGCTGAACGGCATCGGGCTGGCGATGATCTACCGGCTCGACCTGGACACCAGCCACGACCGCAAGGTCGCGGCGGCGGCCGGCAAGAAGCTGCTGGAGGACGCGGCCGACGCGCCGAGCCAGCTGATGTGGACGTTCGTCGGCATCGGCCTGTTCGTGGCCGCCGTCGTCATCATGCGCGACACCGAGAAGCCGGACGCGCCGGTGTCGTTCACCCCGAAGACCGCGCAGCGCTACACGTACCTGATCGGGCTCACCGCGGTCATCCTCCTGCTGCTGCCGATCGTCCCCGGCATCGGCCAGCAGATCAACGGCGCCCGCGTGTGGATCTCGGTGGGCCCGTTCTCGGTGCAGCCGGGTGAGTTCGCGAAGCTGCTGCTGGTCGTGTTCTTCGCCGGCTATCTGGTGAACAAGCGGCAGGCGATGTCGCTGATCGGCAAGAAGGTCGGCCCGATCAGCCTGCCGCGGGCCCGCGACCTCGGCCCGATCATGGTGATCTGGTTCTTCTGCCTGGGCGTGCTGTTCATGCAGAAGGACCTCGGCACCGCGCTGCTGTTCTTCGGCCTGTTCATCTCGATGCTCTACATCGCGACGCAGCGGGTGTCGTGGGTGTTCATCGGCGTCGGCCTGCTCGCGATGGGCGTGTTCATCGCGACGCTGCTGCCGTTCATGGGCCACGTGAACCAGCGCATCGACATCTGGCAGAACCCGAAGCCGTACTTCGACGGCGGATGCCTGCTGGAGAACGGCAAGGTCGTCCCGGTCAACCCCGACACCGACATCTACAAGAAGTTCAAGGCGCAGGGTGACGGCTCCCCGGGCTTCTCCGCCTGCGCGGAGCTGGGCGGGGAGTACTCCGACAGCGCCCAGCTGATGAAGGGTCTGTTCTCGCTCGGCCAGGGCGGGGTGCTCGGCACTGGCCTGGGCCAGGGCGAGCCGTGGCGGACGCCGCTGTCGTTCAGCGACTTCATCTTCGACTCGCTGGGCGAGGAGCTCGGGCTGACCGGGTTGATGGTGTTGCTGCTGATATACGCGTTGATCGTGCAACGTGGGATGAAGACCGCCGTGGCGGCCAGGGACCCGTTCCTGAAGCTGTTCGCGGGTGGTGTGTCGTTCGTGCTGGCCCTCCAGGTCTTCGTGATCGTCGGGGGCGTCACACGGCTCATCCCGCTGACGGGCCTGACGACGCCCTTCCTGTCCCAGGGCGGTTCGTCGCTAATGGCCAACTGGATCCTGATCGCGATTCTGGTGCGGATGAGCCATGACGCTCGGAAGCCGGCCCCGCAGGCGATCCAGGACGAGGGCATGACCCAGATCGTGAGCACGAGGTGACTTCCGTCCGATGAATATGGACAAGCCGGTACGGCGGGTGGCGATCTTCGCGCTGCTGCTGTTCTTCGGGCTGATGGCCCAGGTCAACTACGTCCAGGGCAGCCAGGCGGAGGACCTGCGCACCGACGCGCGCAACAGCCGCCAGTACGCGGACGTGTTCAACTCGCCGCGCGGTCAGATCTCCGCCGGCGGCGAGGTGCTGGTGCAGTCGAAGGAGACCGGCAAGGACAACCCGAAGTACGGCCGGACCTACAAGGACGGCGCGGTCTTCGCGCCGGTCACCGGGTACTTCAACGGGAACGCGACGCAGGTCGAGCGGGCCTACAACTCGCTGCTCGGCGGCAAGGACAAGCGGATCACCCAGCAGCGCTGGTTCGACACCTTCATCGGCAAGAAGGCCGAGGGCGCCAACGTCGAGCTGACGATCGACCCGCAGGCGCAGCGGACGGCGTACCAGCTGCTCAAGGCGAGGACGACGCAGGGCCGCCGCGGCGGCGCCGTGGTCATCGACGTGAAGACCGGCGCGGTGAAGGTGGCGGCGTCGTGGCCGTCGTTCGACCCGAACGAGGTGGCGCCGCAGACCGGTGAGAAGGGCGGGAAGCGGCTGGAGCAGCTCGACCAGGGCAACGGCGTCGTCAAGCCGCTGGTCGACAACGCGATGAGCCAGACGTTCCCGCCGGGTTCGTCGTTCAAGGCGGTCGTCTCGGCGATCGGGATGCAGAAGCTCGGCCTGAACAGCTCGTCGACGGTGAACACCGGGCAGCTGATCCTGCCGGAGTCGGGCCGCCCGCTGCCGAACTCCCACGACACCGGTAACTGCGCCGGGTCGGCCCCGCTGCGCGGCGCGTTCGCCGAGTCCTGCAACACCTCGTTCGCGAAGATGGCGCTGGATCTCGGCATCGAGCAGCTCCACGAGGGCGCCACGAAGTTCGGGTTCGGCGAGCGCATCCAGCTGGAGCCCGACATGTACGCGGCCGAGAGCGACGTCCCGGTGGCCTACACCGACGCCGAGGGAAAGACCACCCCGACCGGCAAGGACGGGACCGCCCGGTCCGGCATCGGCCAGGAGAACGTGCGGGCCACCCCGCTGCAGATGGCGCTGGTCGCCTGCTCCATCGCCAACGACGGCAAGATCATGAACCCGTACGTGGTGCAGAAGGTCCGTGCCAAGGACCAGAGCGAGCTCTACAACGCCTCGTCGAAGGAGCTCGGCAAGGGCATGAGCGGTGACCAGGCCGAGCAGCTGCAGGACATGATGCGCGCGGTGGTCACCGAGGGCACGGCGAAGAACCTCGGGAACATGCGGATCGCCGGCAAGACCGGTACCGCCGAGCAGGGCCCCGGCAACCCCAACGCCAACTGGTTCGTCGGGTTCAGCCCGGTCGAGAACCCGCGCTACGCGTTCGCCGTCATGACCGAGGTCGCCGGCGGCTCGGGCGCCGGGGACGCGGGCCCGATCGCGGGCGGCATCATGGCTAAGGTCCTGCAGAAGTGAGTGCGGGCCTCGTCCTGAACCACCGGTACCGGCTGCTGGAGCGGCTGGCGATCGGCGGGATGGGCGAGGTCTGGCGCGCGTCCGACGAGGTGGCCGGGCGGCCGGTGGCGGTGAAGCTGCTGCGCCTGGAGCTCGGCTCGGACATGCGGGCGCGGGGCCGGTTCGCGGCGGAGGCCCGGTTCGCGGCGGAGCTGCGGCATCCGGGGATCGCGCGGGCGTTCGACTACGGCGAGCAGGACGGCCGGACGTTCCTGGTGATGGAGCTGGTGGCGGGCGAGCCGCTGGACGAGATCCTGGCGCGCGACGGCGGGCTGCCGGTGGAGGCCGTCCTCGACCTGATCGTGCAGGCGGGGCGGGCGCTGACGGTCGCGCACGAGGCGGGGATCGTGCACCGCGACGTCAAGCCGGCGAACCTGATGGTGTCCCCGGACGGCACGCTGAAGATCACCGACTTCGGGATCGCGCGGCGGCTGGCGGCGGCGTCGCAGACCCAGACCGGGATGGTCATGGGGACGGCGCACTACATCTCGCCGGAGCAGGCGCAGGGGTTGAAGCTGTCGCCGGCGGCGGACCTGTACTCGCTGGGCGTGGTGGCCTACGAGTGCCTGACGGGCGCGCCGCCGTTCGACGGGCCCACGCCGGTGGAGGTGGCGCTCAAGCACGTCCGGGACGCGCCGGCGGAGCTTCCGGTGCGGTTCCCGGAGGAGGCCCGCGAGCTGGTCATGGAGATGCTGGCGAAGGAGCCGCGCGACCGTCCGGCGGACGCCCACGCGGTCGCGGCCCGCGCGCTGGCGATCCGGGCGGGCCTCAGCACGGGCCGGATCAGCGCGGTCCCGGCGGAGGCGCCCCGTGGGGGCCGGACCGGCGCGCCCCGTCCTGGCCCGGGCCGGCACTCAGCGGCCGGCGGCACGCAGATCGTTACCCAATCGTCGGCTTTGTCGGGATTTGACGGCGCGTCAGGGGCGGATAACCTCGCCAACGGGTCAGTGCCGGGGCAACGGCGCACGGTGCTGGCGTACGCGTCCGTCGCGGCCGCCGTGGTGCTGGTCTGCGTCATCGTGATCGGTTCCCTGTGGAAGGGGTTCGCCTTCGCCGGGTCCGGGAAGGACGAGCGGGACCCGCCCGCCGCCCCGGCGACCCTCCCGGTCGGGGACGACGGCGTGAGCGACCCCACGGCGAAGCCCCGCGGCACGCCGCCGGAGCACTCCCCGCCGAGACACAGGAGCCGCAGCGGTACGAGGCCGGCTGTTCCACCACCGCACCGGACGCATAGGATCCGTCCGTCAACGCAAGGGGCGCCTCGGACGTCCCCCACACGCAAGCCATCCACGAATCCGCCCCGGGCGACTCCCACCGCCCCTGAGCCGACACCCACACCGACGGAGAGCCCCACGAATCCGTCAACTCCGAGCCCGGATCCCCCGCCGCCACCGGACGGGAAGCTAGGTTCAGGAGACAAGGTGTAGACGTACGAGGGAAAGTGCACATATGAGTCAACCTCGGCTGCTCGGCGGCCGCTACGAGCTCGAGACAGTGATCGGGCGGGGCGGCATGGCCGAGGTCTACCGTGCCCGAGACCTGCGCCTCGATCGCGTCGTCGCGGTCAAGACGCTACGGTCCGACCTGGCCCGTGACCCCACGTTCCAGGCCCGGTTCCGGCGCGAGGCCCAGTCGGCCGCGTCGCTGAACCACCCCTCGGTCATCGCCGTGTACGACACCGGCGAGGACATGATCGCAGACACGCCGATCCCGTACATCGTGATGGAGTACGTGGACGGGAGCACGCTGCGCGACCTGCTGCGGGAGAACCGCGCGCTGCTCCCGGACAAGGCGCTGGAGATCACCGACGGGATCCTGCGCGCGCTGGACTACAGCCACCGCGGCGGGATCGTGCACCGCGACATCAAGCCGGCCAACGTGATGCTCACCCGGCAGCACGAGGTCAAGGTCATGGACTTCGGCATCGCCCGCGCGATGGCCGACTCGGCGGCGACGATGACGCAGACCGCGCAGGTGATCGGCACCGCGCAGTACCTGTCGCCGGAGCAGGCCCGCGGCGAGCGGGTCGACGCCCGCAGCGACATCTACTCGACGGGCTGCGTGCTGTACGAGCTGCTCACCGGCAAGCCGCCGTTCACCGGCGACTCCCCGGTCGCGATCGCCTACCAGCACGTCCGGGAGGAGCCGGTGCCGCCGTCGCAGGTGGACCCGCAGATCCCGCAGTGGGCGGACGCGATCGTGCTGAAGGCGATGGCGAAGGAAGCCGACCACCGCTACCAGAACGCGACGGAGTTCCGGCAGGAGATCCAGCGCGTCCTGCAGGGGCAGCCGGTGGCGTCGACGGCGGCGTCCACGATGCTGATGGGCGGCGCGCAGCCGCAGGGCACCCAGGTGATGGGCGCGTTCGGCGGCCCGGCCCGCACGCAGGTGCGGCGTCCGCCGGACGACGGGTACGGCCTGCCGCCCGCCCGCTACGACGACGATGACCAGCGACGCGGCGGCGGCGGGAAGAAGGCGGCGCTGTGGCTCGGCCTCGCGGTGCTGTTCATCGGCGGCGCGGCGCTCATCGGCTGGATGATGAGCGACGGCGACAAGGCGCAGCAGATCGCGATCCCGCAGAGCATCGTCAACGTGTCGCAGAGCGACGCGACGGCGCAGCTCACGAAGCTCGGTTTCCAGGTCGGCAAACCCAGGACGGACTACAGCGACGACATCCGGCGCGGGAACGTCATCAGCTCCGACCCGCAGCCCGGCACCAACGCGGCCCGGGGCACGACGGTGACGCTGCTGGTCTCCAAGGGCAAGAAGCCGCCCACGGAGGTCGAGGTGCCGGACGTGACCGGCAAACCGTACGCGGCGGCGAAGAAGCTGCTGGAGGAGCGCGGTTTCAAGGTCGAGCGGAGGGTCGAGTCGAGCGACAGCGTCCCGCGGCTCAACGTGATCAGCACCGACCCGGCCGGCGGGTCGAAGGCGCCGAAGGACTCGACCGTGACGGTGACGGTGTCCAACGGGCCGACGAACTTGAAGGTGCCGGACCTGTTCAACAACAGCCAGCGGGCCGCGTGCGCGAAGCTGAAGGACCTCGGGCTGCGGTGCAATGTGCAGAAGGGCGCGCCGCCGCCGGACCGGCAGGTCGCGCCGGGCTTCGTGTTCAACCAGCAGCCCGGACCGGACGCGACGGTCGCGCCCGGCGACACGGTGACGATCTTCGTGGCGGACAAGCCGCAGACGCCGCCGCCGAGCAGTCCCGGCGGCACCCCGACGCCGGGCTTCCCGGGCTTCCCCGGCGGTAACGACGGCTGACCGGTCCCGCCCTGAACGGTGAAGGGCCCCGCCTCCCGGATCGGGAGGCGGGGCCCTTCGGCGTCGTGTCGTCAGGACGCGAGGAGGGCTTCCGCCACTCGGGGGCAATGGCGGAAGCCCTCGATATGGTCTTCGTCACCACACCTAGGGACGTTACGGATTTCAACGGATATTTTCCGGCGACGGCTGCGATGGACTCGCCGCGGGCCCGCCCCCGCCGCGCATCCGCGGGTCGCCGCAGGAGGAGAGCCAGTTTCGCAGGAGCCGGTGGCCGTGCCGCGAGAGCACCGACTCCGGGTGGAACTGGACGCCCTCGACCGGACGGGTGCGGTGCCGCAGGCCCATGATCACGCCGTCGGGGGTGCGGGCGGTCACGTCCAGGACGTCCGGCGGGACGGTGCCGGGCCGGACGGCGAGCGAGTGGTAGCGCGTCGCGGGGAAGGGATCGGGCAGGCCGCGGAAGACGCCCGCGCCGTCGTGGTGGATCTCGCTCGTCGAGCCGTGGACGATCTCCGGCGCGCGCCCCACCGCGGCCCCGTGCACGTGCGCGATCACCTGGTGGCCGAGGCAGACGCCGAGCAGCGGGGTGCCGCGGCGCTCGGCGTCCCGGACGAGGTCGAGGCAGACGCCGGCGTCGGCGGGGTGGCCGGGGCCGGGGCTCATCAGGACGCCGTCCATGGCGGCGGCGTCCGCGACGGCGACGTCCGAGCGGTCCTTGACGACGCAGTCGGCGCCGAGCTCCCGCAGGTACTGGACGATGTTGTAGACGAAGCTGTCGTGGTTGTCGACGACGAGGACGCGCACGGCCGGTCAGCCTCCCGGGATCCTGGAGCCGGACGGGGTCGCGGAACCGGACGGCGCCGGGGTCTGCACGACCCCGTGGTCGAACTGGACCTTGGGTTCGACCCAGGGGAACACCACGTACCAGAGGAGGACGGCGACCGCGAGGGCCAGCCCGGCCGCCGTGGCGGTCTTGGTCTGCCAGGTGCCGGGAAGGCGGCGCCAGATCCAGGCGTACACGGGACCTCCTCCTACTTTCCGGCGGCCTGCGAGGCGGGCGCGACGCGGGGTCTGGACTCGGCCAGCTCACCGAACACGATCATGCGTTTGGCGGCGGAGTACTTCGGGTGGCAGGTGGTGAGCGTGATGAGCCGCTCGGTCGGCCGCCGCTTCGGATGGAACGGGACGGACGCGGTCACCTCCGTCGCCGACGGCTTCACGATCCTGCGGTCGGTGACCGTGTACACGTACTGCCGGTCGCGGGTGTCGATCAGGATGCGGTCGCCGCGGTCGAGCTCGCCGAGCCGGTTGAAGGGCGCCGAGTAGGTCGTCCGGTGCCCGGAGACCACGAAGTTGCCGACCTGGCCCGGCAGCGCGGTGCCGGGATAGTGGCCCGGGCCCTTGCGCAGGTCCTCCCGGCCGACGCCCTCGATCACGACGAAGTGGTAGCCCTTCCCGAAGCGGGGGATGCGGATCATGGCGAGACCCTCGCCGAGCCTGACCTTCTCGGTGGTGACCCGGCCGTCCCGCCAGGTCTTCAGCATCTCGTCGCCGAGGCGGTCCTGCGCGCCCTGCGTGTACCGGCCGGTGCCCCACAGCTCGTACGTCACGAACAGCATGAGGATCAGCCCGGCGGTGATGCACAGTTCGCCCATGCCACGGATCACCGTCCGCACCGCGCGTCCTCCTCCTGCCGGCGGGCTAGCCGCCCTTGGGCGGCGCCGCCGGCACCGTAGCGTGCTTCATCGTCACGTTGCCGGTGTAGGGCGGCAACGTAGCGCGTTCCAGGGTCCGCACCGAGTAGCCGAGCCCGTAGGCCCGGACGTACTTCCGGTAGATCGCGATCTCCGGGGACGCGCCGAGCGCCGCGCGCAGCCGGTCCGGGTCGCCCGCGGCGATGATCCGGAAAGGCGGGGAGTACACGACGCCCTGGAGGATCAGCGTATTGCCGACGCACCGCACCGCGCTGGTGGAGATCACCCGCTGGTCCATGATCTGCATCGCCCGCGCGCCGCCCGCCCACAGCGCGTTCACGACCGCCTGGACGTCGCTCTGGTGCACCACGAGGTCGTCCGGGCCGGCCCCGTGGGGAAGGCGGCCCTCGTCCTGCGGGGCGTCGTCCAGGGTGACGCGCACGGCGGGGCCGGTGTAGGGGGTGAACCCGGCGCCGGCGGCGAGCCGGTCGGCCTCCTCCTGGGCCTCCCGCACGCGTGCGTCGTGCCGTCCGGCCTCCCGGGAGACGGCGTCGACCTGGGCGCGCAGCCGCCGGTACTCGGCGCGCTCCTCGCGTCCCCGGCGCTGCTCCGCGGCGATCAGCTCGGTGATCCTGGTACGGCCCTGTTCACGCAGGTTCGTGCCGCGGGCCGTGCTCGCGCTCGCCGCGAACAGGACTCCCGCGAGTAGCGTGAGAACTGGGATGATGCTTCCCCACGCTGGACGCCGTACGCTGCTCATCGAGAATCTGCTCATCAGCCAGTGCTCACCAGCGACTACGCTAACCGACAAACCACCCATGCGCGGTCCGGCGCTCCGGCCGCCGGACGCCCGAGGAGATCGAACCGCCGTGGCCAAGTCCAAAGTGCGCAAGAAGGCCGTCTACACCCCGCCGCAGAAGTCGAAGGCGCCCGAGGTCAGCCCGCGCTGGCTCGTGCCCACGATGGTGGGGCTGTGGCTGGTCGGGCTGATCTGGATCGCCGTCTTCTACGTGACGGCGAGCACCGGCACCGACGTGCCGTACATGACCGACCTGCACAACTGGAACCTGGGGATCGGCTTCACCGCCATCATCCTCGGCGTGATCCTGTCGACCCGCTGGCGCTGACCGCGGCCATCCGGCCGACCCTGGTTATCCACAGGTTGGGGATCTCCCACCCCGGCTTTCCCCAGGTTTTCCACAGCGGTTTTCCACAGGCGCGATGCCGCGGACGCCGCCGCTGGTGAGCGGCGCCCGCGGCCTTCGCCTGCCGTCCTGCCCGCCGTCCGTGCCCGCCGTCCGTGCTCGCCGTCCGTGCTCGCCGTCCGTGCGCGGTCAGAGCGCCGGGTTCAGGTCCGCCGTCCTGACCAGGACCAGCGCCGCGAGCAGCGCCAGCGTGACCAGCGGCGCCGCCACGTGCACCAGCGTGCGCCGCGCGGCGGGCGCGTAGGCGTACGCCGCGGCCAGCGCCCCGCCGACCACGAGCCCGCCGACGTGCCCCTGCCAGGAGATGCCCGGCACCGAGAACGTGATCACCAGGTTCAGCACCAGCAGCACCACGATGGGGCCGACCGGCCCGCCGAGCCGGCGGCCGATCACGAAGTAGGCGCCGAACAGCCCGAAGATGGCGCCGGACGCGCCGACCGCCGAGTCGCCGGGCGAGCCCACCAGGTACAGCAGCACCGAGCCGCCCAGCCCCGACAGGACGTACAGGGCCAGGAAGCGCCACCTGCCGAGCACCTGCTCCAGCGCGGGGCCGACGGCCCACAGCGCCCACATGTTGAACAGGATGTGGGTGATGCCGAACGACCCGCCGCGCTGGTGCAGGAACATCGTGGTGAACAGCCGGTACCACTCGCCCTCGGCGACCCCGCCGACGTCTCCGTCCGGCAGGACGCCCCGGCCGAGCATCATGAACTCCCAGACGACCCGCCAGGACGACAGCTCCGCAAGGTACGCCGCCACGCACGCGCCGATCAGCGTGTACGTCACGACCGGCGTGGCCGACGTGGAGCCGCGGGCGCCGAGGACCGTCCGCGGGACCGCCCGCCGGACGCCCCGGTTCCCCTCCGCGACGCACTCCACGCACTGGTGGCCCACCGCCGCGTCCCGCATGCACTCGGGGCAGATGTAGCGGTCGCACCGGGTGCAGCGCACGTACGTCTCGCGCCCCGGATGCCGGTAGCAGGCCGGCACCGAGGTCTCGGGGGCGTGACCGTGGTCTGTGCTCATCAGGGCTCCGTTGGCCGATGCGGTGTCACCCGTAACGGGGTCTCACCGTAGAACGTCTAACGGCGGTCGATCGTCACCGACTGGACGACGACGTCCTCCTGCGGACGGTTCATCCGGCCCGTCGGGACGGAGCCGATCCGGTCGACGACGTCGGTGCCCTCGATGACCTTGCCGAAGATGGTGTGCCGGCCGGTCAGGTGCTGGGTGTTCGCGACACTCAGCGTGATGAAGAACTGGGAGCCGTTGGTGCCGGGCCCGGCGTTCGCCATCGCCAGCAGGTACGGGCGGTTGAACTTCAGGTCCGGGTGGAACTCGTCCTTGAACTCGTAGCCCGGCCCGCCGGTACCGGTGCCGAGCGGGTCACCGCCCTGGATCATGAAGTCCTCGATGACGCGGTGGAAGACCGTGCCGTTGTAGAGCGGCTTGTCCGACTTCTGGCCGGTGCGCGGGTCGGTCCACGTGCGGGTGCCCTCCGCCAGTTCGACGAAGTTCGCCACCGTCTCCGGCGCGTGCTCCGGGTAGAGCTGGATGACGATCCTGCCCTGCGACGTGTTGAGCGTCGCGAAGATCTCGTTGGCCACGCTGGCCGCCTCCTCGTTGAATTGGGCTCTGAAACGTCTCGACGCGCGGTCTCGGCCAGGGCCGAAATCGTCACCCTGGGTGAACGAACGATCACGTTCACGGGGTTTACCTCCCGTTCGCGGGGAAGGCTGCCTGACAGGACCTCGCAAACAGGGAGGTTAGCGTGTCCCTAATGATCAGTATCCGCCGGAAGCCGCAGGACGAAGTCCGTTCGCGGTTCGGCCGCGTCCAGGAAACGGCCCGGCACCGCAGCGTGCTGTGGCGGCAGGGCGCCTCCGACATGGCGGGGCGGGCCTCCGAGATGGCGGGGCGGTTCGGCCCCGTCGCGGGTGAGCGCATCATCATCGCCCGCGGATGGAGCGCACCGAGACTCCGGAGCGCGGCCCGGTATGTGGAGACCGGGCTGGCTCCGCGGGTGAGCACGTTGCTCAACGATGCCGCCGGACGGGTGGAACCCCCGAAACCGGCGAAGTCAGGGCGTGGCGCCCTCATGGCGATGATGGGCGTCGTCGCGGCCGTCGGCGTGGCCGGCGTGGTCGCGACGCGGCGCGGCGCCATCCGCGACATGACGAAGGGCTCCGGTGAGCACCGGGAGGACGCCACCTCGGCCGACTCCATGACGGTGTCCGGCGCCGATGTCGACGGGCAGGTGCAGTCGCCGCATTGACCCGCACAGGGGAAGGGGGCCCGGCCGTGCACGGCCGGGCCCTTTTGCGTCGCCGCGGCCCCGCGGGGCGGGGGCTGCTACCACCCGGTACGGTGAACGCCATGTCGCCGAAGCGCTCCGTCCTGCACGGGCTGACGGCCCGGGTGAGGCAGCGGGCCCGGCAGGGCGTGCACACGGCCCTGCACCGCGGCTGGGAGTGGGTGCAGCGGCACGGGGAGATCACCCCGCACACGCCGGGCCGCCGCAGGTTCGCCTACCTCGGCGAGGGCGCGTGCATCGGCTTCCCCGTCGGCGCGATCTACGGGGAGCCGTGGATCTCGATCGGCGACCACACGCTCGTCGGGACGCACGTGACGATCTCGGCAGGGTTCGTCCCCGGCCTCGACCTCGGCCCGGACGTCATCGTGCGGATCGGCGCGAGCTGCTCGCTCGGCCGCGGCACCCACATCGTCGGGCACCAGTCCATCGACATCGGCGACGACGTCTTCACCGGCCCGAACGTCTACATCACCGACCAGAACCACACCTACGGCGACCTGCACACCCCGATCGGGCGGCAGTGGCCGGAGAACAACCCGGTCGTGATCGGCGACGGCTGCTGGATCGGCACCGGTGCGATCATCCTTCCCGGCACGCGGCTCGGCCGCAACGTCGCGGTCGCGGGCGGCGCCGTCGTCCGCGGCGAGTTCCCCGACCACTCGGTGATCGGCGGCGTCCCCGCGAAGATCCTGCGAAGCCACGACAAGGAGCACGGCTGGCAGCCGCCCCTGCGCACCGGCCCCCTCATGTCCCTGGACGAGCTCGCGGCCCTGTCGGTGAACGGCCTCGAAGGCCTCCAGATCCTCCAGGACAAGCTGCGCGAGGAGTCCTCCGGCCCCGATGACGTCCTCAGGGAGGAAGCCGGCTGAGGAACAGTCGGCAGTTCCGCGTATGCGCCACCCGGCCGATCTTGTCCCCCGTGCGAGCTACCGGCGAATGTCCACCGCACGGTGACGATCCGCACCCCGCCGATTCCATAGCGTTCTCCACGTAGCCGCGGCGCCCGAGCCGCGAAATCCCCCCGGCCCTTACCGGGCACCCGCTCCCGCTGGAGGACACCATGCTTCGCAAGATCAGGACCGCCGCCGTCACCGCCGCCGCCTGCACCGTGCTCGGTGCGGGACTCGTCGGCTGCGACGACAGCACGGGCGAGGACTTCGACCCCTTCGCCTCCACGCCGAAACCCGCCGCCGGCTCCTTCACCGGGACGAAGACGCTCGAGATCGGCGGCAAGTCGTTGAACGTGTCCTGCTCGGGCAAGGCGGCGGACGGCACGCCGGTCATCGTCCTCCTGCACGGCGCGGGTGACGGGGTGGACAAGATGGCCGCCCTGCAGAAGACGCTGAGCGCGAAGAACCGGGTCTGCTCCTACGACCGCCTCGGCGCGGGCAAGAGCGACAAGCCGGACGGCCCGCAGGACTTCGCGAGCACCGGGAAGGTCCTCACCGGGCTGATCGACCAGGTCGCCGGCGACGCGCCGGTCGTCCTGGCCGGGCACTCCCTCGGCGGGCTCATCGCCGCCCGGTACGCCCCCGAGCACAAGGACACGGTGAAGGGCGTGGTCCTCCTGGACGCCACCCCGCCGACCATGGGCGCCGAGATCACGAGGATCATCCCCGCGTCCGCCAAGGGCCCCGCGGGGCAGGTGCGGGCGCAGAACGTCGCGATGTTCAAGGGGCAGAACCCCGAGCAGCTCGTCATCAAGGACGGGAAGGTCGCCTCCGCGGGCGACATCCCGGTGGAGGTCGTCAAGCACGGGCAGCCGTACCTCGCCGCCGTCCCGCAGTACGGGCCGAGCCTGGAGCGGGCGTGGACCGACGGTCAGAGCAAGTGGCTCGAACTGTCCAGCAAGAGCTCGCTGCGCGTCGCCAAGAAGAGCGGGCACTACATCTACAAGGACCAGCCCGAGGCCGCCGTCCAGTCGATCCAGCGCGTCGCCACGCAGGCCGCGCGCTGAGTGCAGGGCGCAGGCCGCGCGCCGAGCGCTGCCCGGCCGCGAGGCGCGGCCCGCATGGACAGAACAAGGCCCCTGGCGCGAAGCCAGGGGCCTGTTCCGTACGCCTAGAGCGGTGTCAGTTCGAGCGGGCCGTGCGGCGGTCGCCGTCGCGGCGGTTGCCGTTGTACGGGCCGCCCCGGCGGGCGCCGTGGGAGCCGCCGCCGGTGCGGGGGCCGCCGCCGTGCCGGTCGCCGGACGAGTAGGAGCGGTGCTCGCCGCGCCCGCCGTCGCCCTCGCGGCGCCGGCCGCCGCCGTCACCGCGGTCGAAGGAGCGCGCGGGCCGGCCGCGCCGCCCGCCCGGACGGCCCCGGCCGCCCTCGCGGCGCGCCGGCCGCTCGGGGATGATCGGGCCCTCGATCGGGATGCCGGACGGCGGCCGGGCGCCGGTCAGCTTGACCAGCTCGGCGTCACCGCTGCTCACCCGGATGCGGGGCGCGTTGATGCCGGCCCGCCGCGTCATCGCGGACGTGGCGCGGACCTGATGCGGCAGGACGAGCGTGACGACCGTGCCGCGCTCGCCGGCGCGGGCGGTCCGGCCCGCGCGGTGCATGTAGTCCTTGTGGTCGGCGGGCGGGTCGACGTGCATCACGAGGGACACGTCGTCGACGTGGATGCCGCGGGCGGCGACGTCGGTGGCGACGAGGACGCTGATGCTGCCCTCGCGGAACTCGGCGAGCGTGCGGGTCCGCAGCCCCTGGCTCTTGCCGCCGTGCAGGCCCGCCGCGCGGACGCCGGCCTGGACGAGCTGCTTGGCGAGCCGGTCGACGCCGTGCTTGGTGCGGGCGAACAGGATCGTCCGGCCCTCGCGGTTGGCGATCTCGGCGGTGACGGCCGCCTTCTCCTTGGGCGCGACCAGGAGGAGGTGGTGCTCCATCGTGTCGACGGACTCGTCCACCGGGCCGATCGCGTGCGTCACCGGGTCGTTCAGGTACCGCTTGACCAGGACGTCCACGTCCTTGTCGAGGGTGGCGGAGAAGAGCAGCCGCTGCCCGCCGGGCCGGGCGGCGTCCAGGATGTCGGTGACGTCGGGCAGGAAGCCCATGTCGGCCATGTGGTCGGCCTCGTCCAGCACGGCGATCTCGATGTCGGACAGGTCGCAGGCGCCCTGCCGCATCAGGTCCTTGAGCCGGCCGGGCGTGGCGACCAGGACCTCGACGCCGCGGCGCAGCGCGTCGATCTGCTTGAACATCGAGGTCTGGCCGATGACGGTCTTGAAGCGCAGGCCGAGCCCGCGGCCGAGCGGCTCCAGGTTCGTCTGGACCTGCTGGGCGAGCTCGCGGGTCGGCACCAGGATCAGCGCCAGCGGGCGCTTCGGGGCGGCCTTGCGGCCGGAGAGGCGGGTGAGCAGCGGAAGACCGAACGCCAGGGTCTTGCCGGAGCCGGTCTTACCGCGTCCGAGGACGTCGCGTCCGGCCATGACATCGGGGATCGCGGCGGCCTGGATCGGGAACGGCGCGTCGATGCCCTGGCGGGCCAGGGCGTTCACCAGCACCGGCGGGAGGCCGAGCTCGGCGAAGGTGGGAACCCGCTCCTCGTCCGCGGTCGCGGGCATGGACGGGTTCTGTGCAGCGGCAGCTGTGGTCACGCATTACCTTCCGAGAGGGGGGCACGTCTCGGGAGGCACCACGGTGTGTGCGCGGCCTGCAAGGACGAGCCTGACGCCAAGGTCGGCGTCGAAGAGTGATTCCTAGAGTCTAACGTCGCCGGGGGCCGTCCTTATGCCCCGTCCCGGATGGAACCTTCGTCACTCCCTGCTCAGAAGGCACACGAGACACCCGTCACAGGGGCCGTGAGCGGGTCCGGGGAACGGAACGTCGCCGGGGCTCTCGAACCCGACGGCCGCGCCGACCTCTCGTGCGCGTCGCGCGACACCCGGAGCAGCTCCGGGTACCCGGCCGACTCGGTGAGGATCATGCGCGTCGCGTCCCTGAGTTCCATGAACGGAGGCTATCGGCAACGTCCAGGGGGCGTCCGGATACGGTCACAAACCGGAGGAAGTCCCCGAAAAAGCTGCCATATGCGTCTACCGGGGAGTGGCGCCGGTTTCCGGTCCTGCGGCCGGGACCGGGCGGCGATCGCGAGCCCGTGCGCGGGGCGAGGTCAGGCCGACCTTCCGGCGGGGCGGGCGGCAGGCCCCCGGCGACGGGGACATGATCGGGATCATTTTTGGCAGGCCCGAAAGCGGCGGGCCCGGCTTCGCATCGCGGTCCCCACGAGGAAAGGTGGCACAACTTGCTCGTTGATCACCTCGAACGCTCTTGTTAATCTGCCCCGCAGCCCGGTCAACTGGGCTATAACCACCGGTGATAATTCCTATCCACTCCGCGACGAATGCCCCTCGACCAACACGCGCCCAACCGTTCTTGTGATCATGGCCGACACAATCGGCCGCACACACCTTCAGCTACACCCGACCCCTCGAAGTAGTCAGGTGAACGGTACAAGTAAATGACTGTGCAATCTCCGGAATCCCCTGCCGGCAAAGAAGTCGGCAGCACCCTGGGGAAGCGGCTCCTGGCTTTCGCCGGCGACCCGCTCTTCCGCGGTGACGCCCAGGTACTCCACGGCCCCAACCCCTACCGCCGGGCCCTGGCCCCCGACTCGCTCGCCGAATCCGACTTCGGCCGCCCGCCGGGGCCGCGGGAGTGGCCGTCCCATCGCTCCCTCGCCGCGCACCGGCTGCTCGGCACCTTCTACGAGTCCGAGACGGTGCTGCTGCCCGAGCAGGGCGTCGACGGCCTGTACGAAGATTTCACGCACTTCTACGGGCGGCGGCTGAAAGAACTCCGGGAAAGCTCGGTCTCGGAACTGGAACGTTTCGCGTTCGGCTGCCTGGACGACGCGGTCGACGTCAGCGGCGCCGCCACCCCCGACGTGCTCGACACCTACTTCCAGCACATGGTGGACGAGGCCGCGGCCGGGCCGTCGCCGGCGCTGACCGCCGTCGCGAACGCCCGCGACCGGGAGAGCGCCGCCGGCCTGTACCTGGTCCAGCTCGCCCTGGACGGGCTCACCGAGGCGTCCGCGATGTCGCGCAACCTCGGCGGCGCGTACGGCCCCGAGCAATCCGCGCTCTTCAAGATCTTCATCGACGAGTTCGGGTACGGGGTCTATGACTCCAAACACACCACGATCTTCGCCAAGATGCTGCGCAGCCGCGCTATGGCGACGCATGTGCACGCGTACTGGAACTTCTATCTCACCGGTCCGCTGGCGACGAACAACTACTATTACTACGTGTCGCGCGACCATGCGAGGTTCTTCCGCTACGCAGGTGCCGTCACCTATGCCGAGGCCATTTTCGCGCCCGCTTTCGTGAAAATGATCAAAGTTTTCCGCAACATTTTCGGAGACGACGTCGATCTGCATTACTGCGACGAGCACGCGCACATCGACGAGCACCACGGCCGGATCACCCGGGAACAGGTCCTGCTGGCGCTGGCCGAGCGGCACGGGCCGCGGGTCGTCCCCGAACTGCTGCGCGGCATCGCGGAGACGCGCCTCATCGGCGGCTGGTTCGAGGACGACACCGCGGCGCAGATCCGCTGGTCCGACGACCTCGCCCGGTATCGCGACCTCGCCGGCCGGACGAGCACCGAGCCCGCGCCGCGGCGGATCACGCTGACGCCGGCGAGCCCGTTCGGCACCCGCACCCACGACGGCGACGTCGTCCTGGAGATCGAACGCGGCGAGGCCGACCTTGTCACCACCCCGACCGGGCCGCCCGAGCGGATGGCACGCGGCGACGCCGTGCTGATCCCCGCCGGACGGCTCTACGGGGTACGGGCGGCGGCGTCCGAAACCGCCTGCCTGCTCCACACCGCCTCCCCCGGCTGACGCGCCCGCTCCCCCCACGCTCCCCGGGCCCGTCACCCCCCGCCCTCCAGCGCCCCGCCTGCACGCGCCATGCCCAGTGCCGACCCCGCCCGTCACCGGCTGCGCCCGAACCCGAAGAGGAGCCGATGGCCCGCGTCATCGTGATGGATCTGAGCCGGCACAACACCGTGATGGTCGGCCATGACCGCTACTTCGTCCTGCACTCGGACGGACGGGCCCTGCTCGTCCGCGACCACTGCCCCCATCGCGGCGGGCCGCTCAGCCTGGCCCGCCGCACCCCCGACGGGCGGCGGCTGAGCTGCCCGTGGCACGGCACCAAGGTGGGCGTCGCGGCCGTGAAGCGGTCCTGCCTGCCGATGGTGCGCAGCGGGGACGAGGCGCTCGTCGTGCTTCCGGACGGCGACGCCCCCGTCTCGCTCGCGCGCAAGGAGATCCTCGCCAACCTGCCGCCCGACCCGACCCGCGACGAGGGGGCCGAGTGCCGATGAACACCACCGACATGCGAAGCGAGCCGGAACTCGACCAGTTCATCCGCTGGGGCCGCGACCTGCATCACCAGGGCCGGTACGAGGACGCCGCGCGGGCGTTCGAGCTCATCCTCGGCCTGGACGGCGACAACGAGGAGGCGCGGATCGGCCGGAACCGCGCCGTACGCCGCGCCGTCCCGCGCTGGCACTGGGAGATGCTGCACGACGAGGAGCGCGCCGAGCTGTACGACAAGGCGATCCGGCGCGCGGTGGCGGCCGACCCGGACGCGCTGGTGCTCGACATCGGCGCCGGCTCGGGCCTGCTGGCGATGATGGCGGCGCGCGCCGGGGCGCGGCAGGTCGTGGCGTGCGAGGGCCAGCCGTCGGTCGCGGAGACGACGTCGCGGGTCGTGCGCGTCGCCGGGTACGACGACGCGGTCACCGTGGTGCCGAAGATGTCCACCCGGATGACGGTGCCGGAGGACCTCCCGCGGCGGGCCGGACTGCTGGTCACCGAGATCGTCGACTGCGGGCTGCTCGGCGAGGGAATCCTGGGCACGATCGCGCACGCCCGCGAGCACCTGCTCGCCCCGGACGCGACGATCATGCCGTCGCGGGGCCGGATCATCGCGACGCTCGTCGAGAGCGAGCCGCTGCACCGCAAGAACCACGTCGGGAAGCTGTACGGGTTCGACCTGGCGCCGTTCAACGGCCTGTCCACGCTGGAGTACTTCGACTCGCGGCTGCTCCGGCACGAGCACCGGACGCTCTCGGACCCGCTGACGGTGTTCGACTTCGACTTCTCCACCGCGGACGCGCGCCCGCAGCGCACCGAGCTGCGCGTCCGGCCGACGGCGGCCGGGAAGCTGCACGCGATCGCGTTCTGGTTCGAGATGGAGCTGCTGCCGGGGATCGTGATCGGCAACGCGCCCGGGGACCGGGCGCACTGGAAGCAGGCGATCCAGTGCCTGCCGGTCCCGGTGCACGTCCAGCCGGACGAGCCCGTCCTGCTGGAGGCGGCCCACGACGGGGAGTACGTCCGTTTCACGGTGCTCAACGGGGAGCGTGCGGGGTCGTTCCCCCACGCGGGACACGAGGCGGTGTCATGACCATCACGACGTCAAGCACGACGACGAGCACGACGAACGGTGCTCTCGCGGAGTACTGCGCGCAGCGCATCTTCCGGCCAGGGCCCGAGGTGTTCATCGAGGGCAACCCGTTCCGGCGGCCGATCGGTCCGCCGGGCGTGGGCGACCGCGACTTCTCCGTCCCGGCGACCGCGGCCGAGTTCCTCGGCAGCGGCCAGCTCATCGCGGGGCGCGTCCTCTGCAACGCCTACGAGAGCGACATGATCCTGCTGCCGGCCGCCGGGCTGGCCTCCGCCAAGGACGACTTCGACCTGTTCTACAGCGACGAGGTGCGGGCGCTGCGCGACACCGTCCGGCCCGGCCTGGAGCGGTACGCGTTCTCCTTCCTGGACGACGCCGTCACCGTCCGCCCGGTGCGGACGCTGGACGAGCTCCAGGCGTACTTCCTCGCCGAGGTGGGCGGGGCCGGCGCCCCCGCGGACGCGTCCGGCAACAATCCGGCCGTCGACGCCGCCGCCCCGCTCACCGGGACGATGCGGGCGATCACCGAGTGCCGGCACCCGGAAGAGGCGGCGGCGCTGCACCTGATCCAGCTCGCGCTGGACGCGCTGACCGAGGCGTCGGCGATGGCGCGCAACCTCGGCGGGTCGTACGGCGTCGAGCAGTCCGAGCTCTTCAAGATCTTCAACGACGAGTTCGGGTACGGGGTCTACGGCGCCAAGCACAGCACGATCTTCAAGGAGATGCTGGCGAGCGTCGGGCTGCGCACCGACCTGCACGCCTACTGGAACTTCTACCTGACCAGCTCCCTGGTCGGGGTGAACTACTTCAACTGGCTCACCGAGGACCACCGCGGCATGTTCCGCTACATGGCCGCGGTGACGTACCTGGAGTGGCTGTTCGCGCAGGGGTTCGCCGACACGGGCGCCATGCTCCGCGCCGTCTACGGCGACCGCGTGAACGCCAAGTACTGCGACGAGCACGCCCACATCGACGTCCACCACGGGCGGATGACCTACGAGAACCTGCTGCTCGGCCTGGCCCGCACGCACGGCGAGCTGGTCATCCCCGAGCTGGTGCGCGGCATCGAGGACACCAAGCTGCTGCTGCACCTCGGCGACGCCGACTTCCGCGCGCAGATCGCCTGGGCCGACACGCTCGACGAGCACACCGAGCAGGGCGCCGCCCTCGCGTCGTCGGCGCGGGACGACGCCGTGACGACCACGCTGCGCGCCGGCGGCCCGTTCAGCACCGGCGTGCACGACGCGGACACGCTCGTCGAGGTCACCGCCGGCGAGGTCGACGTCCACGCCTGGGCGACCGAGACCCCGCACCGGCTCGGGACCGGCGACGTGCTGCTGGTGCCGCGGGGCCGCCTGCACGGGCTGAAGGCCGCCTCCCCCGAGGCTCGCGTGACCGCACGAACCGTCGAAAGGACCTCCCGGAATGCCGCATGAATTCCCGGTCGGCTCGTACAACGAGTGGGACCCGCTCGAAGAGGTGATCGTCGGAGTGATCGACGGCGCCGCCGTCCCGCCGTGGCATCCGGCGATCGAGGCGACCGTGCCGCCCGAGGCGTGGGACTTCTACCGCCGCAACGGCGGCGGCGCCTTCCCGGCGGAGCAGATCGAGGCCGCCCGCGAGGAGCTCGACGGATTCGTCGCGATCCTCGAAGGCGAGGGCGTCACCGTCCGGCGGCCCGACCCGGTCGACCAGTCCCGCTCCTTCGGCACGGCCGACTGGACGTCCACCGGCGGGTCGTCGCACACCTTCCCCCGCGACATCGCGCTGATCGCCGGCGACCAGATCGTCGAGGCGACGATGGGCTGGCGGTCGTACTACTTCGCCACCCACCCGTTCCGGACGATCTTCAAGGACTACTTCCGCCGCGGTGCCCGCTGGGTCGCCGCCCCGAAACCACAGCTCACGGACGAGGCGTACAACCCGGACTACGCCGCCGCCAAGCCCGACACCCCGTCCCCCGACGACCTCGCTCCTGTGGGGGGACGACCCCCCGCACCCCCCGGAAAAGAATGGTTCCCGGACGCGGCATCGGTCATCACCGAGTTCGAGCCGATCGTGGACGCGGGCGACTTCATGCGGTTCGGCCGCGACATCCTCGTCCAGCGCAGCCACGTCACCAACCGCTTCGGCATCGAGTGGGTGCGGCGGCTCCTCGGCGGCGAGTTCCGGGTGCACGAGGTCGCGTTCATGGACGACCACCCGATGCACCTGAACGCCACGTTCGTCCCGCTCCGCCCCGGCCGGGTGCTGATCAACCCCGAGCGGGTGCCGGAGCTGCCGGAGATGTTCGCCGGCTGGGACGTGCTGGTCTGCCCCGAGCCCGCCATCCCCGCCGACCAGACGATGTACTTCTGCAGCCGCTGGATCGCGATGAACACCCTGATGCTCGACCAGGACCGCATCTTCGTCGAGGCGCAGGAGACCGAGCTGCTGCGGCTGCTGGAGAAGGAGGGCTTCACCCCCATCCCCGTCCCGTTCCGGACGGTCAACACCTTCGGCGGCGGCTTCCACTGCGCCACCCTCGACGTCCGCCGCCGCGGCGGGCTCGACGACTACTTCTCCTGACAGCCGATCGAGGTCCCGTATGACGTACGACGCGCGGGCGGGCGACGAGCGTCCGCTCCTCCTGCTGGTCGCGAGCAGCTACTGGGTGTACCGCCGGTACATCCTGGAGTCGGTGTCGGCGCGCTACCGGCTCTGGCTGCTGAACCCGTCCCACGTCACCTGGGAGGACCCCTACATCGTCGGGCACACCGTCGTCGACTGCCTCGACCTGGACAAGCTGACGGCGGCGGCGCGCGAGGTGGCCCGCGAGCACGAGGTCGCCGGGGTGTTCTGCTACGACGAGGTCTACATCGAGACGTCCGCGCACCTCAGCGCGGCGCTCGGCTTCCCCGTGCTCGACCCGGACGCGGTGGCGCTGTGCCGCGACAAGGCCGCCACCAGGGCGGCGCTGGCGAAGGCCGGGTACCCCCAGCCCGCGTCCCGCGCCGTGTCGTCGCTTGAGGAGGCCCGCGCGTTCGCGGACGGGATCGGCTACCCGATCATCGTCAAGCCGCGGAACCTCGGCGGCAGCCTCGGCCTCAGCAAGGTCGAGCGGCCGGAGGACCTGGACACCGCGTTCGCCCTCACCGACGGCACGCGGATGGGCGGCATCCGCCAGTTCGACGACTACGTCATCGTCGAGGAGTTCATCGAAGGCCCGGAGATCTCCGTCGAGTGCGTGCTGTTCAAGGGGGAGTGCACGCCGCTGATCGTGGCGCACAAGGTCCTCGGCGGCAGCGGCGCCCTGGCGTTCGAGGAGATCGGCCATGACGTCGACGCCAACGACCCGCTGCTGTTCGACGCGGGCTTCCACGCGATGCTGACCGGGGTGCACGCCGCGGCCGGGTTCACCGACGGGGTCACCCACATCGAGTTCAAGCTGGCACCGAACGGCACCAGGCACGTCATCGAGATCAACGTCCGGCTGGGCGGCGGGATGATCCCGTACCTCGGGCTGCTGACCTCCGGCGTCGACGCCCCCCTCGCCGCGGCCGACGTGGCGGTCGGGCGGGCCCCGGCGCCCACGTTCCCGAAGGAGCGCAAGGCCGCGTCGATCCGGTTCGCCTATCCCCCGTACGACATGGAGGTCACCTCGGCGACCGCGCACACGGAGCTGATGCGCCCGCCGATCGCCGAGGTCGAGGTCGGGACACAGCCGGGCGCACGCGTGCGGCTCCCCCCGCACGGCCTCGCCCGCACCGGCTACGTCATCGCGATCGCGAACACGCTGAAGGAGACCCGCGCCGCGATCCCGGACGCCGGGCGGTACTTCACGTTCGAGGGCACCCCGCTGGAGCCGGCGCCATGACCTCCTCCAGCGAGCACCCGACGTCCGGCGAGCACCCGACGATCCTCGCCACGCTGCGGGAGATGAGCGGGACGGTCCGGATCCTCGTCCTCGGCAACCTGGTCATCAACCTGGCCGCGTTCCTCAACGCGTTCCTCGTGCTGTTCCTGAAGGACGAGGGCTTCAGCGCGTGGGAGAGCGGCGTGGTGCTGACCGCGCTGATGGTCGGCCGGATCTCCGGATCGGCCGCCGGCGGCGCCGCCGCCGACCGGTTCGGCTACCGGCGCGCCATCATCGGCGCGATGGCCGGCACCGCCGTGCTGACGGCGGCGCTCGTGCACGTCCCGAACGTCTGGGTCGGCGCGCTGGTCGCCGGGGGAGCGGGCCTCACCGCGCAGGCGTACCGTCCCGCCGCACTGGCGTGGGTCGTGGAGCTGACGCCGAAGGACCGCCAGGTCATCGTCTTCTCGGTGCTGCGGCTGACGTTCAACGTCGGCACCACGGTCGGCCCGGTCGGCGCCGCGCTGCTGCTGACCTACTCCTCCTACGACGCGCTGTTCTACGTGGACGCGGCGACGTCGCTGGCGTTCGGCGTGATCGCCTACGTGGCGCTGCGCTCGAACCCGGAGCCGGAGCGCCGGTCCGGCGACTCCGGCAAGGGGGAGCGGGCCGGGTACCGGCAGGTGTTCGCCGACCGGCGGTTCATGCTCGTCGTACTCGGCCTGTTCGTCACGGCGATCGCCTACATCCAGAGCTCCGCCGCACTGCCGCTGTACGTCACCGGCTCCGGCCACACCGAGAAGGTGTACGCGGCGCTGCTCACGGTCAACGGGTTCATGGTGATCACGCTCGAGGTGCTGCTGTCGAAGTGGACGCAGCGGCTCCCGATCGGGCTGCCGATGGCGCTCGGCATGGCGCTGCTCGGGATCGGCCACCTCGCCTACACCGGGCCGTCCCCGGTGGCCATGCTCGTGTTCGCGACCGTGGTGTGGACGGCCGGGGAGATCGTCGCGGCGCCGTCGATGATGGCCTACCCGGGGCTCGTCGCGCCGCCCGCCCTGCGGGCCCGCTACATCGCGGCGGCGACCGTCCCGCAGCACGTCGGCTACGCCATCGGCCCCATGATCGGCATCGCCGCGTGGCACGCGTGGGGCTCGGGCGTATGGGTGCTGACCGGGTCGATCGCGCTGGCCGGGGCCGTCCTAGTGCTGGCCGGGACGGGCATGTCGCTGCGCCGCGCCCAGGAGGCGCCCGAGGAGGCGCCCGCGATGGCGGCGACCCAACCGACGGATCAATCGACATGAAGGTGAAGAACATGGATAAGCCCGTCGTGGCCGTCGTCCGGCCGTTCAGCTCCTCGGCGCTGCTCGCGCCCGCGCTGCGCGAGGCCGGTTTCAGCCCGGTCGCCGTCATGGACTACGACGGCCCGGCCCTGGCCCCGATGCAGTCGGCCTACGACCCGTCCGCCTACGACGCGGTGATCAACCACCACGGCGACGTGGACGAGACGATCGCCCGGCTCGGCGCGCTGCGGCCGATCGCGATCTTCCATGGCGCGGAGGCGGCGCTCGAACTGGCGCAGCGCTGCACCGACGCGCTCGCGCCGGAGTTCTCCAACGACCCCGCGCTGATGGACGCCCGCCGCCACAAGTACCTCATGCACCAGGCCGTCGCCGCGGCCGGGCTGCCCGTCCCCCGGCAGACCTGCACGTCCGACCCGGACGAGGTCGCCGCGTGGATCGAGCGCGAGGGCCTCGCCGGCGCGGACCTCGTCATCAAGCCGCCGGCGAGCGCGGGCACGGTCGGAGTGAGCCGCGCCCCGGCCGGGCAGGGCTGGCGCGAGCTGTTCGCCGGCATGATCGGCACGCACGACAAGCTCGGCGTGCTCGCCGACCAAGTGCTCGTCCAGGAGCAGATGACCGGCACCGAGTACGCGATCGACACGATCAGCCATCAGGGCCGGCACTCCATCACCGACATGATCAAGTACCGGCGGGTGCCGTTCGGCGAGGGCATCGCGGTCTACGACAGCGTCGAGTGGCTGCCCTACGACCGGGACGCCTACGGCGAGCTGATCGACTACGGGCTCGCCGCGCTGGACGCGGTCGGGCTGCGCAACTGGGCCGCGCACACCGAGATCATGATGACGCCGGACGGGCCGCGGCTGCTGGAGGTCAACGCGCGGCTGTCCGGGGCGGGCAACCCCGCGGTCACCCACATCGCGACCGGGGAGAGCCAGGTGACCCGGACGATCGACCTGGTCCGCGGGGGCGGGCCGCAGATGCCGCCCGGCTACACGCTGCGCACGAACGTCATGGCCGTGTTCCTGATGTCGCACTCGACGGGGATCGTGCGGAACGCCGAGATCTACGACCAGGCCCGCGACCTGCCGAGCTACCACTCGCCCGTGGCCGTGGCGCGCACCGGCGACCACGTGCACGCCAGCACCGACATCTTCGCGAGCATGACGATGGGCTACATCATCCTCGCCCACGAGGACCTGGAGCAGATCCACGCCGACCGCGAGGCCATCCGGAAGATCGAGAAGGACCTGATCGTCGACACGGACGGGGCCGAGTGATGGTCACCGCGAAGTACATCGACGCCTGCGCGGGCCCCCTCCGCGACGTCATGTCGGACGTCGAGCTGCCGCCCGTGTTCGCGGACGCCTGGGGCAAGTACCTGCTGTCGCGCCCGCTCTTCTCGTCCGAGGCCCGGACGCGGCGGGCCGCCGACGACCTCGCCGGGCTGTTCACGGTGATGGCGTCCCTGCCCGACCGGCTGTTCGGCGGCGACCGCCGCGCGTTCTGCGCCGCCATCGGCGCGGACCCGCGGCGCACCGAGCTGATGACGCGGTTCGACGGCGACCCGATCCTGTACGGGCGGGCCGACCTGTACGACGACGGGTCCCAGTACCGGCTGCTGGAGTTCAACATCGGCAGCGAGCTGGGCGGCGTCGACATCAGCGAGACCAACCGGAGCCTGCTCGCCCACAAGGAGTTCGGCGCGTTCGCCGAGGAGCACGGGCTCTCGACCGTCGACACCCCCGGGGAGATCGCGCGCCACTTCGTCCGGGCGACTGGGAAGGAGGCGCCCGTCGTCGCCACGCTGGAGGCGATCGGCGGCATGGCGGCGTACGACGGGCTCCACCGGTCGTTCCAGGACTCGATGAAGCGGTACGGCATCGAGCTGTTCATGGGCGAGGTGGACCAGGTCCAGGAGAAGGGCGGACGCCTATACATGCACGGCCGTCCCATCGACCTGATCCTGCGGTACTTCTCCGCCCACCAGGTGGCACGGGACCCGCGCAACGACGAGCCCGCCGAGACGATCATGCGCGCCCACGAGGACGGCAAGGTCGTCCTCTGGACTCCCCTGACGGCGTCGATGTTCTCCTACAAGAGCTGCCTGCCGCTGGTCTCCGACCCGGACATGCGGGCGGAGCTGTCACCGGCCGAGAACGCGCTGATCGACCGGATCCTGCCGTGGACGCGCACCCTCGGCCCCGACCTGGTCGACCAGGTGCACGCCGAGCGGGACCAGCTGATCCTGAAGCCGGTCGCCGGGCTGTCGGGCCGCGGCATCCGCGCCGGCTGGGACCAGACCGACCGCGAATGGGCCGAAACGGTCGCCGAGTGCCTGCGCGGGGACTACATCGTGCAGCGCCGCGTCGTCCCGGTCACCGAACCGGTGGTGGACGTGGAGACCGGCGCGGTCGAGGACTGGCTCGCGGTCTGGGGGCTCTTCGTCTTCCCGGACGGATACGGCGGCGCGTTCTGCCGGGCCGTCCCATCGTCCGGCGGAGCATCCGTCGTCAACCTCGGCACGAAAGGAGCCCGCGTCAGCTCGGCCTTCCACTACTGAGGGCGGCCTGGTTAGCATCACGCTGCCCACCTCGAAGGAGAGGACCCCCCGCCATGCACAGACGTCTCCTCGGCGTGCTCGCCGCCGCGTTCCTCGGCGCCGCGGCGGTCACCGCCGGACCGTCCACCGCGTCGGCCGCTCCCGCCCAGGCCGCTCCCGCCCAGGCCGCTCCCGCCCAGGCCAGGGCCGACGTCGACTTCACCGGGATCGTCGCCCTCAGCAACTGCTCGGGCTCCCTCGTGCGCGTCCCCGGCGCCGCCGACAGCGACCCGGCGCTGGTGCTCACGAACGGGCACTGCTACGAGGGCGGCATGCCCGGCGCCGGCCAGGTGATCACCAACCGGGCGTCCCAGCGCACGTTCACGCTGCTCGATCCGAGTGGCAGCGGGTCGCTCGGCACCCTGCGCGCGACGACGATGGTGTACGCGACCATGACCGACACCGATGTGGCCCTGTACAAGCTGAACACCAGCTACGCGAACATCCAGCAGTCGTACGGCGTCCCCGCGCTCGAACTGTCGCTGGAGCGGCCGGCGGCCGGGATCGACCTGCGCGTCGTCTCCGGCTACTGGAGGCGCATCTACTCCTGCCGCCTCGACGGCTTCGCCCACCGCGTCCGCGAGGCCGACTGGACGTGGAAGGACTCGCTGCGCTACACGCCCGAGTGCGACACGATCGGCGGGACGTCGGGATCACCGGTCGTCGACGCCGCGTCCGGCAAGGTCGTCGGCGCCAACAACACCATGAACGAGAACGGTGAGCGCTGCACCCTGAACAACCCGTGCGAGGTCGACGAGGCGGGGAACATCACGGTGCACGAGGGCATCGGATACGGCCAGCAGACCGACATCCTGGCCGCCTGCATCGCCCCCGGCAGCGTGATCGACTACGACCGTCCGGGCTGCCTCGTTCCACGCGGCTGACGCCCCTTCCCCTGCAAGGCCCGCGGCCCGGCCGGCCGCGGGCCTTTGCTGTGAGGGAACTAACCACGGCATGTAGTACTACAGCTCGTAGTATGTCTGACAGGATGTAGTACTACAGCTTGTAGTAGTGAGCCGGAGAGGCACGCGCCATGGACTCGGTCGACATCGCACGGTGGCAGTTCGGGATCACCACCGTCTACCACTTCCTGTTCGTCCCGCTGACGATCGGGCTGTCCGCGCTCGTCGCGGTGCTGGAGACGGCGTGGCTGCGCACGGGCAAGACCGCTTACCTGCGGGCCACCAAGTTCTGGGGCAAGCTCTTCCTGATCAACTTCGCGATGGGGATCGTCACCGGCATCGTGCAGGAGTTCCAGTTCGGCATGAACTGGAGTGACTACTCCCGGTTCGTCGGCGACATCTTCGGGGCGCCGCTCGCCATCGAGGGCCTGCTCGCCTTCTTCGTCGAGTCGACCTTCCTCGGCCTGTGGATCTTCGGCTGGGACCGGCTGCCGAAGCGCATCCACAACGCCTGCATCTGGATCGTGCACGTCGGGACGCTGCTGTCCGCGTACTTCATCCTCGCCGCCAACTCCTGGATGCAGCACCCCGTCGGATACCGGGTCGACTCGGAGACCGGACGCGCCGTCCTCACCGACTTCTGGGCCGTCCTGACCAACTCGACCCAGCTCGTCGCCTTCCCGCACACCATCACCGCCGCCTTCGTCACCGGCGGCATGTTCATGGCGGGCGTCTCCGCCTGGCACCTCGCCCGCCGCAAGAACGTCGAGGTGTTCCGGCCGTCGCTGAAGCTCGCGCTCGCCGTCACCGCGGTCGCCTCGATCGGCGTCGCCGTCTCCGGCGATCTCCAGGGCAAGGTCATGACCGAGCAGCAGCCGATGAAGATGGCCGCGGCCGAGGCCCTGTACGAGACCGAGCGGCCCGCCTCCTTCTCGATCTTCACGGTCGGGACGCTGGACGGCGACGAGGAGGTCTTCGGGATCAAGGTCCCGCGCGTCCTGTCGTTCCTCGCCACCGGCACCCTCGACGGCGAGGTCACGGGCATCAACGACGTCCAGGCCGCCGAGGAGGCCCGGTACGGGCCCGGCGACTACCGGCCGCTCGTCCCGGTCATCTACTGGAACTTCCGGATCATGGTCGGGGCCGGGATGCTCACCGCGCTCGTGTCCCTGGCCGGGCTGTGGCTGCTGCGGCGCGGGCGGCTGCCGTCCAGCCCCTGGGTGTACCGGATCGGGATGCTGTCGCTGGCGCTCCCCTTCATCGGCAACTCCGCCGGATGGATCTTCACCGAGATGGGTCGGCAACCGTGGTCGGTGTTCGGCCTGATGAAGACGTCCGCGAGCGTCTCGCCCGGCGTGACGCCGTCGTCGATGCTCATCTCGGTCATCTCGCTGACCGCGCTGTACAGCGTCCTGCTCGTCATCGAGACGGGCCTGATGCTCAAGTACGCCAAGGCCGGGCCGCCCTCGGAGACCGAGGTGCTGCCTCCGCCGCCCGACGACCCCGACTCCGATTCCGACTCCGAGCGCTCGCTCGCGTTCGCCTACTGAGGGCCGGCCATGGAACTCACGACCGTCTGGTTCATCGTCATCGCCTTCCTGTGGACGAGCTACTTCTTCCTGGAAGGGTTCGACTTCGGCGTCGGCATGCTGCTGCCCGTCCTCGGCCGGGACGACGTCGAGCGCCGCGTCGTCATCAACACCATCGGCCCGGTGTGGGACGGCAACGAGGTGTGGTTCATCGTCGCCGGCGCCGCCACCTTCGCCGCGTTCCCCGAGTGGTACGCCACCCTGTTCAGCGGCTTCTACCTGCCCCTCCTCGCCATCCTGCTCGCGCTGATCATCCGCGGCGTCGCGTTCGAGTACCGCGGCAAGCGCGACGAGGCCCGCTGGCGCTCCCGCTGGGACAAGGCGATCTTCTGGGGCAGCCTCGTGCCCGCGTTCCTGTGGGGCGTCGCGTTCGCGAACATGGTGCGCGGCGTGCCGCTGGACGCCGACCACGAGTACGCCGGCACGCTCGCCGACCTGCTCGGCCCCTACGCGCTGCTCGGCGGGCTCACCACGACGATCCTCTTCGTCCTGCACGGGGCGGTGTTCCTCGCGCTGAAGACGTCCGGGGGCATCCGCTTCCGGGCCCGCCGCATCGCGGGCTTCACCGCCGTCGCCGCCCTCGTCGCCGGCGGGGGCTTCCTCCTGGTCACCCAGCTCCAGTACGGCAAGCCGGTGACGTGGCTGACCGCCGCGGGCGCCGCCGCCGGGCTGCTCCTCGCCGCCGCCGCCAACCGGCGCGGCCGGGAGGGCTGGGCGTTCATCGGCACCGGCGCCGCCATCGTGCTCGCGGTCGCGACCCTGTTCACCTCGCTGTTCCCGGACGTGCTGCCGTCCACCCTGGACACCGGCTCGCTGACCACCGTGAACGCCGCCTCGTCGGACTACACGCTGACGATCATGACGTGGGTCGCGGCCGTGTTCACCCCGATCGTGATGATCTACCAGGGCTGGACGTACTGGGTGTTCCGCAAGCGGATCAGCACGTCCCACATCCCCGTGAAGCCGCCGGAGCGGGCCGCATGAAGCCCCTCGACCCCCGGCTGCTGCGGTACGCGCGGACGACGCGGCTCTTCCTGCTGGCGTCCGTGGCGCTCGGCACCGCCACCGCCGGCCTGATCATCGCGCAGGCGACCCTGCTCGCCGCCATGCTCACGCGCGCCTTCCTGCACGGCGCCTCGCTCGCCGACCTGCGCACCCCGCTGCTGCTCCTGCTCGCCGTCGTGCTGGCGCGGGCGCTGGTCGCGTGGCTGGCCGAGGTCGCGGCGCACCGCTCGTCCGCCGCCGTGAAGTCCGAGCTGCGGCGCCGGCTGCTCGCGCACGCCCTCGGCCTCGGCCCGCGCTGGCTGTCCGGCGAGCGCAGCGGCGAGCTCGCCACCCTCGCCACCCGCGGGATCGACGCCCTCGACGACTACTTCTCCCGGTACCTGCCGCAGCTCGTCCTCGCGGTGATCGTGCCGGTCGCCGTCGGCACGCGGATCCTGCTGGGCGACTGGCTGTCGGCCGTGACGATCGCGGCGACGCTGCCGCTCATCCCCGTCTTCGCGATCCTGGTCGGGCTCACCACGCAGCGGAAGATGGACCGGCAGTGGCGGACGCTGTCGATCCTGTCCGCCCACTTCCTGGACGTCGTCGCCGGGCTGCCCACGCTGAAGATCTTCGGCCGCGCCCGCGCCCAGGCCGGCCGGATCCGCGAGATCACCGACCGCCACCGGCGCGCCACCATGTCGACCCTGCGGATCGCGTTCCTGTCGGGCCTCGTCCTGGAGCTGCTGTCCACCCTCTCGGTCGCCCTCGTCGCCGTCTCGATCGGGCTGCGGCTGGTCGAGGGCGGGCTGGGCCTGGAGACGGCGCTGCTCGTCCTGATCCTGGCGCCGGAGGCGTACCTGCCCCTCCGCCAGGTCGGCGCGCAGTACCACGCCAGCGTCGAGGGCCTCACCGCCGCCTCGCGCGTCTTCGAGGTCCTCGAAACGCCGCTGCCCGCGTCCGGGACGCGTTCGGACGTCCCCGACCTGGCCCGCGCGACGCTCCGTCTGGAGGGCGTGACGGTCACCTACCCCGACCGCGACGCCCCCGCCCTCGACGACTTCTCCCTGACCGTTCACCCAGGGGAGACGGTCGCGCTGGTGGGGCCCAGCGGCGCGGGCAAGTCGACCGTCCTGTCGGTGCTGCTGGGCTTCGTCCGGCCGGTCTCAGGTCGCGTCCTGGTCGACTGGGACGACCTCGCCACGTTCTCGCCGGACGCCTGGCGCGCGCAGATCGCCTGGGTCCCGCAGCACCCGTACCTGTTCGCCGGCTCGGTCGCCGCGAACATCCGCCTGGGCCGTCCGGACGCGTCCGACGCCGAGATCCGGGCCGCGGCGGAGGCCGCGAACGCCCTCTCCTTCATCGAGGCGCTGCCGTCCGGGTTCGACACGCGGCTCGGCGACCGCGGCACCGGCCTCTCCGCGGGCCAGCGCCAGCGCATCGCCCTGGCCCGCGCCTTCCTCCGCGACGCCCCGCTCCTCCTGCTGGACGAACCGACCTCGAGCCTGGACGGCGAGAGCGAGGCCGCCGTGATCGACGCCGTAGCCCGCCTGGCGACGTCCCGCACGGTGATCCTCGTCGCCCACCGCCCCACCCTGCTCCCCCTGGCCGACCGCGTGATCCCCCTAACCCCCGCGGAGGTCACAACATGACCCCCCACAACCCTCACACCTTCCGGCGGGGTGGGAGTGCCGATGATTCACGTGAAACCTTGCCGAGCGTTCCGGAGCACGGGGCGGTGAGGGGCAGGTCGGAGAGCGGCGGCGGGATGGTGGTCTTGCGGCTGATCGCGTTCGCGCGGCCGGCTCGGGGGCGGCTGGTGCTCGCCGTGCTGTTCGGCGTTCTGGCGCTGGGGAGCGGGGTCGGGCTCATGGCGACCTCGGCATGGCTCATCTCGCGTGCCGCGCAGCATCCGCCGGTGCTCATGCTGATGGTCGCGATCGTGGCCGTGCGCGCGTTCGGCCTGGGGCGAGGCGTGTTCCGCTACGTCGAGCGGCTCGTCGGGCATGACGCGACGTTCCGCATCCTCGCCGACCTGCGTGCCCGGGTGTACGAGCGGCTGGAGCGCCTGGCACCGGGAGGGCTCCCCGCCTTCCGCGGCGGCGACCTGCTGAACAGGCTCGTCGCGGACGTGGACGCCGTCCAGGACCTCTTCCTCCGCGTCCTGCTGCCCTGCACGGTCGCCGCGGTCGTCGGCGGCGCGTCCGTGGGCGTCGCCTGGGCGCTGCTGCCGTCGGCGGGGATCGTCCTGCTGCTGGCGCTGGTGGTCGCGGGTCTCGCGGCGCCATGGTTGTCGGCAGTCGTCTCCCGCCGGGCCGAGCGCCGCACGACCGACCTGCGGGGCGAACTCACCTCCCACGTCGTCGACACGCTGCAGGGCGCGCCCGAACTCATCGCCTACGGGGCCGCCCCCGACCAGCTAGCCAAGGCGGCGCGGCTCGATCACGACTTCACCCGTGCGACGGCCCGTTCCGCGACGACCACCGGGGCAGGGGCCGCCATCTCCGCCCTCGCCGGCGGTCTCGCCGTCTGGGGGAACCTCGCCGCCGGTGTCCCGGCCGTTCGTTCGGGGGCGTTGGACGGCGTCCTGCTCGCGGTCATCGTCCTGCTGCCGCTGGCCGCGTTCGAGGTCGTGGCCGGGCTGCCGCTGGCCGCGCAGTACATGGAGCGGGTCCGGCGTTCGGCGGCACGGATCTTCGCCGTCCTGGACAGCCCACCCCCGGTGCGGGACCCGGACGATCCCGCGCCGCTGCCGGCGGCGCCGTACACCCTCTCGGTGGAGAACCTCCGAGCGCGGTGGACGCCCGACGGCCCGTACGCCCTCGACGGCATCTCGCTCGACCTGACGCCGGGCCGCCGCTGCGCGATCGTCGGCCCGAGCGGGTCGGGCAAGACGACGCTCACGTCCGTCCTGCTCCGCTTCCTGGAACCCGCCGGCGGGCGGGCGTCCCTCAACGGTGTGGACCTGCGCGCGCTCGCCGGCGACGACGTCCGCCGGGTCATCGGCCTCTGCGCCCAGGACGCCCACCTGTTCGACTCCACGATCGGTGAGAACATCCGGCTGGCACGTCCCGCCGCCACCGACGGCGAGATCCGCGACGTCCTGCGCCGCGCCCGGATCCTCGACTGGGTCGAGTCCCTCCCGCGCGGCCTCGACACCCATGTCGGCGAGCACGGCGCCCAGGTCTCGGGCGGCCAGCGCCGGCGCATCGCCCTGGCCCGCGCCCTGCTCGCCGACCCGCCGGTATTGCTTCTGGACGAGCCCGCCGAGCACCTGGACATCGCGACCGCCGACGCGCTCACCGCCGACCTGCTCACCGCCACGGAGGGCCGCACCACGCTGCTCGTCACCCACCGCCTCGCGGGGCTGGACGCCGTCGACGAGGTCATCGTGCTGGACGGCGGACGCGCCGCCGACCGCGGCACCCACGCCGCCCTGCTCTCCCGCCCCGGCCCCTACCGCGCCCTCTGGGAGCGCGAGCAGGCCGCCGTCCCGGCCCCCGAATTTAGGTAGGTAAAATCAACAGAGATCAGGTAAACCGATCTCGGGAGCAATTCGTCGCGCCATTTTCTTGGATTTATCGAGAACAATTCTGAACCGCCCGCCATCTCACCCAGTACAGGATCCGATCGATGGGAACGGGGGTTCCACAGATGAAGATTCTCGTGCGCGCGGTGCTCGCCATCGCCGCCACGGTCCTGGCCGTCGGCACGAGTTCGGGGGCCATGCAGGCCGCCAACGCCGACGGCCCGAACACCGACCCGGCGGTGGCACGGGCCATCGCCGCCCAGCCGTGGGTGGAGCTCGGGCCCGGCGACAGCGACTACCGCATCGCCTCGGCCCGCTGCTTCCTGGTGCAGCTCGGCTACTACAACGACTGCACGCCGACGTCCGCCGGAGAGGGCTGGCCCGAGAACCTCGGGCCCGCGGTGAAGAAGTACCAGGCCGCGCGCGACCTGCCCCAGACGGGGAAACTCGACGCGGAGACCTGGGGCGCGCTCCGCAACGACAACGGTGAGGTCGGCCAGGGCAACGGCCGCCGACACCAGATCAAGGGCATCCAGTACGCGATGAAGGTCCTGCAGGACCGCTCCCTCGTCGCGGACGGGTACTACGGTCCGGCGACCGTGAAGGCCGTCACCGCCTTCCAGAAGCGCAAGGAGATCGACGCCGACGGCATCTTCGGCCCGATCACCTTCCGCGCCGCGTTCGCCAAGGGCGCCGAGGCCCGGCGCACGCCCGGGCGGTGACCCACCGGCGGCCGCCCCGCGACCCCTCCGGGTCGTGGGGCGGCCGCCGCCTTCCCGCACTGAATACCCTTTCGAGTGATCAGCTCGGCGCGCTCATTTCACGTTCGAGCGCGTCGCGAATGTGGTGTGCGAGTGATCGGGGAGCCTGCGCGTGAGCCAGGTGGCCCTGCCCGGCAATGCGAACGATCCGCGCCTGAGGCATCGCCTTTGAAAATTGCGCGAACGCCGTTCCGTAAGGCGCCTTCCCTTCGTTGTCCTCGCCGAGGAGCAGGGTGACCGGGACGTCCAGCGCCGCGTAGGCGTCCATGGCGGGACGGTGATCGTTGATCGCGGCGAGTTCGGCCGCCGAGGGGCCGGCCAGCGGGCGCAGGACGTCCCACGCCGGGCTCGCCCGGAGTTCGGCGACGTAGCCGGGGGTGAATCCGGAGACCAGGAGGTTCACGACCTCTACGGCCCGGTCCAGATCCCCCTGGTCGACGGCCTCGCGCAGCGGCCCCACCGCCTCCGGGGCGAAGGGGTGGGCCACCGGCTCGTACAGGATGAGCGAGCGCAGATCCGTACGGCCGGCGGCCGCCTCCAGCGCGATCAGCGCCCCGTAACTCCAGCCGAACAGATGCACGTCCTCGCCGAGCACGTCCAGGACGTGCCGGAGGTCGTCCACCTCGGTCCGCACCGAGTACCCGGGCCCGAGAGGCCCGCTCGGCACCCGGCCGCGGCGGTTGAGCACGACGACCGGGTTGGGGAGGTCGATGTGCTCGACGACCGGGCGCCATCCGGCCGCGTCGGCCATGACGCCGGGCAGCAGGACGAGCGGTGGGCCCTCACCGTCGCGGACCTCGGCGGCGAGAACGGTGCCCTCACGGTTGAACTGCATTGGACGCACTGTCGATCCTTCGTGACTGGTCAGAGTGTCGAGACGAACCCGGGCAGGAGACCGAGCACCGGGATGGCGATGAGCGTGCACACGGTCATGGAGACCACGTTGCCGATGAACGGATGGAAGTCGGGCGGCAGCCGCCTGGAGATCAGCGCGGCCAGCGGCGGCCCGGCGACCGCGCCGAACACCGCCCCGAAGACGACCGCCTCGACGGTCGCGCCATAGGTGAGGACCACCGCCGGCGCCACCGACACGACCGGGACGAAGGTCGGGTACCAGCCGAAGGCGGCCCATCGGCGCTGGTAGAGCAGGACGGCCAGGGTGCCCGCCAGCACCTGGGCGGTGAGCATCGCGGGCAGCAGCCCGTGTCCGCTCCCGTACACCGGGGTCAGCGGGTTGAGCAGGTAGGTCGCGAGCGTCCCGCCGATCAGGCCGATGGCGGCGATCTCGTTGCCGTAGAACTGGGCCTCGGTGAAGTCGGCGAGCACGCGCCGGACCACCCAGACACCGCCGCGCTCGTCCGGCTCGGGCGCCGGGGGCTCGGCGGGTTCGGCGCTCTGCTCGGCCGAGAGCGGGCGAGGCATCCACGGCAGGTGCCGGCAGATCAGGAACGCCAGGAGCGCTCCGACCCACATGCCCGTGACGTTCCCGATGACGGTGGGCAGGTGCAGTGGGTGGCAGAAGTAGTTCGCCATGGCCAGCGCCACCGGCGTCGTCAGCGCGGCTCCGAGCACCGCCCCGGTGGCGGCCACCGACCATCCCGCGCCGTAGACGAGCACCACGACCGGAGGAACCGACACGAACGGGACGAAGGTGGGCTGCCACTGGCCGGTCGCCGGGATCGTCCAGCCCCAGGCGAGGTCGGACAGCAGCAGGCCGAACGCGGCGGAGCCCAGCAGCCACGGCCACAGCCCGGTGCCGTAGCTGATCGGGAAGCCCGCCCACCGGCGGCCCCGCCGCCAGGCCGCGTGCGCGAGCCAGCCGCCCGCGATCATCCCGAGCCCGCCGATCGCGGACTTGAAGAACTCGGCCTCGGTGGCGTCCCCGATCCACCAGCGCAGGAACTGCGGGACGTTCGCGTACATCTCGTCCTGCCATGCCGTGTAACCGGGCAGGACGTGCGGCAGCCCGTCCTCGGCGCGCGTGAGGAGGACGGCGAGCACCGCGGTCACCGAGACCAGGACGGCGCCGCCCGCCCATCTCCCGACCGCCGGATGTGCGGCGCGGGGGAACACGGCCGGTGAGGTCTTCGTCGTGTAGCTCATGACGGACTCCTCACCGCGGGAAGGCATCGCCGCCGCGGTAGCCGAGCAGCGGATCGTAGAGGTCGGTGCGCCGGTCGCGGACGAGGTCGTTGAGGTCGTTCCAGATCGGCGCCGACCGCGCCGCCACGACGTCCAGGTCCGCGTAGACGGTCGTCTCGTCCTCGGCCGGGGCGACGGAACCGATCGGCCAGCCGTTGGTCCCCGTGATGAGGGAGCACCCGAGGAACCTGCCGCCCCGTTCCTCGCCCACCCGGTTCGCCGCCACGATCGGGAGGCTGTTCACGTGCGACGCGCTCATCGTCAGGTAGGAGGCCATGCACCGGCCCGCCTCGTCGAACAGCGGGGGCGGCGTCCACACCCAGTTGTTCACGCTGCAGACGACGTCCGCGCCCTGGGTGGCGAGCAGCCGCGGCACCTCGGGGAACCAGACGTCCCAGCAGATCAGCAGCCCGATCCGGCCGATCCGGGTCGGGAACACCGGGAAGCCGAGGTCGCCGGGCTCGAAGATCAGCTTCTCCCGGTTCCACAGGTGGGTCTTGCGGTAGGTACCGACCACCCCGTCCGGGCCGGTCAGCACCGCGGTGTCGTACAGCCGGACGCCGTCGCGCTCGGCCAGGCCGCCCACGATGTGCAGGCCGCGCTCGCGGGCGACCTCCGTCCACGCCCGCGTGGTGGGCCCGTCCGGGACGGGCTCCGCGTGCGCGTAGGCCTCCTCGCGGGTGGCGAACCCGTATCCGGTGTTGGCGAGCTCCGGGAGCACGATCAGCGTGGCTCCGCGGTCGGCGGCCTCGTTGATCAGTTCGAGGCTCCGCTGGACGTTCTTCTCCTTGTTCTCCAGGCCGACCTGGGGGTCGAACTGGACGGCGGCCGCGGTGACCGGACTGACAGCGGACATGAGTGCTCCTTCAGGGGTGGGATGCGGTGGGGGTCGTCTGGTTCGCGCCCGCCAGGCGGTCCGCTACGGCGAGCAGCAGGCGCTCGGCGCCCGGCCCGGCGATCAGCTGGAGGCCGGTGGGCAGCCCGTCCACCTGTGCGGCGGGCAGGCTGACGGCGGGCAGCCCGAGCACGCTCCATGGGCTGGTGAGCGACAGCAGTGCGGCTCGGACGTCGATCGGCGTCCCGTCCAGGGACACGCTCCGGGCGTCCAGTGGCGGAGGGAGGATCGGGACGGTGGGCATGGCGAGAAGGTCATGGCGTTCCAGGAGCGCCGCCACCGCGACGTCGACCCGATCCCGGATCGCCCGAGCCGCTTCGGCGTCCTCCTCGGTGATCCGCCCGGCGGCGCGCAGGCGGGCGAGAACCTCCTCTCCGTAGAGCTCCGGTGCGGCGGCCAGCCGCCCGGCGTGGATCGCGTGGACCTCACGGCCCTGGATCATCTGGTAGGCCCAGCGCAGTCGCGCGATGTCGGGGACGGCCACGTCCCGCACGGGCAGCGGTTCCAGCATCGCGCGGGCCGCCTCGGTGACCCGCGGGTCGGCCGAATGGAGCGCGCCGGGCGCCACCCACCCGACGCGGCAGCCGGAGATGTCCGGCTCTGGACCGTCCTGACCTGCCAGGACGTTCCAGAGCAGCAGGCAGTCCCCGGCCGTGCGCGCCATCGGGCCGACCGTGTCCAGGGAGGGCGCCACCGGGAAGACGCCACCGGACGGCACGGCGCCGTGGGTGGGTTTGAGCCCGACGATCCCGCAGCAGGCGGCGGGGATGCGCACCGAGCCCCCGGTGTCGGTGCCCACCGCGAGCGGCACGATCCCGGCGGCCACCGCGGCGCCGGACCCGCTGCTGGAACCGCCGGGGACGCGTTCCCGCCGGTACGGGTTGCGGGTCGGCCCGTCCGCCGACCGGTCCCCGGTGGGGCCGAACGCGAACTCGTGCGTCGCCGCCTTCCCGACGATGATCGCGCCGGACGCGCGGAGCCGGCGCACGCACTCCGCGTCGTGCCCGGGCACCCGGCCGGCGTGGTGCCGCGACCCCATGGCGGTGCGCAGGCCGGCGGTGTCCACGACGTCCTTGACCGCGACCGGGATGCCGTGCAGGGGCCCGCGGTCCACTCCCGCGGACAGCTCGCGTCCCGCGCGCTCCGCCGCCGCCCGCGCCCCGGACGCGTCGACCGCGGCGAACGCGTTGAGCCCCGGGTCGAGCCTGGCCGCCTCGGCCAGCGACCGCTCCACCAGAGCGGCCGGGGAGAGGGTCCCGGCGCGCAGCGCACCGGCCAGCTCGGTCACGGTGCGCCGGGCGAACCAGCCCGCGTCCGGCGGCGGCCCGATCATGCCCGACCCGCCGCGTCGGCCCGTCCTGTCACGACTTCCTCTTTCCCAAACGTTTGGGCGTTGACCTCCGGCTGACCCAAACGATTGGGTCAAACGTTTGAGTTGTATAAAAGGCACCAGAGGGTCGCCCTGTCAAGGGGTGACGGCGACGGAGAGGCAGGACGGGTGGCCCGAACCGACCGGCAGCGGCCCGCGACACTGCGCACCATCGCGCAGGCGGCGGGGGTCGACGTCTCGACCGTCTCCCGCGTCCTCAACGGCTCCGCGGAGGACGCGCAGCGCGCCGCGTCCCGCGAGACCGCCGACGAGATCCGGCGGTGGGCGGCCCGGCTGAACTACCGGCCGAACCCGCACGCCACCAGCCTGCGCACCGCGCGCAGCAACCTCGTCGGCGTCCTGGTCCCCCGGCTGTCCGACATGGTGCTCGCCACGATCTACGAGGGCGTCGAGGACGCCGCCGCCCGGCACGGCCTGACGACCTTCGTGATGAACAGCCACGACCGGCCGGAGCAGCAGCGCGTGCGCACCGAGCTGGCGCTGTCCCGCCGCGTCGACGGGCTGGTCTTCGGCGACGCGCACACCGACGCCGCGTTCCTGGACGAGATCGCCGAGCGCCGGATCCCGTTCGTGCTCGTCAGCCGGCACGCCGGCCGGCACCCCGCCGTCACCTGCGACGACCACCTCGGCGGCCGGCTGGTCGCCGAGCACCTCCTCGGCCTCGGCCACCGCCGGGTGGGCGTCATCGCCGGCGAGCCCTTCGCCAGCACCGGCGCCGACCGCACAGCCGGCTTCGTCGACCGCTACCGCGAGGCGGGCCTCCCGGTGCCCGGCTCCCACGTCGTCCACTCCCGGTTCGACGCCGCCGGCGGCCGCGACGCCGCCGAGACGCTCCTGCGCCTCGAACCCCGGCCCACGGCCATCTTCGCCGTGAACGACTTCTCGGCCATCGGCGCGCTGGGCGTCCTGCGCGACCACGGCCTCCGGCCCGGCAAGGACATCGCCGTCGCCGGATACAACGACACCCCGCTGGCCGCGGAACTGCCCATCCCGCTGACCAGCGTCCGCTCGCCCATGCGGCAGATGGGCGCCCGGGCCCTCGACCTGCTCGTCGACCTGCTGGCCGGCCGGGCGCCCGAATCCGAGCGGCTCCGCCCGGAGCTGTCCATCCGGGCGTCCACCGACCCCGCAAGGCTCTCCAAGATGATCGAGGAATTCTGACGCCTCGTGAAAACCGTGAAAGGCCTCTGGCCTGAACCGGGAAGGATCTCTACGCTGCCGGGGTCGCAGACGAACCCTGGAGGGCCGCCCTCATGCCCGAGCTCCCCGCCTCCTCGATCGATCGCAGGACGTTCTTCGGCGTGACCGCGGGTGCCGCCGCGGCGTCCACCCTGCTGACCCCGACCGCGACCGCGGCGCACGCGGACGCCCCGGCACCCGGCCGCCACCGGCACCGCCGCGTCCGCTTCGGCGTGAACTACGTCCCGAGCAAGAACTGGTGGTTCTCCTGGTCGGACTGGGACCGGTCATCGATCGCGGCCGACCTGGACGACATCGCGTCCCTGGGCATGGACCACATCCGCATCATGCTGGTCTGGTCGGAACTGCACCCGAACTCCACCTACGTCCGCGGCGAGCACCTCGACCGTCTCGAAGAACTCCTCGACCTCGCCGACCGCCGCCACCTCGACGTCGAGGTGACCGTCTTCAACGGCGCGGTCAGCGGCGTCCTGTTCGTCCCGCCGTTCCTCATCAGCAACAGCGACGGCACGACCAAGAACGTCCTCACCGACCCCGGAGTGATCGAGCGGGAGCAATGGCTCCTCGGGCAGATCGCCGAACGCATCGGCCGGCACCGCAGGTTCATGGGATTCGACCTCTCCAACGAGATCCACTGGTTCGGCAAACCGCTGGGCATGGCGGTCACTCCGGCCCAGGGCGACGCCTGGCACACCGCCCTCTTCGACACCTGCGAAAAGGTCGCGCCGGGCAAGATCCACGTCTCCGGAATCGACCACTGGCCGTGGCAGAACAACGACTACTGGAGCCGTCACGGACTCGCGACCTCCGGAACGATGACCGCCAACCACACCTGGGCGGGCTGGACGCAGGTCATCCAGCGCTACGGGTCGCTCTCCACATCGTCCACGCACTATTCCGAGTTCTTCGTCGAACTCATCAAGGCCTTCCACACCGACCTGAAGCGAAAGGTGTGGATCGAGGAGACCGGCGTCTCCACCGTCTGGATGGACGCCGCCGACATCCCGCCCTGGACCGAAAGGTCGATCCGCGCGATGGCCGACTGCCCGGACCTCTTCGGCATCACCTGGTGGGACTCGCACGACCTCAATCCGAAGCTCAGCGGCTACGTCAACCTCGAATACGACCTCGGCCTGTTCACCAACGACCGGAAACTGAAGCCGATCGGCAAGACCATCCGCAAACTCATCGCCGAATACGACGCCCGCCCACCTGCCCCGGCCCCGCGCGAGACCGCCCTCGTCCTGCCCGACGACATGATCCCGGCGGCCGACTTCACCACCTTCTTCGACCCGTTCATGAAACTCGTCGACGAGGGAAGGCGCCCGGCCGTCGTCCTGCAGAGCCGCACCCAGGACACCGCCTACCTGGCAGCCCGCGGCATCACCACCCTGATCACTCTCGACCAGGTGCGAACGTGACCAGTGCCGGCAGTACCGTCAACGCCGGAAGGCCTTTGACGACCGGGAGCCAAGATGATCGCCCGAACATGGCGCGCGACCGCAACCCCCGAGGGGGCGGACGCCTACCGCGAGCACTTCGCCGACGCAGTGCTCCCAGCACTCCGCCGGGTTGACGGCCACCGAGGCGCCTACCTGTTCCGCCGGGACGCGGACGGCCAGATAGAACTGGAAGTCATGACCCTGTGGGACTCCCTCGAAGCCATTCAGGGCTTCGCCGGAGCCGACATATCAACAGCCGTAGTAGAGCCAGAGGCACAAGCCGTCCTCCTGACCTACGACAGAACGGTCATTCACCGAACGGTCGCGCTGAGCACCCTCGAAAACAGCTAACAAATCCCAGCGCGCCCCCTTGCCCCAGCGGATGGCTGGGCGTGCTGCTCAAAGCGTGGAGGTGCTTCCGGTCTCCGCGTGGAACTCTTCGATGCCGAGGACCCGCAGCAGGTCCACGCGCTCGCGGGTCTCGGCGTTCGCCGGGGTGAGCACCAGCAACTGCTGACGCTGGTCGGGGGTGACCAGGGTTTCGCAGTCCATGAGGAGACGGCCCACGCGCGGATGCAGGATGGTCTTGCGGTCGGCACGGCGGACCGCCACCTCGTGCTCGGCCCACAGCCTTCGGAAGTCGGCGCTCGCGTCCTGCAACCGCTCGACCAGCCCGGCCACCACGGGATCACCGGACCGGCGCCCGGCGACGGCGCGCAGGTCGGCCACGATCTGGCGGCCGTAGTGCTCCCGCTCCTCGGGCGGGCAGCCGGCACGCGCGGCAGCCTCGGTGAACCAGCGGTACACGGTGTACCGCCGGTCGCCGGAGAAGACCGTGTGGTCACCCGCCAGCAGGACCGACATCCGGTTCTGCGCGAGGACCTCCCCCAGGTCGGACAGCACCATGGCCGGGGTGTCGCCGAGCAGGTCGAGCATGCGCACCAGACCGGCACGGGCCAGCCGGGCCACCTCGTCGGCCGGCGGGGGCCGGTGCCCGGCCAGATGGAACAGGTGGTCGCGCTCGTCGTCGGTCAGCCGCAGCGCCCGGGCCAGCGCACCGAGCAGCTGCGTGGACGGCTGGCTGCTGCGTCCCTGTTCGAGGCGCACCACATAGTCCACCGACATGCCGGCGAGCATCGCCACCTCTTCCCGGCGCAGACCGGCGGTGCGGCGCCGGGGACCGTCGGCCAGCCCCACCTCGGCCGGACGGATCGCCTTGCGGCGGCGGCGCAGGAAGTCGGCGAGCTGCTCACGTTCCATGACCCCATGGTCCCTCCGGCCGCCGGACTTATACAGGGAGCGGCTCTCCCACGATGAACGCTCCGCTTTCGCCCGTCCCGTCCGGAACGCAGGGTGGAGGCGCGACATCCAGAAGAGGAGAACCTCATGCAGACAAGAACTCTGGGACGTACCGGGCCGACCGTTTCCAGGCTCGGCCTGGGCGCGATGGCCATGTCAGGCGCCTACGGCGAGGCCGACCGGACGGAGAGCATCGCCACCGTGCACGCCGCCCTCGACGCCGGAGTCACGCTGATCGACACGGCCGACTTCTACGCCATGGGCCACAACGAGTTGCTCCTCGCCGAGGCCCTCCGCGGCCGGAACCGTGACGACTACAAGCTCAGCGTCAAGTTCGGCATGCTGCGCGGCCCCGGACCCGAATTCGGCGGGCACGACGGCCGTCCCGAGGCGGTGAAGAACTTCCTGGCCTACTCGCTGACACGGCTGGGCACCGACTACATCGACACCTACCGTCCCGCCCGGCTGGACCCGGCGGTGCCGATCGAGGAGACGGTCGGCGCGATCAAGGACATGATCGACGCCGGGCACGTGCGGCACCTCGGCCTCTCGGAGGTCGACGCGGAGACGATCCGCCGCGCGCACGCCGTCCACCCCGTCGCCGACCTGCAGATCGAGTACTCGGTGATCTCCCGCGCCGTGGAGGCCGACGTCCTGCCCACGCTGCGGGAACTCGGCATCGGCCTGACGGCGTACGGCGTCCTCGGCCGCGGCCTCATCTCCGGTCACTGGTCCGCCGGCCGCACCGCCGGCCCCGGAGACAGCCGCGCCTTCGGCCCGCGGTTCTCCGGCGGCAACGTCGAGCACAACCTCGCCCTCGTGGACGCCCTGCGCCGGGTCGCCGAAGCCAAGGGATGCACCGTCGCCCAACTGGTCATCGCCTGGGTGGCCGCGCAGGGCGATGACATCGTCCCGCTGGTCGGCGCCCGCACCCGCGAGCGCCTGACCGAGGCCCTGCCCGCGGCGGACCTGGCCCTCACCGCAGACGACCTCACCGACATCGAAAAGGCCGTCCCACCAGGCGCCGCCCGAGGCGACCGCTACCCGTCCGCCTTCATGCGAGACCTGGGCGTAGGCAACTGACCGCCCGACCGCCCCCGTCCAACCTCCGGACGGGGCGTTCTCCACGGCACAGCCGTCACGGCACGTGATGTTCTCGGATGTCTTTCGCTGCCAGGACCAATCACATTCCGGTGCCGATCCCGAGCGTAAATCTGAGATTTTATCGCGACCGCTTCAAAATCGCCGATAGCCCTGGTCACGCCGCCCGGGCAGGTCGATGACGGGCGACGACGATGATCTTGTAAGCTGTCCGGCGACCTGCTCAAGCGATGAAGGATGCCAATGTCGGGCGTTTCTGCCGCCACAACCCCGCACGGAGACGTACTACAGGAGATCGCGCGTCTAGGGGGTGCGATCAGCGAAAATTTCGAGCCGGAGGACTGGCGGGAGGACACACCACTGGGAGAGCGCCTCATCCCGTCGCCGATTCAGGCGATCCTGTCAGTTGAATGGCCGGAAGAGCACGTCCTGGTCACCGAGGAGGACGAGTACGAGGTCACGTTCCCCCAACTCGTCGACGGGGATCCTGTGGCGGAAGATCGCGCCTTCTTCATCATCGCTTTCAATGAGACGACACAGTACTACTGGGTCATCGATCTCGATGACGAGCGTCCGGACGACCCATGGGTGCATGAGATAGATCATGACCTGTATGGCGACGACCGCAGATTCAAAAATCCCGAGCGGTTGTCGCGGATGCTCGCCACTCTCACCACCACCACCTGATCCGCTAGTTGGTCTTGCCGGGTAAGGAGATCTGCCGGGCAACGTGCCCGTTGCCCGGCAGATGCGCCACCGGGCTGCTCTGCGCTGGTCAGGCTGCCCCACCTGGTTCAGAGTGACGCTGGCACCTGGCGCTAGAGGACGGTGGGGCTCCGGCGCTCCAGCAGGACGACGTCGCGCCACCGGCCGTGGAGGCGGCCGATCCGTCGGCGGGTGCCCACCGTGCGGAATCCCGCTTTGGCACGCAGGCGGAGACTGGGCGTGTTCTTGGCGACCCGCTGACCTAGGCCTCCTCACCGATCACCTCGCGACCGACCGCCAGTCCTTGTTGATCACCTTGCTATCGGGCACGCAACGGGCACGGCGCCTCGCCCCCAACCAGTGCATCGGTCACTGAGTCCGATCACCCTCAACGCCCCGCGCGCTGCGGCCTGGGTACCTACGACGGAAGTCGGGCGTGTGGCACAGCATCGGCAAGCGCGTGGGGATGGGAGGGTTATCGGAGCATCGCAGCAGGTTGTCTAGTCGATCTTGTGGCGATTGGATCCGGATTCTGTTATGATCGGCTACCGCCAACGCTGATGACTGGACAGTACCCTTTCATCAGTCGCACCTAAGGCCGCTCGCACGACGAGTTCGACACAAGGTGCAAGGTGACGTCCGGAGCCGTCTTGAAGCAGGCATTCATGCTTGCTCGACTGCCTTCTCACTTCGCCGGAAGGATCATCCATTGAAACTTCGTATCGGTCGTGTCCTCGCAGGAACGATGGCACTCGCTGCCGCCGCCATCATGGCCACCGGCGGCACCGCTTCCGCTGACGAACCACCCGGCGGCATCGTTTGGGATCACAAGTGGTCCGCAACGGGTATCAGAGTCTACGTCGAAGAACACGGCGACATCGTCTCTATATGCGACTCATCGGCGAATGGTCACTCAGCCAAGGCCTATGTCAGTGCCTATTATGGGGGCCACCATAATCCGTCCCAAGAATATTTCATGAAGGCCGCGAATGGCTATGGAAGCTGCAAGACACACCGAGCCAGTGAGGGCGGGGTCTACAATTTGCCCGAGGGGGCAGCTTGGGAGATTGCCATCAACTACGATGGCGACGGGGACGGCAATTACGCACAGAGAAGATTCATAAATGACCATTGATTGAGGAAGTGAGCCTTGCCCAGGGGATTTCATCCCTTGGGCGCCTAGGAGCCGGTGAAAGTTTTTCGTCACAGACTCTTAGTAACCTCTTCGTCATTTACTTTCGTGGCTGCACCCACCGGGCTGAGCAGTTCTGTGCCATCTGGACTTGTCTGACCACCGCCACCCTAAGCCGAATCGCGCTGCTGGGCGCCCTCACTCGGCCCACCAACCGGCGACTCCGACTTTAACCGCACGGCACCAACCATCACGCGCTCTTGGCCAAGAAGCCGCATCCTTATCAGTTCGTTCCACTCCAAGGTCATCACCTCGCGCGGCCGTCCTGACCTTCTGATGAGCACTGATCATGTTCGGCCGCGTCTGCTGGTGTTGCCGTCACGGCTGCCGTCACTGCCGTCATCCACAAGCCGTGCATATGCCTGTGGATCGGCGTAGCCGCACAGACGAACGGACCTGTCCGGAGGGTACTCCCGCGCGAACGGCGCGTACCCCGTGACAGACAGATTCGCGCGGGAGTGCCCTCCGGGTCCAGGAGGGGTCTGGGGAACCACGGGGTTCCCCAGTAGCGCACGCTCAACCAATCTTCCGGCAATCTCCCCCGACGCCTCCAACGGCGGTCGACCAGAGTCACACCCTGGCCCTCGTCGCCGAACTGGTCGAGCAGACTCACGCCCTGGCCCTCGTCGCCGAACCGGCTAGAGAGGCTTCGGCGTCAGCTCGTCAGGGCGGCGGCGCGACCTTGTGGTGAGCGGTTGGAGCGGGGCCGGCGGGCGTGGCGCGGCGCGGTCCGGCGCGGCCGTCCGGTGACCGGCGCCCACGCCGCACGCTCCGGGCGGCCTGGCGCGGGGCCGCGCAGCGGCCTGAGGCGCCGCCGCCACTTGATCTAAAACAGCCAAATTCGGCAAGGATCATGGCTGGTCCGGCGTCGGGCGTCAGTGATGGCCGCGTAGCCGTGCCTGGCCTACGGGGTGCCAGTCCCAGAGGCGTTCTGCTCCGCGTTGGTCGACCAGGGTCACGGTGTCGATGGTGACGTGGCGGGTTGGAAGCTCTCGGCCGAGTGCGGTGATGAGTGGTCCGGCTGGTTGGTCGGTCTCGCTGTAGGCGATGGTCATGTGCGGAGTCCAGGTGTCGGGCCCCTCGGTTCTGCCTTCGCTGCCGGTGACTTTGAGGGTGGCCTCTTGGACAGCCTCGCGGATCCTGACCAAGAGGTCTGCGGGCTGGACGGCAACGGCGATCGCTTCGGGGTGGTAGAGGATCCGGCCGAGCGTCACGTTGGTTGGTGTGATCTTGGTGAGGAGACCCTGTGCTATGGCGCGCATGTCTTGCTGCTGGGTGTCGCTGATCTCGTGGGTAGGTCCGGCGACGTGGGCAGTGATGTGCAGCCACTCGGCGGGGGTCATGTGCAGGCCGGAGAGGTTGGCAAGTCGATCTTGTGCGGTCTGGACGAGTTCCTGTGCTTCGGGATGGTCGCCCATGAGGATGTGCCAGTAGAGCGTGCCCTGACCTGGTCCTGGTTCCGCGCGGTTCCGCCATCGGTCGGCCATGTGCGCGGGTAGCGGACTCATGGGCTCTCCATATCTTCATCATCGGTCAGGGCGGCAGCGTTGAAGTCTCGGATCTGCTGTTTGAGCTGGGCGACAAGCGGACTGCCATGGAAGCGCGGTCCGTTAAGTCGGCGGTCTAGGTCTGCGAGGTAGCGAGTGACGGTCGTAAGGCGCATTCCGGGGTCCAGCGTCAGAAGCTTGGTCAGTTCCTCGGCGGTGCCCTCCAGGTCACCGTTCAGGAGGTGGGCGACTCCGGTTCCTACGCGTATCTGAGCCCAGTTCGCGGGCGAGATCAGGGCGCCTGCGGCCCATGCGCTATCTGCCATCCCGGCGGCTTGTAGCGCGCCGTCGAGGTCACCGGTTCGCATAGCCACCGACAGAGCGAACAAGGCTTGGCGCTCGATCGGGAACGACCACACCGAGTGATCAGAGGGGGTGTCGTGGGTGGCCTCGGCGGATTGCTCGGCGCGGGTCACTGCCTCGCGTGCCCTGTTCTTGTCCCCGAGCAGAACGGCGGCATTCGCTTCGTACCAGGCAAGTTGTGTCTTCATGGGATTGGGAGAGCTGGCCTCAAAGCCTTGCCGGGCGAGGTCGGCTGCCTCGATGAAGCGGTTCTGCCAGCATGCCGTCTTGGCCTGGGCGTACCACGCGAACGACTCGCTTGCTCCGGCCTCCTGGGCCAGGATGAGCGCGGCGGCGGCATACTCCTCGGCGGCGGCGTCGAGGTCGACGTCTCCGAGGATCACAGCAGCGTGGGCAAGTAGGTCTGAATCGATCTTGATCAGCTCCCGCGTGTGGCGGGGCCGGTGGCGTCCGCCCTCCAAGAGCTGCTGAGGTTCCCCCGTAGCACGGACAGCTGGGGTGAGATGGGTCAGGTGCTCGCGCTCTAGCCGTGGCACTGCGCCGGAAAGACATCGACCTCAAGGCCGGCACCGTGCGGGTTGAGCGGACCCTCGTCGAGGTGACTGGCAGGCCGCTCCACTTCGGACCGCCAAAGACTGCGGCGGGCGTCCGGACGCATCCCATTCCGGCAATCGTCCTCCCCGAGCTGAGAGAGCACGTCAAGAAGTTCGCCCAGGACGGCGATGAGGGGCTCATCTTCGTCGGCGGTAAGGGGGCGCTGCTCCGGCGGGCGAACTTCCGGCGCAATTGGGTGCGAGCCTTGGACAAGGCGGGGCTCAAGGACGTGCGGTTTCACGACCTCCGCCACACCGGGAACACCCTTGCCGCCATCGCTGGGGCGACGCTCCCAGAGCTCAAAGAACGCATGGGCCATGCCAGCGACCGCGCGGCCACGATCTATCTCCACGCGACGGACGAGCGGCACCGGGAGATCGCCGACACCCTGAGGGCGATGGCCAAGGCTGAACTCAAGGGAAAGAAGCGATCGGGCACGCAACGGGCACGAAAGCAAAAGAAGAGATCGTGAGAGGCGAGAGCCCAGGTCGGAACATGGCTTCTGACCTGGGCGTTTTGCCTGGTGGAGCCTAGGGGATTCGAACCCCTGACACCCGGCTTGCAAAGCCGGTGCTCTACCAACTGAGCTAAGGCCCCTTGTCTTCTGTTGTTTGACCTGCGGTGACACCGGACCGGCGCAACCGGTGACGATCGTACACCGTCGGAGCAGCACAGGCTTTCCGGACGGGGGCGGCCGGTAGGGCACCGGCGCGCGACTACGGCTCTGGAGGTCTGATGCAAGCCGAGGTCATCCCGTTCACCCCGTCCCGGATCACGCTCACCAGTATCGGGGGCAGCAGACCAGCGCGGTGGTTCATTGTGGGATGCCGCCGATGATGTCGCGGGCGCCCTTGCGGTTCAGGACCCCGGCGACGTACGCGCCGAGCTCGAACGCTCGGTCGCGGGTGTCCCACTCGTGGGCGTGGGCGAAGTTCGCGCCTTCCCCGGTGAACACCATGCCCTACAGGGACAGTTGCCCATCCTCCGTGGTGTGGCAGTGCCCGGCGATCGGGGAATTGCAGTGCCCTTGGAGTCCGTGCAGCATCGCCCGTTCGGCCGTCACGTGGATGCGGGTCTCGGCGTGGTCGATGAGCTGCAGGAGCTTGACCATGCCTTCGTCGGACTTTCGGCACTGCACGCCGATGACGCCGGCGCCGACGGCCGGGCACATCTGGTCCCTGTCCAGGACCTGCCCGACCCGGTGACCCATCCCGACCTGGTGCACGCCGCCGCACGACAGCACCAGTCCTTCCAGGTCGGACTCGTCCAGGCGGGCGATGCGGGGGACGACGTTGCCGCGGAACCGCTCGACTTGCAGGTCGGGCCGGTGACGGAGGATCTGAGCCTTGCGACGGACGGAGGAGGTACCGAGGCGGGCAGCGGACGGGAGGTCGTCGATGTGGGCGTACTTGGAGCCCTCGCGCCAGACGATGCAGTCGCGGACGTCGTCGCGCTGCAGGTAGGCGGCGAACACCAGCCCGGACGGCAGCGGCACGTCCCCGGGGACGTCTTTCATGCAGTGCATCGCGGCGTCGATCTCGCCGATGGTGAGGGCCTTGTCGATCTCCTTCATGAACAGGCCCTTGCCGCCCAGCTCGGACAGGTCGCCCTTGTGCCGGTCACCTGAGGTGATGATCTCGACCAGTTCGATGCGCAGGCCGGGCACGGCAAGGCGGAGGTCGGAGATGACGCGGTTGGCGTAGGCGCGGGCCAGGTGCGACTTGCGGCACCCGAGGCGCAGCGGCCGGTCCGGCAGGTTCCGGGTGAAGTCGCCGAACCATGCGGGCACCCGCGCTGGGCCTCGGCGCTCCTCCACCGGGCTCCCTACCCGGGGTGGTGGGGGGTCGGGGTATCGGTGGTGGGGAGGATGAGGTCGGGGAGGGACGCCACGCTGGGGAGGATGTGGGTGGCGCCGGCGTCGAGGAGGCGGTCGTGGTCGTGGGCGCCGGTGAGGACGCCCGCGACGATGGACGCGCCGGAGCGGCGGCCGGTGACCATGTCGTTGGCGGTGTCGCCGCAGACGGCGATGTGGCGGACGTCGTCCACGCCGAGGCGAAGGGCGGCGGTCAGGACGAGGTCGGGCCAGGGGCGGCCGCGGGGGACGTCGGCGGGGCAGAGCGTCAGGTCGACGCGGTCCCACCAGTCGAGGGCGTCGAGGATGCGGGCCTGGGTGCTGCGGCCGAAGCCGGTGAGCAGGCACACGCGCACGCCGGCGCCGCGGATGCGTCGCAGGGCCTCATCGGCGCCGGGTACGGGTTTGAGGCCGTGCCGGTCGACGAGCTGGTCGTAGGACCGCTCGAACGCCAGGTTCGCGGCCTGGGCGCGGGGTTCGTCGAAGAGCGCGCGGAAGATGGCGATCTTCGAGCCGCCGCGGGAGTCGCGGAAGCGGGTGAGGGCACGGTCGTAGGCCGCCGTGCCGGAGACGATCCCCAGGGTGGCGATCGCCTCGGCGAAGGCGGATTCGACCGTGTCGCCGTCCGCGACGGTGGTCCCGGCGAGATCGAGGCAGGCGACGGTGATCGGCTCTGCTTCGTTCACGCCGGGGCCGGTCGCCGGCGGATCAGTTGTCGGACGACGTGGCCTCGGTCCACAGGTCCAGCTCGGCGCGGTCCTGCTGGAGCTTGCGCCAGACAGCGAAGCCACCGAGTGCGACAACGGCGAGGACGAGCAGCTTCTTCACGGTGGGACCCCTTCACCTCGACTATCAAGTCAATCCCGGGAAATGCGGAACGATGTCTGCTTCCCCCGGCCCTCCGCAGCCTAGCAACCGATGCCGGGCGATCATCACCCACTCGCCGTCATCGGACCAGCAGTCCCAAAGAAGCTGTCACGTTTTCGCCATCTCGCCGGGACGCCGGGACGGTCGCATAATCCGTGGTGACGACCCTTCGGGAGTGCCGATGGCAGAGGATGACTTCCGGCGTTGGGAACGCGAGTTCGACATGGGTGTGCCGGACGAGCGGGCGACGGGAGGCCGCGGGCTGGTGCTCGCCGCGGGCGCGACGGCCACGGGCTGCGCCGCAATGATCGCGCTGGGCGAGGTGGTCCTCGGCGTCTCGGGGCTCGTGCTGTCGTCGATCATCCTGCTGCTGTGGCGCATCGGGATGTGATCCGCCATCATCGCGGCATGGATCTGCGCGGAGCGAACGCCCTGGTGACCGGCGCGACCGGCGGTATCGGCCAGGCCCTGGCGAAAGCGCTGGCCGATCGCGGTGCACGGCTCGTCCTGACGGGCCGCCGGGCGGACGTCCTGGAACCGCTCGCGGAACGGCTCGGCGCCCGCGCGATCGTCGCCGACCTGGCCGATCGTGCCACGGCCGAGTCGCTGCTGGACGAGGCCGGGCGCGTGGACGTACTGGTCGCGAACGCGGCGCTGCCCGCGTCCGGGCTGCTGGCGGAGTACTCGATCGCGCAGATCGACCGGGTACTGGACGTGAACCTGCGGGCGCCGGTCGTGATGGCGAAGCTCGCGGCCGACCAGATGGCCGATCGTGGCCGCGGGCATCTGGTCTTCGTGTCATCGCTGTCCGGCAAGACCGCGTCCGGGAACGCGTCCTTGTACAACGCGACGAAGTTCGGGATGCGGGGGTTCGCGCTCGCGCTGCGGGAGGACATGCGCCCGCACGGCGTCGGCGTCTCGACCGTCTTCCCCGGTTTCATCCGGGACGCCGGGATGTTCGCCGAGGCGGGCGTGACCCTGCCCAAGGGGATCGGTACGCGCACGCCCCGAGATGTGGCGCGGGCGACCGTCCGGGCCATCGAGCGGAACATCGCGGAGGTCGATGTCGCGCCGCTCGGGCTGCGGCTCGGCGCCCGGATCGGCGGGGTCGCGCCCGTCCTGTCGGCTGCGGTGCAGCGGCGGGCGGGCGGTCACCGGGTCTCGCGAAACCTCGCGAACGGTCAGCGCCACAAGCGGTAGCGACAAATCAGGATCTTCCGGCGATAATCCGGGCGGGCCCGCTTGATCAGCGGGCCGAGCCGGCGCAGCGTCCGGGCCGCATCCCGCCCGCCGCGTGCGCCTCCGGCGCGCGAGGAGGGTCTGCGCATGTGGACGGGCAGGACGATCGTGATCGGGACGGCGGCCGCGGCCGTCCTGTCGATGGCGGCGGCTCCCGCGCGGGCGGCCGACCCCGCGGACGCGACAGTGGTGCCGGTCCAGGTCACCGGTGATCCCGCCAAGCGGTTCAACCTGGTCGTGCTGGGGGACGGCTACACGGCGGCGGACATGCCGAAATTCCGCACCCACCTCGCCGAGCATCTGAACGACCTGTGGACGATCGAGCCGTTCAAGTCGTACCGCAGCTACATCAACGTGTACGCGGTCGAAATCCCCTCGGGGGAATCGGGGGTGAGCTGCGACCCGGCGCTGTCCTCACCGCGTCGGAAAACCCCGCTGAGCATGGCGTTCTGGAGCGGTTGCCAAGACGACGGCATTCAGCGTCTCCTCGTCATGGACTCCAACGCGGCCAAGACGTACGCGGACCTCGTCCAGGGGACGACGGCGGAAAACCGGCAGATCCTCGCGCTCGCCAACAGCGACACCTACGGCGGCGCGGGCGGCGCCTATGCGACGGCGTCCGGCGGAAACGCGATGTCCGCTCTCATCGCTCCGCACGAACTCGGCCATTCTCTGGGCGGGCTGGACGACGAGTACGACTACTACCAGCGGGGCGTGCCCGGCGGGACGTACACCGGCCCTGAGCCCGAGTCCATCCACCACACGCTGCTGACAGAGCGCGAAATGAAGGCGCAGAAGGCGAAATGGTGGCGGTGGCTCGGTGAACGGAGCGAGGCCGGCGGCACCATCGGACGGTACGAGGGCGGGCTCTACTCCAGTAAGGGCGTGTGGAGGCCGAGCCAGCACTCGATGATGAAATCGCTCGGCTATTACTACGACCAGGTCGCGCGTGAACGTATGACCCAGCGGGTGTCAGCCAAGGTGAATCTCGTCCAGGCGCACACGCCAACGGACGCCCCTGTGGGCGACGACCGTGTTCTCTGGGTAGAGACGATGCACCCGTCCGGCCACCAACTGTCTCGTTCCTGGACGGTCGATGGGAAGACGGTGGCGCGGGGCGCGAACCTCGATCTGTCGAAGCTGCACCTGAAGAAGGGCACGCACACGGTCAAGGTCACGGTCACCGACCCGACCAGTTTCGTCCGAGACCCGGCCATCAGGTCGTCGGCGGCTCTCACGCAGGTTCGCTCTTGGACGGTCGACACTGGCCTGAGCACGCAGCCCGCCACCGTCCCCGTCGATATCAGTTCGTCCACTCCGACCGACAAGCCCGTTGGGGGCGAGTCCGTCGTGTATGTGGAAACCACCCACCCTGACCAGAGCGTGCCGAAGGTGCGCTGGGAGCTCGACGGGCGACCTGTGCGCGGCGGCGACCGGGACATCGATCTCGGACGGTTCCGCCTGGCCAAGGGCACCCACACGCTGGTCGCCCGCGTCGGAACCAAGAGCCTCACCTGGACGATCGACGCACAGAAACCGACGGTGACCTACGAGCTGTCCAAGGCAGCACAGAGCTCGCTTCGCCCTGGACGCACGCCCGAGTATGTCTTCAACGGTCCCTTCACCATGCGGCTCACCGGCTCGGACGATCGCCCAGGCGTCGTCGTGTCCGAATTCCGCGTGGACGGTGACGGCTGGTTCAACTACTTCGGCTGGCCGACCGACTCGTCCGCCCCCTGGCTCTTCACCGAGAACGGCACGGTCATCGACAGCCTGACCTACGGCAAGCTGGGCAAGGGCCGGCACACCATCGAGTACCGCGCGATCGACCCGTCCGGCAACACGGCCAAGCCCGGCAAGTTCATCGTCACCCTCCGCTGACCCCGCACGCAGGACACCACCACTGCACCGCCCCCAACATCCGCGACGCCCAGGTGACGCCGCAGCCGGCTGAAGTCAGCGGTCGGCGGCTGGTTCGGGGGTGGGGGTGGCGTCGTGCGCCGGAGGCGGGGCGGTCGGGGAGCGCCGGGCGGTGGCGAAGATGGAGCCGCCGAGGATCAGCACGAAGGACGCGATGATCGTCCCGGTGAGGGGCTCGCCGAGGAAAACGACGCCGGCGGCCACCGCGACGGCCGGGTTCACGTAGGTGAACACCATGCCCCGGGACGTGCCGACCTCCCGGATCAGCTCGAAGAAGACGATGAACGCCAGCGCCGTGCACACCAGGCCGAGCGCGATCAGCGCCGCCACGACGCGTCCGCTCGGCATGGTCTCCGGCCACGTGGCGATCGCGGGGCCGGTGTAGACGAGCGCGGCGATCGCCAGCGAGAACGCGGCCATGTGGAGGCTCGGGAGCTCGTGCAGCCGCCGGGTGGCGATCATCGGGGCGATCGAGTACCCGAGCGCGACCAGCATGACCTCGCCGACCGCCCAGGCGCTGCCGCCGCCGAGATGCGGTCCCGCCAGGACGCCGACGCCGGCCAGCCCGATCAGCAGCCCGGCCCAGCGCACCGGTCCCAGCCGCTCCGCGTCGCCGGTGAGCCGCGCGAGCACCACCCCGATGATCGGGACGGCGGCGATCAGCAGACCGGTCATGGAGCTGGTCAGCCGGTTCTCCGCGTCCGACAGCAGCGCCCACGGGCCGAGGATCTCCACCGCGGTGAACGCCAGCAGCGCAAGCCAGTGCCGGCGGACCACGGCGAGCCGCCCCGACCTGACCACCAGCGGCAGCAGGATCAGCGCGCCGAGCGCCGTCCGTGCGAACACCACCATGGGGACCGAGACGCTCTCGACCGCCACCTTGATCAACAGATAGGGAATGCCCCACAGCACGCTCATCAGCGCGAACAGCACCCAGCCACGGCGACTCAACCCGACCTCCGATCCCGCACGGACGTTCAGGATGCGGGACGCCGGGTCAGGCTGTCTTGAACGGAGTTGCGGTAAATGCCCGGAGTGACGCCCACCACGCGGCGGAACCAGCGGGTGAGATGGGCCTGGTCGGCGAACCCGGCGAGCGTCGCCGCGTCGGCCGGTCTGTGCCCCGAGTCCAGCAGAGTCCGCGCGCGGGCCACCCGATGCTGGGCGAGCCATGCGTACGGCGGCATGCCCATCGCGTCCCGGAAGGCGCGCAGCAACTGGTAGCGCGAGAGGTCCAGGTCGGCGGCGACCTCGGCGAGGGTCGGCGGGGCGATCATCTCGTCGGAAAGCCGGGCCGCTACCACCTGCGCTATGCGTGCCGCTTCGGCCCGGCGGTGGCCGGGAGGCGGCTTGGGACGGGACGTCGCATGCCGCCGGACCAGGGCACCGAGCACCCCGAGCAGCCGCGACTCGCCTTCGAGCGGGTCTTCTCCCGTCCTCAGCGCCCGGTGGGCCAGCCGGAGGGACTCACCGAGCCGCGGGTCATCGATGATCGGTTCCCGGAAGTGCGGCGTCGCCTCGACTCCGGCGGTCGTCGCGGCCCCCAGCAGATCGGCTCCGGGATAGAGGCAGAGGTAGGCGAACCCGTCGGGATGCGCCGGACCACCGGTGTGCGCCTCGCCGGGCTCGACCACCACGATGCTGCCGGTCCCTGAGTAGACCTTCTCACCCCGGTACCGCATCGTCTCCGTACCGTCGACGGTCACGCCGATGGCGTACTCGTCGTGGGCGTGCAGCGCGTAGTGCCGGCGTCCGATCCGGGCCGTCAGCAGGTCGAGCGGTGCCCCCTGGACGCCGTCGACTCGTGTCCACAGCGTCCGGTCGCCCCGCCGCGGACCGGCCTCACGCGGAGAAGACGTGCCGAATCCGCCAGCGGTCCTCGTCACGTCCAAGCTCCACGACGGCCACGCCTTCGGCGCCGGTGACCCGCATCCGGTAGACCCTGCCCTCCTGGGCGGTCCCGTAGGTCTTCAGCACCTCGTCCACCGCGTAGCGCGCCCCTCGCCACTCGTACGCGGTGAGCCGCCCCGCCCGGTCGTGCTCCGTGCGAACCGGCTCGTTCAGCAACTGCCCCATGGCGGGAGCGTAGCACGCATTCGAACTGGTGTTCGCAGGTGAGGGCACCTTTTACCTTCTGCTCAACCCTGGCCCGAACCCGCGAAACCCGCGGCCCCGTCGGCGGTTTCGCCCCCTCCGGCCCTCCGCCGCAGAGCCGAATCAAGCGCGTCATACACAAACCAACAGACAACCCCCGACCCCTCATCCTCCGCTCCAAGCTGACCGATCAACACACCCACGAACACCTGAGGGGCCCTCGCCCGGCATATCGCCTTGCCCCACCGCTACCACCCTCGACACCGCGTCGCTGTCCATCGCACAGGGCTGCGCCCAGCCACGCCTCGCTCCGGGAGGACGACGGGCGAGGTCCCCTACGCGATACGCGTGCGGCGAGCACTCGCGACCTCGTCGCTTCTTCCCCGTGCGCCGCGCTGCCGGCCGATGGTTCCTGTCGGACCACCGGACGCGGTTATGGGAGGGCCTCGGCAGGGAGTCGACCGAGCACACTCGCGCTGGGTGGGCGCCCGCCCCCGGCGCCGGATCCAGCGCGCCACTGACCACGATCGCGTCGAACGCGGCGAAGAACCGTGGGCTGGCGACGGGGGTGGGGGTAGGGAAGGATCGCGGGTGATCAAAGGAGAAATCGTGATCAATGGTGCGCATGTCATCCTCTACAGCAACGATGCCGAGGCGTGCGACGACGTCCGGGCCACGTTGGACGAGCTCACCGGCAAGGGCGTCAAGGTGGCCGCGCCCATCAGCGACCAGGGGTGGGGACTGCTCGCGGCGATCGAACTGCCGAGCGGAGCGGAGTTGCCGATCTATCAGCCGCGGCACCCGCTGGCGAAGGACCTGTAGGGCACGTCATCCACAGGCTGTGGGCAACCTTCGCACACACCTCCCTCATCGTCGTACAGGGCGATCCAGAGGCCGCGTCCACAAGCGGATCCCCAGAACAGCGGGGGTTTCCACGGTGCTGACGCGACATCGATCGCCGTTGTGTCCATCATGCCGGGGGTGCCATGCACATCCACAGAATCCACAACCTGTGGATAACTCTCGTGCACAACCTGGGTACGACGGCCCGGCTCCGCGTCCACCATTCTTCCCCAGGTCGCCCCCAACCGTGAGTCAGGTTATCCACGTCGTGGAAAAGCCTCTGACCTGCAACTAGGCCACTCCTGAGGCGGTGCGCCCCACAGCCCGTTCACAGCCTGTGGGCGGATCCCCTCCACACCCTCACCGGGTCGGTGGACAGCGTTGCCCACAGCAATCCCCAGCCGCGTCCCCAACAGAGGCACAGGTGGGGACGCTTCGGATGCCGGGCCGGAACCGTGGTGCCGCCGCTCCGATCCCGCCTCACTCGGCTGGTTCACCTGCCTGTTCTGACGCGCTTTCCAGGTCGGTCAAGCGGTGGAGGTCGTCCTCCAGGCCGGTCGGGTCGAGGAGATCGACCGCGCGGGCCTGCGCCGCGAGTACGCGTGCGCGCGACCAGTCCTCCAGCTGGACGGCCGCGTCCGCGCGCAGGACGAGGGCCTTCAGGCGTTCGGCCGGCGTCAGCGGCTCGTCGGAGGCCAGCAGGTGATCAAGGACCCTGGCCGCGGCCCGCCACGAAACGCTTCATACAGTGCGTCGACGTCCGTTGTGATGACGTAGCACATGTTCATGGACGCCGCCGGATCGTGCTTCTTCCAGCCGAAGAACTGCAGCTCGATGTCACCGCGGCGAACCTCCAGGTCGGCACGTGACGCCCGTCCACCTGGCCCGTCCCGCCTAAGCGCAGCCTGGGGCCAGCCTGCCCGTGAATGCTCAGCCAGGTCTCGGCGACTCTCAGGCCGGTCGGCCGGGTCGGGAGATGCTGTCGACTTCGATAAGTCCGTCATCCTTGCGGTCGCCGTGTTTCCACAGGCAGAGGTGCCATCCGTGGACAAGTCAAGCCCCCACGCACCGTCCCAACCTGATCAGCGCGCACCCATCCAGGAGTTGCCGCACCGCTTGCTATCCGCAGGTCCAGCCGGAAGCCCGGATCGTCCGGTCCCGGCGCTCCGAGTTCGCATCCGCGAGTGGCGGCCGCCGTCCAGCAGACGACGAAACCGTTCACCGCCCGAACCTAAGGATGCGTCCTTCCAGGGCGCTTGACCGGGAAGGTGGAGAATGATGTGAGGGTGATCGCAGCGACTGCCACCGCTTACAGCGATCACGGGCGGGACAGAGACGTGGAAGTGTTCGCCTCTGTTGGGGCCATCCTCCGCTGAGCCACTTCCGTCGCGAGTTATCCACAGGTTGTGGAAAGAGCGGCAAGGAGGTCAGGCGGCGAGCGCCCGGGGGAATCTGGTCGCGCCTGAACGGTGACGCCCTTCCGCCCCCTCTTCGACCTGATTCTGAGCTGGAAACGCACGGTAAATGCCTTGGCCCTGGGACGTCCGCTCCGGGCAGACTTTGCGGATGCCCACCCGCACCCTTTGGCGTCCGGTCGGCCCGGCCGAATTGGAGCTCCTGCGCGCCTCGGACTGGAGGGCGTGGCCGTCGCGTCTTCCAGACCAACCGATCTTCTACCCCGTCCTCAACGAGGAGTACGCGATCAAGATCGCACGCGACTGGAACGTGCCCGCCCATGGCTCCGGTTACGTGACACGATTCGAGGTGGACGCCGCCTTCGCCGCCCGCTACCCGATCCGCCAGGTCGGCGGCCGAACCATCCTGGAACTGTGGGTGCCTGCGGAGGAACTCGAAGAGTTCAACGAGCACATCGTCGGCCGCATCGAGGTGATCCACGAGTTCCACGCCCAGCCTCCGGCCTGACGATTCGAGTTATCCACAACCTGTGGAGAAACCCCCTGCTTCTATGGATAACCCTCTGTGATCTGTCCGCTCAAGGCGGCTTCTGTGGACCGCGAACGGATGACGCTCCCGAGGGCACGGAGGCGGTGAGCGCCCTTCCTGCCTGATGGGACGCCGTGAGGTAGCCACCAGAGACCTCCTCGACTCGCGCAGCGTTCGGATGGCCGTATCGATGGCCAGCGAGCGGCGGTCCCCCAATCTCGGGTGCGCAACCACGCCTCTACCAAGCACCGAGTCCCACTACTCGACCGATCCGAGCGAGCCTTCGAATCCGCCGTTGCAAGATCAACGAAGATCCGGCGAAAGTGCCGTCTGGCCGCTGACTGCGTTCCGTGCAGGCCGTGGCCGCAAGATCACCCACACCGACAGCCAGCAGCCACATCTCAGCAGGCGACCACCTTCTGAACATCGACCTGACCTGTCCACACCTGGGGACTGTCTCCCAGATCCGTCAGTGGGATCGTAGTGATCGTGATCGAGTCCTAGACGGTCGGCCGAGGTGGTGCTGAGGATCCTTCGGGCGAGCGTGCAATGGTGATGCTGTTCGAAGCGGAGGCGTGATCCCGGTGAACACGCTGGAGATCCTGAGGCCCACGGAGCGAGCGGCGGTTTCGTCCTGCCCAACGGGCAACATGGCGAGTACTCAACGGACACCGCGCCGAGCGAGCCTGACGGTTCGCATGGTCGGGCAGCGCCATTGCTTAAGCCGGTCAACGCATCGTTCGGCCGCCATGCGCGCTCGTGTGTTCGGCTGCGCGGACCGGTACGGCCGCGCGGGCAACGGGCCGCCTCCTTCGCTCGCCTACCACCGCCGAGGCGGTGCGACGCGCTGTCGGTGGCGATGGTGGCGGTCCCCAGAATGGGCCGGCAACCGCCGAGGGCGCCCCAGACCTGTCGGTACCGTCGGGGGGTGCCTGCCGTGCGCTCCCGGCAGGCACCGGCGCGGGCCGCCAACTGGTGGCTTGCTGACACCGCCGTAGCCTGCGGCGTCCACTCGCAGGCCGGAGTTACGAAAGCCGCCGAGCGGGACCGACGGCACTGCGGCCATGGAGGCCCGGCTGGCGTTACCACGGTGCGCTGGCCGCCCCCACCAGGCGCTGGCGGCCGCGGGTCGCCGCCGTCCGCTGGCCTCGGGCGAGGGACTCGTGGCGGCGGTCAGCCTGACTGACTCATGCACCGGCTTCAGTGGGTGGTGCTCTTCTGCGCTTGCCGCCGATGCGGAGCGCCGCGACGACCTGCCCGCGGCGTCCCCGCCCGTCTGCGAAGCGTGCCGGTGTCTTGACGTGGGCTTCGCGGCGTCCAGGCCGTGATGGGACCTGCGGCGCAGCCAGCGAGACTTCGGGACGCCCTCTGGCGTCTTGTACCGCCAGCGGCGCCTTCCCTGGGGGCACATGGTGTGCGCGTGCGGCCTCGTCGCGGACGATGGGTGACCCGGTCAGCGGGCTGCGGGATCGCAGCCTGAACGCCGCGTCCGGCGAAGGAGTCTGTGGATCACGCGGGAGGGTGGACGTCTTGGGGCTGATTCACCAACACCGCACATCCCTCGCCTACTGCCCAGTCCCGTCGATCAGCGGTCCTTGCCGCGACGGCGACGGTCAGCGGTCCATGACAAGTCCGCTCCGCTATGACCCTGTGAGCCCCTGTCCCAGGCCCGCATGTCACGACGGTTCTCGCGCGCCTCCTCCATCATCGCCGTACCGTCTCGGAACCGATGCCCCCGCTTTTTGAGACGCCGGTCGAAAATAGCCGCGAACAAGAGCAACAGAGCGATGAAGCCGACAATCACCATCCACCACATGCAGTCATACTCCTTCATCACGCTCAACCCGAGAAGGAACAACTGCACAGAACTTTGGATCACCACAAGAGCCGGCCAACGCACCGGGTGCGCGACGACACGGTGACCTGGGTTCCACGTCACCGCCCCGGGCGGGTCCGGGGACGTCCCAACCTATGATCAGCTGGCTCGGTGCCCGTCCTGCCGGGCGGCTCGCGCTGCGCCCCGCCGTGCCGCCGCCCCGGTGTCGTCGCGCAATCTGTGGCGAAACAGAGAGATGACTGCCGCGTGCCATTCGGCTCCCCTGACCTGCCGAACCTCACCTCCGGCTGATCTGCTCGGGGTCGGAGATCCGGCCGGAGGCGAGTTCGTGGTTCGTCAGGCGGGACCGAGGAGGTCCCATCGGTTGCCGGCAATGTCGAGGAAGACGACGACCCGTCCGTAGGCCTCTGTGCGGGGCTCGGTGACGAAGTTGACTCCGGCGGCCGTCATGCGTTCGTAGGCGGCATCGAAGTCGTCCGTTTGGAGAAAGAATCCGACGCGGCCGGCCACCTGGTTTCCGACGGCACCGGCTTGACGTTCACCGTCCGCACGGGCCAGCAAGATGCCGGTTTCGGCGCCCGGCGGCCGGACGACGACCCAGCGTTTCGGACGGCCGTCGTTGGTCAGTGATGGCGAGTCCTCGACCAGGTCGAAGCCCAGGGACGTGGTGAAGAATTCGATGGCTTGATCGTAGTCGTCCACAACGATCGTGATCAGGCTGAGCCGCACTGCATGAGAGTAGCGCCGCTGCCGAGGGGCGCATGGCTCAGCAGCGGCACGCACCCGTGACCGCCGTCAGCCGGATGTGGACCCATCCCGGCCGCCGTCCACCAAGCCCGGGGCTCGGCAGAGTAGCCGGGGAACTGTTCGGCAACTCGGAAAGCTAGGGCCGTTGCCGTCACGGTTGCCGTCAAAAGACCCCCACCGGTACCCGGTGGGGGTCTTTGATCTGGTGGGCCTAGGTGGACTTGAACCACCGGCCTCATCCTTATCAGGGATGCGCTCTAACCGACTGAGCTATAGGCCCGGGGTGTGCCGCCGCCCCTGGCGGCGCAACGAGAGGTTACCCCATCTGGGCGGGCAACCGGAAATCGTTTCGGGGCGGCGGCGGGTGCGGGTTACTCGGCCTCCTTGAGGGTGACCTCGATGCCGCCGACGAGGTCGGCGGCGAGGTTGTAGATGACGGAGCCGACCGTGGAGAGGGCGGTGATGAGCAGGACGTTCAGGGCGCCGACGAGGACGGTGTAGCCGAAGACGCGGAAGAAGGAGAACCAGTTGCCGGCGTCGACGCTGCTGCTGGTCTCGCCCTGCTCCTTGGTGAGGCTGTTGATCGTGTCGCTGATGGCGTCGAAGACGCCGAGGCCGGACAGGATCGCGTACAGGACGATGACGGCGACGAGGAGGACGACGAAGCAGACCAGCGACATGACGAAGCTGAACTTCATCACCGACCAGGGCTCCAGGCGGGAGAGCTGCAGCTGGGCCTTGCGGGCGGGCTTGCCGTTGGACGCCTTCGCGGGCGTGCTGTTCGCCGGGGTGACGGACGTGGACGGGCGGTCCTTCAGGACGGTGCCGGCGAAGCCGCGGATGCCGCCGCCTCCGGAGTTGGAGCGCGACGACGAGTCGGCGCCCGCCGATTTGAACGGCTTCGAAGGCTTGTCCGTACGTCCTGTCGAGACCGATCCGGACGGCTCGGCGGGTTTGGCCCAGCCCGCCGGGCCGGAGGCGGACGCCGCCGGCGTGGAGGCCGCAGGCTTGGACGCGGCGGGCGGGGCCGGTGAGGAGGGTGCGGACGCGGTCCTCGGCTTGCCGTCCTTGGGCGGTTCGGCGGTGTCCTTGACCGGGGCGATCTCGGGCGTGTCCGGTTCGTCGCCGAGGTGGGCGAGGTCGGTCCTGGTCTCCTCGGCCCCGGAACCGGCCTTGTCGGACTCGATGTCGACCTTCGTCTCGTCCCGTGAGGACTTGGCGGACGCGGCGGCGACCGTCCGGCCCGGCTTCGCGGCCGGTTTGGCGCCGGAGGGTTTCGCCCCCGGCTTGGAACCGCCCGGCTTGCCTGACGCGGGTTTCGCCGCCGGCTTGCCGGCGGACGGCTTCTGCTTCGAGTCGGCCTGCTTGGCGGGTGCCTCGTCCTTCTCGCCCGTGCCGGGCCCGTCCTGGTCGTTGCCGGGCTCGGTGCTCACGTGTCCTCCTGGCCTAGCGGCTCGGTGACGATGCTGGATGCGTCACTCACCGTCGGTCCCTTCCGCGTCGTCCGAGTCCTCCATGGACTCTACGTTCCTCGCGATGGCCACCACGCTGTCACCGTCCGCGAGGTTCATCAGGCGGACGCCCATGGTCTGCCTGCCGGACTGCTTGATCTCGGCGGCGGTGGTCCTGATGACGCCGCCGTTCGACGTCATCGCGAACACCTCGTCGTCCGGGCCCACCATCAAGGCCCCTACCAACATGCCCCGCGATTCCACGATCTTAGCGGTGAGGACCCCCTTACCCCCACGCCCTTGGAGGGGGTATTGGTCCGCGCGGGTGCGCTTGGCGTAGCCGCCTTCGGTGGCCACCAGGACGTCGTCCGAGGCGTCGGTCACGACCAGCATGTTGAGGACCTCCTGGTCCTCGTCGAACCGCATGCCGATGACGCCGGACGTGGCGCGCCCCATCGGCCGCAGCGACTCGTCGTCGGCGCGGAACCGGATCGCCTGGGCGCCGGTGGAGACCATCAGCAGGTTGTCGTCGGACGAGACGAGCCGCGCCGCGATCACCTCGTCGTCGTCGACCAGGTTGATCGCGATGATGCCGCCGGTGCGGGGCGAGTCGAAGTCGCGCAGGGCGGTCTTCTTGACGCGGCCCTTCTTCGTGCCGAGGACGAGGTAGGGGGCGACGTCGTAGTCGCGCAGGTCCATCACCTGGGCGATGTGCTCGTCCGGCTGGAAGGCGAGCAGGTTCGCGACGTGCTGGCCGCGCGAGTCGCGTCCGGCGTCGGGCAGTTCGTACGCCTTCGCGCGGTAGACCCGGCCCTTGTTGGTGAAGAACAGGATCCAGTGGTGCGTCGTGGTGACGAAGAACTGGTCGACGATGTCGTCCTGCTTCAGCTGCGCGCCGCGGACGCCCTTGCCGCCGCGCCGCTGCGCCCGGTACAGGTCGGTCTTGGTGCGCTTGGCGTAGCCGCCGCGGGTGATCGTGACGACGACGTCCTCTTCGGCGATGAGGTCCTCGTAGGACACGTCGCCGTCGAACGGGATGATCTCGGTGCGCCGCTCGTCGCCGTACTTCTCGACGATGGGGGCGAGTTCGTCGCCGACGATCCGCCGCTGCCGCTCGGGCGAGGCGAGGATGTCGTTGTAGTCGGCGATCTCCGCCATGAGCTTGTCGTACTCGTCGGTGATCTGCTGGCGCTCCAGGGCGGCGAGCTTGCGCAGCTGCATGTCGAGGATGGCCTGCGCCTGGATCTCGTCGATCTCCAGCAGCGACATCAGGCCCTGCTGCGCCTCCGACGCCGACGGCGACCGCCGGATCAGCGCGATGACCTCGTCGATCCGGTCGAGGGCCTTCAACAGGGCGCGCAGGATGTGGGCGCGCTCCTCGGCCTTGCGGAGCAGGAACCGGGTGCGGCGGACGATGACGTCGATCTGGTGCGCGACCCAATGCCGGACGAACTGGTCGATGCGCAGGGTGCGCGGCACGCCGTCGACCAGCGCGAGCATGTTCGCGCCGAACGTCTCCTGCAGCTGGGTGTGCTTGTACAGGTTGTTCAGGACGACCTTGGCGACGGCGTCCCGCTTGAGGACGATGACGAGGCGCTGCCCCGTCCGGCCGGAGGTCTCGTCGCGGACGTCGGCGATGCCGTCGAGCTTGCCGTCCTTCACCCCGTCGGCGATCTTGAGGGCGAGGTTGTCCGGGTTGACCTGGTAGGGCAGCTCGGTGACGACGAGGCAGGTGCGGCCCTGGATCTCCTCGACCTCGACGACGGCGCGCATGGTGATCGAGCCGCGGCCGGTGCGGTAGGCCTCCTCGATGCCCTTGCGGCCGACGATGAGGCCGGCGGTCGGGAAGTCTGGGCCCTTGATCCGCTCGATCAGCGCTTCGAGCAGTTCCTCGTCGGACGCGCCGTAGTTGTCCAGGTACCAGCGGACGCCGTCGACGACCTCGCGCAGGTTGTGCGGCGGGATGTTCGTCGCCATCCCCACCGCGATGCCGGCGGACCCGTTGACCAGCAGGTTCGGGTACCGGGACGGCAGGACGTCCGGCTCCTGCGAGCGGCCGTCGTAGTTGGGGGAGAAGTCGACGGTCTCCTTGTCGATGTCGCGCAGCAGCTCCATCGCCAGCGGCGCCATGCGGCACTCGGTGTACCGCATGGCCGCGGCGGGGTCGTTGCCGCGCGAGCCGAAGTTGCCGTTGGGGTCGACCAGCGGGTACCGCATCGACCAGTGCTGCGCGAGCCGGACGAGCGCGTCGTAGATGGCGGAGTCGCCGTGCGGGTGGTAGTTCCCCATGACGTCGCCGACGACGCGGGCGCACTTGAAGTAGCCGCGGTCGGGACGGTAGCCGCCGTCGTACATCGCGTACAGGACGCGGCGGTGCACGGGTTTGAGGCCGTCGCGCACCTCTGGCAGCGCGCGCGCGACGATGACCGACATCGCGTAGTCGAGATAGCTCTTCTGCATCTCGACCTGGATGTCGACCGGTTCGATGCGCTCGCCCGGGTGTCCGCCCTCTGCGGTCACGTCCGTCACTCTCAAGACCTCTTCTGCTCGGTGGGAACGAAGTACTTCCGCCTGCGGGAGTCAGGCCGCTGGGAGCCCGGCCCAGGCGGGTACCTCAGATGTCGAGGAAGCGCACGTCCTTGGCGTTGCGCTGGATGAACTCCCGGCGGGGCTCGACCTCCTCGCCCATGAGCACGCTGAACAGCTCGTCCGCCTGCGCGGCGTCGTCCAGCTGGACCTGCAGCAGGACCCGGTTGTCGGGGTCCATGGTGGTGTCCCACAGCTCGTTGGCGTTCATCTCGCCGAGGCCCTTGAAGCGCTGCACCAGGTCGCGGGGGCGGGGGTCGCGCTTCCCGGCGGCGATGCCGGCCTCGATGATCGCGTCGCGCTCGGCGTCGGAGAAGGCGTAGTCGGCCTCGTTGCCCCGGACGTCCCACTTGATCTTGTAGAGCGGGGGCTGGGACAGGTAGACGTGCCCGGCCTCGATCAGCGGCTTCATGAACCGGAACAGAAGCGTCATCAGCAGCGTGTTGATGTGGTGGCCGTCCACATCGGCGTCCGACATCAGGATGATCTTGTGGTAGCGGAGCTTGGTGATGTCGAACTCGTCGTGCACGCCGGTGCCGAGCGCCGTGATGATCGCCTGCACCTCGTTGTTCTTGAGGATCTTGTCGATCCGCGCCTTCTCCACGTTGAGGATCTTGCCGCGGATCGGGAGGATCGCCTGGAAGTGCGGGTTGCGGCCGCCCTTCGCGGAGCCGCCCGCGGAGTCGCCCTCGACGATGTACAGCTCGGACTTGGCGGGGTCGGTGGACTGGCAGTCCGACAGCTTGCCGGGCAGCGACGTGGACTCCAGCAGGCTCTTGCGGCGGGTCAGGTCGCGCGCCTGCCGCGCCGCGACCCGCGCCCGCGCCGCCTGCGACGCCTTGTTGATGATCTCCTTGGCCTCGCCGGGGTTCTCCTCGAACCAGTCGCGCAGGTAGACGTTGCAGGCCCGCTGCACGAACGACTTGGCCTCGGTGTTGCCGAGCTTGGTCTTGGTCTGCCCCTCGAACTGCGGGTCGGCCAGCTTGATCGAGATGATCGCGGTGAGGCCCTCGCGGACGTCCTCGCCGGTGAGGTTGTCGTCCTTCTCGCGCAGCAGGCCCTTGTCGCGGGCGTACCGGTTGACGATCGTGGTGAGCGCCGCGCGGAAGCCCTCCTCGTGGGTGCCGCCCTCCGCCGTGTTGATCGTGTTGGCGAAGGTGTGCACGGACTCGGCGTACGACGAGTTCCACTGCATCGCGATCTCGACCGACATGCCGGTCGTGTCATCGTTGAAGTAGACGACCGACTCGTGCGCGGCGTCCTTGCGCGCGTTGAGGTAGCGGACGAAGTCCTCGATACCGCCCTCGTAGTGGTACCGGACGACGTGCGGCTCGCCGTTGACGTGGTCGGGACGCTCGTCCCGCAGCGTGATGGACAGGCCGCGGTTGAGGAACGCCATCTCCTGCATGCGGCGGGAGAGGGTCTCGAAGTTCCACTCGGTCGTCTCGAAGATCTCCGGGTCGGGCCAGAACCGGATGAGGGTGCCGGTCTCGGAGGTCTCCTCGCCCTTCTGGAGCTCGGTCTCGGGCCCCTGCCAGGTGTAGGACTGGCGCCAGAAGTGGCCGTCGGTGCGGACCTCCGCCTCCAGCCGGGTGGACAGCGCGTTCACCACGGCCGAGCCCACCCCGTGCAGGCCGCCCGAGACCGCGTAGGACTTGCCGTCGAACTTGCCGCCCGCGTGCAGCGTGGTCAGCACCAGCTCGATGGCCGGGCGTTTCTCCACAGGGTGCTCGCCGACCGGGATGCCGCGGCCGTTGTCGTCCACGCTGACGCCGCCGTCGGCCATCAGGGTGACCACGATGTTGTCGGCGTAGCCGGCGAGGGCCTCGTCGACCGCGTTGTCCACGATCTCGTAGACGAGGTGGTGCAGGCCGCGCTCACCGGTCGAGCCGATGTACATGCCCGGGCGCTTGCGAACCGCCTCAAGCCCTTCAAGGACAGTGATCGAACTAGCGTCGTACGCCAAAGGAGATCCTCCTGCCGGGGATGTTCGCCGCTCCGCGCCCGAGGGAGGCGCGGTGTGCCCCGTAACACACATGAGGGCACCCGGTTGTGCTCTGTTCGTTGTGGTCAGAGCCCCGGGCGCCCCAAGGCGGCGCTGCATCCTGAACCCACATTCATTCTACCGGGTCGGCCGACGAAACGTGGCACTCCCGAGCGCTGTGTGCGCGTGTGGCGGCCCAGTGGCCCTGGAGCCACATCCCCCCATTCGCCCCGGGGGGATCTCTGGCCTACGTGGCGCTCGCCGCTGAACTGGGCGACTCACCCGCCGAACAGATGTTCCCACCCGCCACTCCCGGCTCAGCGGGCGCGCCAGGCGCCCGTCCGGCGCGGCCCGGAGGCCGGGCCCACCACCTTCACCCGCCGGACGGTGCCGTGGCCGAGCTCCTCGTTCAGCCGCCGGACGAGCGTGGACGACAGCAGGCGGAGCTGCGTCGCCCACGTCGTCGAGTCGGCGGCGATCGTCAGCTCGCCGTCCTCGAAGCGGTCCGGGCGGGTGTGCTCGGCCAGTTCGGCGCCCACGATGGCCGCCCAGTTGCCGAACACGCCGCCGACGGCCGCCCGCTGCTCCCACCCGCGCGACGCCAGCAGGTCGCGGATCGCGCTGCCGAACGGCTTCGGGTCGCCGCCGCGGCCGGGCTCCCGGACGCGGACGACCCGCCCGCCGCCCTTGCGCTTCTGGCCGGGGACCGTGCCGCGCTTCAGGGCGTCCGCCTTCGCCTGGGCGAGCGCCTCGCGTGCGAGCTCGATCCCCGACTTGGCGGGAACCGCCCCGTCTCCGGCGGAGTTGTGCACATCCTGTGGATCGTTCACGCGCTCGCCCCCTTGTGGTCCCGGACGACCTGGCCGTCGGAGACGTTATACGAGGCCCCCGTCAATTCGGTGGGGACGTCGGCGGGGACGGCCGCCGTGATGAGCACCTGCTCCGCCGGCGCGACCATCTCGGCCAGCCGGCTCCGGCGGCCCGTGTCGAGCTCGGCGAACACGTCGTCCAGGATCAGCACCGGGTCGTCGCCGTCCGCGCGGAGCAGGTCGAACGCCGCCAGCCGCAGGCCGAGCGCGAACGACCACGACTCGCCGTGGCTGGCGTAGCCGCGCGCCGGGAGCTCCCCCAGGCGCAGGACCAGCTCGTCCCGGTGCGGGCCGACGAGGCTCACGCCGCGCTCCAGCTCCTGCTTCCGGGACTCGCCGACCGCCGCCAGCATCTGCTCGGCCAGTCGTCCACGGTCTGTGGACAACTCCACGTCACCGAGCGAGCTCTTGTAGAAGACGTCGGCCGCGCCACTGTGCGGCGCGAGCTCCTCGTAGGCCCGCCCGATCAGCGGACGGAGCGCGGCGACGAGATCCAGCCTCGCGGCCAGAAGCTCCGATCCCGTCCGCGCCAGATGCGAATCCCACACGTCCAGGGTCGCGAGCACCTCCGGACCGGGGGAGCGCCTGTGCGCGGCCGCCGACTTCAGCAGGGCGTTGCGCTGCTTCAGAACGCGGTCGTAGTCCGATCGCACACCGGCGAACCGCGGAGCCCGCGCGGTCAGCAGCTCGTCCATGAACCGGCGCCGCTCCCCCGGATCGCCCTTCACGAGCGCGAGGTCCTCCGGGGCGAACAGCACGGTCCGCAGCATCCCCAGGATCTCCCGCGGCCTGGGGACGGGGGACCGGTTGAGCCGCGCCCGGTTCGCCTTGCCCGGGTTGATCTCGAGCTCGATCAGCGCCTTGCGGTCGTCCTTCACCACCCCGGCCCGGACGATCGCGCGCGGCGCCCCGTGCCGGACGAGCGGCGCGTCCGTCGCGGCCCGGTGGCTGCCGTGCGAGGCAACGTACCCGACGGCCTCGACCAGGTTCGTCTTGCCCTGACCGTTCGGCCCCACGAACGCCGTGACCCCCGGCTCCAGCGCGACCTCGGCGGCCGGGTAGGACCGGAAGTCCTGCAACGAAAGGTGGGCGACATGCACGACACCCGAGCGTAGAGCCTCCCGCCCGCCCCGGGGCACACCCCGCGGACCCGCGGCCGGGCCGCCCTGTTCCCGGGGCGCTCGTCAGTCCCCGCGCCAGTAGCCGTCCCGGCCGCCTTCGCCTTCGTCGGGGAGGTCCAGCATCTTCCGGATCCTCGCCTGCCGGTCGGCGTCGCTCTCCTCGTCCGCGACCGCGGCCCGGCCGCTCTGCCACTGCACGAGACCGATGCATACGACGATCATCAGCCAGCAGACGGCGATGATGCCTCCGAAGTAGAGAAACCCGGTCATCGCGCCTCCTGGCGGCCGCCCGACGCAGTATTCAGCCCCTCGAAGCTACCGAGGGGCTCTGACAGCACTCAAGTGCCCGCCGCCGCGCGCCGGCCGCCGTCAGACCTTCGGGGGCTTGACGTCGACGCCGGGGGAGTTCCCGTCGCCGGTGGACTCGACGGCGTGGCCGCCGAACTGCTTGCGGAGGGCGGCGACGACCCGCATGGCGGGGGAGTCGTCCTGGCGGGAGGCGAAGCGGGCGAACAGGGAGGCGCTGATGGCGGGCAGCGGGACGGCGTGCTCCACCGCGGCCTGGACCGTCCAGCGGCCCTCGCCGGAGTCGTTCGCGTAGCCGCGCAGGTCGTCCAGCTCGGGGTCGTCGGCCAGCGCGCGGTTCAGCAGGTCGAGCAGCCACGACCGGATGACCGTCCCCTCCTGCCAGCTCAGGAACGTCTCCGGCACCCTGGTGACCAGCGGGCTCGCCTCGATCAGCTCGTAGCCCTCGCCGAACGCCTGCATCATCGCGTACTCGATGCCGTTGTGGACCATCTTCACGAAGTGGCCCGCCCCGATCTCGCCGGAGTGGACGAAGCCGTACTCCCCCTCCGGCTTGAGCGTCTCGAAGATCGGCATCAGCCGCTTCACGTTCTCCTCGTCGCCGCCGACCATGAGCGCGTAGCCGTTCTCCAGCCCCCACACCCCGCCGCTCACACCGCAGTCGACGAACCCGATGCCCTTGGCGGCGAGCTCCTCGCCGTGCCGCTGGTCGTCCACATAGTGTGAATTGCCGCCGTCGACGACGAGGTCGCCCGGCTCCAGGACCTCCCCCAGCCTGTGGACGGTGTCCGCGGTCGGCTTGCCCGCGGGCACCATCACCCACACGGCGCGCGGCGCCGCCAGCCGTCCGACCAGCTCCTCGACCGAGCCGACGTCGGTCACCTCCGGGTCGCGGTCGTAGCCGACGACCGTGTGGCCGCCGCGGCGCAGCCGCTCGGCCATGTTGCCGCCCATCTTGCCGAGGCCGATGATCCCGAGCTCCATGGAACGCTCACTCTCCCCTGTGCGTAACCGCCTGTGCATGACCGCGGGGTCGCGGCTCCCCCGCGGATCCATCGTCCCCGGCGTGCCCCGGGGCATGCCCCGGGGCCTGATCCTTATCCGGACAGCCGGACGGGCATGATCAGGTAACGGTAGTTCGGGTTCTCCCCGTCCTGCGGCGGCTTGCCGGTCAGGACGGCCGGCTTCGTCGGCGTCGTGAACGACAGCCGCGCGACGTCCGAGCCGATCGCGGAGAGCCCGTCCAGGAGGAACGCGGGGTTGAACGCGATGTCGATGTCCTCGCCCTCCAGGGACGCCTCCAGGGCCTCCACGGCCTGCGCCTCGTCCCCGGTGCCCGCCTCCAGCACGACCTCGCCCTGGCTGAACGAGAGCCGGACGGGCGTGTTCCGCTCGGCGACCAGCGAGACGCGCTTCACGGCCTCGATGAACTGGGCCGTCTGGACCTCGGCGAGGCCCGCGTACTCGCTCGGCAGCAGCGACCGGTACTTCACGAAGTCGCCGTCCAGCAGACGGGACGTGGTGCGGCGGCCGCCGCCCTCGAAGCCGATCATGCCCTCGCCGGTGCCGCCCGTCCCGCCGAGCGCGATCGACACCTCCGCGCCCGCCGTCAGCGACTTGGCGGTGTCGGCGAGCGTCCGGGCGGGGACGAGCGCGACGGCGGAGAAGTCGGGCCGCTCCGGCTTCCAGTGCAGCTCGCGGACCGCGAGGCGGTAGCGGTCCGTGGACGCCAGCGTGACCGTCTCGCCCTCGATCTCCACCCGGACACCGGTCAGCATGGGGATCGTGTCGTCCTTGCCCGCCGCGATCGCCACCTGGGAGACGGCCGCGGCGAACTCGTCGCTGCCCACCGACCCCGCGGCCGGCGGCATCTCCGGCAGCGTCGGGTAGTCCTCCACAGGCATGGTGAGAAGTGTGAACTTCGCGCTGCCGCAGCGGAGCATCACCTTCGCGCCGTCCGTCGTCACCTCCACAGGGTGGGGAGGAAGGCTGCGGGAGATCTCGGCGAGGAGCCGTCCGGACACCAGCGCCGTCCCGGCCTCCTCCACATCGATGTCCGTGGACACCTGCGCCGAGACCTCGTAGTCGAACGCGGACAGCTTCAGGCGATCGCCGATGTCCTCACCCCCGGCCACGATGTGCATGCCCGCGAGGACCGGCACCGGGGGACGGACGGGGAGCGTGCGCGCGGTCCAGGCGACGGCGTCGGCCAGGGCGTCTCTGTCGATGCGGAACTTCAAAGGGACCCGCCTCCTGCAGGTGTCGGACAAGGCTGAGCTGATCTTGGCTGGGCCGGGGCGCTCGGGGCGCGTTGTCCCCAGGCCCTGACTTGAGGTGGATCTTTTCTTGGATAGAGAAGTAGTGCAGTACCAGTAATAGGGGCCGTGGATAGTGTGGACAGAGGCCATCGTTGCAGGTGAGAGCGCGTTTCTCTGTCCACGGGCGCTGTGCATGGGGCGTGGACGGCGCGGCGGCGGCTGGGGACGGCGGAATCGTCCCCACAGCTCGTCCTCATGTCATCCCCCGGTTATCCACGAGTTCTCCACGGGTCTTCCGCCGGTTCGCCGCCCGTTCGCCGCAGCTGGGGACAGAGGGACGCGGATCCCCGGGTTCCCTTCCGGACCGTCCCCAGGCCATCCCCAGCTCGTCCACCGGTTGTCCCCAGCGGGGCGGGGGCCCGTGCACAGCGGGTCCACATCCGTCCACTCTTCATCCTCAGCTTCTCCAGGGGTTGCCCACAGGGTTATCCGCGAAAATCCCCAGAGTTTTCCACAACTTGTGAGTAGCGGCGGGGGTCTTCGGGGTAGGCGTGCACTTTGTCGGTTCTTTGCCATGCACCGGCTGTGGACGAGGCGGCCGGCGCCGGTCCACAGGGTGTGCACGGGGCTGTCCACAGTGTGTACGAGCGGGCGCGGTCAGCGCTTGCGGGCCTGGTGCTTGATGCGCCCCGTGAGCTCCGTGACCTGGTTGTATATGGCACGGCGCTCGGCCATCAGCGACCGGATCTTGCGTTCGGCGTGCATGACCGTCGTGTGGTCCCGTCCCCCGAACTGCTGCCCGATCTTGGGGAGGGACAGGTCCGTCAGCTCCCGGCACAGGTACATCGCGATCTGCCGGGCGGTGACGAGCATCCGCGACCGGGACGGCCCGCACAGGTCCTCGATCGTCGTCCCGAAGTACTCCACCGTCTGCGCCATGATCATCGCCGCGGTGATCTCGGGGCCGGAGTCGTTCGGGATGAGGTCCTTCAGCACGATCTCGGCGAGCTTCATGTCGACCGACTGCCGGTTCAGGCTCGCGAACGCGGTCACCCGGATCAGCGCGCCCTCCAGCTCGCGGATGTTCGTCGCGATCTGCGAGGCGATGAACTCCAGCACGTCGGGCGGCGCGGCGAGGCCCTCCTGCCGCGCCTTCTTCTGCAGGATCGCGATCCGGGTCTCCAGCTCGGGCGGCTGGACGTCGGTCGTCAGGCCCCACTCGAACCGGTTGCGGAGCCGGTCCTCCAGCGTCACCAGCTCCTTGGGCGGGCGGTCGCTGGAGATCACGATCTGCTTGCTCGCGTTGTGCAGGGTGTTGAACGTGTGGAAGAACTCCTCCTGCGTCTGCTCCTTGCCCTCAAGGAACTGGATGTCGTCGACGAGGAGGATGTCCACGTCCCGGTAGCGGCGGCGGAACCCGTCGGCCTTGCCGTCCCGGATCGAGTTGATGAAGTCGTTCGTGAACTCCTCGGAGCTCACGTAGCGGACGCGCGCTCCGTTGAAGAGGCTCTGCGCGTAATGGCCGATGGCGTGCAGCAGGTGCGTCTTGCCCAGCCCGGAGTCGCCGTAGACGAACAGCGGGTTGTAGGCCTTCGCCGGCTGCTCCGCCACCGCGACCGCCGCGGCGTGCGCGAACCTGTTGGACGAGCCGATGACGAACGTCTCGAACGTGTACTTCGGGTTCAGGCGCGCGTGCTCGGACGCAGCGGGCTGCGGGGCGGGCGCGGGGGCGGGAGCCCTCGGGTCGGAGTTGCGGGGGTCGGAGCCTTCCTCGTCCCGGAACGCACTCTCGTCCCGGAACGCACTCTCGCCCCGGTAGGGCTCCTCACCGCGATACTGCTGCTCGCCGCCGGGGTAGGGCGGCTCCCCGTTCTGGAACGTGTCCTCGGCGTGGCCGAGTGGGGGGTCGAGCGGGGCCTCTCGGTTCTGCTGCTCCGCGTGGCCGCCGGGACGCAGCGGGCCGAGCGTGCGGTCGTTCAGATGGGAATGCGGCGGGCGTCCTGGCGGCTCGCCGCCGAAACCCTCCTGCCCCCCGTAACTCGGGTAGCCGCGTCCTTCATACGGCGCCGGGCCGCGTCCGCCGGGCCCCGCGCCGTATGCGGGCGGACGGGACGCCGGCGGATACGTTCCACGGTCTTCGTCCTGAGCCTGTGGATAACCTCCGGGCGAACCGGGGTTGTGCGTCTGGGGCCGGTAACCCTGATCGCCGTACGGCTGCTCCGGGTACGGGCGCTCAGGGCGCTCTGTATAGGAGGACGGCTCGCCGTACTGCTGTTCCCCATAGGACTGGTCCGTGTACGGACGTTCCCGGTCGCGATCGTCGTGCTGCCGTTCCCCATAAGACGGTGCGGGCTCGTGCCCACCGAGCCCTGGACCCGGCCCCGGAATCGGCGCGGAAAGCGGCTCGCCCGGCCCCGGACGATTACCCAACGGCGGTTCAGGCTGGACGGTCACCGCGACACGAATTTCCCTGCCCAGCTCATGGGAGAGCGCCTGCGTGATGAGGTTGCGGAGGCGAGTCTCCAGCGCGTCCTTGGCGAACTCGTTCGGTGCGGCGAGCAGCGCCGTCCCCTCTACGAGCGCCAGCGGGCGGACCATGGGCAGCCATGCACGATAGCTCGGCGACAGATCGCTCTCGGAAAGCGCCGTGAGGGTGCGGGCCCAGACCGATTGGAGATCCTGACCGTCCATGCGCAACGTCCCCTCCCGACAACTCCGCCGAACGGAGTACCTGACTGCCCGGCTTCCCCGCGGGATGCGGCACGCCTCGCAGGGCACTGCCGCGACGCGGAAGACTTACTCTCTCACGAGTTGTCCACAGAGTTGTCCACATGCTGTGCATAGGCGTGGGGCACCCTGTGCAAAACCCGTGAGACGGGTTCCGGGGAACAAAGGTCGACAAGGTCCCGGCCGATTTCCGGCCGGTGCGGGGTGGTTCTCGAACGGGGGCTTCGTGGGGCTGAACACCGACATCAGATCGTCGATCTCGTCGAAGAAGCGTCGGCTCGCCCGGACGACCTTAACCCCTGCCGGTCCCACTCGCAACACGGTCCCCACGCCCCCCGCGCGCCCGGCGGCGGCCGCCTCCGTTTGACCGGCCACCCCGCCAGCCCGTAACGTGCTGAGGTCGAGTCGCATCGACGGAGATGCCGCGTGCCCGCCGGCAGCCCCACAGGAAGCTCGGGTGGGCCCCCGCTGCGGGGGACCGGACGCGGCCCTCGGTGCGAGACATCGCGCTTCACCACCTTCAAGCCGAACGACCGCAGCACTGGAGCCTCAAGTGAGCAAGCGTACTTTCCAGCCGAACAACCGCCGCCGCCACAAGAAGCACGGCTTCCGGCTGCGCATGCGCACGCGCGCGGGCCGCGCCATCCTGTCGAGCCGGCGTGGCAAGGGCCGCGCCCGCATCGCGGTCTGACCGACCCTCACTGTGCTGCCGTCCGGTAACCGGATGCGGCGGCGGGACGACTTCACGTTGGCCGTCCGGCGCGGTCGCCGCGCCGGACGGCCAACTGCCGTGGTCCACCTGCTACGCCCGGACGAGGCCCCGGCAGCGGCCGAGCCGCCGCTGGTCGGGTTCATCGTGGCGCGCACCGTCGGCAACGCCGTCGTCCGCAACAGGGTCCGGCGCCGGCTCCGCCACCTCATGCGGCCGCACCTCGACCGGCTCCCACCGGGTAGCCTGCTCGTAGTGCGCGCCAACCCCCGCGCGGGAGAGGCGCGCCCAGACGAACTGGCCGCGGATCTGGAGTCGGCACTCGACCGGCTGCTGCGGCCCGCGTCCAAGGGGCGAAGATGAGGAGTCGGCAGGGGACGCAGGTCCCCGCGCAGCACCAGGCGGGCCGTCCGGGCCTCGCCGCGGCCGTGCTGATCCTTCTCGTCCGCGCCTACCGCCGCTTCTTGAGTCCCCTGCTCGGGCAGCAGTGCCGCTTCCAGCCCAGCTGCAGCGCGTACGGCCTGGAGTCCCTCCAGGTGCACGGGGCGCTGCGCGGCACATGGCTGACGGCCCGCCGGATCGCGCGATGCCACCCCTTCCACCCCGGGGGGTACGACCCGGTGCCGCCGAAGAAGACCTCACGCACGAACCCCTCCGGGGCGTCCGGAGGAGCCGGCCCCCGGACGCGATCCGCGGCGGCACCCCCGAACTCCGGCCGCGCGGAGAGCGGCCCCGCCCTAGCAGAGCCCAAGGAGCTGCCCGGTGCTTGACTGGTTGTACGAGATCGTCGCCCAGCTGATCGTGTGGATTCACACGGGGCTGAGCACCGTCGTCCCCAAGGACAGTGGATGGGCCTGGGGCGGTTCGATCATCCTGCTGACCGTCCTGCTGCGGCTGGTCATGGTCCCGCTCTTCGTGAAGCAGATCCATGCCTCGCGCAAGATGCAGGAGCTGAACCCCAAGGTCCAGGCGCTGCGCAAGAAGTACAAGAACGACAAGCAGCGCCTCAACCAGGAGGTCATGAAGCTCTACCAGGAGAACGGCGCCAACCCGCTGTCGGGCTGCCTGCCGCTCCTGGTGCAGATGCCCGTCTTCATCGGCCTCTTCCAGACGCTGAAGAAGATCTCCGACGCCAAGCCCGGCGAGGGTGTCTTCGGGATGTCGGCCGACCTCGTGTCGAGCGCGCAGCACGCCAGCATCTTCGGCGCGCACATCCCCGACACGTTTCTCAACGCCTGGGGCTCCGACCCCAAGTCCTGGACGGCGATCGTCATCACCGGCATCGCCGTGGTGATCAGCTCCTGCACGACGTTCTTCACCGTCCGGGCCAGCATGAAGCGGCAGCCCGTCACCGACGACGCCAACCCGATGATGCAGGCGCAGAAGATGATGGTCTTCATGGCGCCGCTGTTCGGACTGTTCGGCCTCGGCTTCCCGCTGGGCGTCCTCATGTACTGGGTCACGTCCAACAGCTGGACGCTCGCGCAGCAGCACTACATCTACAAGAAGTACCCGCCGCTCACCACGGACGAGAGCGCGGCCACGGCCAAGACCGGCACGAAGACGGCCGGCACGAAGACCGGCGGCGCCAAGGCGGGCGGCGCGAAGACCGGCGCCAAGGCGTCCGCGGCCAAGAACGGCCAGGCGTCGTCCGGCACGAAGGCGAGGCTGAAGAAGGAGCCGGAGCCCGAGGCCGAGGAGTCGAAGCCGAAGGTCGTCCGCAACCAGCCGACCCGCAAGTCGCGCAGCAAGCGCAGCGGCACCCAGAAGCGCTAGTTTGAACTCCGAGCACGTGGCCGAGAAGGAGACCCCGTTGAGCCAGACCGACACGACCGAGGTCGACGTCCAGGCGCTCGAACAGGAAGGCGAGATCGCCGCCGACTACATCGAGGGCCTGCTGGACATCGGTGACTACGACGGCGACATCGACATGGACGTCGAGGGCGAGCGCGCGATCGTCGCCGTCGTGGGCGCGTCCCTGGACGAGCTGGTCGGCAAGCGCGGCGAGGTCCTGGAGGCCCTGCAGGAGCTGACCCGGCTGGCCGTCCACCGCCAGACGGGCAACCGCACCCGCCTGATGCTCGACATCGGCGGCTACCGCGAGCGCCGCCGCGCCGAGCTCACCAAGCTCGGCACCGACGTCGCCGACGAGGTCAGGCAGGCCGGCGAGTCGAAGCCGCTCGCCCCGATGACCCCGTTCGAACGCAAGATCGTCCACGACGCGGTCGCCGCCGCCGGCCTCCGCAGCGAGTCCGAGGGCGAAGAACCCGACCGTTACGTGGTCGTCTACCCCGCCTGAAGTTCTCGGCTCGCTCGCCAGAGCCATCCACGAACGGCCCCGGTGCCCACCGGGGCCGTTTTCGTCGGTGGGCGCCGCTGCCCTACGGCGGGGGTGTTCGCGTCGCATGTCGGCCACACCCTGTGGATAACTGTGGCAAGGGGAGGGCCCCGCGTCCTGGCCGACGCGGGGCCCTTGGGAGCCCGGTGTGCACCGCCGCCCAAGGCACACCGGGCGGGTTCGATGCTCGGCGTTACCGCCGTACGGTCCGCCGCCACCTGCGACGCTGCGGAATGCGGTCACCGGAGTCCACGACGGACGTGCTGTTCTCCTCCGCCGGATTCTGAGCGTGCGCGGGGTCCTGCGAGTACGCCGGGTCCTGGGCGACGTGGCCGTGCGTCGCCGCTTCGTCCGCTGGATGTTCGATCACACGTTCGACCCGCTCGCTCGGACGGTTCAGGGGCGGCGGGTCCTCGATGATGTGCTCTTCCCGCACGACCATCCCCGGCTCGTCCCCGTAGGCGGGGTCGGCGCCGACCACTCGCCCGGCCCGGCGCCGGGGACGCGTGTATTTGATGGTGAAGCCCATGCTCACCAGCCCCACCAGGATCAGGATCCAGCCGACCATGTGGATGTCGAGGCCGCTGAGGTCGACGCGGATGGCGAACGCGAGGATCGCGCCGAGGGCGATGAATGCGAGGCTGACTCCGATTCCCATGTGTCGGAGCTCCTTCCGGGGGGGGACGGTCGGGCGACACAACCCCTCTACCCGGCGCTCGCTGAATATGCGGAGGGGTCATGTGGTTCTTGCCATAACGCAAGGGTCGTCCAACCTCGCGCGCCCGACCCGTCCACAGGGACGTTGCGCGTGCACGACCCCACCGGTTTTGTGGAACGATTCGTCTGGTGGGGATTGCACGTGAGGTTTTCGGTGACGCGCTGCCCGTCGCGGAGCGCTACGCGGCGTTCCTCGCAGAGGCCGGGGTCGAACGCGGCCTCATCGGGCCGCGCGAGGTCGACCGGCTGTGGGAGCGTCATCTGATCAACTGCGCGGTGGTCTCCGAGGCGGTCCCGCAGGACGCGGAGGTCGTCGACATCGGCTCGGGCGCTGGTCTCCCCGGCATCGTGCTCGCGATCGTCCGGCCCGACCTGCGGATCACCCTGCTGGAACCGCTCCTGCGACGCACCACGTTCCTGACCGAATGCGTCGAGATGCTCGACCTGCGGAACGTCGCGGTGCGGCGGGCGCGGGCCGAGGACGTGACCGACGAGTTCTCGGTGGACGTGGCGACGGCGCGGGCGGTCGCCCCCTTGGAACGGCTGGCGAAATGGGCGCTTCCACTGCTGCGTCCGGATGGTGAACTGCTCGCGCTCAAGGGCGAACGGGCGGCGGCCGAACTGGACGACGCGCAGCCCGTCTTGAAACGGTTCGGGGCGCGCTCTACGGAACTGCTTCAAGTCGGGCGCGGTATGGTCGATCCGCCGACAACACTCGTCCGTGTGGTCGCCGGCCGAGGAGAGGTTGTCGGGCGACGACAGCGCGCCCCCCGGCGTGCCAAAGGGTCGAGGAAGAGGTCTTCATGAGCACGGGACCAGGACTGGGCCGGCCTGACCGCGCCGATGAATCCCCCGACGAACAGCCGTCCGGCCTGGGCGGACCCGGCGAAGCCGAAGGGGCGCAGCCGCCCGCCACCGGCGAGCCGCAGGGAGACCCCGGCACGCCGGCGGGCACCATGCCCTCCGGACACGCGATGTGGGGAAACACGACGTCCGGTACCGCGGAGAACGTCGGCTATGTGCCGACGAACACCGGCGCGAAGCCGCCGCCGGGTCCGCGCAAGGGACCAGATCAGGGGGAGTCAGAACTCGTGCGAGAGGCGCTCAGGGACGCCAAGGTTTCACATGAAACAACCGTCACCGCGCTCAAGGCGATGTCGGGCCGCAGGGAACGGGAGTGGCCGCGCCCGGACAGGTGCCGGGTCATCACCATCGCCAACCAGAAAGGCGGGGTGGGCAAGACCACCAGTTCGGTGAACCTGGCCGCGTCGCTCGCCATGCATGGTGCGCAGGTGCTTGTGGTCGACCTCGACCCGCAGGGCAATGCGTCCACCGCCCTCGGTGTCGAGCACCACGCGGAAGTCCCTTCCATATACGACGTGCTGATCGAGGACATGGCGCTGGACGACATCGTCGTCCCGGCCCCGGAGATCCCGAACCTGTACTGCGCGCCCGCGACCCTCAACCTCGCCGGCGCGGAGATCGAACTCGTCTCCAAGGTGGCCCGCGAGTCGCGCCTCCGGCGTGCGCTCGACGCCTACGAGACCGAAAAGTTCGACTACGTCCTGATCGACTGCCCGCCGTCGCTCGGCCTGCTCACGGTGAACGCCCTCGTCGGCGGCGACGAGCTGCTCATCCCGATCCAGTGCGAGTACTACGCGCTGGAGGGCCTCGGGCAGCTGATCCGGACGGTCGACCTCGTCAAGGCGCACCTCAACCAGAAGCTGAGGGTGTCGACGATCCTTCTCACGATGTACGACGCCCGGACGCGGCTCGCCGCCCAGGTGGCCGACGACGTCCGCAACCACTTCGGGGACGTCGTCCTCAACACGGTGATCCCCCGCAGTGTCCGGGTGTCGGAGGCGCCCAGCTACGGACAGTCCGTCATGACCTACGATCCCGGTTCGAGCGGCGCCCTCGCCTACAGCGAGGCCGCCTCGGAGATGGCCCACGGAGGAGCTGTTCAGTGAGCCAGCAGCGACGCGGACTGGGTAAGGGACTCGGCGCCCTCATTCCCACCGCCCCGCCCCCGCCGACGCCAGCCGAGCCTGGCAGCGCAGGCGAGCCGGGTTTCCCCGGCGGCACCGTGCCGAACGGCACGGCCGCCTCCGATCCGGCCCTCCAACCGGTCGCCGGCGCCCATTTCGCGGAGCTGCCCGTTCGCTCCATCACGGTCAACCCCCGCCAGCCACGCGAGCACTTCGACGAGCAGGCCCTGGAGGAGCTCGCCGAGTCGATCAGCATCGTCGGCCTCCTGCAGCCGATCGTCGTCCGCCGGTCGACGTCGGAGGAGCACGACTACGAGCTGATCATGGGCGAGCGCCGGTGGCGCGCGTCCCAGCAGGCCGGGCTGGACGTCATCCCGGCGATCGTCCGTGACACCGGCGACAACGAACTCCTCCGCGACGCGCTGATGGAGAACCTCCACCGGCAGCAGCTCAACCCCCTTGAGGAGGCCGCCGCGTACCAGCAGCTGCTCCAGGACTTCGGTGCGACGCACGAGCAACTCGCCGGACGGATCGGCCGGTCGCGCCCGCACATCAGCAACACGCTCCGGCTCCTGAACCTGCCGCCCGCGGTGCAACGCCGGGTGGCGGCCGGCGTGCTGTCCGCCGGTCACGCCCGCGCCCTGCTGTCTTTGGACAGCGTGGAGGCGCAGGAGCATCTGGCGCAGCGGATCGTCCAGGAGGGGCTGTCCGTCCGCGCCCTCGAAGAGATGATCGCGCTCCGCGAGGTCGAGGACGAGCCCAAGGCTCCGCGGCAGGGACGCCGGAAGAAGCCCGTCGCCCCCGGCCTCCAGCAGCTCGCCGACCGGCTCTCCGACCGCTACGACACGAAGGTCCGCGTCGACATGGGCCGCAACAAGGGCAAGATCGTGGTCGAGTTCGCCACCCTGGAGGACTTGGACCGCATCATCAAGTCCATGGCCCCCGACGAGGACGGCATGGACGACTCCTAGCCTTCACCCACCCACCCGCGCCCCGGAAGCCACCGCCTCCGGGGCGCTTGTGTGTGCCGCCGCTCCCCCAATGTTCAACCGGCCCCAGCTCGCACCCCCCACGTTTCACGTGAAACGAACGAGAACCGACCGACACAACCCGGCGAGGTAACCGACGGCCCCGCAAATCGGCAGCCGGCCTCCGACCGCTACGGCCGATCAGGCTCCCCAGACCCCCCTTCGAAGCCGCCAAGCGGACTGGTCCGGCGGGAGTCAACCGCACGCGCCGCGGGTGAACTCCATGATCACCTCCACTGTCGACGGATCGATCCCGGCCGTAAGTCCTGATCCATTCCAGGCCTTCCGAGGCGGCCGAAACCGCCGTCCGGACCAGGCGGGGCTCCCCTTGTTCACCCCTGGCGCCGTGGACGCCGTGGACGCCGTGGACGGCGAGGGCGCCGAGGGCGCCCCACACAAGGCGAGCACGCCGACGTCGACCCTTGGTAGAACAACTCGAGCGCGACGGAGTCAGCCGGCCCCGGCCATCATCAGGCCCTGCCGCCCATGCTCATCACCGTCGCCGACCGCACCACCCCGCCGCGCTGCTGCTGGGCCCGCCCGACGGCGGGATGACGCTCGACCCCGGCTCGGACCGGCTGCCGCTGCCGCTGAAGCGGCTGCGCGGCACGCGGTCGGTACCGGTCCGCTGGCCGCCGGCGCGCTCGGCAAGATCGCCACCGATGTGTGGCCATCGGCTGGGCCGCCGTCATCGCCGTCGGGCTCGTCCTCACCTCCCGCACGCGGTGGCCCGGCTGCGTAGCGCTGGCACGCCGACAGGCCGATCGCGCGGCGGACCGCGCGGGTCAAGACCGGGTTCCGGTGGCCGTCCGTCCGGCTGACGCCGGCCGGAACCCGCGCCAACTTTGCCAGGCTCGCCCGGTGGGGCCGCCCGGCACGAGATGTCGATTCTCAGTCGCGGCGCGGGCGCAAAGCTCCCGCTCCCGTCATCCTTCACCCAGTCGGCGTATCGTCCGCTTTCGGTGCGCGACCGCGGCGCGGGCCCCGGGAGCGGATGTGCGATCGCCGAGCTGGCGACACCATCCCTCCGACGACCGCCACCCGTCATCCTGGTCGCTTGGAGGACCGCGTCGGGTGAGCACTCGCGGAGACTCCAAGCCTCCGCACACCCGGCTGCTCGCTACATGGCGAATCGCCATTAAGGGCCGGCCGCGTAGGGGGGACGCTCCGTGCCGGTGTCGTGCTGCATGACCATTCGCCCCTCGGCGCCGTCGGACACGATCTCGACGCTTACCACAGAGCGCGCGGATCTCGGGGCAAGGTCTTCGGGCGGCCCTGAAGACGCGTCGCCTCCGCCCGTACTCCGTCGGCAGTGCGGCGATGTTGTCCTCGTCGAGGTTGGCGTCGATAGGGCGCAGCCGAGCATGGTGGCCTTGGCACGTGTCCGGCTGGCCTCCAAGCGCGAAGTGCCGCGAGGTGCAGGGTGTTGCTCGCGCTGGCGGCGGGACGCGCGCGGCAGCGTCGCCCAACGAGGGGCGCTTCGCCACCCGGCGACGGTGCCCACCAGGGTGGCCACGCCGCGGTTTCACGTGAAACGTGGCCTCCGACCGATACTGCAACACCAGGAAGTGCCGCAGGCTCACCGTCTCAGGCGTCTGACATCCACCTGGCCTCTGGGGGCGTTGGCCGCCGGCGCGCAGGGCGGCGCGGCGGCTTAGAAGCCGTCGCGGCCGGGTGGAGCGCCCGGAACGGAGGACGGGCCGACGCGGAGGCGGCTCTCCCTTGCGCAGCCACGGCCATTCGGCGCGGCCTACCGACCGGCGCGGCCGTGTCCGCACTCGTGTTGCTGAACTTGACCCCCCCTCCATACCTGCGGTGTTGTTGGCGGCGCGGGCGTCGTAGGCATTGAGGGAGTCCCCCATCTCACCCGCGGCGAGTTCTCGGCTCGGCCGCGAATGTGGCTAGGACGTCTGCCGCACCACCAGCGGGTGACTCGATTTGTGCGTGGTCAAATCGACGGCTGCTCGTCTTGTACCCGCCGGTGGCGAAGCACTGGCCAGAGGTCGCCCACACGGAACGCCGCCTGGGGAGTCGCCGTGCCCGTCGGATCGTCCTGGGAGCGCCGGTCGACGACACCAGCGCCAGCGACGTGACGGCACCTCGCCGCCGAGCAGCAGCCGCGCGACTGCGTGCTCGCCTACGACCCCCACAGGCCCGGCAGGCCGGTCCCCGGGCATCCGCAGCAGGATCCAGGCCTCGCAGGGCCTGACGCCGTCCAGGGGAGCCGCGAGGGGGAGTCGGCACCTGTGGGGCACGCGACAGTCCTGGAGTGTAGGCAGGAGGCTTATCTGCGGCAGCGACCGTCGACCATGTCAGCTATGGACCAAGTGGGACGGCTCAGACACCCCCCGGTCGTTTCACGTGAAACGGCCTCCGTTCGAAGTCGCGAGTGCGACATCGCCGTGACCCTCCGCTGCTCGCGCCCACGCGGCCCGCTCACGGCGACTTGTTCGCAGGCTGCCACGAAGGTGTTCAGGTAGTTGCTCGACGTGTGTTCATCGTTTCGGCACCGACCCTCCACCGCCTGCTGGAGCGCCGCCGGGGCCGCGATCGCTGGCGCAGGGGTACGCCGCCACAGCCCGGGCCGTCGTCGCGTCGACGGGTCAACAACTCCGGTCACCGTCGGCGCCGCTGGCGACTCGGCCGTCGGGTAGTTGTCGTCGCCATTGGCAGCCGCCCGGCCTGGCTGGGGCGATCGTCGCTGAGATGGTGTCGATGCCTGGCTGGTCCTTGCCTCCTAGCGGGCGTCCTCGTCGAGCGTGTCGCGCGGCAGTACGCCGGGGAGGGCGGGATGTCACCCCGGGCTGCGGCAGCCGGCTGTCGTTCGACTTCGGGATGCCGACTACGGGCCGCGTTGGTGGGCGGGCCGCCGTCATCGAGGGCGTCGTCCAACTCCGTTGACCATGTCAGCCCTGCAACCCAGCAGCACGGAGCCAGACACCCTCTTTGTGGTTTCACGTGAAACGGAGCCTCCGGTTGAAGCTATGAATCGGCATCCGCTTGACCTTGGACTGGTCATCCGCCGCTCATGTGGCTGCAATGAGGGCCTCACTTCCGCTGCCTCGCCCCCGTGGGTGGCGCATGCGTGACTCGGGAATCGGTGCCGGAGACCAGCCTTCGAGTGACGCCGTGAAGCCACCAACCACTTTGGCGCGAGGACGACTAAGCCTTCTCCCACCACAGGTAGCCCCCGCCGTCGACGGTCTGGACGTGGCCACGTATCGGGGTGCCGTTGCATAGGGCATCGGCGGTTTCCGCGAGCATCGCCGTGACACTGGGCGACCAGGCGCCGTTCTCGGCGCCGCCGGTGCGCTCGAACCACCGCACACAGCCGTACTCCGGCCCCTCCCGCAGGTCGACGAACAGGTCTCCGGACGACGACCCGTCGACGATTGGCAGCCAGACGGGCAGAAACGCGAGTGTGCACGGCGCCCCGGCGGGCCGGCGCAGATGCTCCTCAACGTAGTCGGCGTGTGCTTCGGCATCGCTTCGGCCGTCGGCAGGCTCGATCGGGTCTTCGCCCTCTGCGGCGAAACCGTCGGCGTCGTAGTCCGAAAAGCCGTCGAGCACAGCACGGTTCCAGTGTTCGACCCACGAGTCCCGGCTACGCAGCGCGTCTTCGGCGGAGGCGGGGCTGAACCAGGGTGGAATCACGATCGCGCCGACGGTGTCGGCGAAGCCGTTCTGCAGCCGCACCAGGCAACGAGGTCGGACGGCAGGCTCCCACCCATGGCGGACCGCGCGGCGGCGACGGCGTCGTGGGAGGCGGGCGGCGCGATCTGGGCCGCTTCCTCCGGAAAGTTCGACTCCAACCACTTGGTGATCCGACCCCAGGCCCAGGCGACATTCTGAGAAACCCGCAGCACTGTACTGGATACGGTATGTGACCAACACGACTGAACGGTCAAGGGCGATAGCGGGCCGGCCATCCCAAGGCGGGCGAGAACTGAGTGAAGCGAGTGGTGTGACAGTAGGGCGTGACCACTGAGCACAGGCATTCCCGCTCTGTAGGTCCCGGGGAACTTCCTGCACTCTTGTCGTGCTCAGCGCTTCAAGGCGTCTCGCACCCACCCAGTAGGGAGCGTGGGTGCGGTCGGTGAGCCTGGGGGCGTGGTGGTGTCGCGGACCGGATGGTCGAGCACGTGCCCAGTGCGAATGAACTCAGTGACACTGCCAGGTGAAACGGGCCTTGTCGAACCTCTGGGCGGCGAGGTCCTGGGCGGTGGCCAGCCAGTAGAGGACGCCCGCGTCACCCCACATCATGCCGGCGTCGTCGTCCCCGGCGAACTGAGCCAGGAGCTCCCAACGCGACGCCTCGGCCAGGATGTCGTCCAGATGGGGATTGTCGGGGGTGAAGTCGTCGACGTCCCACTCCGGGGAGAAGTCGGCGACCTCATACTCGACCTCGCCTTGGACATTGCCGGGCAGGCCGCCTATTTGATGTTTGTGGGTAAAGCACAGGTCCCGCACGGCGTCGTTGAACTCGGCGTACATCGGGTCGGTGTCCAGCGTCTCGGGGGCGATGCAAAGCGGCTCATACATCTCGAAGGTCTCGATCAGTGGCAGGGCAACGGCTGGTTCGGCGCGGAGCGGCACCTGCTTGTAGGGCTCCAGCGGACTCGGTGTCCGGCATGGCTGTACGGGTGTTCCCGCAGGGATGTTCAGGACCCGTGATCCGGGCTGGGACTCCGGTTCCGACGGATGAACCCAGCTCTGGTAGTTGTCGGCCTGCCCGTCGAAGTAGAAGAAGAGCAATGTGCCGCTCGCGGGCAGCGCCCCCGTCTGGGTGGTCGACAGTGGACCGCAGTCGAGTGCCGCAACGAAGGACAGCGGGCCGTGACCTTCCCACATCGGCCAATCAGAGGTCTCCGGAAGCTTCGGTTCGCCGCCTAGGAAGCCGACCTGTTCGTCTCCGGGTTGAGCGGCCGAAAGGATCTGGCCGGACGGTCGCAGGAGGGAGCAGTATCGGTCCGCAAGATCGGCGGGGAGCCGTTCCCGGGCCAACCGGCTGATCTCCGGGAGGCTGATCATCATGCGGCGGAAGTATGCCAAACCGGAGTGACAGAGGCTGGGGTGGAGCTTTTGGCCCCGTGTCGATCGAGGCCGCCCCCTCAGTCCCGCACCGCCACTCGCGACACCGGTTTGACGGCGGGTGCCGCCGACCCGCCGTCAAACCAACGTCCAGGGCGTCCGGCCGGTGTCCCGGCACGGCGGCTCTTGGCACGCCGACTCCCGGTACCGGGGCGCGGTACGGCCGCCGCCGGGCGGAGCCGCGGCATAGGGGCTTGGCATGGCGGAAGGGGTGCGGTGTGGCGGTGCGCGTGGCTCCGGTGCTGGTGCTGCGTGCCGCGCCTTCCGCGGCGCTACGCGCGTTACCGAGACGCCGGGCTGGGGGTGCCGCCAGCCCAGGGTCGAACCAACAAACACCTGGCATTCGTCCGGCGGCTCTGCTCGTGTGCTTGCGGGTGCGGCATGGCGGGTGCGGTGCGGCAGCGCCGCCAGTTCGCGTCGAACCGATGCCGCGGCCGGTGGCTCGGCGCGGTGGCTCTTGGGACGCCGACTTCCGGTGTGGCGGGCGCGAGGCGGGGCCCGGGACGGGAGCGTGGCACGGCGGGAGGGGTGCGGTGGTGCGCTTGGCTCCAGTGCTGACGCTTCACGAAGCGCCTCCCTTGTGCGCCAGTTCGGAGGTCGGCGGCGAGGCGGCGGCCTGGCGTGCCGGCCGGCCCCCGCGCGGTGGTCGCCGGGGCTGGGCGAGCGGGCTCGATGGTTGGCCGTAGTAGTTGGACGTCTGGCGAGACAGGCAGGTGGTTTGTGCGGGGTCGGGGGATGCGCTGGGCGGGCTTGGTTGCCGCTGCCTGGCTTCGTGGTGTGCCGACGGCAGCTTCGGTTAGGTCGCCGCTGTTCTGCCTGTGAGGTGCGCGTGGGGTTGTTAGGGGAGGTGGGCCTGGAGGAGGGATTCGCAGACTTCGCCCAGGTCCAGGTCGGCGGCGCTGATGGCTCGGGGGAGGAGGCTTGTCTCGGTCATGCCGGGGGCCACGTTGACCTCCAGGAAGTGGACCTCGCCGTCCTCGGAGACGATCAGGTCGGTGCGGGACAGGTCGCGGAGGCCCAGGGCGCGGTGGGCGGTGACGGCGGCGGCGGTCGCGCGGGTGGACGCCTCGGGGGTGAGGCGGGCGGGGGTGACGAACTCGGTGTCGCCGGCGTCGTAGCGGGCCGTGTAGTCGTAGACGCCGCCGGGGGCGACGATCTCGACGGCGGGGAGGGCGGTGGGGGTGCCGTCGCGGTCGATGACGCTGACGGACACCTCGGTGCCCGCGATGTGGCGCTCGACGAGGGCGGCGTCGCCGTAGGCGAAGCAGCCGACCATGGCGGCCGACAGGCCGGACGCCTCATGCACGACGGACGCGCCGAGCGCCGAGCCGCCGCGGGTGGGCTTCACGAACAGGGGGAGGCCGAGGCTGCCGACGATCTTGTCCATGACCGACGTGGCGCCGAGGTCGTGGAAGACCTCCTTCGGCAGGGCGACGGAGTCGGGTGTCCGCAGGCCGGCACGGCGCACGACGGACTTGGCCGTCGGCTTGTCCCAGGCGACGCGACATGCGTCGGGGCGGGCGCCGACGTAGGGGACGTCGAGCAGTTCGAGCACGTCGCGGATGGAACCGTCCTCCCCCGCTGCGCCATGCAGGACGGGGAACACGACGTCCGGTGGGTCGTCCGTCAGGGCGTCCAGCAGTGTCGCGTCCGCGTCGCGGAGTTCGACGGGGATGTCGCGGGCGCGGAGGGCATCCGCGACACGGCGCCCGGACCGGAGCGACACCTCTCGCTCGTAGGACAGTCCCCCGGCGAGGACGACGACATGTCCGAGTTCCAATGCAGGTGCCCCTCGTTTCACGTGAAACGGTCAGACGACGTCTGGTCCGGGTGTGTGGACGCCGGTGGAGCTGTCGCCGACCGCGCCGCCGAAGGTGTTCCGGAGCTGGATCTCCTGCTCCACCACGCCGGCGAGTCGGCGGACGCCCTCGCGGATCCGGTGGGGTTCCGGGAAGCAGTAGGACAGGCGCATGTGCCGGTGCCCGGTGCCGTCCGCGTAGAAGCCGGTGCCGGGGACGTAGGCGACGCGCTCGGCGATCGCCCGCGGCGCCATCGCCTTGGCGTCGAGGCCTTCCGGGAGTGTCACCCAGACGAAGAAGCCGCCCGCCGGACGCGTCCACGTGCAACCGTCCGGCATCAGCTGGTCGAGGGACTCCAGCATCGCGTCGCGGCGGGCCCGGTACAGCTCGCGGAAGTCCTTGATCTGCTCGCGCCACGGCTGGGTGGCGAGGTACTCGCGGACGGCGAGCTGGGAGAAGTTCGAGGGGCACAGGATCGCCGACTCGGCGGCCAGTACGAGCTTGGCCCGCACCGCGTGGGGCGCCAGCACCCAGCCGACGCGCAGGCCGGACGCGATGGTCTTGGAGAACGACCCGAGGTAGATGACGCGTTCCGCGTCGTCCGCGCGGAGGGCCCGCATCGGCTCGCCGTCGAAGCCGAGGAGGCCGTAGGGGTTGTCCTCGATGACGAGCACGTCGTACTCGGCGCAGATTTCGAGCACCTGGGCGCGCCGGGCCGTCGTGAGCGTGACGCCCGCGGGGTTCTGGAACGTCGGGACGGTGTAGAGGAACTTGACCCGCCGGCCTTCCCGACGCAGCCGCGCCAGGGTCTCCCGGAGCGCTGAGGGGATGAGGCCGCCCTCGTCCAGCGGTACGTGCACGACGTCGGCCTGGTAGGCGGCGAACGTCCCGAGCGCGCCGACGTAGGACGGGGCCTCGGCGAGGATGACGTCCCCGGGATCGATGAAGATCTTCGTGATGAGGTCGAGCGCCTGCTGGGCGCCGACCGTGACGACGACGTCCTCCGCGGACGCGTGCACGCCCTCCAGGGACATGACCTCGCAGATGTGCTCGCGGAGCAGTTCGTCGCCCTGGGCGGAGCCGTACTGGAGCACCTCGGCGCCCTTGCCGGCGACGAGCTCACCGACCATCTGGCCGACGGCGTCGAGGGGGAGCGCCGACACGTACGGCGCTCCGCCGGCCAGGGAGACCACCTCGGGACGGGCGACCATCGCGAACAGAGCCCGGATCTCGGACGGCACCATGCCGGCGGCACGGGCGGCGTAGCGATCGGCGTAGGCATCTGAACGCGAGTGCTGTTCCACGAGGCACCTCCGAGGTGGAAATGGCTTCCCTGCAAACTACGCCATGGTCATCGCGGCGCCGCCCGCGGGTGTGGCGTGCCGCGAGGTTGGGAAAACTCCTGTCCGATACGATGCCCGCGGGTCCCGGATGGTTGCCGGGAACTTCCGCCGCCACGGGTTCCAGGCCCGACGGGCGAGGATCGCAGCAGGGGGTGCCGACCCGGTGTCGCGTCGTCTCGTCAACATCACGCTGGACAATCTCGGTGATCTGCCGCACCGCTGTCGCGGGTGCGTGTTCTGGGAACTCGACCCGGTGAGCCGGGAGCGGGCGCAGGACAGCGGGGACGCCGGTCTGGAGAAGGAGGCGTGGATCTCCTCGACGCTCCTGGAATGGGGCAGCTGCGGAAAGATCGTGTACGTGGACAACGTGCCGGCGGGGTTCGTGATGTACGCGCCGCCGCTGTACGTGCCGCGCTCGGTGGCGTTCCCGACGAGCCCGGTCAGCGCGGACGCGGTGCTGCTGATGACCGCGCACATCCTGCCGGAGTTCGCGGGCGGCGGCCTCGGCCGGATGCTCGTCCAGGGCGTCGCGAAGGACCTGACGCGCCGGACGGTGAAGGCGATCGAGGCGTTCGGCGACCTCAAGGGCGAGGAGGGCGGGTGCATGGTGCCCGCCGACTACCTGCTGTCGGTCGGGTTCAAGACCGTCCGGCCGCACCACCGGTATCCGCGGCTGCGCCTTGAGTTGAAGTCGGCCCTGTCGTGGCGTGAGGACGTCGAGGTGGCGCTCGAACGACTCCTGGGCTCCATGACTCCCGAAGGAGCGCTGCGGCCGGTCTGAGGTGATCTGAGCCGGTTTGAACGACGTGTGGCCCGCACTCCGGTGGGAGTGCGGGCCACACGCTTCTTCGCGCTCGCCGCGGGAGGCGGGAGGCGGCTCAGATGAAGTCGGCGAGGTCCTTCAGCAGGGCGGCCTTCGGCTTGGCGCCCATGATCTGCTTGACGACCTCACCGCCCTTGTAGATGTTCATCGTCGGGATCTGCAGGACACCGTACTTCTGCGGCACCTGCGGGTTATCGTCGATGTTCAGCTTGACGATGTCGATCTTGTCGCCGTGCTCCCTGGAGATCTCCTCCAGGATCGGCGCCACCATCCGGCACGGGCCGCACCATTCCGCCCAGAAGTCGACGAGGACCGGCTTGTCGCTCTCGAGGACCTCGGTCGCGAAGTCGGCGTCGGTCACGGCTTTCATGTTTCTCCCTCTGCTCTCGCGCGGGCGGGACCCTTCCCCGCCCGCGATGCGGCTCGTCCGTCCGGTGGTGGTGGCATGGCCGGGAAGGGCGGGGGCCCCGCCCTGCCTCGCGGTGGTGGGTCAGGCCTGCGGGACGGTCTCGGCGGCGTCCTGGTCCTGGAGCCAGCGTTCGGCGTCGATGGCGGCCGCGCAGCCGCTGCCCGCCGCGGTGATCGCCTGGCGGTAGATGTGGTCGACCACGTCGCCGCAGGCGAAGACGCCGGGGATCTTGGTCTTCGTCGTCGGGGCGTCGACCAGCAGGTAGCCGTCGGTGTCGGTCTCCAGCTGCCCGGCGAACAGGTCGCTGCGCGGGTCGTGGCCGATCGCGATGAACAGGCCCGTGATCTCCAGTTCCGACTCTGCGCCGGACTTGGTGTTGCGGACGGTCACCCCGGTGACGCGGTCGTCGCCGTGGATCGCCGTCACCTCGCTGTCCCACAGGAACTTGATCTTCTCGTTGGCGAAGGCCCGATCCTGCATGATCTTGGACGCGCGCAGCTCGTCCCGACGGTGGATCACCGTCACGGAGCGGGCGAACTTGGTCAGGAAGATCGCCTCTTCAATTGCGGTGTCGCCGCCGCCGACGACGGCGATGTCCTGCTCGCGGAAGAAGAAGCCGTCACAGGTCGCGCACCAGGAGACGCCGCGTCCGGAGAGCCGCTTCTCGTCCGGCAGGCCCAGCTCACGGTAGCCGGAGCCGGTCGCGACGATCACCGTCCGGGCGAGGTAGGTCTCGTCCCCGACCTTGACGACCTTGGGGTCGGCGGTCAGGTCCACCTCGGTCACGTCGTCGGTGACGAGCTCGGCACCGAACCGCTCGGCCTGCTTGCGGAGGTTGTCCATGAGGTCAGGACCCATGATCCCGTCGGGGAACCCGGGGAAGTTCTCCACGTCGGTGGTGTTCATCAGCGCACCGCCGGCCGTCACCGAACCCTCGAAGACCAGCGGCTTCAGGTCGCCGCGAGCCGCGTAGACGGCGGCCGTGTAGCCCGCGGGACCGGACCCGATGATGATGACGTTACGGACGTCGCTCACAGTTCTTGCCTCTCCTCGTTGGCCGCCGGTGCCGCACGTCCGGCCTACCAGTCGCGTCAACCGATCCTAGGGCCCGAGGATTCCCGGCACGCGGAGACCGGCCGCCCACCGGGTCCGTCCGGCGGGGATCAGGGCTGCTCTAGGGTGTGGCTCATGGCACGCATCCTGCTTCTCCACTCGATGTACGGGCTGCGGCCCGCGGTGCACCAGGCGGCCGACCGGCTCCGCGCGGCGGGGCACGAGGTGCACGTCCCCGACCTCTACGACGGACGCGTCGTCGACGACGCCGAGGCCGGGATCGAGATCAAGGAGGAGATCGGACGGGACGAGCTGCTGCGGCGCGGTGTCGCGGCCGCGGCGCCCCTGACGGGCGACGGCGGGCTCGTCTACGCGGGGTTCTCGCTCGGCGGCTCCATCGCCCAGAACCTCGCGTTCGCCGACGAGAAGGCCGGCGGGCTGCTGCTGATGCACGGCACGTCCGACATCGCGGAGGGCGCGTCCACCGACATCCCGGTGCAGCTGCACGTCGCCGACCCCGACACGTGGGAGCCCGTCGACTGGCTGAACGCCTGGTACCTGCAGATGCGCAAGGCGGGCGCGGACGTGGAGGTCTTCCGCTACCGGGGCGCCGGGCACCTGTTCACCGACCCGGACCTGCCCGACCACGACGCCGACGCCGCCGAACGCGCCTGGACGATCGCCCTGGACTTCCTGGCCTCCCTCTGAACGGCCCCATCCGCAACGTCCGGATCCTTCGGTGTGACCGGCGGGCGTGCCTTGCTGCGAGGAAGGCCATGGACGACGGTCGGGGCGTCCATGGCCTTCGGATATGTGTAGAAGCCTGCGTCAGGCGTTGGTGAGCTTCTTCAACAGGTGGTGATTCTGGGCGGTGCAGTTCGGACCGACGACCCAGATGTTGTGCTTTCCGGGCTCGTCGCCCTTCACGGCGATGACGATCGCCGGTTTCCCGTCGTACTTCGCCTGGTCGACCAGCTGGAGCGACCGCTTGTTGGTGACGCTCGTGACGCATCCCCGGAGACGGGCGTCGGGGGGTGCGGCGCTCGCGCGGAGTTCCTGCTCGCCACTGACGACCCGGCCCACCTGGTCACCGAGGGTTCCGGGACGGTAGTCGGTGCCGCTGTGCGCGACCTTGAACGCCGGCTCCGGAGCCGCCAGCCTCGGGTTCATCCCCGACGGGGCCTCGCCCGAGGTGCGGTCCTGGGCCGGGGCCTGGGCCGCGCCGTCGCTGCCGTTCGCACCGTCGAGCGCGATCTTGCCGACGGTCGCTCCGCCGCCGACCACGATCACCGCCGCCGCGGCCGCCGACAGTATCCGCCAATGCCGCCTTCCGCGCCGTTGCTCCAGGCTCACCACGGTGGCGGTGTGCATCGATTCCGCCGCGATGGCGGTGTCGATGCGTTCGGCCAGCTCGGCGGGCATGGACGGCACGGGTGCCTCCGCCAGGATCCGGGAGACGTCCGCAAGGTCGGCGGACAGCTCACGGCACTCGGCGCAGGTGTCGAGGTGCGCGTTGACGGAGGCGGCTTCGTCGTCTTCGAGTAGTCCCTCGGCCAGGTCGGCCAAGACGTCGTAGTCAAGGTGTGCGGGGTTCACTTGGGCATGCCACCTCCTTCCACACCTCCGACGTTTTTGCGTTCCCGTCGGTTCCGGTGGTGCACGAGAAGGGGGGCGAGCCTGGCGCGACCCCGTGCGCACCGGCTCTTGATCGTTCCGGGCGGGACCTCCATCACCTGCGCGGCGTCGTCGACGGAGTAGCCCATCATGTCGACGAGGACGAGCGCGGCGCGCTGCTCGAACGGCAGCTGCTCCAGGGCGGTGTGGACGTCGAGGGACACGCCGTGCGCGTCGGTCGGGTCCGGCATCTTGGGCGCGACGGCGTCGAAGGTCGCGTCGTCGCCCATCGGCGTCGCCGGGCGGACGGACTTGCGCCTGATGCGGTCGAGGCAGGCGTTGACGACGATGCGGTGCAGCCAGGTGGTGACGGCCGCGTCGCCGCGGAACCGTCCGGCCGCGCGGAACGCCGACAGGCAGGCGTCCTGCAGCGCGTCCGCGGCCTCCTCCGGGTCGCCGAGCGTCCGCAGCGCGACCGCCCACATCCGGTCGCGGTGCCGGTGGACGAGTTCGGCGAAGGCGTGCGGGTCCCCCTGGGCGTGCCGGGCGAGGAGCTCCTTGTCGGGCACCTCGTCGACGCGACGCATGCTCACCGACGTCATGAGCGACCGCTTTCTCGTTCGGGACGCCAGGCCGGCGCCGGACGTCCTCGACCGGCTGCTGAGGTAGGCACCAAGGATTCCTGGGGACGAGGGGACAAAGTGCTCACAGGCACGATACAGACATGCGCCGGTCCACGTCACAGCTCATGTGACGGGCGGGGAGAGGGGGTCAGCCCGCCTGGCCGTAGACGGTGATCTCGCCGAGCCGTCCCCGGAACTTGCCGCCGGGAAGCTCGGTGAACCACACGAGCACGTACCGGCCGGTGGCCTGCGGGTTCGCGGTGATGGTCAGCTCGCCGCCGTTGGGGGCCTGCTCGCCGACGCGCTGCAGGGCGGTCGGGGTCTGGGAGTCGCCGACCCGGACCTGGAGCGTCCCGCCGCTGACCGGAGAGTGGATCTTGACGTTGGCGACCTTGACGGGCTTGCCCATGTCGAGCAGGACGCCGAGGCCCTTGGACAGCCTGCCGAAGTCGGTGCTGGTGTATCCCTGCGTCTCCCACGCGCCGCCGGGCTTGCCGTCGATCAGCGTGGACAGGTTCTTGCCGATGTTGTCGTCGCCGTTGCCCGCGGGGGCGCGGAGCTCGGCGGGCTCGATGTTCTGCGGGGTGAGCTTCACGACGGACGGCGCGGCCGGAGCGCTCGTCTTGCCTTTGTCGGTGACGCCGCCGTCCTTGGGGTCGCCGTCGCCGCCGCTGCTGGACAGCGCCCAGGCGCCGAGACCGACGATGACGGTCAGCGCGGCCGCCGCGACGCCGAGCAGGGCCCGGTTGGCGGGACGTTTCGATGCGGCATGCCCGTGCGCCGGGCTCGTCCGGGTGGACGTGGCGGGCGGAGGAGGAGGGGCTGCGTGCCGCTGGGAACGGGACCGCGGCGGCGGGACGTGCGAGGACGCCTGGGTCTCGGGCGCGGGCGGCCGGTGCGGTTGCGTCGTCGCCGCCGTCGAGGGGGTGGCGGGGCGCCGGGGCGGGGTGGTCCGCGGGGGCGTGGGGGATGCGTGGCCGAGGCCCGCGAACAGCGGCAGCGGGGTGCGCGGGACGCCGCGCAGCGCCTTGGCGAGGTCGGCGGGGGCGGCGAGCGGCTCGGCGGTGCCGATGCCGAGGCAGCGGCAGACGATCGCGTCGATCGCGTGGGAGATGCCGGCCTGGACCTGGCGAGGCGCGTGCGGGACGCCGTCGGCGGCGGGCGCGGCGGGCAGGCCGGAGCCGTCCTCGTCGCCGGGCCAGTGGGCGGTGAGCGCCGCGTACAGCATCCGGCCGAGGCCGCGGACGTCCTCGGCGGCGGGGTCGTCGGACTGCCGGTCGCCGAGGACGGCGTCGATCGCGACGCCGAGGAGCTTGACGGTGCCGCCGGTCGTCCAGACGAGGTCGCGGGGGGTGAGGCAGAGGTGGGAGAGCCCGGCGGCGTGTGCGGCGGAGATCGCCTCGGACGCCTCGTACAGCAGGGTCGCGGCGCGGCCCGGCTCCAGCGGGGCCTTGCCGAGCATGCCCTCCAGCGTCTCGCCGGCGACCCATTCGCTGACGATGTAGGCGCTCTCGCCGGAGTCGTCGGCGTCGAACACCTGGGTGAGGCGGGGGTCGGTGAGCCGGCTGGCGGACCGTGCGGAGGTGACGGCCTCGGCGATCCGGGGGAATTCGGGGTCGAAGGTACGGACGGCGACCGCCCGCGCAAGGATCTCGTCGATCGCCTTCCAGAGCGACGATCCGCCCGAGTCGCTGATGCGCTTCTCAAGCCTGTAGCGGCCGGCGAGACGGGTGCCGGGCTCGATGACTGACGTGCTCACGGCAACGTCCTGCACAGGTGGTCAGATCCCATGTTCGTGGCGTGGCAGCTTACGCCTCCGACCCTCCTCTTTGCGTTCCCCAGGGTGTCGCCCCGCAAGCCGTAGTCCCCCACATGGTAGTGGTTACTCGCATCGGTGGCCCGTCTTATCGCCGCGCGTCCTTTTACTTTGCTCGACCCGGCAGGCGCCGGGCGAACGTGGCCAGCGTGGTCTGGATCTCCTCGACCCGCATCAGCCTGGCGAAGAACACGTAGAGCAGCCCGCCGCCTACGGAACCGGCGACGAGGGTGGCGAGTGCCGGGAGCAGCGTGTCGGTGCCGGCCAGCGCGTCGGCGACGGTGTGGGCGGCGTAGGCGAACCCGACGAGCGGCCAGATCGCGACGAGGAGCTTCAGGTGGCCGCCGACGATGCGGCGGCCGTCGATGCCGCCGAGCTTGCGCCGCAGCACCAGCCAGCAGGTGATCGTCCCGACCAGGTTGGTGATCGCGAACCCGCCGGCGATGCCGGTGACGATCCATTTCACGTCGAGGACGTTGTAGGCGGTGAACGCCATCACGATGTTGGACGTGGTGACGACGAGGCCGACGAGCGCGGGCGTGCGGGTGTCGCCGTGGGCGTAGAAGACGCGCAGCATGAGCTGGTAGACGGAGAACGGCACGAGCGCGATCGCGAACATCTGCATGACCCGCGCGATCACCAGGGCGTCGTCGGAGGTGGTGTTGCCGTGCGCGAACAGCACCGTGGTGATCTCCGGGCCGAGCACCAGCATCAGCGCCGCCGCGGGCATGATGATCACGGAGGAGAGCCGCAGGCCGCTGGAGAACGCGGCGCGGACGTCGGCGGTCTTGCCCTCGGCGGCGAACCGGCTCATCCGCGGCAGCAGCGCGGTGATCACCGACACCCCGACGATCGCGTAGGGGAGCTGGAAGAGCTGGTAGGCGTTGAAGTAGGGGGTGTAGCCGTAGCCCTCGCCGAGGCCCTCGTCGACGGCGAGGTTCCCGGCCCGGTTCGCGAGGGCGGTGACGACGGCGAGCGCGGCCTGGGTGGCGATGACGTACAGCAGCGTCCAGCCGGCCATCTTGCCGACCTCGCCGATCTCGCCGCGGCGGAAGTCCAGCCGGGGCCGCCACCGGAACCCGACGCGGCGCAGTGACGGCCACAGCGCGACCGTCTGCAGGACGATCCCGCCGGTCGTGCCGACCGACAGCAGCAGCATCTGCCCGTCGGAGATCGAGGACGGGTCGACGCGGCCGGTGGTGATCGCGAGGAAGGCGCCGCCGATGGCGATCACGACGATGTTGTTCAGGACCGGCGCCCACATCGGCGCGCCGAAGCTGCCGCGCGTGTTGAGGATCGCGCCGGCGAACGCGCCGACGCCGTAGAAGAACAGCTGCGGCAGGAAGAACCGGGCGAACAGGACGGCGACCTCGCGCTGGTCACCGGTGTAGCTGCCCGCGAGGGCGCTGATGAACAGCGGCGCGAGCAGCACCGACACGACGGTGAGGGCGCCGAGGCCGATCACCGCGAGGGTGAACACGCGCTGCTCGTACTGCTCGCCGTAGACCTGGTCGCGCTGCTTCGCCCGGACCAGCAGCGGGACGATGACGCTGGTCAGGATGCCGCCGAGCAGCAGGTCGTAGATCTGGTTGGGGATCGTGTTGGCGGTGTTGTAGGCGTTGGCGAGCAGGCCGGTGCCGAGCGCCGCGACGATGACGGCGGTGCGCAGGAAGCCGGTGACGCGGGACGCGAGGGTGCCCACCGCCATGATCGCGCCGGAGCGCAGGATGCCGGACGCGCCCTTCCCGGACCCGCCGGACCCGCCGGACCCGCCGGGACCGGGCGTATCGACGATCGTGGTGTCGGCGACGGGGGAGCCGCCTGCGGGGAGGGGCAGGTCAATCGCCGTCTCGGCGGCGGTGCTCGCCGCGCCGGGCGGCCTGCCCGTCGGCGGCGGGCTCGGGTATCCCTGCGGTGGCTGGGGGTTCTGGTACGGCCGGCCCGGCCGCCCCTGGTCCGGTGGGCGCGGCGGCGGGGGCCCCTGGGGGGGAGGAGGTCCCTGGGGCGGGGGGCCCTGCGGCGGGCCCTGCGGGGGTCCCTGGGGAGGGCGGGGCCTCTGGGGATGGCCCTGACCCGGATACCCCGGGGAGTTCGGCGGCGGGTATCCCGGCCCCTGAGAGCCCGGAACCGGGGAACCCGTCCCCTGGTTCCCCTGGCCCTGCCGATCCCATTCCGGTCGGTCCGTCACCGGCTGCCTCCGCTTTCCGGCGGCGCCTCGCTCTGAGGGCCCGCACTCCGACGCCCACGAAGAGTACGGCAAGTCCGCCGCCCGTGATGAGCAGGGCGATGCGCCCGTAGCCGGTGACGGTGACCGTGATGGTCTCGCCGCTGCCGTACGTCCGCCCGCGCGACTCCGGGATCTGCAGTTCCAGGTTGACCTTGAAGTTGCCGTTGCCGGCGGCCTGCGCCGGGATCCACCGCTGGGCGCGGTCGCCCGGCTGCAGCTCGATCAGCGCCTCGTCGGGGTTCAGCCCTCCGAGCCGGAGCTTCGCGGCGTTCTCCGAGGTCACGACGAGCCTGACCGCCACCGCCTGGTCGGGCAGCGTGTTCTCGATGAGGACCGGCAGCCGGCCCGAGCTGCCGCCCATCAGCACGCGCTTGTTCTTGGTGGTGACGACGCGGACCTTGCCCATGTCGTCCTTCAGCTCGGTCTCCAGCTGGTTGCGGGCCCGCTTGGCGCGTCCCGGGGAGGACCGCCACGCCACCGACTCCAGGCGCAGCAAGGCCCGTTCGTAGGAGATCTTGATCGGGCCGGTCATGACGGCGCGGAACGCCGCCGCCCGTTCCGCGATCGCCTGGGTGTGGTCGAGGTGGGCGTCGCCGAGCTCGTAGCGCTGGTAAGGGTCCGGGTAGCCGTTGAAGACGCGCTGCTGCGGCGCGGCCGACTCGATCTTCCGCAGCGGCACCTCGCGCAGCCAGGACGCGCCCTTGGTGTAGCTCAGCAGGCTCTTCGCGAGCCCGTCGGCGGGGTTCCAGTGCCGGTCGGGGGCGACGACGACGGTGCGCTGGGCGTTCGGCGCCTCCCCCGCGATCACCGCCGTCTCGGCGAGGAAGCGCTGCTCGCCGAGCAGGGCCCCGGACGCCGTCCGCGGCCCGTCGCTGACGATCTGGTTCATCGTCTGGTCGAAGATGAGCGTCTTCTTGACGCCCAGGTGGGTCTGGAGCGCGCTGGCCGCGTTCGGCTGCGTGCCGTTCGCCGGGTTCTGGAACTGCGAGCTGTTCATCAGGAACGCCCCGCCGTCCTTCAGCGCGTACTTGGCGAGCTGGTCGAGCGTGCCGGGGCCGCCGGCGCCCCCGGCCGGCCAGGCGACGTGCGCCTCGGGCGCCCGCCCGAGGATCTGCGCCACCAGCCCGGTGTTGCGCTGGTCGAACGCGATGCCGATGTCGCGGGTCGTCTTGCGGCGGACGAGGGCGGTGACGTCGGGGTCGCCGTACGGGAGGACGAAGTAGGGGTCGCCCTTGGCGGCGTTCTTCAGGGCCGTCAGCCATTCCGCCGCGACCGCGCTCTTCTCCTTGCGCGTGGCCTTCTTCGCGCCGGGCGCCCGGACGTAGTAGTGGCCGGACGCCATCCGCTGCACGTCGTCCAGCAGCGCGGGGTCGATCGCCCAGGTGAGGGGGGTGCCGGTGGCGGCCGCGGCGTCGACGATCCGGCGGAGCCGGCCGCCGGGCGCCAGGTCCTTGCTGAGCCGGTCGTCGATGAAGGTCTGGTCGTTGGTGCGGTGCATCCGGTCGATGAGCGGCACGATCCAGCCGACCGCCACCGGCTTGAAGCGGCGCTGCTTCGGCATGAGGGTCAGGAAGGTCGTGATGCCGCCGACGACCTGCTGGGCGGAGTTCAGCACCTCGACGCCCACCGGGTAGACGCCGGGGGTGCCGACGGGCGGGCGCAGCCCGAGCTGCTTGGTGCCGGTGCGGAACGTCCAGTTCTGTTTCGCGCCGGGCGCGGCCGCCTGCGCGAGCGGCTGCTGCGGGCCGACGTTGGGCAGCGAGCTCGGCTGGCCCTTCGCGATCTGGTCGAGCTGGATGCGGCTGGTGACGGGCTGCGCGCTGTACCGCAGCCGCAGGGTGAGGCCGGCCAGCTGGCCCTCGGTGCGGTTCTTGGCCGCCCCGGAAATCTCGATCTTGGAGTTCTCGCCGAGGGTCTTGGGGGTGACCTTCGTCAGCGCCAGCCCCACCTGCGCGCGGGCGAGCGCCTGCGCCCGGTTCGGCGGCCGGGCCCCGGACGGGTGCGCCAGGGCGGCGGGCGCCGCCATCGCGAGACAGGGCAGCAGAGCGGCCAGCGCCGCCACGCGTTGGACCGTCCTCACGCCGCGCCCGCTCTCACTCCGCGTCCGCCCGGGGGCCGTCCGGCACCGTGCAGGCTTCGGGACGGCGGGCATGGTTTTCCCGCACCACGGCGTCGAGTCTAGATGCAGTGCCCCGCGCGCCGGGCCCCGCCGACCGGTTCGCGGGAAGGCTCAAGTGGCCGCGCGGTCGAGGTTCGGGGCGCGCGCGGGCGGCGGGGAGAGGAGGTCGGCGGGCTTGGCGTGGCAGAGCGCGAACAGGGTGCCGGCCCGGATGCCGAGCGCGGTGGACGCCTCGCCCGTCGCGGTGTAGACGACGTCGTCGGCGGGCAGCCGGTCGGTGAGGCGGTGGTCGATCAGCAGGGTCACCGAGTCCGGTAGGAGCAGCGGGCAGACGAGGCCCGCCGCGTACTCGGTGACGGCGTTGACGACGTCGGCGTGCGCGGGGCGGGCGGTGCGGGCCCCGGCGGCGCGCCGCACGGCCTCCGCGGAGGGCCGCCGCCCGGCCGGGACGAGCACGCCGGTCAGGAACGGCCGGCCGCGGGCGTCCTCGCAGGAGTAGACGCGCGTCACCAGGCACCGGTCCGCCGGGAGGCCGAGCGCCTTCGGCAGTTCGTCCGCGTTGCTCATCGCGACGGGGAGCCGCACGATCTCGTGCACGGCCTCCCATTCGAGCAGCGCGCGGTGGATGACGAGAGCGTCCTTCATGTTCGGCTCCATCCCGCGGGGTGGCTCCCCGCTCACACCTGGAACGTGGTTCGCTGTGTCCCCGTGCTTCGCACTCTGCGGGGGGAACCCCCACATACCCGAAACGACCGACCTAACCCGCGTCATACATCACGTAAAACCCTCACGATGCGCCTCATCCGCAGGTGCGGCGGACCGTGGCCTTTCGGATCCCGCTACCGTTGTCGTGCGGGGGGCTCACCGGGTCGCGCAGGCGTCATCGGGGTGTCCGCAACGTAACCCGGGGATCGCGGCATGGGAAGGGCTCCGTCCTCCTTCGGCCCCCGAAAGTACTCCCGCCCGACCCCCCGAAGATCGCCAGAAAGTCCTTTGTCAGCCCGTCAACCAAGGAAATACGCTCGATGGCCGTGCCTGACCAGAACGTGACCCCAGAGTCCTCGCGCCGCACCGCGATCGCCGAGCTGCTGCGCGGGATCGCGCCCGTGGCCGACGACCTCGGCGCCCGGTTCGCCGCGGCCGGTCACGAGCTGGCACTGGTCGGCGGGCCCGTCCGGGACGCGCTGCTCGGCCGTCCCACCAAGGACGTCGACCTGACCACCGACGCGCCGCCCGAGCGCACCCTGGAGATCATCCGCGGCTGGGCGGACGCGCACTGGACGATCGGCATCGAGTTCGGCACCATCGGCCTCCGCAAGGACGGCGTCGAACTGGAGATCACCACCTACCGCAGCGAGTCCTACGACCCGAAGTCCCGCAAGCCGGAGGTCGCGTACGGGACGTCCCTCGTGGAGGACCTGCGCCGCCGCGACTTCGCCGTGAACGCGATGGCGGCGCGGCTGCCCGGGCAAGAGTTCGTCGACCCGTTCGGCGGCCTCACCGACCTGAAGCGCAAGGTGCTGCGGACGCCCGGCCTCCCCGAGGACTCCTTCGGCGACGACCCGCTGCGGATGATGCGCGCCGCCCGCTTCGCCGCGCAGCTCGGCTTCACCGTCGCCCCGGACGTCGTCCGCGCGATGAAGGACATGGCCGCCCGCATCGAGATCGTCTCGGCCGAGCGCGTGCGGGACGAGCTGTCCAAGCTGCTGTGCGGCGAGTACCCGCGGCAGGGCCTGGCGCTGCTCGTCGACACGGGCCTCGCCGCGCACGTCCTGCCCGAGCTGCCGAAGCTGCGCCTGGAGATCGACGAGCACCACCGGCACAAGGACGTCTACGAGCACTCGCTGATCGTCCTGGAGCAGGCGATCGCCCAGGAGGAGGACGGCCCCGACCTCATCCTGCGGCTGGCGGCGCTGCTGCACGACATCGGCAAGCCGAAGACGCGCCGGTTCGAGCCGGGCGGGCGGGTGTCGTTCCACCACCACGAGGTCGTCGGCGCGAAGATGGCCCGCAAGCGGCTCACCGCGCTGCGCTACCCGAAGGACGTCATCAACGACGTCTCCCGCCTCGTCGAACTGCACCTGCGGTTCCACGGCTACGGCACCGGCGAGTGGACGGACTCGGCCGTCCGCCGCTACGTCCGCGACGCCGGGCCGCTGCTCAGCCGCCTGCACAAGCTGACGCGCGCCGACTGCACGACGCGCAACAAGCGCAAGGCCGACCGCCTGCGCCGCACCTACGACGACCTGGAGGCGCGGATCGAGCGCCTGGCGCAGGAAGAGGAGCTGGCCGCGATCCGCCCGGAGATCGACGGCAACGAGATCCAGGAGATCCTCGGTATCACCCCCGGCCCGCTCGTCGGGCGCGCCTACCGCTTCCTCCTCGACCTCCGCCTCGACCGCGGCCTCATCGGCAAGGACGCCGCCGCCGACGCCCTGCGCGCCTGGGCCGCCGAGGAGGGCATCACGACCGGCGGCGACGCGTGATCCCGCTCCAGCTGGGGCGGATGAGCCCCCGCGAGGCCGAGCGGATCGCGGAGTTCGACCGCGAGCACATCTGGCATCCGTACGCCCCGATGCCCGCGCCGGTGCCCGCCCTGCCCGTCGTGTCGGCGGACGGGGTGCGGCTCACCCTCGCGGACGGGACCGAGCTGATCGACGGCATGTCGTCCTGGTGGGCGGCCGTGCACGGCTACAACCACCCGAGGCTGAACGCCGCCGTCACCGGGCAGCTCGGGAAGATGGCACACGTGATGTTCGGCGGGCTCACGCACCCGCCGGCCGTCCGGCTCGCCGAGCGGCTCGTGGAGATCACCCCGGAGCCGCTGACCAAGGTGTTCTTCGCCGACTCCGGCTCGGTGGCCGTCGAGGTCGCGATCAAGATGGCGCTGCAGTACTGGCGGTCGCAGGGGCGGCCGGAGCGCCGCAGGCTCCTCACCGTCCGGGGCGGCTACCACGGCGACACGTTCGGCGACATGGCCGTCTGCGACCCGGTGAACGGGATGCACCACCTGTTCAGCGACGTCCTCGCCCGGCACGTGTTCGCGCCGCCGCCCCCGCTCGGGTACTCGGCCGACCCCGACGAGGCGTACCTGGACGAGCTGTCCCGGCTGGCGGCCGAGCACGCGGGCGAACTCGCCGGGATCATCGCCGAGCCGATCGTCCAGGGCGCCGGCGGCATGCGGTTCTACGCCCCCGAGTACCTGAGCGCCCTCCGCGACATCGCCGACGAGCACGGCCTGCTGCTGATCCTGGACGAGATCGCCACCGGATTCGGCCGGACGGGTGAGCTGTGGGGCTGCGACCACGCCGAGGTCGTCCCCGACGTCATGTGCCTCGGCAAGGCCCTGACCGGCGGATACATGACCATGGCCGCGACGCTGTGCACCGACCGCGTCGCGCACGGCATCACGTCCGGCGAGGCGGGCGCCCTCATGCACGGGCCCACGTACATGGCCAACCCGCTGGCCGCCGCCGTGGCGTCCGCGTCCATCGACCTGCTGATGTCGCGCGACTGGCGGGACGAGGTCGACACCATCGAGGCGCTCCTGACCAGCGAACTCGACGGCGCCGCCGCGTTCCCGGGGGTGGCGGACGTCCGCGTCCTCGGTGCGATCGGGGTGGTGGAGGCGCGGGAGCCGGTGGACGTCGCGTCCGTCCAGGAGATCGCCATGGCGCAGGGCGTCTGGCTCCGCCCCTTCGGCAAGCTGATCTACACGATGCCGCCCTACGTCTGCACCGAGGACGAGGTCCTGCACATCGCCGCCGCGCTCCACGCGATCGCCGAATCGCTCTGAGTCAGCGCAGGGCATGGGCCGGCCGGCGCACCCGGGACGCGGCCGTCCGGTAGGCGACGGCGCCCGCGGCGTAGGCGGCGATCACCGCGATGAGGGTGACGGTGGCGCGGCCGTCCTGGGGCAGCCACGTGGCGGCGGCAGCGGCCGCCGCGGCGAACGTCGCGTTGAACAGCATGTCGTAGACGGCGAACACCCGGCCCCGGTAGGCGTCCTCGATGCCCTCCTGCAACGTCGTGTCGACGCACAGCTTCACGCCCTGTGACACCACGCCGAGCAGGAAGGCGCCCACCGCCCACGGACGCTCCGCGAACGACGTCCCCAGAAGCAGAAGGCTCAGCGCCGCCGCGGCGAGCAGCCACGCCACCCACGCCTGCTTGCTGATCCGCCGCACCACCGGCGGCGTGATCAGCGCCGCCGCGAAGTACCCGGCGCCGGACACGCCCAGCATCAGCGCGAACGTCTCCAGCCCCCGGTCGGGGTCGTCGGCGAAGTGGTTCCGGCACAGCAGCAGCGTCATGATCAGGACGACGCCGTACAGGAACCGGTGGAACGAGATCGCGCCGAGCGCCAGCGCCGCCTGGGGCCGCCGCGCGATGTGCCGCGCCCCGTCCGCCAGGCCGTGCAGGACGCCGCCGAGCGCCTCCACGATCCGCGGCAGCTCCGCCCGCGGCGCCCCCGGCAGGGCGTCCTCGGCCGGGTGCGGACCGAGCAGCCGCCTCGGCAGCGTCGTCGCCGTCGCCCCCGCCAGCAGGAACAGCGCCGCCGCGACCACGAGGATGGACGCCGTCCCGTCATGCCCGGAGCCGAACAGCCGCCGCAGCAGGTAGCCGGCGCCCGCACCGGCGAACGCGACGACCGTCCCGGACGTCACCGTGAACGCGTTCGCCGTCACCAGCTGGTCGCGCCGCACCACATGCGGCAGCGCCGCGGACAGCGCCGCGAGGAAGAACCGGTTGACCCCCAGCACGACGAGGACGCCGAGGAAGAACCCCAGCCCGTCCTGCCCCGCAGCGACGAGGGCCGCGACAAGAAGCACCAGGACAGCGCGGAGCACGGGCGTCCACACGAGGATCTGCCGCCGCTGCCACCGGTCGATGAACACGCCCGCGAACGGTCCGAGCGCCGAGTAGGGCAGCAACGTCACCGCGAACGCCGCCGCGGCCTTCGTGGCCGTCGTCTGCCGCTCCGGCGAGAAGAACACGTACCCGGCCAGCGCCACCTGGAAGACGCCATCGCTCAGCTGCGAAGCGAGCCGAGTCCCGTAGAGCCGCCGGAAGTCCCGCCCCCGCAAGATTCCCCGCAACTCACCCGCTTCCACGCGATCACTGTACGTCCTCCCCCAACCCCCCGAACCCCGCCAGACCCGGAGCGGGAGGCGGGCGCATCGACCTCAGCCACCGGCGCGACCACGCGACGACCTCAATGGTTGCGATCGCGTCCGAAGGCAGGGGCGAGCGGAGCGAGACCCTGATCGCGCAGCGAGCCGCAAGGCGAGTCGTCGCTTACTGCAAAGACAACACCGTGTAGTCGTAGGCCATGGTCGTGGGGAGGAACACGGCGCCGTGGACGCGGGAGGAGCGGAAGAGGGTGTGGGAGCGGTCGAGGAGGGGGATGATCGCGGCGTCCTCCATGATCTTCTGGTCGGCCTGCTGCCAGTAGCCGGCGGCGTGCTCGGCGTCGGGGGCGGTGAGGGCGGCGTCGATGAGGGCGTTGACCTGCGGGTTGTCGTAGCCGCCGTAGTTGGTGGAGTTCTGCCCGTAGGTGCGGCCGTCGAAGAGCGGCTGGACGGTGGTGCGGCCGTTGTTGCCGTACCAGTCGGGGACCCAGCCGGGGGCGGCGATGTCCCAGGCGCCTTCGCGGGCGCGGGCCGGGGTGGAGAGCGTGCCGGAGTAGAAGGAGCCGCCCGAGTCGGCGGTGAGTTTCGTCTTGACCCCGCAGGCGGCGAGGTTCTCGGCGATCGACTGGGCGATCAGCTTGTGGACGCTGTTCGTCCGGTACGGGAACTTCAGTTCGAGCCCGGAGTACCGCGTCTTGCCGAGCAGTTCGCGGCATTTGGCCGGGTCGCCGGACTCGCCGGGGGTCGGGTAGTGGTTCAGGGCGGCGTATCCGGCGTTTCCGGGCGGGATCACCGTGTGCAGCGGCTTCGCCACCGAGGGCCCGCCGACGATCTTGATGAGGGCGCTGCGGTCGATGGCGTACTCCAGGGCCTGCCGGACGGCCCGGTCGCCGAGCGCGCCGCCGTTGTTGGGGCTGCGCATGTTGAAGACGAGGTAGGGGCTGTTGTTCGGGGTCTCCCTGATCGCGAAGCGCGGGTCGTCCCGCAGATCGGGGATGGCGGACGTCGGGACGGGCTGGTCCCACGCGAGGTCGGCGACGCCCTGCTCGATCTGCTGCTGGACGGCCTCCGGCGAGTCCTGCCCGAGCGTGATCCGGATCTTGGCGACATGGCGCTCGCGGAGGGGGTCGCTCGCCGCGCGCCAGGCCGGGTTGTGGGAGAGCACGTACGAGAGCCCCGGACGGTACTCGGTGATCTGGTACGGGCCGTTGGAGATCGTGTGCTGCCGGAACTCGGCGCTGTCCGGGACGTACGCGTCGTACTCCTTCGGCGCGGCGGCGGTGAACGGCAGCGACAGCAGGTTGAGGAAGTCGCTGGCGGGGCGCTTCAGCGTGAAGACGAGCGTCCTGTCGTCTTTGGCGCGGACGCCTTCGATGTCGTGGTCGCGCTGGTAGGCGGCGATCGCCGTGGCGCTCTTCGCGTCGACGGAGCCGAAGCCGCGGCAGAACTCGTCCATCCCCTTGAGCGTGGAGAGGTAGTAGCCCTTGCCGGACGACGGCGACGCCGGGTTGCAGAGCCGTTCGAAGCCGCGGACGAAGTCGGACGCGGTGACCGGGCGCGGCGGGCTCGCGTTCCACTGGACGCCGTCGCGGAGCCGGACCGTGTACGTGCGGCGGTCCTTGGAGATGTCGCCGTTCTCGCGCGTGGGGATGCGCACGGCGACATCGGGCCGGACGGGGATCGTCTCCTGGAAGTCGTTGGACGCGCGCGTCCCGAACAGCGTCCGGGCGAAGGTGCGCGCGAGCCCGTACGCGCCGACGCTGGACACCGACGCGGGGTCGAGGTGCTCGACGTCGGACGAGCCGATGACCCGGAGCGTGCCGCCCTGTCGGGAGGCGCCGTCCGCGGAGGCGTCGTCACCCCCTCCCGCGCACCCGGCGATGCCCATCACCAGGCCCGTCAGCCCCACCGACACCTTGAAGATCTCGCGTGCCATCACGTTCCCCACCTCGAAGACTCGGCACTTGGCGCGCAGTAACCGGCGGTGTCACAGTAGGGCCAGAGCGTGACAAAGGGCCGGTACATCACCGTTTTCTCTACAGAAGTAAGGACGCCCTGACAGTGGGATGTCCACTGCCAGGGCGTCCTTTGGGAACTTTGTGATCAGACTCTCAGGGCTTAGCGGCCCACGTCGCCGCGGATGAACCTTTCGACCGCCTCGTGCGCCTGGTCGTCGTTGTACTGCTCGGGCGGCGACTTCATGAAGTAGGAGCTGGCCGACAGGATCGGGCCGCCGATGCCGCGGTCCTTGGCGATCTTGGCGGCGCGGACCGCGTCGATGATGACGCCGGCGGAGTTCGGGGAGTCCCAGACCTCCAGCTTGTACTCCAGGTTGAGGGGCGTGTCGCCGAACGACTTGCCCTCCAGCCGCACGTACGCCCACTTGCGGTCGTCCAGCCACGGCACGTGGTCGGACGGTCCGATGTGCACGTCGGCCTTGGCCATCTCGTGCGGGATCTGCGAGGTGACCGACTGCGTCTTGGAGATCTTCTTGGACTGGAGCCGCTTGCGCTCCAGCATGTTCATGAAGTCCATGTTGCCGCCGAAGTTGAGCTGGTACGTGCGCAGCAGCTCGACACCGCGGTCCTCGAACAGCCGGGCCATCACGCGGTGCGTGATCGTCGCGCCGACCTGCGACTTGATGTCGTCGCCGACGATCGGGACGCCCGCGTCGGTGAACTTCTGCGCCCACTCGGGGTCGCTGGCGATGAACACCGGCAGCGCGTTCACGAACGCGACCTTGGCGTCGATCGCGCACTGAGCGTAGTAGCGGTCGGCCTCCTCGGAGCCCACCGGCAGGTACGACACCAGGACGTCCACCTCGGCGTCCTTCAGCGCCTGCACCACGTCGACCGGCTTGGCGTCGGACTCCTCGACCATGTCCAGGTAGTACTCGCCGAGCCCGTCGAGGGTTTGCCCGCGCTGTACGGTCACCCCGGTCGGCGGCACGTCGGCGAACTTGATGGTGTTGTTCTCACTGGCGTGAATGGCCTCGGACAGGTCCATCCCGACCTTCTTGGCGTCCACGTCGAACGCCGCCACGAACTCGACGTCGCCCACGTGGTAGTCGCCGAACTGGACGTGCATCAGGCCGGGGACTCGCGTGTCGGGGGCCGCGTCCTTGTAGAACTCGACACCCTGGACGAGCGAAGAGGCGCAGTTGCCCACACCCACGATGGCTACGCGCACCGAACCCATCCGGTTGCTCCTTCTCTGTTGCGGAACATGTGGTGTTTCACCCGCCCCCGAAGGCGCCGGGCCGCTGCTCAGCGGCCCTCGTCCCGAGGCATGTCCTGATCAATTCGCTTAGCTGACTGTGCTTGCTGTTCCTGCTCGGCACGCTCGCGCCCGATGAGCTCGTTGAGCCAACGGACCTCGCGCTCCACCGACTCCAGCCCGTGGTTCTGCAGCTCCAGGGTGTAGGAGTCGACCCGCTCGCGCGTCCGCGCCAGGGCGGCGCGGACGCTCTCCAGACGCTCCTCCAGCCGGCTGCGCCGGCCTTCGAGGATCCGCAGCCGGACGTCGGCGCGGGTGTGCGAGAAGAAGGCGAAGTGCACGCCGAACCCCTCGTCCTCCCACGACGCCGGACCGGCCTCGGTCAGGAGCTGCTGGAGGCGCTCCTTGCCGTCGGCGGTGAGCTTGTAAACGATCTTCGACCGGCGGCTCTGCAGTGCCAGTGGCGGGTTCGGCTCCTCCGGCCGGTCCTCCATGATCAGCCCGTTGGCGAGCAGCTGCTTGAGGCACGGGTAGAGCGAGCCGTACGAGAACGCGCGGAACATGCCCAGCAGGGCGTTGAGCCGCTTGCGCAGCTCGTAGCCGTGCATCGGGGACTCGTGCAGCAGCCCGAGCACGGCGAGCTCCAGCACGCCCGCGCCCTTCTTGGCAGCCATCCCGGTCCCTCTTCCGCAGAGCCGATGTCTCGATCCGATGTATCGAGCGAATGTATCGGCTCGATACATCGACAAGATACGTAGCCCAGCCCGTCCTCGCAAGTGGCGATCTACCTGGGACGGCCCGGCGGAGGCCTCCGTCCCGCCTCCCGAATGCGGCGATTTCAGGGTGTATGTGGCGCAAATATGTCAAAGTTGCGCAAGGCGCTATCGGCCACGTCGTACGTACTCAGGACCGGGGACCCGATCCCCGAGCGAGAGACGAGGAAGGAGGATTCGCCTACTCCGGGGGCGTTGACCGGCCGAAACGCACCTTCGCCGTGCACGCGCTCCCCCCGCTCACCAGCCCGCACAGTACTCTTCGGACGGCGCACGAGTCGCAACAAGGCCGGGGAGCCACCCCCGGCCCTCGGCAACACCCGTTGTCCCCTGTTGATGAGGTCGCGTGAGTAATCCAAGCCAGCCCCGACCGGAACCCGGGTCGCAGAGGCCGGGCGGGCAGCAGAACCCCCGTCCCGGCGACTCCGGCGACCCCGGTATTCCGGGTGCCCACCGTGAACCCGCCGGGTCGAACCCCGCGGGTCCGTCCGGCACGCCCCAGAACCCTGTCCCGCCCGGCCCGTCGGAGAGCCCCGGCTTCATGGCCGGCTCCTCCGGCCCCGCCGCGTCGCCGGGACCGCTCGGCGGTACCGCGCCAAATCCCGCGATCCCGTCCCCGCCGTCCAGGGGCCGCCACGCGGCGCAGCCCCCCGCGGAGCCGAGCCCGATGGGCGGCCAGGACCCCTTGAGCGCCCCACCCGGCGGCGCGCCCGCCCAGGGCCCGCTCGGCGGCCCGGGCGGCTCGGGCCCGATGGGCGGCCAGGACCCGCTGGGCGGCCCTGGCGCCGGTCCTGCCGCTGGCGGGCGAGGGCAGTTCGGTGGTCCCGGTGGCTCGGGGCCCATGGGGGGCGCGGGTGGTCGGGAGCCGCTGGCCGGTCCGCCCGGCGGTGTGCCTGATCAAGGTGCTTTCGGTGCCCCTGGTGCTCAAGGCGCGCCCGGTGGTCAGAGGGCGCTGGGCCCGGGCGGGGCTGCTCCGTCCGGTCCCGGCGGTTCTGGGGCGCCTGTGCCTTCGAACGGGCCCGGGATGGGCAATGCGCCCGGAGGACCGGGTAACCCGCCTAACGGTCTTGGCATGGGGGGCGTTCCGGGTGGGCCCGGGGCGTTCGGTGCGGCCGGCGGCGGTATGCCCGGGGCCGGGCCAGGGATGGGCGCCCCGGCGGGGTTCGGCTCCGAGCCGAAGCCCGGGGTGAAGGAGAAGCTCGGCGGGCTCGGGAAGATCGGGCAGGACCTCGGGTCGAAGGTGACCGCGAAGTTCCGTGGTGGAGGGGTGCGCGCGGCCAACCGGTCGACCGGCAGTGGAGGCCCCGGCGGACCCGCAGGGCCTGGCGGTCCTGGCGGTCCAGGGAGACCTGGCGGGCCGGGTGGGCCTGGACCGCAGGGTCCGCCCGGGAAGAAGGGGTTCCTCGGGCATCTGCGGTCCCGGGAGACGGGGTGGCGGCGGTTCATCCCGTCCTGGAAGATCGTGGCCGGGGTCTGCGGGCTCGGCATCGCGGCGTTCGTCACGCTGATCTGGGTGGCGTACGCGAACACGCCGACGCCCAAGGAGCCGACGGTCGCGGGCGTCGAGGACCAGGCGTCGATCTTCTACTACACCGACGGCACCGAGATCGGACGGATCGGTAAGAAGCGGCAGAGCGTCGAGCTGAGCAAGGTGCCGCCGCACGTCCAGAACGCCGTGCTCGCGGCGGAGAACCGGAGCTTCCGCACCGACCCCGGGTTCTCGATCAAGGGCACGACGCGGGCGGTGTGGGACAACCTGACCGGCGGGTCGGGCGGTGGGTCCACGATCACCCAGCAGCTCGCGAAGAACTACTACTCCGACCCGAACAACCGGACGGTCAGCCGGAAGTTCCAGGAGCTGTTCATCTCGCTGAAGCTGGAGGACGAGCACTCCAAGGACGAGATCCTCAAGCTCTACCTGAACACCATCTACTTCGGCCGCGACACCTACGGCATCCAGGCGGCGTCCCGCGAGTACTTCGGGACGGACGTGTGGAAGCTCCGGCCGGACCAGGCGGCCCTCCTCGGCGGCATCATCCAGAACCCGAACCGGGACCCGGGCGCCAAGGCCAACAAGGCGTGGGTGACCGCGAGGTACCAGTACACGCTCAAGGGCATGGTCGCGATGGGCAAGCTCAGCGAGGCCGACGCCGCCAAGTACTCGCAGCGCCTGCCGAAGATCAGCAGGGCCGGCACCAGCGACCAGCTCTACGGCGGCCAGCGCGGCTACATGCTGATGCGGGCCAAGGAGGAGCTCCGCCGGCTGAAGATCGCCGACAAGGAGCTGACGACCAAGGGCCTGCGCGTCTACACGACGTTCGACCGCAAGAAGATGAAGATGGCCCAGCGGGCGGCCGAGCGCACCGTCCCCCAGGTGAACCCGAAGAAGCTGGCGAAGAAGAAGATCCGCGTCGGCCTCGTCTCGGTGAACACCGCGAACGGGGAGGTCGTCGCGTTCTACGGCGGTCCCGACTACCTGGACCAGGCCTTCAACAACGTGTGGCAGGGCTCGGCGCAGGCGGGGTCGGCGATGAAGCCGTACGTCCTCGCGACGGCGCTGAAGCAGAACTACAGCCTGAAGAGCCTTGTGGAGGGACGGTCGAAGACGCCGATCGACCCGGAGGGCAACGTGGTGTCGAAGGACGACCCGAACGCGGTGATCGTCCCGAACAGCCATGACGTGGGCCCGGCGATCAACCTGGTCAAGGCGACGCAGGACTCGGTGAACACCGCGTTCATCCAGCTGATGGGCAAGGTGGGCATCGAGGAGGTCGTCAAGACCGAGACCGACGCCGGCATCGCGCCCGACCTGCTGAAGCCGCACGAGTGCTGCCTGAACCTGGCGCTCGGCGTCAACAACATCCGCCCGATCGAGCAGGCGGCGGGGTACGCGGTGTTCGCCAACGGCGGCGTGTACCACCAGCCGCACGTGATCCGCACGGTGAAGGCGTCCGACAACAAGACGGTCCGGCTCAAGCCGAACTGGGAGAAGCGCCGCGTCTTCAGCCCGAAGGTCGCCGCGGACGCGACGTACGCCATGCAGCAGGTCATCCGGGGCGGTACCGCGACGGCGGCGGCGCTGCCGGACGGTCGCCAGGCCGCGGGCAAGACCGGCACGACCGACCGGAACGTCTCGTCGTGGTTCGTCGGGTACGTCCCGCAGATCTCGACGGCGGTGACGATCTTCAACGACTCGGTGGGACCGGACGGGAAGAAGAAGTCGGTGATCCTGCCGGGGATCGGCGAGGTGGAGGGCGGCACGATCCCCGCCCGCATCTGGCGGTCCTACATGGCGAACGCCGTGAAGGGCATGGATCCCCAGGCGTTCCCGCCGCCGGCGTGGGGCGGGATCGTGCAGAAGTGGGCGAAGCCGCCGGAGAAGAAGAAGGACAAGCGGCCGCCGTGGTGCGACAGCCCGATCGGCCAGTTCGACCCGCGCTGCCAGGGCGGCAACGGCGGCGGTCCGGGCGGTCCCGGCGGCGGCAACCTGCCGCCCTGCCAGTCGCCGTTCCAGAACGGCAACTGCGACCCGAACAAGCCGCCGAGCAACCCGCCGCCGCGGTGGTGGTGCCAGGCGCACCAGGGCGACCCGGCGTGCCGGAAGAAGCGGGGCGGTCGCGAGGCCGAGACCGAGAGCCTGCGTCCGCTGTCCCTGTTGTCGAGACCGCCGGAATGAACCGGCGGACCCTCCCGAGCCGAACCGTCCAGTGGAGATTGGGGGTGTGACATGGAGCATCTTCGCGAATTGCCGCACGCCAGCGGCCATGACCGTGTGCGTCCGTCCGCTCTGGGGGAGGCGAGCCTCGCCTCATCGCCCCCCGCGGCTCCGGGGGCACAGTACGCTCGGACGACGCACAGCCGTCCCCCAGTTGATGAGGCCGCGTGAGTAACCCAAGCCGATACGGACCGGATTACGGAGAGAGCCCCGGCCGGAGGGGCGCCCCCCGCCCCGGCTCATCCGGCATGCCCGCGGGCGGGCAGCGCGGCGGGTCGGCGGGCTCGCCGCCGCCGGGTCGCACGCCGGCGCGCCCCGGCGCCAGGCCGGGCGGGCGCGGCGGCCCCGCGCGGGCCGCCGGCGCCCGCCGCCGCGGCGCGCCCTCGGCGATGCGTTCCGGTGGCGCGGGCCGTCCTGCCAAGCGTCCCGGCGGCCCCGGTGGCCCTGGAGGCCCCGGCGGCCCGCCCGGTCCCGGCGGGCCCGGCGGCGGCCGCGGTGGCGGTGGCGGGGACGACGGTTTCTGGGGCGACGACGACGGCGGCCGCAGGGGGCTGAAGAGGAAGAAGCGCCCCGACGGCGAGGCCAAGACCGGCTGGCGGCGGTACGTCCCGAACTGGAAGATCGTGGTCGCCGTCATCAGCGTGATGATCCTCGGCCTGGCCACGCTCACCGTCGTCGCGTACGCCAACACCCCGCTCCCGACCCAGGCGCAGCAGGCGGCGCTGCAGAAGGAGTCGAGGATCACCTACAGCGACGGGTCGACGCTCGCCCGGATCGGCACGCACCGCGATCCCGTCCCGCTCAAGGAGATCCCGAAGTTCGTCCAGGACGCGGTGCTCGCTGCCGAGGACCGCGGCTTCTGGCACGAGCCCGGCATCTCCCCGGCCGGCATCGTCGGCGCGGTCTACCGGGCCGGGACCGGCGGCGGTGTCGCGGGCGCCTCGACGATCACCCAGCAGCTGGCCCGGAACTACTGGGCGAACCTCAGCCAGGACCGCACGGCCAGCCGCAAGATCAAGGAGATCTTCATCTCCATCCGCATGGGCAAGGAGATGGAGAAGAGCGAGGTCCTGGAGCTGTACCTCAACACGGTCGCGTTCGGGCGCCACTCGTACGGCATCCAGGCGGCGTCCCGCGCCTACTTCCGCAAGCCCGTCAACAAGATCAACGAGTCGGAAGCGGCGATGCTCGCCGCGATGATCCAGCAGCCGTACTACTTCCGCACCCGCGGCCCGGAGTCGCACCCGGCCAAGAAGGCTCTGGTCGACCGCTGGAACTACGTCCTCGACGGGATGGTGGAGGAGGGCTGGCTCGACCAGTCCAAGCGCGCGGCGGCGAAGTTCCCGCTGACGCAGGAGGACTGGAGCGACGCCCCGGACGACCCCAACGTCGGCTACCTCCAGGACCGTGTGATCGCCGAGCTCAACGCGCTCGGCATCGACCAGCGGATGCTGGACCAGGGCGGCCTGCAGATCAAGACCACGTTCGACAAGCGCTTGCAGCAGTACACCAACAAGGCCGTCAGGCAGATCAAGAAGGAGAACCGGCTCGGCAACGACATCAAGTTCGGGCTCGCCGCGGTCAACCCGGCGACCGGTGGCGTGGTGGCCGCCTACGGCGGTCCCAACTACCAGAAGTCGCAGTTCGACAACTCCTTCCAGGGCAAGGTGCAGCCGGGCTCGTCGTTCAAGCCGATCGTGCTCGCCACGGCGCTCGACCAGGGCATCAGCCTGAAGACGACGATGGACGGCAGCTACAAGCGGAACATCGCCGGCGCGACCTTCACCAACGACGCCCGTTCCGAGAACGGCGTCTACAACCTCAAGCAGATGACGGCGATGTCGATCAACACGGCGTACGTCGAGCTGGGGCAGAAGGTGCAGCTGGGCAACGTCGTGGACATGGCCAAGAAGATGGGCATCCCCGCCGACACCCCGAGCCTCAAGGACGACATCACGTCCCTGCCGCTCGGCGTCATCGACACCACCCCGGTCACGATGGCGTCGGTCTACTCGACCTTCGCGGCGGGCGGCAAGCACCGCGACGCCCATGTCATCGAGGAGATCAAGCGGAGCGACGGCCAGCCGATCGTGAGCAGCAAGACCCACAAGGTCGTGGACAAGAACCCCTGGGGCAAGAAGGTCACGACGGCGTTCTCCGAGGGCGTCGCGGCGGACGCCACGTCCGCGATGCAGGCGGTCGTCCAGTCCGGTACCGGTACCCGCGCGGGCCTCGGCTCCCGTCCGGTCGCCGGCAAGACCGGTACGACGGACGAGAACAAGTCGGCCTGGTTCGTCGGCTACACGCCGGAGCTGGCGACGTCGGTGGCCATGTGGCGCGAGGACAAGAAGCAGCAGCGCAAGTCGCTGATCGGTGTCGGCGGCTACAACCAGGTCTACGGTGGTACGGTCCCGGCCGAGCTGTTCAAGACCTTCATGCTGAAGGCCCTGGAGGGCAAGGACGTCACCCAGTTCCCGCCGCCGGTCAACGGCGGCGAGATCGCCCCCTGGGCGAAGGCGCGGCCGCAGCCGACCACGTCGCCGACGCCGACGCCGTCCAACACGCCGACCTGCCAGCCCGGCCAGCAGCAGCCGGGCCAGCAGCAGCCCGGCCAGCAGCAGCCGGGGTGCGAGCCGCAGCAGCCGGGACCGTCGAGCACGCCGACGATCAACCCGCCCGGTCAGGACCAGCCGTGCAACCAGTACAACATGCCACTCGGCTGCAACCCGGACATCCCGCCCAACGGCGACAAGTCCTGGTGGTGTGCTAAACCCGAGCACCGGGACCACCCGGCCTGCCGGAACGAGAACGACAACCAGAACGGCACCTAGCCGCGGCGTCGACGGGACGGCCCGGAGCCTTCGACGGCTCCGGGCCGTCCCGTTTCGCTCACGGAAAACGGTCCGTGTTGATCGCCCCCGGGGCGGGACCAATAGTCTTGCTGTCCATGTCGTCGTCTATCGAAAAGGTCGCGATGTCCGCCGACGGCGATCCGGCGGAGGGGCCGGGCCGGCTGAAGCGGCTCGTCCCGGTGCTGGCGGGCCTCACCGTCCTGGTCTGCCTGCTCGGCCGGCTGCAGAAGCAGCCGTGCGCGTCGGTGCGGTTCGACTTCCTGAAGACGACGACGAACGCCTGCTACACCGACATCTATCCGCTCTACTACGTGCGCGGGCTCGCCGACGGGAAGGTCCCGTACTTCGACACGCTCACCGGCTCCGACATTCACTACGTCGAGTACCCGGTGCTGAGCGGCGGTTTCATGCAGCTGGTCGCGTGGCTGGTGAAGCCGTTCGGCGTGGACGAACGCGGGATGGCGTTCTTCAACGTCACCGCGCTCCTCCTCGCCGTCCTCGCGGTCGTCACCGTCCTCGCCACCGCCTACGTCGCCGGACGGCGCTCGCTGCGGGTCGGGCTGATGGTGGCGCTGTCCCCCGCGCTGCTCCTCACCGCGTACATCAACTGGGATCTGCTCGCGGTGGCGCTGTCGGCGCTGGCGCTGGCCGCGTGGTCGGCGCGCCGCCCGGCCCTCGCGGGAGGCCTGCTGGGGCTGGCGATCGCGGCGAAGTTCTACCCGCTGCTGTTCCTCGGCCCGCTCGTGCTGCTGTGCGTCAGGGCGGGGCAGTGGCGTGCGATGGGACGGATGCTCGCCGGCACCGCCGCCGGCTGGCTCGCCGCCAACCTCCCCGTGATGCTCTTCGCGTGGGACGGCTGGAAGGAGTTCTACACCTTCAGCCAGGAGCGCGGCATCGACTGGGGCTCGATCTTCTTCGTCCTCCAGAACCACGGGCTGGAGAAGCCCGCGACCGACACCGACCAGCTCAACCTCCTCGGGACGGGAACGTTCCTCGTCCTCGCCGCCGGGATCGCCGTCCTCGCGCTGACCGCGCCGCGCCGGCCGCGCCTGCCGCAACTGATGTTCCTCGTGCTCGTCGCGTTCATGCTGCCGAACAAGGTCTGGTCGCCGCAGTACGTGCTGTGGCTGCTGCCGCTGGCGGTGCTGGCGCGGCCCAAGCTGCCCGCGTTCGTCGTCTGGCAGCTCGGCGAGATCACCTACTTCTTCGGCATCTGGTGGTTCCTGCTGTCGGTGTCCGGGCAGACGCCGGGCGCCGACCTGTCCGGGACGGTGTCGGCGGTGCTGAGCCTGGACGCGCCGGAGGGCGGCATCAGCCAGGACGTCTACTCGCTGGCGCTGCTCGCCCGGTTCACGACCGTGCTCCTGCTGGCGGCGCTGGTGGTGTGGGACATCCTGCGTCCGTCCAGTGACGCCGTCCGGTCGGACGGGGTGGACGATCCCGCCGGCGGCGTGCTCGACGGGGCGGTCGACCTGGTCTCCCTGGGACGCTGGCGCGGCGCCCACCACGCCGGCGTCCCGGTGACACCCTGACTCAGGCGCGCAGCGCCTCGATGAACCACTCGAACGCCGGCGTCAGCGTCGGCGGGACGGGCCAGCCGTTGATCACGGCGAGCAGCTGCCAGTACCGCTCCGCCCGCCGGTCGTTGCCGACCTCCATGCGGGCGAGCAGCTCGCGGCGGAAGGCGGCGCCGTCGGTCGCGCCGGACGCGCCGGCGTAGGCGCGGGCCAGCTCGTCCACGATGGGGCGGGCCTCGTCCGAGCCGGGCGCGATCCCGTCGGCGATGGCCTGGCCTGCCTTCTCCGCGGTCAGGTCGGCGAGGTGCTTCGGGTCGTCCGGGACGGTCTGCCGTCCCATCTCGGCGGCCTGGAACTCGGCCATCCGCCGCACCGACGCCCGGAAACCGGGGTCGCCGACCAGTTCGGCCAGCTCCACCCAGGCGTCGACCTGCTCGGGCTCGGGGTCGTCCGGCAGGTTCGGCAGGGCGGCCCGCATCTTCTCCGCGAAGCCGGGATGGACGTCGAGACCGGCGAACGACGCGTCGATGAAGTCGGTGATGATGCGCCGCCGCTCCTCGTCGGACAGCCGGGCCAGCTTGTGCATGAGTTCGATCTCCTCAGGGTCAGATCCACGTTTCGCCACCGCCCGCAGCACGGCCCGGCGCAGCCGGAGCGTGCGGATCTGCACGTCCAGCGCCTCCGCGTGCGCCGCCGCGACCTCCCCGACGCCGACCTCCCGGTCCAGCACGCGCCGGACGGTGCCGAGGTCGACGCCGAGGTCGCGCAGCGTCCGCACGAGGTCGAGGCGCGCGGCGGCGTCCGCGTCGTACAGCCGGTAGCCGGCGCCGGTGCGGCGGGTGGGCGGCAGGACACCCGCGTCGGAGTAGAACCGGATCGTCCGCACCGAGAGCCCGGTGCGCCGTGCCAGCTCCCCGATCGTGTACACGGTGTCGCCTTCAATGCCCTCCACCCTGGGGCCTCCAGCCACTGGAGACTCAAACCCGGATTCATCATGCCTTCGGAAGCGGCGCCGGGCCCGCATGGCGGAGGCCCGCCCGGCTGGAACGCCGGACGGGCCTCGGGGCGTGCGGGTCAGCCGGCGTGCTCGGGGTCGGCGACGGCCGGGGTGGTGCCTTCGCGGCGGGCGCGGCGGACGTCCTGGACGAACTCGCGCGAGAACATCGCGGACAGGGTGGCGATCCCGCCACGGTGGACGCGGATCTCCCCGTGCCGGATCTCGCCGGTGACGCGGACGGTCCGGCCGCCGCCGTTCTCGCCGGTCCAGTCCTTGACCCGGCCGCGGCCGGTGTAGCGCAGGTCCCAGTGGTCGATGCCGGCGTCCTGCGGGACGAGCAGCTTCACCATCGCGTGGTCGAGATCGACCTCGACCTCGATGTCGCCGTCCGGGATGCGCGGCGAGCGCAGGTCGAGGACGACCATGCCGCGGCGGGCGCGCACCTCGAAGCGGCGGTCGTCCGTCCAGTGGCCGAGCTTCTTGACGGTCTCGTAGTGGGCCTGGACGCGGGTGGTGGTGGGCGTGGTGTTCATCTCTGTGTTCCTTCCGGAATCGGGCAACTACCTCGCTCCTAGAGTTGCTCTCAGATTGAGCATCTCTATATTCGAGAGAATACGGAACGGCGAGAGACGGTGTCAAGGTCGGGGAAAGGGTGCTGCTCAGCGCGTCATGGACGGGACCGCGCCGGGTGTCCGAGCGACGATCGCCGGGGCGCTCCGGTGGTCATGGCCGGAATGTGCCCATGTTGGGGGATTTCGCAGCGAAGGTCGGGGAAATGATCGCCGCGGGCGGGTCGTCCCGGACCCCGCGCACCGCAGGAACGCACGACACTCCCGGGAGATGACGTGGACGCGAACCAAGCACTGACCGAGCTGCTCGCGGGACGGCTGGAACCGGGCGTCTACCAGTGGCGGACGCCGCCGGTGCCGGGCGCGGTCGGCGACACGAGCTGGATCGACCGGGCCGAGGAGGCCGGCTGGCGCGGCTTCTACCTCGACGGGCGCCGCGCGCGGACGGAGGAGTCGTTCCTGCGCCTGTGCGGCGGCGTGTTCGAACTGCCCGAAGGGGCAGGAGTCGGCTGGGACGACCTCGGCGAGTACCTCAAGGACCTGTCCTGGACGCCGGCGAAGCACGGCTACATGGTGCTGTACGAGTCGTGGGCCGAACTGGCCGACACGGACCCGGCCTCGCTGCGCGCCGTCCTGGACGTCTTCGCCGGGGTGGTGAAGGCCTGGCGGGACACCCCCACCCCCATGACCGTGCTGATGTCGAGCGTCGGTGTAGAGGTGGCGGGCGTTCCCCGGCTCGTCTAAAGGGTGATCAGTACGTGCTGCTGGTCGCGGCTCCGCTGCCCACGATCATCGCCCAGAGACCGATGTAGAAGATCCAGAAGATGACCCATCCCGCGGACACGATGTAGCCGAGGATGAGCCCGGCGACGGCCATGCCGTGGCCGCCCTCGCGCGTCCGCTTAATTTGATTCAGCGAGATGTGCCCGAAGATGACCGCCAGGATCGACGTCAGTCCGCAGGCGAAGAAGCCGATGAGCCCGCAGACCAGTGACGCGGTCGCCATCCCGTTGGTCGGCGCGGCGGCCGGCACGGACGCTCCGTAGTAGTGGTGCTGAACCGCGGGCTGCTGTGAGTAGGACTGGGCGTAGGGGTCCTGCGCTCCGTAGCCGTAGGGGTCGTAAGGGGGCTGTGCCATGAGCATCCCGATCGGTCTGCGCGCCCGCCGCCAGAGTGAACACGCGTGCGCTGAGGGCTGGGTTCCGGATTATGCCAGTGTGACGCGACCTTCGGATTTTGTCGTCCGGCTTGACCTACACGGTTTCGTCACGACCCGTTAGATGCCGTGCGCGGCAGGCTGGTTCCCGGCCCGCGACGAAGATCCATCCGTCGCCCTGGTCAGATCTTCGACCGCAGCCACGCGATGTCGTCGGCCTGGCCGGCCGCGGGCGTCTCCACCACGACCGGGGCGCCCGCCGCCCGGACGACGCCGAGGATCAGCTCGGGGTCGATGCTCCCGCTGCCGAGGTTGGCGTGCCGGTCGGCGCCCGACCCGAACGCGTCCCGGCTGTCGTTGCAGTGCACCAGGTCGATGCGGCCGGTTATGGCCTTGATCCGGTCGACGGCGTCGACGAGCTCCTCCCCCGCCGCGTGCGCGTGGCACGTGTCGAGACAGAAACCGATCTTGCCGTCCAGCCCCGGAACCCCGGACAGCACCTCCCACAGCCGGGCGATCCGGTCGAACTTGCGCGCCATGGCGTTGCCGCCGCCCGCGGTGTTCTCGATGTAGACCGGAATCGGACACTCGACGCGCTCGAACACCTTGCGCCAGTTCTCGAAGCCGGTCTCCGGGTCGTCGTCCTTCAGGACGTGCCCGCCGTGCACGATCAACGCCTTCGCACCGATCGACGCCGCCGCCTCCAGCTGCTGCGTGAGGTTCTTGCGGCTCGGGATCCGGATCCGGTTGTTGGACGTCGCCACATTGATCGTGTACGGAGCGTGCACGTACACGTCCACACCGGAACCCGCCAGCGCCTCGACGCCCTCCGGCAGGACGGGCTTCTTCCACCCCTGCGGATCGCCCAGGAAGAACTGGACGACGTCGGCGCCGACCGCGCGCGCGTTGTCGAGCGGGTTGGTCTGGTCGACATGGGCTCCGATGCGCATGCCCACGAGCCTAGCCGCGCGCTGCGACAGCGCGGGCGGGCTCCGCCGTCAGAGCGAGAACCCGCCGTTGCTCAGCGCGAACCCGGCGCCGATGAACGAGGCGATCATCCCGATCACGTTCAGCCAGCGCTCGTTCGTCGTCGCCGACACCATCTGGGAGTACAGGGCCAGCGGCAGGCCGATCGTGCCCAGCACCGCGCCGAAGAAGTGCGTGTCCGGGATCCACCCGAGGACCAGGGCCGCGAGCCCGATGATGATCGACGCCAGCGCGAGCACGACCTGCATCCGATGCGGCTGTGACTCGGCCTGCGCGCGGGCGGCGGACGGCCGCGAGCCGGTCGCCTCCTGTGGCATGGACTCCTCCTCGTCAGCTCATGGCTCCCGCGCCTGGGGCAGATGGTGTGCGCGGGACCGCACGGACCGTGTGGGTAAAGAAATGCCCAGCCGAGCGGAAGATCAACCGGCGGGGGCGCGCGATAAATGTCGGCGGCACCCGGTACGGTCGAACATGGATTCGAGAACACCGGGCTCGGGTCCGTCCGGGGGAGGAGCAGGAGGTGCACACCGTGACGAAATCGGAGTTGGGGCTCATCGGCGACGCGGAGCTCGTCGAGGAGCTCTCGCAGCTGACGACCCAGGCCGCCCGCATGCGCGCCCGCATGGCCGACATCATGGCCGAACTCGAACGCCGCCGCTGCGCCCGCCGACCACCCCACCCGACCCCCACCCGATGACCCGAGCGTCGGCTCGAGTTGCTTGTGGGGGGCGACCCCCCACGCCCCCCGGGAAGGCGGTACGAGCCGGATCGCTGCGTTCCGCTGCGCTCCACTCCGCGAACCGGCTCGAGTTGCTTGTGGGGGGCGACCCCCCACGCCCCCGGGAAGGCGGTACGAGCCGGATCGCTGCGTTCCGCTGCGCTCCACTCCGCGAACCGGCTCGTACGCTGCTGAGTGTTGGTAGCCTGTACCGGTCTCGCGGCAGGTGCGCCCGGCGATCCGGGGTCCGACACCGCCGCGGGAGACGCAACAGCCCTCCTGTCACGGAGAGACCGTGACCGCATCAGTCCAGAGGAGGTAGGGACACAGCATGCGTCGTTACGAACTCATGGCAATTCTCGACCCCGCCATCGACGAGCGCACCGCCAACACGGCGCTCGACCCGTTCCTGAAGGTCGTCAAGGACGGCGGCGGCAGCGTGGAGAAGGTCGACGTCTGGGGCCGCCGGCGCCTGGCGTACGACATCCAGAAGAAGTCCGAAGGCATCTACGCGGTGGTCGACCTGTCGGCTGAGCCTGCCACGGTCAAGGAGCTCGACCGGCAGCTCAACCTGAGCGAGTCGATCCTCCGTACCAAGGTCATCCGCCCCGAGGTCCACTGAGCCTGGCTCAGCCCTCTCAGCAGCCGGAGCGAGCCCCATGGCAGGCGACACCGTAATCACGATCGTCGGGAACCTCGTCGAGGACCCGAATCTGCGTTTCACGCCGAGCGGCCAGGCGGTCGCGTCCTTCCGCATCGCCTCGACGCCGCGGTTCTTCGACCGCCAGTCGGGCGACTGGAAGGACGGCGAGGCGCTGTTCCTGACCTGCAACGTCTGGCGGCAGGCCGCCGAGAACGTGGCCGAGACCCTGCAGCGCGGCATGCGGGTGATCGTGCAGGGACGCCTCAAGCAGCGCTCCTACGAGACCCGCGAGGGTGAGAAGCGCACCGTCTTCGAGATCGAGGTCGACGAGGTCGGCCCGTCGCTGCGCAACGCCACCGCCAAGGTCAACAAGACCCAGCGGCAGGGCGGGAGCGGCGGTGGCTTCGGCGGCGGAGGCGGCGGCCAGGGCGGCGGCGGTTTCGGCGGCGGCGGCCAGCAGGGCGGCGGCTTCGGCGGCGGCCAGCAGGGCGGCGCGCCGGCCGACGACCCGTGGGCCACCGGCGGCGGCGGGGGCGGCGGAGGCTTCTCCGACGACCCGCCCTTCTAACAGATCAAGTACACGTCCATTCCCGCGTGAGCGGGGCTCTCCCAAAGGAGCACCACGATGGCGAAGCCACCTCCCCGCAAGCCGAAGAAGAAGGTTTGCGTTTTCTGCCAGGAGAAGATCTCCTACGTCGACTACAAGGACACGGGCCTGCTGCGGAAGTTCATCTCCGACCGCGGCAAGATCCGTGCCCGGCGGGTGACCGGCAACTGCACCCAGCACCAGCGCGATGTCGCCACGGCGATCAAGAACGCTCGCGAGATGGCGCTGCTGCCGTACACCAGCACCGCGCGCTGAGGCAGGAGGAACGATCATGAAGCTCATCCTGACCCAGCAGGTCTCCGGGCTCGGCGAGCCCGGTGACGTCATCGACGTCCGCGACGGCTACGGCCGCAACTACCTCGTCCCCCGCGGGTTCGCGATCAGGTGGACCCGGGGCGCCGAGAAGGAGATCGAGTCCATCAAGAAGGCGCGTTCGGCTCGCGAGATCGCGACCGTCGAGCACGCCAAGGAGGTCGCCGACCAGCTCGGTGGGCTGCGCGTCACGCTGCGCACCCGCACCGGCAGCAACGGTCGCCTCTTCGGCGCCGTGACGGCCGCCGACATCGCCGATGCCGTCCGCGCCGCCAACGGCCCCGACCTGGACCGCCGCCGCATCGAGATCGGCAACCCGATCAAGACCGTCGGCACCCACCGTGTCAGCGTCCGCCTGCACAGCGACGTCAACGCCACGATCGACGTCAACGTCCTCGAAGCCTGACACAGCTCCACCGACGGCCCCCGCCCACCCGGCCGGGGGCCGTCGCCATGCCCAGGCCCCCACACCCCCGCCACACGCGCCCACTTCTCGCCGACCCATGCTCGTTCCGGGCCACCTCGCGCCGCCGCATGTCATTCACCCGCGTCGCGTCCCGCCCGCGCTTCGTGCGGCCCCTGGGCGGGTCCTGCGCTTCACGTCGAGGTGTTCGGCGGGCGGGACTCGTACGGGTTATTGGTCCGTTCCGCTGCTTGTGCTTCCGTCGTGGGTTGCGTTGTGGGGCTTTGTCTGGTGCGCAAGTGGCGGGGACGGGGGTGTGGGGTGGGGTGCTGTTGGGCGGCGGGTTGTCCTGGGTTGGGGTGGACGGGGGCTTGCGGGGCCTTCGGGGTGGGTGGGGTGGATGTTATGGCCATGGTTTCGCGTGAAACGTCCGTGAATCGCCCTGTGTTTGGGTGGTCAACTTTGGGGCGATTACGTTCCGTGATCACATTATCGCGGAATGAAAGGGGACGGTGGTGAACGCGCATTCGGGGGAGGGCGCGAGCGACCGGGAAGGGGCGGCCTGGCGCGTGACGCGCCGGTCGCTCATCGGGGGTGCGGTGGGAGCGGGGCTGCTGGAGATGCTGTCCTGGGGGACGTCCCACCACAATGTGGCCATGGCGGACGAACGTCTCGCCCGGCCGTCGGCCGGCGACCAGGTCATGTTCAGGGCCGAGGCCCCGCACGTGTACACGCGTGCGCAGTGGAACGCGAGGCCGCCTCGGCGTCCGGCGAGGATCCTCGGCCGGGCGCCGGACCGCATCATCGTGCACCACACGGCCACGGCGAACTCCAAGTCCGGTTCGCTCGCGCACGCGTTCGGCCTGTCGCGGGCCATCCAGAACATGCACATGGACAGCAACGGCTGGGACGACACCGGCCAGCAGCTCACCATCAGCCGCGGCGGCATCGTGATGGAGGGGCGGAACCGGAGCCTGAAAACCGTCCGGGCGGGGAGGCTCGCGGTCGGCGCGCAGGTCCTGCACCACAACGAGCACACGATCGGCATCGAGAACGAGGGCACGTACATGACGAAGGCGGTTCCGGACCGCCTGTGGAGTTCGCTGGTGGAGGTGTGCGTGTGGCTGTGCCAGCAGTACAGCCTCGACCCGTCCAGCGCCATCATCGGGCACCGCGACCTCAACAACACCTCGTGCCCGGGGGACGTCCTCTACGCGCGGCTGCCCGAGTTGCGCAAGGCGGTGGCGGCTCGCCTGGGGAGTTCGGCGGCGAAGGCGGCCGACGGCTCGGGTTCGGTCCTGCAGATCCTGCCGCCGCTCGGCAACCTGGGCTGAGCGGTCACGTCTCGGGGGTCGTGTAGCGGGTGCGGCGGCGGGCGATCTCCGGGTCGATGCCCTCGACGAGCGACCAGATGCCCGCGACCCGTTCCACCAGGGTCTCCGGGGGCAGGCCGGCCAGGCCCTCCGCCGCCAGGTCGTCGATCGCCTGAGTCAGCCGGGCCATCCGCTCGCCGTGTGTGGAACACATGTTCGAATGGTAGCGAGTGCGATGGCCGGTGCGGGTGTGATTCCGCGATTTCAGCGGACCGCGCCGGTGACCATCCAGCGGTCGCCGCGGGCGCGGAGGCCGAGGGTGAGCATGCGGGTCAGCATCCACAGGCCGATCGCCGTCCACAGCCCGACGAGGCCCGCGTCCACCCGGTAGAGGACGATCGCCGCGGGCATGAAGACGACGGTCGCGAGCAGCGTCGTCATGGCGAGGTAGGGGCCGTCGCCGGCGCCGATCAGGATGCCGTCCAGGACGAACACCACCCCGGCGACCGGTTGCAGGACCGCGACGAGCAGCAGGGACGCGAGCAGGAGGTTCCGGACGTCGTCGTCGGACGTGAAGAGGTTCGGCAGCCATGGCCGCACCGCGAGGATCGCCAGCCCGAACACGATGCCGCACCCGATGCCCCACCCCACCATCCGGCGGGTGACGGCGCGGGTGCCCGCGATGTCGGACGCGCCCAGGTAGCGTCCCGTGATGGCCTGCCCGGCGATCGCGATGGCGTCGAGCGCGAACGCCATGAGCGTCCAGACCTGGAAGCCGACCTGGTAGGCGGCGATCTCCGGGTCTCCCATCCGGGCCGCGATCGACGTCCCGACGATGAGGACGATGCGCAGCGCGGCCGTCCGGACGAGGAGGCCGAAGCCCGCGGTGGCCGACGTCCACAACCCGTCCAGGTCGGGACGGACGGGGGCGCCGTGCTCGCGCGCGCCGCGCAGCACCACGGCCACGTAGACGGCGGCGCTGCCGGTCTGGGCGAGGACGGTCCCCCATGCGGAGCCGGCGATCCCCCAGTCCAGGACGAGCACGAACAGCGCGTTGAGCAGCAGGTTCAGTGAGAAGCCGCCGATCGACACGACGAGCGGGGTGCGCGTGTCCTGGAGGCCGCGGAGTACGCCCGTCCCGGCGAACACGAGCAGCATCCCCGGGATGCCGAACAGGCTGATCTTCAGGTACGTCTCGGCGTGCGGCGCGACGCCGGGGGACGCGCCGAACGCGTCGACGATCCAGGAGACCAGCGGCCAGCCGGCCACGACCAGGGCCGCGCCGATGGCCAGCGCGAGCCACAGGCCGTCGATGCCCTGCCTGATCGCGGCCCGCATGTCCCCCGCGCCGACCTGGCGCGCCACCCCGGCGGTCGTGCCGTAGGCGAGGAAGACGCAGACGTAGACGATGGTGGTCAGGGCTTGCCCGGCGACGCCCAGGCCGCCGAGCTGGGCGGTGCCGAGATGCCCGACGATCGCCGAGTCGGACAGGAGGAAGAGCGGTTCGGCGACGAGCGCGCCAAAGGCCGGCACGGCCAGGCGCAGGATCTCGCGGTCGTGCGGGGTCGCGAGCCGGCGGGAGGGGGTCATCGCGCCGAGCGTACCAGGCTGTAACGTTCGTACGAAATTCAAGCCTTACATCGGGACGATCGGCCGACTTTCTTTCCCACACACCCGGTGGATGACGTTCTCGCAGTTCAACGGGATGCCGTTACCGTCGTCCACGACGAATCCACAAAGTTGTCCACAGGTCGTGCACAACCGATGCGGCGTGTCTGCACAGGGAGTCCACAGGGTTGTCCACAGGCTGCTTTGCCCGCGGCGGCGCGGGGTCGGGAGAATGTCGGACGCGTCAGGTAGACGTGAGGTGAACGGGTCGGCGACGGGGCGGACGGCGACCACGAGAATGGGGGTGCGGCGGTGAGCGTGGCGGACATCGGCCCGCAGGACCACGATTTCGAGCGCACCCCTCCCCACGACATCTCGGCGGAACAGGGCGTCCTCGGCGGCATGCTGCTCTCCCCGGACGCGATCGCCGAGGTCGTCGAGCTGCTGCGCACCCCCGACTTCTACCGTCCCGCGCACCAGATCATCTACGACGTCATCCTCGACCTGTACGGCCGCGGCGACCCGGCCGACGCCGTCACCGTCGCCGGCGAGCTCACCAAGAACGGCGAGATCGGCCGCATCGGCGGCGCCCCCTACCTGCACACGCTGATCTCCCTGGTGCCGACCGCGGCCAACGCCGGGTACTACGCGAAGATCGTCCACGAGCGGGCGATCCTGCGCCGCCTGGTCGAGACCGGCACCCGCATCGTCCAGATGGGCTACGCCGCCGACGGCGCCGACGCCGACGAGGTCCTCGACCGCGCCCAGGCCGAGGTCTTCGCGATCGCCGAGAAGCGCGCCGGCGAAGACTACGTCGCCCTGTCGGAGATCATGCCGGGCGCATTGGACGAGATCGAGGCGATCGGCAGCCGCGGCGGCCAGATGGTCGGCTGCCCCACCGGCTTCGCCGACCTCGACGCCCTCACCAACGGCCTCCACCCCGGGCAGATGATCGTGGTCGCCGCGCGGCCCGCGATGGGGAAGGCCCTGAGCCTCGACGTCGCGCTCCCGACCCCGTCCGGGTGGACGACCATGGGAGAGGTGTCGGTCGGCGACCACCTGATCGGCGCCGACGGCAGGCCGACCCGCGTCGTCGCCGCGACCGAGGTCATGCACGGCCGTCCCTGCTACGAGATCGAGTTCTCGGACGGCGAGGTCATCGTCGCCGACGCCGAGCACCAGTGGCGGACCACGAGGTCCGGCGCCGCCTCGCCTCGCTGGGGCGACTTCTCCGGCCGGACGGCGTCTCCCGCGCGCGCCCTCGCCGGCCGGTGCGGCACACCCGGCCGCGTCCCGACGGCGGTCCGGCATGGCGACACCGCGCGCTGGGACGAGTTCGTCCAGCGCTTCCGCGGACAAGCCCGGGGGCACGCACCGACGCCCGGTCGGCGCCGCCTTCCGGGCAAGCACGGCACGGCCACCTCCGCGGACGAGCCCGTTCCCCCGCTCACCGGGGGCCCGCGGATCCGGACGACCGACCAGATCCACGCGACGCTCCGGCACGAGGGGCGTCCGGCCCACACCGTCGAGGTCGCCGCCGCCTTCGACCTGCCCGAGGCCGACCTGCCCGTCGCCCCGTACGTCCTCGGCGTGTGGCTCGGGGCCGGAGACGAGGACGAGGCCCGCATCACCTGCCTCGACGGCGAGGTCATCGCCCGGGTCGAGGCGGCCGGTCAACACGTCGTCGCGGAACCGATCCCCGGCTGCCACCTCCTGCCCGGCCTGCGTGAACGGCTCGCCGGCCTCGGCCTCCTGGACGGCGCGCACATCCCGGCGGCGTACCTGCGGGCGTCCGCGGCCCAGCGCCGGGCGCTGCTCGCCGGGATCCTCGACGTCGCCGGCCACCTGTCCGGTGACGGGCGCGTCGACGCGGTCTTCTCCAGCGCCCGGCTCGCCGGCGAGGTGCGCGAGCTCGTCCTCAGCCTCGGCCACCCCGCCGAGCTGACCGCCGACCCGGCCGGGGAGCCCCTGTCCGAGCCGATGCACCAGGTCGGCTTCACGCCGCGCGAGCCGGTGTTCCGGCTGGCGCGGAAGGCGGCCCGGCAGCGCGGCATCGTCCACCCGGGCGCGCCGGTGCGGCACATCGTGGACGTGCGGCCGGTCGAGAGCGTGCCCGTCCGCTGCGTGCAGGTCGACAACGCCGACCACCTGTACCTGGCGGGCCGTTCCTGCATCCCCACGCACAACTCGACGCTCGCCCTCGACTTCGCCCGCGCCGCGTCCATCAAGCACGGCCTGACCTCGGCGTTCTTCAGCCTGGAGATGGGGCGCAACGAGATCACGATGCGGCTGCTGTCCGCCGAGGCGCGGGTGGCGCTGCACGCGATGCGCTCCGGCACCATGCAGGACGAGGACTGGACGCGCCTCGCCCGCCGCATGAGCGAGGTGGCCGAGGCGCCGCTGTTCATCGACGACTCGCCGAACATGTCCATGATGGAGATCCGCGCGAAGTGCCGCCGTCTCAAGCAGCAGCACGACCTGCGGCTCGTCATCATTGACTACCTGCAGCTGATGACGTCCGGCAAGCGGGTGGAGAGCCGCCAGGTCGAGGTCTCGGAGTTCTCCCGGTCGCTGAAGCTGCTCGCGAAGGAACTGGGCGTCCCGGTCATCGCGCTGTCACAGCTCAACCGAGGCCCCGAGCAGCGAACCGACAAAAAGCCCATGGTGTCCGACCTGCGCGAATCGGGGTGTGTTACGTCCTCCACCCGGATCATGCGCGCGGACACCAACGAAGAAGTCACCATAGGTGATCTGGTCGCGGACGGTTCCCGGGATATTCCCGTGTGGGCTCTCGATGAACGATTGAAGTACGTGCCGCGCACCATGACGCACGCGTTCTCCAGCGGACGCAAAGAAGTGTTCCGCGTGCGGCTGGCCTCTGGCAAGGAGGTCGAGGCGACGGCCAACCATCCATTTCTCACCTACGCCGGCTGGACGGCTCTCAGCGACCTGAAGCCGGGGTCCCGTGTCGCCGCGTCCAGGCATGTGCCGCCTCCTCTCCAGCAGGAGAGCTGGCCTGAAGACCGCGTTGTCCTGCTTGCACACCTCATCGGGGACGGTTCTTTCGTCAAGCGTCAGCCGATTCGCTATGCCAGTAGAGACGAAGCCTGCTTGCAGGCTGTCACCCGTGCGGCTGAGCATTTCGGTATCAGCGCGGTCCGGGACGAGTATGAGGCCGCACGCGTCACGACGCTCCGTCTACCGGCGCCCTACCGGCTGACTCATGGTCGGCGAAACCCGATCGCGGAGTGGCTCGACGAGTTGGGTCTGTTCGGGCTGCGTTCGCATGAGAAATTCGTCCCGGGGCAGGTGTTCAGCCTCCCCAAGGAGCAGGTGGCGCTTTTTCTCGCGCATCTCTGGGCCACTGACGGCTGCGTTCACTGGGACGCTGAGCGGGAGCAGTGCCGGCTCTACTACGCCTCAACGAGCAAGCCCCTTGTTGATGATGTGTCGCGACTGCTTCTGCGGTTCGGCATCCTGTCCCGTATCAAGACGGTGAGGAAGGGCAATTACCGGCCCGGCTACCAGCTCCATATCTACGGTGCGGAGAATCAGCTCGCGTTCTTCAGTGCGGTCCAGGTGCCCGGGGAGCGTGGACTCAAGGCGGTGTCCGCCCTGCGAAGCTTGCAGGGAAAACGGCCGAACACGAACCTCGACACCATCCCACGTGATGTTTGGGACGACGTCAGGACGATACTCGTGGATCGGGGCATGAGCCATCGCGAGTTCTCCGCGGCCATAGGGACGCAGTTCTGCGGCAGCGCCTTGTGGAAGCGTTCGCCGAGCCGGGCGCGCCTCGGCCGGGTGGCGACGGTTCTCGACTGCTCCGATCTGGAGTTGTTGAGCGTCAACGACGTCTTCTGGGATGAGATCGTCGAGATCGAAAGTATCGGCGAGCAAGAGGTCTACGACGCGACGGTGATGGGCCTTCATAATTTTGTTGCGAACGGAATAGCCCTGCACAACAGCATCGAGCAGGACGCGGACATGGTGATCCTGCTGCATCGCGAGGACGCCTACGAGAAGGAGTCGCCGCGCGCCGGTGAGGCCGATCTGATCGTGGCCAAGCACCGCAACGGCCCGACCGCCACCGTCACGGTCGCCTTCCAGGGCCACTACAGCCGCTTCGTCGACATGGCCCAGTAGCCCCTCCCACCAGCTCACTCCCCGCCCACCAGCTCACCCCCACCCACCACGCACGCCGCCCCGCTGGCGATCGTTGCGGGCGGCGGGGGTGGCCGGGGGCGGTCATCGCGGGGTGAACCGGGGTGGGGCGGGAAGACGTACGTCGGGGTGAGGGCCGCGGGGGCGGGGCTCGCCTTCTCACGGGTGGTGGCGGGCCTTCGGGTCTCGTGGTCCTTTGCGGGCGGGGGCGAGCGGGCGACCCTGCCTCGGCGGGGGACGGGTGATGCGGCATGTGGCTGCGGGAGCACGGGCCTACGGCGCCGGGTGACGGTGCGAGGCTGCTGGTCGGGATGGCGAGCGGGGCGGTGTCGGGGCTCGCGGTCGGCGGGCTGATGGCGTGGCAGGACCTGCTGGCGGGGCACGGGACGTACGGGTGGGCGGTGTTCGCCGTGTACGCGGCGGTCACCGGTGAGCTGCTCGGCGGGTTCGTGGGGCGGCGGCCGTCCGGGCCGGCGGTGTCGGCGGCGGGCGGGCTGCTGCTCGGGCTGCTCGGCTGGGCGTTCTGGTGGCTGACGGTGGATCCCCTGATCCAGGGGACGGCGCCGACGTGGTCGATCGCGGCGGCCACGGCCGTGTATCCGGAGCTGGTCGGCTCCCTGTTGCAGGGGACGATGGCCGGGCTGCTCTTCCACGCCGCCGTGCGGCGCTTCGCTGATCGGCCCGCCAGGGAGAGGCCGCGGTCGCCGCGGGTGGTGATCGTCGGGGGCGGGTTCGGCGGTGTCGGGGCCGCGCGCCGGTTCGAGCGGCTGAACCTGCGGGGGCATCGGATCGACGTGACGCTGGTCAGCGACTCCAACCACCTGCTGTTCACGCCGATGCTGGCGGAGGTCGCCTCGGGCGGGCTGGAGGAGCGGCACATCACCTCGCCGGTGCGCGCGGCCGTGGCGCACACGCGGTTCCGGCACGGGCGGGTGGCCGAGGTGGACGCGGCGCGGCGGGTCGTCCGGCTGGAGGCGGGCGAGGCGCTGCCGTACGACCATCTGGTACTGGCCGTCGGGTCGGTTCCCCATTTCCCGGATTCGCCGGGCGTGGCGGAGAACGCGTTCACGTTGAAGTCGCTGCCGGATGCGGTGCGGCTGCGGGACCGGGTGCTGATGCTTCTGGAGCGCGCTGACCAGGAGGAAGATCCCGCTGAGCGGGCCCGGCTGCTGACGTTCGTGGTGGCGGGCGGCGGGTTCGCCGGGACGGAGATCGTCGCCGAGCTGTACGACCTGACCCATGACGTGCTGCATTTCTATCCCGGCATCGATCCGGGCGAGCCGCGTTTCGTGCTCGTCCACTCGGGGGCCCGCGTCCTGCCTGAGCTGTCGGATCGGCTCGGGGAGTACGCGCAGGGGAAGTTGAGGGCGCGCGGGATCGAGTTCCGCCTCGGTGTCCGGGTGGCCGCCGCGGGTGCCCGGGACGTGCGGCTCAGCGATGGGGCGGTGATCCCGGCGGGGACGTTCGTGTGGACGGCGGGCAACCGGCCGAGCCCGCTCGCCGGCGCCGGGCCGGTGCCCGTGGACCGGACGCTGCGGGCGTTCGGGCTGGACGGGGTCTGGGCGATCGGCGACTGCGCGCGGATCCCGGCGCCGGACGGTTCGCCGTACCCGCCGACCGCCCAGCACGCGGCGCGGGAGGGGCGGGCCGTGGCCGACAACATCGCGGCGGTGCTGAAGGGGCGCAGGCCGGCGCCGTTCCGTTTCCGGACGCTGGGCGTGTTCGTCGCGCTCGGCCATCGCACCGCGGCCGGGCAGATCCGCGGGCGGCCGTTCTCCGGGTTGAGCGCCTGGCTGCTGTGGCGCGGCATCTACCTGGCCAAGCTGCCCGGCATCGACCGCCGGGTCCGGGTCCTGCTCGACTGGGGGCTCGACCTGGTGTTCCCCCGCGACATCGTGGTCACCGGCCCGTCCGCCGAGGCGCCGGTGCCCGCACGGGGCGTCCGGTGACGGCCCGCGCCGGCCTGGCGGCGGTCCCCGCGCCGGGCGTGCTGCGGGGCGCGTGGACGGGCGGTGCCGCGGGGCTCGCCGGAGGTCTGGTGCTCGGGGCGGCGATGCGGTCGCTCGGCATGCTGCCGGCCGTCGCGGTGCTCGCCGGGTCGGGGTCGCCGGGCGTCGGGTTCGCGCTGCACATGGCGATCTCGGTGCTGGTCGGCGCCGGGTTCGGGCTGCTGGCGGTGCGGCAGCGGATCCGGTCGAGCGAGCTGGTGTTCTGGGGGCTGGCGTACGGGGTGTTCTGGTGGTTCCTCGGGACGCTGACGCTGCTGCCGCTGCTGACCGGCGTCCCGATGACGTGGAGCCTCGCGAGCGCGCAGGCGGCGATGCCGAGCCTGCTCGGCCACCTGTACTACGGCGGGATCACCGCGGTCGGGTTCGCGCTGCTGCACCCGGACGGCCGGTTCGCGGTCAAGGACCATCTGCGGCCGAGGCCGCTGCTGCGCGGGCTGATCGCCGCCGGGATCGTCGCGGGCGTCCTCGCCCTGGCGTTCGGGGGGCGGGTCGGCTGGCTTCCCGCCGTGGCCGTGGTCATGGGCGCCGGCTACCCGCTGGTGTTCACCGGACGTCCCGAGGGGACGGGCCCGGCGCTCGTCCGCGGCACCGCGTACGGGTTCCTGTGGTGGGTCGCGGCCGACCTGACGCTGGTGCCGCTGGTGCAGGACGGCGCGCTCGGCTGGTCCCAGGCGGCGGTGGCGGAGGAGGCGGCGAGGCTGCCGGCGTACCTGCTGGCCGGTGCGGGCATCGCGGCCGTCTTCGGCTGGCTCGGGGCGCTCGCCCGCGGCCTGTTCGTGGACGACGTCCGGCTCCTGCCCCGCGGCGCCGGGACGCGCGGGCTGCGGGCCGTCGGCTACGGCGCGCTGGCGGGGCTCGCCGGCGGTGTCGTGTTCGGCGTGCTGTGGGGGAGCGTGGACGCGCTGCCGACCGTCGCCCGGCTGGTGGGGGCGCGCGGCGCCGGGGCCGGCTGGGTCGTGCATCTCGTGATCGCGCAGGTCATCGGGGTGTCGTACGCGCTGTTCTTCCGCGGACGGAGCTACGACCTCGTGTCCGGGGTCGGCTGGGGGCTGTCGTACGGGTTCCTCTGGTGGGTGCTCGGGGCGCTGACGCTGCTGCCCGTCCTGCTGGGCCAGCCGCCGAGGTGGGAGGCCGCGGCGATCGCGGCGGCGTTCGCGAGCCTGATCGGGCACCTCGCCTACGGCGCCGGGCTCGGCACCGTGTACGCGTGGCTGGAGCATCGGGAGAACCCGTGGTGGGTGGCGCGCAGCGACGTCGAGGCCGTCCGCGCGACCGCCCGGCGGGAGCAGGTGCTCGGCTCGGCGCCCGCGCTGTGGACGCTGACCGTCCTGATCGCGCTGGCCGTCCCGGTGATGGTGGCCTGACGCCTACTCCGCGCGGACGCGGGACTCGGCGCGCCGTTCGAGGATGGCCAGGGTCTCCTGGCACCAGCGGGCGTTCTCGCGCTCGAACGCCATGCCGCGCATCAGCGTGAGGTAGGGGCCGATGCGTTCGGCGGTGGCGAGGTGCTCCTCCTCGGTGCGGCCGTTCAGGAACCGGGCGCGGATCCGCTCGAAGCGGGCGATCTTCGATTCGGCCCAGGTCAGCTTTTCGCGGAGGGCGGCCATGACGGCCTGGACGTCTCCCGCGTCCACCGCCTGGACCTGCACCATCAGCTCCTCGCGGATGGCGCCCGGGCGGGGCGGTCTCGCGGTGAACTCGTGCAGCGCGCGGCGGCCGGCGTCGGTGAGGGAGAAGAGGCGCTTGTTGGGGCGGCGTTCCTGCTGGACGACGCGCGCGCGGATCAGGCCTTCGGCCGCCATCCTGTCCAGTTCCCGGTAGAGCTGCTGGGGAGTCGCCATCCAGAAGTTGGCCACTCCGGCGTCGAAGCTCTTCGAGAGGTCGTATCCGGAGGCCTCGCCCTCCAGGAGCGTGGCCAGGACCGCGTTCCGCAACGACATGTGCCCGAGCGTACTGCCCGCAGGTGGACATCACGGCCATTAATCGCGTGTGCTCTGGGGGGCGCCCCCCACACCCTCCGGGTATGTGTATGTGACCGTCCACACGGCACAGATCGCTGGCGATCTGCCCTGCTCAAAGATACTGTTATTCGCACCTATTCAACTTGTTTAATATGGGGGTGTGCGCGCATGCATCCGTTCCGGCGGGCCGTGGAAGCCGGTGACATTTCGGCGGTCGAGGGACTGTTCGCCGACGACGCGGTGTTCACCAGCCCGGTGGTGTTCAAGCCGTACCACGGCAAGGCGATCACGGCGGCGATCGTCCGCGGCGCCGCGCGGGTGTTCCAGGACATCCACTACGTGCGGGAGATCGTCAGCCCGGACGGCCGCGACCTCGCCCTCATGTTCAAGGCGACCGTGAACGGCCGCCAGGTGCACGGCTGCGACTTCCTGCACCTCGACGAGAGCGGCCTCATCGACGACCTCACCGTCATGGTGCGGCCCCTGTCGGCGGCGACCGAGGTGGCCCAGGCCATGGGCGCCGAGTTCGAGCAGATCCAGCGCGAGGCCGCGCAGACCCCGGTCACCGAGCCGCAGTAGGGCGCGCTACTCGCCGGTGGTGCCGTCGACGGCCTCGCGCAGCAGGTCCGCGTGGCCGTTGTGGCGCGCGTACTCCTCGATCATGTGGAGGTACACCCAGCGGAGCGTCAGCGTGCCGCCGTCCCGGCCGGAGAACTCCTCGTCCAGCGAACGCCCCGCCGCCGTCGCGCGCGCCAGCTCGACCTCGCGGGCGTAGGTGGCGAAGTCGGCCTCGGCGCCGTCCGGGTCGCCGAGGTCGAAATCGCCGTCCGGATGCTCCTCGTCGCAGTAAAGGTCCACTGCCGAGGTGTCTTTTCCGAACCTGTTGCGGAACCACCATCGCTCGTTCTCGGCGAGGTGGCGCACGAGGCCCAGCAGGCTCAGGCTCGTGCTCGGCAACGGCTTGGCCGCGAGTTGTTCGCCGTTCAGCCCGGCGCATTTGAGCAGGAGGGTGCGCCGGTGAAAGTCGAGAAAGGCTTCGAGGGACGTCGATTCGTCGGCTGCGGCGGGGAAACCGCCGCGCTCCACTTCGGGAGCCGTCCAGATCATGCAGCGATCCTCGTCCTATGAGGGCTCTTACTCAACGGAATTAACGCTCGGGCGGGACGCGAGCATGCGGGTTCCGTGCGTGCGGAAGTCACGCCAGCGGGCGTTCAGGCCCTGGCCCTGGAGAGAGCGGCTGCGGCCGTCGCGGGGCGGCAGCATCGTCCAGATGCCGAACCCGATCTGGACGCGGTCCGGGACGAACGTGCCGGGGGTCTCGTACACGGTGTGCCCATCGACGCGCCAGGTCGCGGTCGACGCGCTCCGGTCGAGCGTGATCTCGCACGTCCGGAGCCGGGTGAAGTCGTCGTCGAAGTCCTGGTACGGCGACTTGGCGACGTGGTAGAACGGCCGGTCCGCTCCCCAGGCGCCGAGCTGCTCGTGCAGCGCCAGCACGCGCGTGGACGTGCCGCAGACGGCGAACACGCGCTTGCTCACGTCGAAGTCGAAGACGTGGAAGGCGGCCATGCCCAGGCGGTAGTCCCCGGGGTCGCCGCCGACGTTCTCGACCGCGAGGTCGACGGCGAACGTCGCGGGCCGGTCCGGGGGCACGTCGAACGAACGCGTCGAGAACACGAGGTACTTCGCGCTGTCGGCGGGCTGGAACGTGTCGTCCGACACCGAGAAGCGCGGGATCGCCACCCGCACCTCGCCACCGCCGACCACCGTCTCCGCGCCCGGGTCGATCGCGACGTGCACCCCGCCCTCCGGACGCGGCAGGTGCACCGGGCCCCAGAACGCGGCGTCGAGCTCCGGTCCCCCGAGCCCGCCGTACGTGACGAATCCGTTCCGGACCTCGACGGACATGCGATCGGTCGTCATGATCGTTCCCCCTTCGGTTACCCTCTCAACGGACAGACCCCCGGTGGCATGCAGATGTGACGCCGCGCCCGGCGTCCGGAACGGGTCCGCGGCATATGGACGAGAGCGACCGGCTGGCGGCGCGGTTCGAGGAGCACCGGCCCCGGCTGCGGGCCGTCGCCTACCGGCTGCTCGGCTCCGGGAGCGAGGCCGACGACGCCGTCCAGGAGGCGTGGATCCGGCTCAGCCGCTCCGACGCCGCCGCGATCGGCAACCTCGAGGCCTGGCTGGTCACCACGGTCGGCCGCGTCGCGCTGAACATGCTCCGCGCGCGCAGGACGCGCCGCGAGGAGCCGCTCGGCGCCCACCTGCCCGACCCGGTCTTCGGCCGCGTGGACGGCCCCGACCCGGAGCGCGAGGCCCTCCTCGCCGATTCCGTCGGGGTCGCGCTGCTCGTCGTCCTGGAGACCCTTACCCCGGCGGAGCGGCTCTCCTACGTCCTGCACGACATGTTCTCCGTCCCGTTCGACGAGATCGCCGGGATCATCGGCCGGTCGCCCGACGCGGCGCGCCAGCTGGCCAGCCGCGGCCGCCGCCGCATCCGCGACGCCGGGACGGCACCCGGCACCGGCGCGGCCGCTCAGGAGGAGGTCGTCAGGGCCTTCCTCGCGGCGGCGCGGGAGGGCGACCTCGGCGCCCTCGTCGCCGTCCTCGACCCCGGCGTGGTGGTGCGCGAGGACGGCGGCACCGGCACGCTCGTCGAGGTCCGCGGCGCCGAGAACGTCGCCCGCAGGGCGCGGAGCGTCACGCGGCTCGGCCTCGACGCGTGGCCCGCGCTCGTCAACGGCGGCGTCGGCTGGGTGTCCGAACTCGGCGGGGAGCCCTTCGCGGTCGCCGCCGTCATCACGCGGGACGGGCGCATCGCGGCGATGGACATCCTTCGCGACCCGGAACGACTCGCCCGCCTCGACCTCGCGAGCCTCCGGCCGCGCCCGTGACGGCCCTCGGATGGTCCTGAGCCCGCGACCGCGCCTACGCTGCGGGTATGCCTGGAGAGGACCGTCCGGCCCGGGTCGAGGACGTGCACGACCTGGGCATGCCCCATGTCACGGTCGAGCGCGCGTCGGGCGGCAACCCCGTCTACCAGGTCGGGGGCAAGTCGTTCGTGTTCTTCCGCAACCCCCGTCCCGACGCGGTCGACCCCGAGACCGGCGAGCGCTACCCGGACGTGATCGTGTTCTGGGTGCCGTCGGAGTCCGACAAGCAGGCGCTGGTCCAGGACGAGGCGTCCCCGTTCTTCACGACGCCGCATTTCAACGGCCACCGCTCGGTGCTGCTGCGGGGAAGCCGGATCGGTGAGCTCACCCTGCGGGAACTCACCGAGGTCGTCCAGGACGCGTGGCTCTCCAGGGCGTCGCGGCGGCGGGCCGAGGCATGGCTGCGCGAACATCCCGCCCCGCAGGGCTAGCCCCGAATTTCAGCGGGCCGGGCGGTCGAAGATGAGTTCGCGCCCGTCCTCCTCGTCCCACTGCTCGCCGATGAAGGTGAAGCCCTGGCCGGCGATCGTGGCGAGGGACGCCTGGTTGTCGGGGCTGATCGTGGCGCGGACGGTGGTGACGGACGGGTCGGCGGCGGCGCGTTCCTGGAGGGCGGCGAGCATCGCGCGGGCGTAGCCCTTGCGGCGGTGGGCCGGGTCGACGGAGTAGGCGATCGTGACCGTGCCGTTCTCGGGCGCTCCGTGGAATCCGGCGTGGCCGACGACGTGGCCGTCCGGTTCCGCGACGGCGGCGCGCACGATCCACGGGGCGTGGGACGGGTCGCGCGCGATCTGGTCCAGGCGGAAGCACCAGAGCGACTTCGCCTCGTCGGTGGTGAAGTAGTCGGTGAGGGCGACGCCGGCGGCGGTGCTCGCCTTCGCGAGGTCTCCGTCCAGCAGTGCCGTCATCGCGGCGGGCGGCAGTTCGACGAGCCGGAGAACGGGTGGCACAGGCGCCTCCTTGAGCGGGGGGCGCCAAGCCTATGGCCGGGTTTCCGGTGGTCGCGACCGGTTTATCCGGCCTTCGCGTGGTGGTCGGCGAGGCGGGTGAGCAGTGCGGTGAACTGCTCGCGTTCCGCCGAGGACAGCGGGGCGAGGAGGTCGTCCTGGATGCCGGCGAGCACCTCGTCCAGCTCGCGGAGGTGGCGGGCGCCGTCCGCGGTGAGCGTGATGACGTTGCGGCGCCGGTCGGACGGGTCGGGGGAGCGGTCGACCAGGCCCTTGGCGGCGAGCTCGTTCAGCGCGGCGACGACGTCGCTGCGGTCGATGCCGGTGGTGCGGCCGAGGGCGGCCTGGCTGGACGGGCCGTACTCGTGGAGGGCGGCGAGCAGCCGGTAGTGGTAGCCGCGGGCGCCGGCGGCGGCGAAACCCGCGCCGACCAGGCGGTGGCTCTGCGCGGCGACCAGGTTGATCAGCCAGCTCGCGGCGTGCCGGAGGCGCGCGGGCGTCCGCGCTTCGGCCGTCATCATGGCGTCCACTCTAGCGGGTTGTTGGCGTCGCCAACGGTATGTAATGTTGGTGGAGCCAATATTGGTGTCGCCAATGAATGGAGTCCGTCATGGACGATCGTCAGCAGCTCTCCGCGCTGGTCAGCCGCCTTGGGCGGTGGCTGGACGACAAGAGTCCGGGCGACGGGCGCGCCCTCTTCACCGAGGACGCGGAGGCGCACACCCTCGGCGGCGTCTCCCAGGGGGTGGACGCCCTCGTCGCGCAGGCTCGCCGCAACCACCAGGTGCCGACCCAGCACTTCATCACCGATCCGCTGGTCGACGTGGACGGCGACCGCGCCGAGGTCAGCGCGAACCTGCTCGTCGTCTTCGCCCACGAGGGCGGGCCGCGCCTGCTGGGCGAGCGCTACGAGCTGGAGGCCGCGCGGACGCGGGACGGCTGGCGCATCTCCCGCGTCCAGGCCCGCGCCGTCTGGGACGTGGAGCTCGCCTAAGGCGAGGTGAGCTCGTCCGAGAGGGCCTTCAGGCGGACGCGGGCCTCGGTGTCGTAGGCCTGGGCGTCGGCGCGCGCTTCCCGGAGGCCGTTGAAGAACCGGCCGGACACCTCGTCCAGGGCCGGGTCCGTGACGAGGCGGTGGGTCGCCCGCACCCCCTCCTCCAGGGTGCTGATGGGCGTGGAGACCATCTTGGTCGGCATGTAGGTGGCCGGGTGCAGGGCGTTCGCGGTGACGCCCGTCCCGGCGAGCTCCCCGGCGAGGTCGATCGTGAAGAGGATCTGGGCGAGCTTGCTCTGGCGGTACGCCCGCATCCCGCTGTACCCGCGGGTGATCATGACGTCGTCGAAGTCGATCGCCTCCTGGCCGAGGCTGCTGACGTTGACGATCCGGGCCGGCGCGGACGCGACGAGGGCCGGCAGCAGCAGCCGGGTGAGCAGGTAGCCGGACAGGTAGTTCACCTGGAACGTCAGCTCGTGGCCGTCCGCGCTCTCCTGGCGCGGGCCGTCGTTGCCGATGCCGGCGTTGTTGACGAGCACGTCCAGGCGCGGGTGGTCGGCGCGGACGGCCTCGGCCAGGGCGCGGGTCTCGGCGAGCGACGCGAGGTCGGCCCGGTACCAGGAGGCGCGGCCGCCGATCTCCTGGAGGGTCGCCTTGCCGCGCTGGTCGTCCCGTCCGTGGACGAGGACCGTGGCGCCTTCGGCGGCGAGTTCGGCGGCCATGGCGCGACCGAGGCCGTCGGTCGCGCCCGTGATGAGGATGGTCTGCTGGCCGATGGGACGCATGGTTCCCATGGTGCTCGACGCCCGCGCCCGCTGACAGGGGCGGCCGGGCTCCGGCTAGGCGCGGTCCAGGAAGTCCCGGACGAGCTTGGTGAACTCGTCGGGGCGCTCCGCCATCGCCACGTGCCCGGTGTCGAGCTCGGCGTACTCGCTGCCGCGGATGGCCGCGTGCAGCTCCCGGTGGTTCTCGACCGGGATCACCTGGTCGCGCGTTGCACCGACGACCAGGGTGGGCGCCGCGATCCTGGGCAGCAGCGCCCGGATGTCGAGCCGCCGGACGAGGTCGACGTGGCGCAGCACCCCGTCCGTGGGCCGCATGAACGCGGTCGCCTGCTCGACCGCCTCGTGCCCGATCTGGTTGAGGAACTGGCGGCTGTAGGAGGTCATCGTGGCGAACCGCCCGAAGGTTCCGGCGTCGCCGCCGAGGGCCGCCCAGGTGGTCATGTACTGCTGCACGTACTCGTCGCCCGCGTGGGTCAGGCCCGCGACGGGGACCAGCCGCCGGACGAGGTCCGGGCGCAGCGCCGCCGCGGCGGCCGCGGTCGGGGCGCCGAGCGAGAAGCCGACGATGTCGGCGGGGCCCGTCCCCGCGTCCTCGATCACCGCGTTGACCTGGGCGGCGAGCGCCTCGATGGTCAGCGGGGAGCCGTCGTCCTCGGCCGGGTCGCTGCCCGCGAGGTCGGGCAGCACGACGGTGCGGTGGCCGGTGAAGCGGTCGAGCAGGGCGTCCCACATGATCGAGCCGGGCCCGGCGCCGTGCACCAGGACGAGAGCGGGCCCCTGACCCTCGACGCGGTAGGGGATGTGCGCGTTTCCAACGGTGAGCTTCGGCATGGCCGGTCGTCCTTTCACGTCGTTCCGTACGTCTCCGACGCTGCCAGCGCTCGGCCGCCAAGAGGAGTGGACCGCTTTGGCTAGGACAACCGATCCCAGTCTCAGCCCTACGGACATACCGGGAGGACCGGGAATCATGGGGGTATGGAGATGGACCGGAAGGAGCTCGCCGACTTCCTCCGCCGTTCCCGGGAGCGGCTCCGCCCTCAGGAGGTCGGGCTGACGGCGGGCCCGCGGCGCCGCACCCCGGGGCTGCGCCGCGAGGAGGTGTCGCAGCTCGCGGGCATGTCCGCGGACTACTACATGCGCCTGGAACAGGCCCGGAGCCCACAGCCGTCCACCCAGCTCCTGGGCGCCCTGGCCCGCGCGCTGCGGCTGACCGCGGACGAGCGCGACCATCTGTACGTCCTCGCCGGGCACCGCCCGCCCGGCGGACCGTTCGAGGGCGACCACGTCCGGCCGGGCCTGCTGTACCTGCTGGACCGGCTGCACGAGACGCCCGCGCAGCTCGTCGGCGACCTCGGCGATCTGCTGGCGCAGAACGCGCTCGCCGAGGCCCTCTTCGGATGCGTGTGCACGGTCGAGGGCGCCGACCGGAACATCGTGTGGCGGTGGTTCACCGACCCGTTCGTCCGGGAGGCGTACCCGGAGGAGGAGCACGAGCCGCACGGCCGCCGGCTCGTCGCCCACCTGCGCGCCGCCGTCGCCCGCCGCGGCCCCGACCCTGTGGCGTCCGCCCTGGTGGGACGGCTGCACGCGGCCGGCGCGGAGTTCACCCGGCTGTGGAACCTGCACGAGGTCGCCGTCCAGCGGAGCTGCCGGATGAAGGTGCAGCACCCGGAGATCGGCCTCATCGCGGTCGACATGGAGGCCCTGCTGACCCCTTCCGAAGACCAGCGCCTCTTCGTCTACACCCCGCCGCCGGGAACGGGCAGCATCGACGCCCTCGAACTCCTGCGCGTCGTCGGCCCGGATACCGCCCACCGCAGCCACGTCTGACCTGGCCCCGGGCGTCAGTGGGGGGTCAGCCGCCAGAGGGACGTCGTTTCGGCGGCTCGGGCGGCGTGGAGGGGGTCGTCGGGGTCGGTGGCCCGCGGATGGCGCGGCCTGGTGTCGAGCCTGCCGGCGACCTTCAGGCCGGACACCTCGAACAGCGCAAGGAGCTCGTCCCGCGTCCGGAGGCCCAGGTGCTCGGCGAGGTCGGACAGGATGAGCCAGCCCTCGCCGCCCGGTTCGAGATGGCCGGGCAACCCGGACAGGAAGCCGCGCAGCATCCGGCCACCCGGGTCGTAGACGGCGTGTTCGAGGGGTGAGCTCGGCTTCGCCGGCACCCAGGGCGGATTGCAGACGATAAGCCCGGCGCGTCCGTCCGGGAACAGGTCGGCCTGGACGACTCGCACGTCCACCTTCAGGCGGTCGAGGTTCTCCCGGGCGCAGGTGAGCGCACGCGGGTCCTGGTCGGTGGCGACGACGTGGCCGACACCGCGGCGCGCCAGGACGGCCGCCAGGACGCCCGTTCCGGTCCCCACGTCGAAGGCCGTGGTCGCCGCCGGCAGCGGCGCCTCGGCGACCAGGTCCACGTACTCGCCTCTGACCGGGGAGAAGACCCCGTAATGCGGGTGTATGCGGTCGCCGCCCAGCGCGGGGATCGGGACGCCCTTGTGGCGCCATTCGTGGGCGCCGATCAGCCCGAGCAGTTCGCGCAGCGAGGTGACGTAGGGCTGGTCGTCCGGGCCGTAGGCCTCCGTACAGGCGTCCTGCACATCTGGTGCACGGCGCAGCGGAATGACGTGGTCAGGATCGAACGGTATGAGCACCATGCCGAGCGTCCGCGCGCGCTGGGCGCGGGCCTGCCGGTAGAGGTGGAACGCCTGTACCTGGGACGGTTCCGGCTTGTTGCGCCGCCTGCGCGGCGGACGGTCGATCCGGCGCGCCATCGCCGTGAGCAGTTGGCGCGCGTTCTGGAAGTCGCCGCGCCACAGCAGCGCGGTGCCTTCGCAAGCCAGACGGTACGCGTCGTCCGCGCGCGTCTCGTCGCCGGCGACCACCACGCGCTGGGGCGGCGGCGCGCCGCTCTCCGATCGCCAGCGGATGCGATGGTCCCGGCCGCCCTCCCGCCAGGAGATCACGTCCACGGCAGTACCGTAGCGGTGTGCGTCTACCTGGGCCATTGCACGTCCTGAACGAGGGCCTCGCCTTCCTCCTGGAGATCGCGGCCATCGCCGCCCTCGCGTGGTGGGGTTTCACGACCGGTGAGAACGTCCTGGTCGGCGCCGTCCTCGGGGTCGGGGCACCGGTGGCGGCGATGGTCCTCTGGGGCCTGTTCGCGGCGCCGCGCGCTCGGTTCACGGTCGCGCTGCCGTTCGTCCTTCTCGTGAAGGCCGCCGTGTTCGGCGCCGGCGCGCTGGCCCTGTACGGCGTCGGCCACCCGGCCGCGGCGGTCGGCTTCGCCGTGGTCGCGCTCCTCAACACCGCGCTGGCGGCCGTGGACCGCGAGGCCCATTTCCGCGCGGCAGGGTGAGGCGGCTACGCGGCGGTCTTCGTCGTGATGTCGCCGTTGTCGGTGCGCAGGTCGAGCAGGTAGGGGGCGGACGCGTCGTTCGGGACGTCGATGTCCCGGTCGCCGTTGCCGGTGTGCGAGGTCACGCGGTACCGGCCCGCGGGGACGGTGACCTTGATTTCGCCGTTGTCCGTCTCAGCGCGGAGGTTCTGGGCCTTGACGGGCGTGAGGTGCACATCGCCGTTGTCCGTCTTCACGTCGATGCCGGTGCCCTTGAGCCCGCGACCCTCGATCGCGCCGTTGTCCGTCCTCGCCTTGACCGGCCCGCCGACCTCGCGCAGGTGGATCGAGCCGGAATCGGCCGACACGTTCACCGCGCCCACCCGCGACAGGTGGATGGACCCGCTGTACGCCTTGCCGGACACCGGGAGGCCCGCCGGGAGGTCCACCGTGTAGCGCACCGAGCAGCGTGAGCCACAGCCGCGCAGCTTCAGCACACCGTTCTCGACCCGGTACGACAGGCCTTCAGGCCGATCACCCCGGTACTTGACGGACCGGCGCAGGGACGCCTTGGACGACCCGCCGTTCAGGGTCACCCGCCCCGATCCGATGTCCAGCTCCACCGAAGTGATCTTGCCCTGCAACGTCGCGCCGTCCTCGAAGGTGGTGGACGCGAAGGCCACATCGCATGCGCTGAGCGCGATCACGCTGGCTCCGGCCAGGGCGAGGGCGGAAAGTCGGCGGTGCACGGGAGACCTCCTGGTCGGTGCGGGTTGATCGCTGCCGAGCCTAAGAAGGCGGGTCCCGGATGGCCGTCACGCCAGGGAGCCGGCTTCGTCCTCATCCCCAAGGGGTTGATCATGATTCCCGGAGTAGTACGAACGGGTGGACGGCCGGCCGGTGGGGTACTGCGCCGGCCGTCCGGGCGCCGTGCGTCAGGCCGGGACCTTGTCGAGGAAACCGGTCACGCGGTCGAAGCGGCCGTCGTCGCCGAAGGTCGCCACGTCGAACCCGACCGCGATCGCCTCGCCGCCCTCGGGGCCGAGCTCCCAGGTGAAGCGGGCCACGTTGTGGTGGGCGTCCACGGCCCCCGCGGGACGGAACACCAGCCCGGGGAACTGCTGCTGCGCGGCACCGACGAACGCGTCGATCGCGTCGCGTCCCTCGGCCACGCCGAGCGGGTCGACGTAGACGGGGTTCTCCGTCCACAGCTCGTCGATCGCGGCGCGCCGCGCGGCCGGGTCGGTCTCGTTCCAGATGGCCAGGTAGCGTTCGACCCGCTGCTGAACGTCGCTCATCATGACTCCCGTTTCTCGATCGTCCGGGACGGTCCGTCCCTGCGCCCACCACGGTGCCAACGGGACGGCCGGAGATCGATTACCTGGGACGTCATCGTGCACCATCAGGAACGCGGCGCGGACGGCCGGATCCTCGCCCGGGTCGGCCACACCCGCCTCCAAGGGAACCGGAGCCGGGGTAAGTGGACGCTCAGAACGTCCGCAACGATGATGTCGGATTTTCGCCAGTGAACCGGCCCGACCATCGGTGATGCTGGAGCAATGCACGAGGACGTGGAAAGGTGCGTACGGGCCGTCCAGTCGAAGGACGCCCGTTTCGACGGCTGGTTCTTCACCGGGGTGGTGACCACCGGCATCTACTGCCGGCCCAGTTGCCCCGTCGTCCCGCCCAAGCGGGAGAACATGCGCTTCTACCCGAGCGCGGCCGCCGCCCAGCAGGCGGGGTTCCGTGCCTGCAAGCGGTGCAGGCCCGACACATCCCCGGGCTCCCCCGAATGGAACCACCGGGCGGACGTCGTCGCGCGGGCGATGCGCCTCATCGCCGACGGCGTCGTCGACCGCGAAGGCGTCCCCGGGCTCGCCGCACGGCTCGGCTACAGCGACCGCCAGATCGAACGTCAACTCAACGCGGAACTGGGCGCCGGTCCGCTCGCCCTGGCGCGGGCCCAGCGCGCGCAGACGGCTCGGCTCCTCATAGAGACGACGCCCCTCCCGATGGGGGACGTCGCGTTCGCCTCGGGGTTCTCCAGCATCCGCTCCTTCAACGACACGGTCCGCGAGGTGTTCGCGCTCACGCCGACCGCTCTGCGGGACCGGGTCGCGAAGGGCCAGCCGCCCGCCGGTTCGGGGACGCTCTCGCTGCGCCTTCCCTTCCGCGCGCCGCTCTGCCCCGACAACCTCTTCGGGCACCTCGCGGCCACCGGCGTCCCGGGCGTCGAGGAATGGCGGGACGGCGCGTTCCGCCGCACCCTGCGCCTGCCGCACGGCCACGGCATCGCCGCCCTCAGCCCCCGTCCCGACCACGTCGCCTGCACGCTCCGCCTCAGCGACCTGCGCGACCTCACCATCGCGATCAGCCGCTGCCGGTGGATGCTCGACCTGGACGCCGACCCCGTCGCCGTGGACGACCTGCTCCGCGCCGACCCCGCCCTGGCGCCGCTGGTGGGCAAGGCGCCCGGACGGCGCGTCCCGCGCACCGTCGACGCCGCGGAGTTCGCGGTCCGGGCCGTCCTCGGGCAGCAGGTGTCGACGGCCGCGGCCCGCACCCACGCGGCGCGCCTGGTCACCGCCCACGGCGAGCCCGTGGACGACCCGGACGGCGGGCTCACGCACCTCTTCCCGACCCCGGCCGCCCTGGCCGAGCTGGACCCGGAATCCCTCGCCTTCCCGAGGACGCGCCGCACCACCATCACGACCCTCGTCGACGCGCTCGCCAGCGGAGAGATCGACCTCGGTGTGGGGAGCGACTGGGATGAGGCCCGCGCGCGCTTGTCCGCCCTGCCCGGCTTCGGTCCGTGGACCGTCGAGACCATCGCGATGCGCGCACTCGGCGACCCGGACGCCTTCATCCCCGGCGACCTCGGAATCCGCGCCGCCGCCAAGACGCTCGACCTCCCCGCCACACCGGCGGCCCTTACGCGCCGCGCCGCCCGATGGCGCCCGTGGCGGGCCTATGCCGTCCAATACCTGTGGGCCACGGGCGACCACGCCATCAACCTGCTTCCCGCGAGCTGAAGGAACCTCTGTGGAACGAACACATGTCGTCATCGACAGCCCTGTCGGTCCGCTCACGCTGGTCGAGACCGACGGCGCTTTGTCCGGCCTCTACATGGAGATGCAGCGGCACCGCCCGCCGGCCGAAACCTTCGGTGCGCCGGGCGATCCCGAGAGCGAACCGTTCGCGACCGTCGCCGAACAGCTCGCCGCGTACTTCGCGGGCGAACTGACCGCGTTCGACACGCCGCTCCGCCTCCACGGCACGCCGTTCCAGCAGCGCGTCTGGGACGCCCTCCAGGAGATCCCCTACGGCGAGACCACCACGTACGGCGAACTCGCCGTGGAGATCGGCAGCCCCTCGGCGTCCCGCGCGGTCGGCCTCGCCAACGGGCGCAACCCGGTCGGCGTCATCGTCCCGTGCCACCGCGTCGTCGGCTCCACCGGCTCCCTCACCGGCTACGGAGGCGGCCTCGACCGCAAGCGCTACCTCCTCGACTTCGAGCGCAAGAACCGCGCTACCGAGGACGCCCTGTTCTGACGCGCCGCGGCACCCCCGCGAGCCGGCCACCGGCGCAGCCGTGCTCGCGAGACGCGTGCGTTTCCCTCGTGCGAGGGAATGTCAGAGGCGCGGGTTACCGTGCGGAACATGGCCGTCCAACCCCGGAAAGGCTGATCGAGGTGGAGTTCCGAATCGACCGCCAGACGTTCGCCGACGCGGTGGCGTGGGCGGCGCGGACCCTCCCGGCGCGCCCCGCCCTCCCCATCCTCGCGGGCATGCTCATCGAGGTCACCCGCGAGGGCGAGCTGACCGTCGCGGGGTTCGACTACGAGGTGTCCGCCCACGCCCGGGAGGACGCCGCCGTCGCCGAGCCGGGCCGCGCCCTGGTCCCCGGCCGGCTGCTGGCCGACATCGTCCGGAACCTCCCGCAGGAGCCCGTGGACGTCGTCATGAAGGGCACCGAGGTGGTCGTGCGCTGCGGCCCCGCCGAGTTCGGCCTCCAGACGCTCCCCGTCGAGGACTACCCCACCCTCCCCGACCCGCCCGCCCGCGCCGGGACCCTCCCCGGCGACCTGTTCGCCACCGCCGTCGCCCAGGTCACCCCGGCCGCCGGGCGCGACGACACGCTCCCCATGCTCACCGGCGTCCGGATCGACATCGAGGGCGACACGATGTGGCTCGCCTGCACCGACCGGTACCGCATCGCCGCCCGCGAGCTGACCTGGTCCCCCGACGACCCCGGCTTCACCGCCGGCGTCGTCGTCCCCGCCCGCACCCTCGCCGACACCGCCAAGGCGATCCGGCGCGGCGCGGAGGTCGCCATCGACCTCGGCGGCACCGCCGACACACTCATCGGCATCGCGGGCGGCGGCCGGAGCATGACCAGCCGCCTCCTCGACGACCAGTACATCAACTACCGGTCCCGCCTCACCGGCACCTGGACGTCCGTCGCCGAGGTCCGCGTCGCCCCGTTCGTCGAGGCCATCAAGCGCGCCGCCCTCGTCACCGAGCGCGGCACCCCGATCCGGCTGGCGTTCACCGACGGCGAGGTCCGCCTCCGCGCCGCCACCGGCGACTCCGCCCGCGCCAACGAGAGCGTCGCCGCCGACCTCACCGGCGACGACATCGATATCGCGTTCGCCCCCCAGTACCTCCTGGACGGCCTCGCCGGCATCGACACCGAGACCGCCCGCCTCGAATGCGCCGGCCCCACCAAGGCCGCCCTCCTCACCGGCATCCCCGACAAGAAGGACGACGAGCCGGAGCCGGCCGAGTCCGACACGGGCTACCGCTACCTGGCCATGCCCGTCCGCCTCACGTCCTGAGCCGAGCGGGCGGCCTCCAGGCCGGTCAGTGCATCGAGCGTTCGTCCGGCGGTGAGGCGTCCTCTGGCCCCGGTCCCTCCCTGGGCGAGCGCGGTTCCCTCGGCCGGGGGACTGGGATGGCGCCCCTGGGGGATCACTGGCCCGACCGGTCCGCGCGACCGTGGTGATCGCTTGCATGGGAGGGCTTTCATGGCGATCACGGATGACGGGCGGGTGCACGGGCGGATCACCGCGGCCGCGCTGTGCTGGTCGGCGGTGGCGGCAGGGCTGGGGCTGTGGTGGGTGCTGTGGCCGTCGGCGTATCTGCTCGGGCGAGGGGACGCGGAGTCTCCCCCGCTGGCCTTCGACATCGCGGCGCGTCCCGGGGCGATCGGGCTGCTCGCGCTCGGCGGGCTGGGCGTCGTGGTCGCTCTCACTCTGCGGGGTCGGCGGCGCGTCGAAACGTTGCGCCGGCCTCTTCTCGCCGTCACGGCCGGATACGCGGTGCTGGGCTTCGTCCTTCCCGGCTACGTCGCGATGGTCGTCGTCGCCTACGCCTTCGCCTTCTCGCTACCGGTCGTCCTGCTGGCGGCGCTGCTGGCGCGCGCCCTGCGGCTCGGCCGGGCGGGAACGTCGGTGCTGGTAGGCGTCCCGGTAGCCGCCGGGATCGGGTTCGCCGCCTACATCGTGGCCTACAAGGGCGCCTACTGGGCCGTGTTCACCGTGGTCGGCGGCGTCATCTGGGCGGCCTGCACCGTGACCGCGTTCCGGACCGGCAAGCGGCGCTGCGCCGGCTGCGGCCGGCCCGGCGCCGCCTGGACGCGGCCGGAGTCCGCGGCGCGCTGGGGGCGCACGGTGACGATCGCCGCCGCGCTCATGCCCCTGCCCTACGGGCTCGCCAGGCTGACGTGGCTGACGCCGTGGCGCATCGCGTTCCCCGAGGACGCCGGCTGGGGGATCTGGATCACCGGCATGCTCCTCGGCTGCGCGTCCGAGGGAGGAGCGATCCTGACCCGCGGGCTCATCCGCCCCTGGGGGGAGGTGTGGCCGCGATGGGTTCCTGTGGTGCACGGCCGCCCGATCCCGGTCGCCGTCCCCACCTCCGCGGCGCTGACGGCCTCCGCCGTGCTGACCCTGTTCACCGTCTACGTGGTCACCGAGATCCCTCAAGGGGAGGGAGGATGGCTCTTCAGCCTGGCGTTCATACCGATCGGCCTGTGGGGCCCGCTGCTGGCCGCCGCGGCGCTCGCCTACTACTACCGTCGGCGCGGCGCCTGCACCCACTGCCCGCAAGAGCCCGCCACACCGATCGGGCGCGGCGCTTCCGCGGAGGTCGCTTTGTGAGTGGGCACCCGGCGCGCGACATCAAAGGTCGAGGACGGCCAAGGTGAAGCGGACCTCGGAGTCTGTCGCGTTGCCGTAGGAGTGGGGGCGGTCGCCGACGAAGACAGCGGCGGCCCCCTGCTCGACGAGGTCCGTCCGGCCGTCCACACCGAGGGTCAGCGTGCCTTTCTGGACGTACACGATCTCCTTGGTGCCGGGGACGTGGGCGTCGCTCTCGCGCGTCTCGCCGGGCTGGAGGACCCAGTCCCACAGCTCCAGCGACGGCCTCGGGTCGCTTCCGGCCAGCAGCGTGCCCGTGCCGCCGTGCTCGCCCTGCCACAGGACGACGTGCCGCTCCGGCCGGAACAGCCGCACCGGCGGCTCCTCCTCGACCTGCACCAGGCGCGTCAGCGGCACCCCCAGGGCGTCCGAGATCCGGATGAGCGTCCCGAGGTTCGGGTTGCCGCGCCCCTGCTCCAGGCCGACCAGCACGCCCTTGCTGACCCCGGCGCGCCCGGCCAGCTCGTCCAGGCTCCATCCGTGCCCGGCCCGCAGCGCCCGTACCGTCCGCGCCACGGCCTCGCCGATCGCCTCCTGCTCGCTCAAACGCCCTCCAGCCGTCGGTCCGCGCGCTCAGTTTCTCGTACCGCGCGATGATCGGAGCATGGACGACTGCGTCTTCTGCGGAATCGTCGCCGGCCGGCTGCCGTCCTACCGGGTCGCCGAGGACGAGCACGCCGTCGCCTTCCTCGACATCGCCCCCGCGAATCCGGGGCACACCCTGGTCGTGCCACGCGTGCACGCCCGGACCATCTGGGACATCAGCCAGGCCGTCCACGGCCAGGTGGCGCATATGGTGCACAAGGTCGCCGCCCTGCTCAGGACGGCTCTGGAGCCGGACGGTCTGAACATCGTCCAGGCGAACGGTGAAGCCGCCTGGCAGGAGGTCTTCCACTTCCATGTGCACCTCGTCCCGCGGAGGCATGGGGACGACCTGCGCCTGATGTGGGATCCGGCACCGGCCGAACCGCACGACCTGGACGAGGTCCTCCAACGGCTCAGCCGGGCGGCCGGCCCTGGGCCGCATCACGAGCGGTCGGTATAGTGGAACGTCGATGTCATTAAAGTGACCGCCCGGAGGGTGAGGAATGCTGGAGCGGGTCGTCGTGGACGAGGCCGTGCGGGAACTCCGTCCCGATTTCGCCGTGCTCGTCACGGTCGCCGAGGGGATGGAGAACGGGCCCGGTGACCGGGCGAGCGAGGAGTGGCTGGCCGCCGCCGCGCGGAAAGCGGACGCGGGGGACCCGCATGTCGAGGCGTGGCGCGAGGCCTACCGCGCGTTCGGAGCCAAACCCCAGCGGACGCGGCCCTCCGTGGACGCGCTGCTCCGCCGCGCCGACGCGCTCCCGTCCATCAACCGGGTCGTGGACGCCTACAACGCGGTCAGCGTCGAGTACGCGCTGCCCATCGGCGGCGAGGACCTCGACGCGTACCAGGGGGCGCCGCGCCTGGTCCGCGCCACGGGCGACGAGCCGTTCGCCGTCATCGCCGGCGGCGAGCCCGCCGTCGAGCACCCGAACCCGGGTGAGGTCGTCTGGCGGGACGACGCTGGCGTCACGTGCAGGCGCTGGAACTGGCGGCAGTGCGTCCGGACCCGGCTGACCGAGACCACCAAGAACGGGCTCTTCCTCCTCGAACGCCTTGAGCCGTATCCGCTCGACCGGCTGGACGAGGCGGGCGCCCGGCTCGCGGAGCTGCTCCGGACGGTCTCCCCCGGCGTGCGGATCGAGACGCGACTGATCGGCGGGCGGTGATGGTCACGGTCCTCGCGCTGAGCGCCGCGCTCGCCTACGGGGTGGCCGACTTCCTCGGCGGGGCGGTGACGCGGAAGGCGGCCGCGATCAGGGTCCTCAGCTGGTGCGTCCCGATCGGGTTGGGGGTCGTGCTGGTGTCCGCGCTCCTCAGCGGTGGCAGCCCCAGCCCGGGGCCGATGACCTGGGGGTTCGTCGCGGGGCTGTGCGGCGGCGCCGGGCTGATGACCTTCTACCGGGCGCTCGCCCGCGGTCCGATGAGCGTGGTGGCGCCGGTGTCCGCGCTGGCCGCGGCGATCCTCCCGGTCGCCGTGGGCGTCGCCAAGGGCGAGCGGCTGGACGCGTCCGTCCTGCTCGGCGTCCTGCTGTGCCTCGTCGCGATCGGGCTGGTCAGCATGGAGGCGGACGGGCGGAAGGCCGCCGCGCCGGTCGCGGACGGGTGGCGTCGCCTGCTCGACTCGGGCCCCATCATGGCCGGCGTGTCCGGTATGTGCTTCGGCATCTTCTTCGTCCTGCTGAAGGAGGCGGGGGACGGCACGGGGCTCTGGCCGATCGTCGGAGCGCGGGTCGGCAACCTGGTGATCGTCCTGGTGGCGCTGCTGGTCCTGGCGACCCGCGGGGGTGCGGGGCCGCGGGTCTCCGGGCGGACGCTGATCGGGTTGGCGCTGCTCTCCGGCGTCCTGGACGCGGGCGCGAACGTCCTGTACTTCCTGGCGGTCAACCAGGGTCTGCTCAGCCTGGCGGCCGTCCTGACGTCGCTCTACCCGGCGATCACCGTCCTGCTGGCGCGGATCGCCTACAGCGAACGGCTCCGCACCGTCCAGCGCGTAGGGATGGCGGTCGCGCTCGCCGGCGTGGCCCTGGTCACAGCAGGCTGAGGAACCGAGCCCGTGAGCCCCCGCACGATTCTTTCCGCCTTGGCAACTCGTCTCTTGCCATATTGGAAACTCCGCGGCTAGAGTTTCCGCCATGGAAACTAACGGGGAGGCGTCCCTGCCGACGCCGGAGCAGGCCCGTGCGGCCCTCGCCGACACCGACGACGTCCGGACGTCCGTCGCGGCGCTGTCCGCCACTCCGTGGCCGACCTGGTTCGTCGCGACGATCACGGCGATGTTCGTCGTACTGCCGATCACCTTCGGCGGTGCGCTGGCCGAGCCCGACTGGCTGATGCCGCAGGGGGCGTGGCTGGCCGCCATGGTAGGGGCCGAGGCGGTGTTCGTCGGATTCTTCGCCGTCGCGGCCAGGAACTGGCGCGCCAAGACGGGCGTGGCGCTACGTCTCGACGTCCTGCCCAAGCGCGCCACTCTGCCGGCGCTCATCGGGTCACCGCTGCTCATCGTGGGCTCCGGTTACGCGTTCAAGTACACCGATCAGCCGCTCTGGCTGTTCGCCACCTCCGCCTTGGGTGCCGCGCTGTCCATCGGCTTTCACCTCTGGTTCGTCCGTCTGCACCGGAAGGCGTCGTGAGCACGAGCACGACCGACCCGATGGACGGCTTCAACGCCACCATCCACGCACCCAATCGGCTGCGCATCTGTGCCCTGCTGGACACCGCGGGCGAGGCGGAGTTCGGCGTGGTGCAGGAACAGCTCGGCGTGTCGGCGTCCGTGCTCAGCAAGCACGTCACCGTGCTCATGGACGCCGGCTACGTCCAGCAGCGCAAAGCGGTCCGCGACACCCGCCAGCGGGTGTGGCTCTCCCTGACCCGCGAGGGACGCGAGGCATACCGAGCCCACCACGCCGCCCTGCGCGCCATCGTCGGCCCCTGAAGAACAGCCGCGACGGTATGCCGGCTGCTGTGGAGTAGCCGGCATACCGCGGTCTTCTGCCGTTCGGGGTCAGGCCCGGTGGCGTCCGCGCCAGTGGTTGTGCAGCTTCAACGCCAGGCCGGTCGCCGCGATGCCGGCGCTGACCGGCAGCCACACTGCCGGCGCGAGCCAGACCAGCGCCGCCACCGTGACCCCGAGGAGGAGGCAGACCGCCGTGGCGATCGCATGCTGCGGGATGAAGACGCCGGGGCCACGCCTGCGGCCGCAAGGCGGGTTGGGTGTACTGGTCACCTGGTGTCCTTCCGATGGGGGGATGCTGCTGACGCCAGGCTCCGGCGGGGGACTGTTCAGTTCCGAGACAGGATTGGTTCCTGTTCGTCGTGCCTGCTCACCGCAGGTGGTGTGTGCTGGTTTCTGCCATGGATCCGAACACTTCGGCGGAGGTTGCGTGGAGATCGACCCCGAACAGATCGGTACCGCCGAACAGCTGGTGGAGCAGCTCGGAGAGCTGTACCGGCGGGGTGGGTGGAGCATTCACCGGCTGGCCGAGGCGTCGGGGCTGAGTACGGGGACGGTGCAGGCGATCGTCACCGGCGCTAGGGGATTGCCGCAGACCGGCACGTTGAAGGCGTTCGTCACCGCCTGCGGGCAGCAGGCCGCTCCGTGGGTGGCGGCGCGAGGTCGTGCGGTCAAAGCGGCCAAGGAGTTTCGCGCGCGGGTGCGGGTTGTGAACGTGCCACGGGTGGAGTCCACATTCGTCGGACGTGCCGAGGAGTTGGAAGAACTCACCCGGGCACTGACCCAACCCCCTGTGGCGCACGTCGTGCACGGGCTGGGCGGTGTCGGCAAGTCGACACTGGTTGCGCAGTGGGCACGTACTCACCTGGACGCCGTCGAGGTGGCGTGGTGGATCACCGCCGACTCTCCTGCCGCAATGGAGACGGGACTCGCAGGGTTGGCGGTAGCGGTGGATCCCGGGCTCGCCGGGCAGCCGATGGAAGCACTGGCGGCGCACGCGGTGAGCTGGCTGGCCGCCACTCAAGGCTGGCTACTCGTCCTGGACAACGTCACCGACCCCCGTGATGTGGCACCGCTGCTGAATAGAGATCTGCCGGGGAAGGTGGTGATGACCAGTCGGCTGGCCGAGGGCTGGCACCGCTTGGGTGCCACCGTGATCCAACTGGATGTGCTCCCCGAGAACCAGGCGATCGACCTGCTCACCGCCATCGCCGCCGGGACCGACGAAGCAGCGGACAAAGGTCTGGCCGGGGCTGCAGATCTGGTGACGGAGCTGGGGTGTTTGCCGCTGGCCGTCGAGCAGGCTGCCGCCTACCTGCATCAGACGCGCCTGACGCCCGTCCGCTACCTGGAAATGCTCCGTGACAACCCGTCGGTGATGTACGACCAGACCGGCGCCGGAGCCGATGGCGAACGCAGCATCGCCCGGATCTGGCGCATCAGCCTCGACACCCTTGCCCACACCCCGATGGCCGGACGACTACTGCGGACCATGGCCTGGTGGGCTCCCGAGGCCATTCCTCGTACCTTGTTCGACCCGGCCGGAGACGCGGCGGAAGTCACCACCGCGCTGGGAGACCTGGCCGCCTACAGCATGATCACCCTTTTCGGGGACTCGGTGGTCGTGCATCGCCTCGTCCAGGCCGTCGCCCGCACCCCCGATGCCGCCGACCCGCACCGGCAGGCCCCCGACATCGACGCCGCCCGGGACGAAGCGACTCGACTACTCCACGAGGTGATCCCTGCCGACCATCGGGCCCCTGCAGACTGGCCGCAGTGGCGCGCTCTTCTGCCCCACATCGACGTCCTCGCCAGTCACGCCTCACCCGCCACCAGCACTACGACCACTGCTCGGCTGCTCAACAACACCGGTCTGTTTCTGAGCGACCAAGGCGACGGCAAACGCGCCGTTACCTACCATGAGCAAGCACTCGCCACCTTCGAACGCCTGCTCGGCACCGACCATGTCAACACATTGGTCTCCGGCAACAGCCTTGCCAGGGCCTACGAGGCGGAAGGGCGATTGGAGCGTGCCCTCTCGCTGTTCAAGCGAGTTCTCTCAGACTGTGAGCGGATCCTCGGGCCCGACGACGGCAACACCCTGGCCACGCGCAACGACCTGGCCAGGGTCTACATGCTGAACGGGGACGTGGCGCGCGCTCTCCCACTGTTCAGGCGGGTTCTCTCAGACTTCGAGCAGAGCCTCGGGCCTGACCACCGCGACACCCTGACCGCAGGCCACAACCTGGCCAAGGCCTACATGGCGGCCGGAAACTTCGCCCGCGCGCTCCCCTTGTCGAGACATGTCCTCGCGCGCTTCGAGCAGATCCTCGGACCCGACGAGCCCGATACGCTGACCGCGCGCTACACCCTGGCCCACATACACCAATCGTTTGGGGATCTGGCTAGCGCCATTCCCCTCTTCGAACAGAACCTCGCCGCTCAGGAGCGGGTCCTAGGGCCTGACCACCCCACCACCCTCGGCTCCCGCAACAGCCTCGCCCGCAGCTACTTGATGGTCGGGGATCTAACCCGTGCCATCCCTCTCTTCGAAGAGACCCTCAAGGCTCGGGAGCGGGTGCTTGGCCACGACCATCCCCACACTCTCGGCTCCCGCGGCAACCTGGCCCACGCCTACGAGAGCGACGGCCGTCTAGGAAGCGCGATCCGCCTGTACAAGCTCAACCTCGCCGACTGCGAGCGAGTGCTCGGCACCGATCACGTGCTCACCAGAACCATGCGAGAGCGCCTCAACGAAGCCGGGGAGTAGTAGACCGTCCCAAAACACCAAATGCGGGACCCACAGGCCCCGCACTCGGTAGGGATGGCGGTGGTGGTGGGATTCGAACCCACGGAAGCTTGCACTTCACACGCTTTCGAGGCGTGCGCCCTCGTCCACTAGGCGACACCACCGCGGAAGAGCCTACCCGACTCTGCGGTGCGTGAAGAACTCGATCAGCAGGGCGGCGCACTCGGCGGACATCACCTCGGCGATCACTTCGGGGCGGTGGTTGAGGCGGCGGTCGCGGACGACGTCCCACAGGGAGCCCACCGCGCCCGCCTTCGGGTCCACGGCCCCGTAGACGACGCGGTCGAGCCGTGCCTGGACGGACGCGCCCGCGCACATCGTGCACGGTTCCAGCGTCACGACCAGGGTGCATCCCGCCAGGCGCCAGCCGCCGAGGGACGCCGCGGCGCGCCGCATGGCGACGATCTCGGCGTGGCCGGTGGGGTCGGCGGTGCGCTCGCGCTCGTTGCGCCCGGTTCCGATGATCTCGCCGGACGCGTCCAGGACGACGGCGCCGACCGGGATCTCGCCTTCCGCGGCGGCTCGGCGTGCCTCGTCCAGGGCCCGCCGCATGGCCGGGTGGTAGGCATCGACGGCGGGATCAGTCACGGAGGCGGTCGAACTCCTCGCCGAAGCCGGCCTGCTCGGCGACGGCGAGGAGGGCGTCGCCGGGGAGGGCGCGCTCGCCGAGGTCGCTGAGGCGCTCCGGGGGGAGCCCGAGGTCTTCGAGGAGGGAGGCGTCGCCTGCGGAGTCGCCGTCGGGCACCTCGCCGACGAGTTGCTGGAACAGCGCGCCGAGGCCGTCCTCGCGGACGGTGGAGACGAAGGCGCGGGGCTCGTCCTCCCGGTCGAGCCGGACGACGGCGAACCAGTCGTCGTCCTGCTCGATGAGCAGCACGACCGGGTCGCCGTAGGACTCGACGGCGGCCTCCCGCATCAGGTCGGCGACGTCGTCGACGTGCTCCGCCTCGGCGAGCACGGCCTCGGTGCCGACCCAGCCCTGCGGTGTCTGTGCGAAGACGGCGGCGAAGTATGACACGTGCTCATTGTGACCCACGGGGTTGGCCCCGACACACCCCAGCGTCAAGGAATCCGGCATCGGGTGCCCGGACGCGCTTATGAATAAACTTCGGGTTTTGTCCGGTGGCGGCCGGTCCACCGCCTTCCCGCGCGCCACAGAAGTTCGCATACTGCTCAGCGGTCACCTTCCTCGGAGGAATGCCATGGGCGCGGACGAACTGACCCGGCGCGGGTTTCTGGCGGGCACGGCGGGCGCCGCGGCGGTCATCGCGACCGGCGCCGCCGGCGGGTCGTCCACGCAGGCCCACGCGGCGGCCCTGGCGGCGGCGAAGCGGGCACCCGTCGCCGAGCTTCCCGATCCGGACGAGTCAGGCATCGACCACATCGTCGTCGTGATGATGGAGAACCGGTCGTTCGACCACTACATGGGCTGGGTGCCCGGTGCCGACGGGCGCCAGGCCGGGCTCACCTTCACCGACGCCGACGGCAACGAGCACAGCACCCACCATCTGAAGGTGCCGTGGGGATGCGGCTTCCAGGATCCCGACCACTCGTATGACGGCGGACGCGTCGAGTACAACGGCGGCGCGTGCGACGGCTGGCTGCGCGCCGGCGACAACGACGTGTTCTCCATCGGCTACTACGAGGGCCCCGACCTCGGCTTCCACGGCCATGCCGCCCTCGACTGGACGGTCTGCGACCGCTACTTCCCCGCCATCATGTCGTCCACGTTCCCCAACCGGATCTTCCAGCACGCGGCGCAGACCGACCGGATCTCCAACGGGCTGACGATCTCGGAGACCGCCACCATCTGGGACCGGCTGAAGGCGAAGGACGTCCCGTGCCGGTACTACTTCAGCGACGTCCCGTTCACCGCGCTGTGGGGGCTCCGGCACCTCGACATCAGCCGGAACATCGCCGAGTTCCGCGCGGACGCCCGGCACGGCCGGCTGCCCGCGGTCAGCTTCGTCGAGCCGGCCTTCCTCGGCGAGATCTTCCTGCCCGGCATGTCGGAGGACGAGCACCCGCTCGCCGACATCCGGTTCGGCCAGGCGTTCCTGAACGAGGTGTACACCGCGCTCGTCTCCTCGCCGAACTGGCCCCGCACGCTTCTGGTGATCAACTACGACGAGTGGGGCGGGTTCTTCGACCACGTCGCTCCGCCGTCCGGGCCCGACCCGCGGCCCGACCTCGGCACCGCGCTGCGCGGCTTCCGCGTCCCCTGCCTGCTGATCTCCCCGCGGGCGCGGCGCGGCGCGGTCGCGCACGAGGTGTACGACCACACGTCCGTGCTGAAGGCGATCGAGTGGCGCTGGGGCCTGGAGCCGCTGACGGTGCGGGACGCCGCCGCGCGCAACATCGCCGAGGTGCTGGACTTCGAGAACCCGCCCGACACGCACGCGCCCCGCTACGACGCCAAGCGGCCGATCAGCCTCGGCTGCCTCGACCCCGGGCACGGCCACACGGGCGACGACTGGGCGGACCTCGCCGGCTACGCCCGCCGCAACGGCTTCCCCGGCTGACCTCTCAGGAGACGGTGTCGAGGGCGCGCTCGAAGGCGTGCGCGAAACCGATGCGGCCGGCGATGCTGAGCAGCATCTCGTCGGGGTAGAGCTCCAGGTCGCCGGAGATCGCGCCGAGCTCCATCTCGTCCAGCCCCAGGTCGGCGAAGATCGACATGTCGCCGACGGGGAGGACCTGGTCGAGCTCCTCGTCGTCGGGGACCGGGATGTCCAGATAGTCGAGGACCTGGCGGGCCAGCGGCCAGTCGACCGACGCCGTGACGTCCGACAGGAACACCATCACGTCGTCCCCGAGCAGGCGGATCGCGACGAAGAAGTCGTCGCCGACCGAGACCAGCCCCACCGTGCCGCCGAGGCTCGGCTGCTGCCGCAGGGCATGGATCAGCCCCGCGAGGTCCTCGGTCAGCGCGACCGGGAGGACGTCGGCCTCCCAGCTCTCGTCTTCCCGGTACACCACGACGGCGAAGTCCGTCGCGTCCACATCCGTCATTTCCACCCCACCGGCGCGTCTCCTGCCAGGGCATGGTCGCAGATGCGAGGCGCACTCGCGTGCCCCACCACCAAACTCGCCGCCGCACCCGGCTGTGAAACCGGAAGTCAGCGCTGCAACCCCTACCCAGCGGGACGAACCTACTCGACTCCCGTCAGTGCAGGCGGAAGGTGCGGCGGCGCAGCGCCGCGTGGATCCGGGCGCGGCGGGACCGGTGCGGCGTCACCCGGCGGCGCAGCTCACGGGCCTCGGCCAGCTCGCGCAGGAAGACGGCCCTGCGGCGGAGATGCTCGCGCACCTGCTCGGGGGAGATGTCGCCCTGCGGGCCGGGACGCTCCGCGGCGTCCTCCTCCCCTGTGACATCGGTCACCGGGGGCCGGGGGGACGGGGAGGTCGGGTCGGGAGGCGGCGCGGGGGCCGCGGATTCGGGAGACGGGGAGGCCTGCGAGGCACCGGCGGCGGGCTCGGGAGGCGGCACCGCGGGTGCGGGCGGATCGGGCACGGACCCCCGGGCACCCTCCGCGCCGTCCGGCTGGTGATCCCTCTCGCTGTTCATACCGCCATACTGCCCAGCTCAACGGCGTCCTATCCAGTCGCGGAAGGCGTCGGCGCGGCGTGGGCTACGGTGAGCCCATGCAGACCCTCGCCGTCGACCACCCGCTCGTCGCGCACAAGCTCACCACGCTGCGGGACGTCCAAACGGACTCCCCCACCTTCCGCCGCCTGGCCGACGAGCTGGTCACCCTGCTCGCCTACGAGGCCACCCGCGACGTCCGGGTCGTCGACGCCACCGTGCAGACCCCGCTCGTGGCCGCGCACGGCGTCCAGCTCGCCAGCCCGAAGCCGCTCGTCGTGCCGATCCTGCGCGCGGGCCTCGGGATGCTGGACGGGATGACGCGGCTGCTGCCGACCGCCGAGGTCGGGTTCCTCGGCATGATCCGGGACGAGGGCACCCTGCAGGCCCAGACGTACGCGACGCGGCTGCCGGACGACCTGTCCGGGCGCCAGTGCTACGTCCTCGACCCGATGCTCGCGACCGGCGGGACGCTCGCCGCCGCCATCCGGCTGCTGTTCGACCGCGGCGCGGACGACGTCACGGCGATCTGCCTGCTCGCCGCCCCCGAGGGCCTGAAGTTCCTGGAGCAGGCGTTCGCCGACATCTCGGCGCCGATCAAGGTGGTGACCGCCGCGGTCGACTCCCACCTCAACGACCAGGGCTTCATCATGCCGGGCCTCGGCGACGCGGGGGACCGGCTCTACGGCGTCGTGTGACCGCCCCGCCCCGTCCCCGGGGCCGATCGCGCTCAAACCCCGTGCGACCTGCGATGTTCGTTCCGGACGGCAGGGGGTAGCAACCCCCTACGGGACGCCTGGCGCGTTCCCCTCCGCCGTCCCGGCACGGGGGACCGGGCGGCGCGAGCGACCTCAAGGACACGACATGGCTCACCACGAGGACGGCAACCTGCCGCGCTACGCCGCGATCGGCGAGCGGCTCGCCGAGGAGTTCGACGGGGTGCACGGCGCCGACACGGTGGACCGGTACGTCGACGCCGCGCGCTACGGCGCCGAGGAGGTCATCGGCTCCGCGCCGCCCGAGCTGGTGGAGCGGATCGCGCGGCGGCACCTGGAGGTGCTCGCGACGGTCGCGGCCGAGAAGCGGCGCCGGACGAGCCGCACGTCGCACGGCAACACGTCCTAGCCGGAGACGCCTCCCTGCGCTGCGTCCGGCCCGGCGCGTGCCGTGTCCAACGCGCTGCTGGGCGTGCTTTGCCGGTCGTGGCGGCTGTGCGAAACTGAACCGGGGTCCGTGGGTCAACGCTCCGGGAGGCAGCCGTGCCCGCAAAGAAGTACATGACGTGGGCCGCTGCGGCCTTCGTCGCGTTCTACGTCATCAAGCAGCCGGACGGCGCGGCCCAGTCGGTGGAGAACGCGGCCAACGGCCTCGCGTCCGCCGCCGGTTCGCTGGCCACCTTCGTCAACGCGCTCGCCTGAGGCCGGCATGAGGCTCGTCACTCCCGGCGACTCCGCGCCGGCATCGGTCAACAAGTACTTGCTCCCCCACGAGAACCAGGTCATCACCGTCCGGCGGCACCCGGCCATCCTGATGGTCCCGGTCGGGCTCCTGCTCGGCGGGCTGATCATCGCGGGCGTGCTGACCAACACGGTCGCCAGCGACGCGGGCACCGCCATCAGCTGGATCTGGTGGGGCTGGCTGATCCTGCTCGCCTGGTTCGTCTGGCGCGTGGCGGAGTGGTCCGTCGACTACTTCGTCATCACCAACCAGCGGATGCTGCTCACCACCGGCCTGATCACGCGCAAGGTCGCGATGATGCCGCTGGCCAAGGTCACCGACATGAGCTTCAAGCGGACGATCGCGGGCCGCATGCTCGGCTATGGCGAGTTCATTCTGGAGTCCGCCGGCCAGGACCAGGCCCTCACCAACGTCGACTTCCTGCCCTATCCCGAGCAGCTGTACCTCGAAGTCTGCGAAATGATCTTCCCGAACAAGAACCCGGCGCCGGAGGAGAAGACGCTGCCCCCGCCCCCGCCGCCGCGCCGTCCCAAGGAGCCGAAGGAACCCGAGGAGCCCGAGGACGTCCCGACCGCGCCGCTGCCGAAGGACGGCTCCGGTTCCGAGGCCTGACCCGAAACTTACTCGGCAGTAATGCCCGGAAAACGCGGTGGACTGGTCAATATCGGCGGTGCCGGGGGTTCCCTGCGGCCGGTCGGGATACCGTCGACGAATGACAGTCGTCGCGACGGCGGGACGATCGGCCGGCCGAAACCGGCGCACCCTGACCTTTCCCCGGTGCGCGCGCGGCGACCTGGGACGGCCGCCCGGCCGGTCCCGACTTCTGCCGCATCATTGCTCTCGATGTGCGTTTACCCGCGATGTGCAATCATGTCGGCACCCCAGCCGCCTGTTTACTTCCGCTAAGTGAGTCCACATGCCGGGTCCAGGCAACGTCGGAGAACGCGTCCGCAACCTGCGGCTGACCAGACGCTTGTCGCAGGCGCAGCTCGCCGGTCACGACCTTTCCGACAGCTATATCTCCCTGATCGAGTCGGGAAAGCGCACACCGACGCCGACCGTCCTGCGGATGCTGGCCGAGCGCCTCGGCTGCACCCCCGAGTACCTCGCCGAGGGGGTCGAGCCGGAGCAGCGCGCCCACCTGGAGGTCCGGGAGCGGCACGCGCACCTCGCGCTGCTGCGCGGCGACCCCGCGACGGCCGAGGCCGGGTTCGAGGAGGTGATCGCCCGCAGCGACGACCCCGACCTGACCGCCCGCGCCCGCTGGGGCCGCGCCCGCGCCCTGGAGGAGATGGGCCGCACCGACCGGGCGATCGCGCTGTTCGAGGAGCTGCGCGAGCAGGCCGAACGCGACCCGGGCCGGGCGAGCTGGCTGCCCCCCGTGATCGCGCTCGCCCGGAGCTACCACACCGTCGGCGACCTGGGGCAGGCGATCGCGCTCGGTGAGCGCGCCCTCGAACGGCTGGACCAGCTCGGCCTGCACGCGGGCCACGAGTACACCGAGGCCGGACGCATCCTGCTGCTCGCGTACGTCGACCGCTCCGACCCCGTCCGCGCCCACGAGCTGGGACGGCGCCTCCTCGGCCCGGGCGGCTCCGCCGACACCGAGCCGGTGAGCGGCCACTACCAGCGGGCGAGCATGCGCGCCCTGGACGAGGGGACGGTCGGCGACTCCCTGTACCTCGCGGACCAGGCCCTGTCGGCGCGCACCGACACCACCCCCACGCAGGCCCGCGCGCGTCTCGCCCTCGCCGGGGCCAAGGCGCTGCTGCGGGGCGTCATGCCGTTCTCCGCCGACGCGCCCGCCGACGTCGCGCCGCCCGGTGAGTTCGGCTTCGAGCGCCCGCGCACGGAGGGCACGCGCGAGGCGGCGCAGGAGGCTCTCGAACTGCTGCGGGAGACGGAGTGCCTTGAGGGCGCGGAGGCGACGGAACGGACCATCGCCCAGGCGCGCGCGCTCGTCCTGACCGGCGACCTGGACGACGCCATCGCCACGCTCGAACAGTTCCTCGACACCGGCCTGGCCCTGTCCGCCCCGACGAGCAGCCACACCGTGGCCCCGGAGCCCGGCACCGACCCGGCCGTGCGGTCCCAGAAGACCGTCCTGGCCAGGCTCGTCCTGGCTCGTGCGCGTGTCGCGCAGGGCGACGGCCCGGCCGCCCGGGTCGTCCTGCGGGCCGCATCGGAGCAACTGGCCACCATGCCCGCGGGCCGTCCCGCCGCGCACCTGTACCGCGAGCTGGGCGAGCTGTACGAGCTCGTCCAGGACACCGAGCAGGCCGCCACCGCCTACCGGCACGCCCTCGAAGCCGCCGGCCTCTCCACCTTCCGCTCGGCCTCCGACGCGAAGGCGCACGTCTGACCGTCCCGCACGTCCGTTATGTCGGACTTGCAGGCGGCGGTGCAGTGGGGGCACCGCGTCCCGAGCGGGCCCGCGCGGACGGTTCACGCGCCCGGTTCGCGGGGGGTCGGGGGCGGCGTCAGCCCCCGAGACAACGGCGCCCAACCGGCCCAGCGCAGCGACCCGCGTGACGTGCGCGGACACGATCACATATCTGATCGCACATCTCGCTCTGCTCCGGAACCGGCCCCCAGGCCGCCGCTCTTGAAAACGCAAAAAAACTTCTCATTCGGCTGGTCGCGGTCCGGGGGATCGCCTGCGAACTTTCGGCGGGGCTCCGGGATGGCCGAGGTGCCGAGGCCCCGGACGGTCTTCTTGGTCAGCAGCAGCTGACGCATCGCGACTCAACTCGAGGTGACAGTCAATGAACCTGACGATGATCTCCACGGTCCCGCCGCAGCCCGGTCCGCCTCCGGAGGAGAGGCCGTTCCCCCACCCGCGGTCGAGGTCCGCAGCCGCTGATCTGATCTGACCGCGACTCGCGGTCTGACCTTGCTGGCCCTCGCACCTTGGTGCGGGGGCCAGCTCTCTTTCGCCCATCGGTCCGGGGTGGGATGCGTCGTAGCCGCTCCGGTCTGGACAGCCAGCGCGCTCTCGGAGACGCCGCCCGGGCCGCTTCGGACCGGCACCGAGGCGCGTCCTGCGCGGCCGGTTCAGCGACACCGCACCCGAGCCCCGACAGGTGTACCGCGCCGGCGCCGCTGGACTGGGCCGGGATGCTGCTCGCGCAGGAGACCCCGCCGCGGATCGCGCTGGAGCTGGCGGGTTTCTGCGACTCCAGCGCCAGGCGGAATAAAACCGGTTGGCCGGGTGTCCTATCATCGAAACATGGGATGACTGGCTGACTGGAGGTTTCGATGACGCTGCGCACGGCCCGCCGGTCGTCGCTGGTCGACCAGGTGATCGACCAGCTGAGGGACGAGATCGCCGGCGGCGGCTGGCCGGTGGGCGCCAAGATCCCGCCGGAGCCGGTGCTGTCGGAGACGCTCGGGGTCGGGCGCAACACCGTCCGGGAGGCGGTACGGGCCCTCACCCACGCCGGCCTCCTCGAAAGCCGCCAGGGCGACGGGACGTACGTGCGCGCGACGAGCGAGCTGTCCGGGGCCGTCCGGCGGCGCCTGGAGACGGCGGAGCTCGTCGAGATCCTGGAGGTCCGGCGCGGGCTGGAGGTGGAGGCGGCCAGGCTCGCCGCCACCCGCCGCACCGACGCCGACATCGCCGCCATCGCGGTCGCCCTCGCGCGCCGCGACGCGGCCTGGGCGGCGGGCGAGCACGCGGCCTTCGTCGAGGCGGACCTCGCCTTCCACACCGCGCTCGTCGAAGCCACCCACAACCGTGTCCTGACCGACCTCTACCACGACTTCAGCGCCGCGCTCCGGGCCAGCATCGGCGCGGCCGGCACCCTCCTGGAGCACTCCGACGTCCCGCACGGCCCCATCGCCGCCGCCATCGAGGCGGGCGACGCCGACGCCGCGACCCGGGCCACCCATGCCTGCCTGGACCAGATCCTCGCCTCCACGTCGGCGTCGGGACGCCGTCCTGTGGGCGCGCAGGAGCACTGATGAGCTGACGACGCGCCAGACCCTCCTACGCGCACGAACCGCCACGTCGTTCACCCAGGGCGAGGCAGGCGTGGCTGGGCTGCCCAGGCCGGTACGGACGAAGACCCACTGACGACAGAGATCGGGCGAGGCTCCCTCATGGGGGCTCACCGTCCGCCGAGTGTTGACGAACAGGTGACATGAACAGCTCTCAGACGACCCCCGTTCCCCGCGCCGTGGCCGTGTGGTCGCTCGCCGGCCTGGTGCTGCTGACGGTCAACCTGCGCGCCGCGATCACCGGGATCCCCCCGGTGCTCGGCGAGTTGCAGGAGCAGTTCGGGCTGTCCGGCGCCGAGGTCGGGATCCTGACCACGCTGCCGGTGCTGTGCCTGGGGGTGTTCGCGGCCGTGGCGCCGGCGGCGGCGCGGCTGGCCGGCACCGAGACCGCCATCGCCGGCTCCCTCGTGATGATCACCACGGGCATCGTCCTGCGGGTGGTGCAGTCGCCGGTGTCACTGTTCGTCGGAACGGTCCTGGCCGGGGCGGGGATCGCCATGGGCAACGTCCTCCTGCCCGCCGTGATCAAGCGGGCGTTCCCGTCCCGGGTGGGCTCGCTGACCGGGCTCGCGATGATGCTGATGGCGGCCAGCGGCGCGGTCGCGGCCGGGCTCGCGGTGCCGCTGGGCGAGGCGGGCGGCTGGCGGCTCGCCCTCGCCGTCTGGGCCGTCCCGTCGCTGGTCGCGACCCTGGTGTGGGGGCCGCTCGCGGTCAAGCGGCGCCGCGCCCCGGCCGCGCCGGCCAATACCTCCTGCGCGGGAGGCTCCCTGCTCCGCTCCGCGGTGGCCTGGTACGTCGCCGCGTTCATGGGGCTGGTGTCGCTGATGTTCTACGTGCTGATGTCGTGGCTGCCGGAGATCATGCGGGACGCCGGGTATCCGCCCGCGGCCGCCGGGATGATGGTCTCCACCATGATGATCGTCGGGATCCCGCTCGGCTTCGTGGTCCCGGTGTTCGCCGCGCGGCTGCGCGACCAGCGTCCCCTCGTCGTCGCGGTCATCGCCACTATGGTGGCGGGCCTCGCCGGCCTGCTGCTCGTCCCCTCCGCCGGCTGGGTGTGGGTGGCGGTCCTCGGCGTCGGCACGGGCAGCGCGTTCCCGCTGGCCTACACGCTGCTCAGCCTGCGGTCGCCGGGCCCGACCACCGCCGCGCAGCTGTCCGGGATGGCGCAGACGGGCGGCTACGTCCTCGCCGCCACCGGACCGCTCGCGGTCGGCGTCCTCCACGGCGCCACGGGTGGCTGGGACGTCCCGCTCGTCCTGCTGCTGGTCCTGCTCGTGCCGGAGCTGCTCGTCGGGCTGCTGGCGGCGCGGCCCGGGCTCGTCCGCCCGTCCGGGCCGGACGCTCCGCTGGTCGAGCCGAAGGAGCTCACCGCGGCCGCGCCCGCCGGCGCGCGCTGATCAGGTCAGGTCGACGGCGTCCAGGTCGAGGACGCGCGCGTGCAGGACGAGGCGCTGGTGCAGCGCCGCCCGGAGCGCCCGGTGCAGGCCGTCCTCCAGGTAGAGCTCGCCCTGCCACTGGACCACGTGCGGGAACAGGTCGCCGTAGAACGTGGAGTCCTTGGACAGCAGCGACTGGAGGTCCATCTCCCGCTTCGTGCTGACGAGCTGGTCGAGGCGGACCTGGCGAGGCGGGATCTTGGCCCAGTCCCGGGACGAGAGACCGTGGTCCGGATAGGGCCTTCCGTCACCTACCGCCTTGAAGATCACCCTACGAGTTTACGGCGTCGTCCTCGGGCCCGAGAAGGCAACGCAACAACACGCGTCACTCGGCTTGCCAGAGTTGGTAAACCAGTTACGCGGCAGCTCAACCGGCCGTTGACTAAGTACGGAACTTGACCCGTGGGTCATGGCCGCTGTGCGAATCCTCAGGCTTCGTCCCTCCAGACGTAGGCGCCGGGCAGCAGCTCCGCGATCGGGACGGTGCTCAGCGCGTCACCGGCGGCGACGATGACCCCGATGGACGGGAAGTAGTCGAAGAGGACCTGCCGGCAGCGCCCGCAGGGCGGCATCACGCCGCGGTCGCCGTCGCCGACCGCGACGATCGTGTCGAGCCGATGGGCGCCCTGGCCGGCGGCGGTGCCGATGACGGCCAGTTCCGCGCACGGGCCGCCGGTGAAGTGGTACACGTTCATTGCGGTGACGATCCGCCCGTCCCGAGCGCGGGCGGCGGCGGCCACCGTGTGCGCGTCGCCGCGGGCGTGCCCGGACGCGACACGCGCCGCCGCCTCCACGAGTTCATGATCAACGGTCGTCGGCATCGCCGCAGCGTACGGCGCGTCGGGCTGCCGATTCGTCGTTTTTTCGTTGTCATTCAGCCATATCCCGCTCCAGCCATACGAGATACAGTCATCTCGTGAAGAACGTGGATGGCATCGATCGTCAGTTGCTCGAACTTCTTCAGCGGGACGCCACCCGGTCCTATGCCGCCCTCGGCACGGCCGTCGGCCTGTCGGCGGGCGCCGTCCACCAACGGGTACGCAAGATGCGCGAGCGGGGGATCATCCGCAGGACGAGCGTGGACGTCGAGCCGGCCGCCCTCGGCCAGGGCGTGCTCGCCTTCGTCATGATCGACTCGTCGGTCTGGATGGGCGAGCGCGCCGCCGACTTCGCCGCCCTCCCGGAGGTGCAGGAGGCCCACGTCGTCGCGGGAAAGGCATCCGTCCTGGTCAAGGTGCGCACGTCCACGACGAGCAGGCTCCAGGACGTCCTACGCCGCCTCTACGACATCCAGGGCGTCAACGGCACCCACGCAACAGTCGTCCTGGAAACCTTCTTCGAACGCCCGGTCTCCCCCAACACCCCGTAGAAGCACGAGATGGGCCCGGATCCCGGCCGGCGTGGGCGGAGAATGCGGATCCGAACCAACCACCGTCCGTAGCCAGGCGCCCGCAAACGACCCCGAACGGCGCCCAACTGAGACTGAGCCGAAAGGTGAACCGACATTGGTGACCGTGGGCCGTTTCCTATGTCGTTCGAAGGTGGGCTTGTTAGCAGTGATCCTGTCTCACTCATCCTCGGAGGAGGTGAAACGGCAGGTGAGCACATGAGGAGTGTCGGCTATTACAACCTCGGTGTGTCGTCCGGGACGGCTCGTATCTCAGCACGGAAGGCGTCGAAGCCGGTGCCGTGGAGCATGCCGAATCCCTCGACGTCCAAGAGGCCGGGCTCCTTGCGCCACCAGTAGTACACGTCCGACTCATCGCCGTGAACGCTGGGTGCCGCGTGGACATGGGCGACGCAGCGCCCTTCCGGCTCCCGTGACGGGGACCAGCGTCGGCCTCGCGACGGCCGGCGTGCTCCACCAGATCCTCAGGTGGGGCTTCGCTGTACCTGCGGGTGAGTGTCCGCTCCGTCCGCCGGCTGAGCGGACGGAGGCTGGAAGCACTGAGGGCGGCGCCCGTGTGGGAGCCGCCCTCGGAAGTTGTGCCTGGTGAGGCGTGGCGGAGGATGCGAGATTCGAACTCGCGAGCGCTTGCACGCAACACGCTTTCCAAGCGTGCGCCCTAGGCCACTAGGCGAATCCTCCACGGGAAAGCCTACCGGTTCTCGGGCAGTGACCTGACCTCAATTACGGCGGAGACCGGGATCGGGCCGTACACGTGCGGGAAGAGCTCGTCCCCGGCGGGTTCGTACCGGACGGGGGCCTCCAGGCGGGACACGTCCACGGTCAGCAGGACCAGGTCTTCGCTGGGGACGTCGCCGTAGAAGCGGCCCAGGACGCCGTTCACCTGCGCCATGTCGGACGAGCAGTGGATGAAGCCCTCCTCGTCCAGCGTCCGGCCCAGCGTCGACATCGAGTAGGACACACCGGTGGCGCGGGCGGATTCCCAGTGGGTTCGTTCGGCGATGTGCAGGAGCGTGTCGCGGGGTGAGGCGGCCATGGGGCGGAGACTACGCGGGAAGCATGGCAATCCGGGGCGGGGGATGCCATAGACTGTGAGAGGACCCCTCGCATGGCGTCATCCTGTGAACCTCCCCAGGGCCGGAAGGCAGCAAGGATAAGCAGGCTCTGGCGGGTGTGCGGGGGGTCCCTTGGTTTGACGGCGACCGGTTCACGGCGACACTGCGCATCCGACGCTCTGCTTCTCTAGGGAGGGCGGACCCCCGATGAGTCTGGCTCTGTACCGCAAGTACCGGCCAGCGACGTTCGCCGAGCTGAAGGGGCAGGAGCACGTCGCCGAGCCCCTGCGGCAGGCGCTGCGCAACGGCCGGATCAACCACGCGTACCTGTTCAGCGGTCCGCGCGGCTGCGGCAAGACGTCCAGCGCCCGCATCCTCGCCCGCTCGCTGAACTGCGAGCAGGGCCCCACCCCCGACCCGTGCGGCAAGTGCGACTCGTGCGTCGCGCTCGGGCCGTCCGGGACGGGGCACATCGACGTGATCGAGATCGACGCCGCGTCCCACGGCGGCGTCGACGACGCCCGCGACCTGCGGGAGCGGGCCTTCTTCGCCCCGGTGTCGGCGCGCTTCAAGGTGTACATCATCGACGAGGCGCACATGGTCACCCGGGAGGGCTTCAACGCGCTGCTGAAGCTCGTCGAGGAGCCGCCGCCGCACCTGAAGTTCGTGTTCGCGACGACCGAGCCGGAGAAGGTCATCGGGACGATCCGGTCCCGGACGCACCACTACCCGTTCCGGCTGATCCCGCCCGGTGTGCTGCAGGAGCTCGTCGAGGAGATCCTGCAGAGCGAGGACGTCCCGTACGAGCCCTCCGCGCTGCCCCTGGCCGTGCGGGCGGGCGCCGGATCGGCGCGCGACACGCTGTCGATCCTGGACCAGCTCCTCGCCGGGTCCGACGAGAAGGGCATCACGTACGCGCGGGCCGTCTCGCTGCTCGGCTACACCGACTCGGCGCTGCTGGACGAGGTCATCGCGGCCTTCGCGGCCGGCGATGGCGCCGCGGTGTTCGCCGCGATCGACCGCGTGATCGAGAGCGGGCAGGACCCGCGCCGCTTCGCCGCCGACCTGCTCGAACGCGTCCGCGACCTGGTGATCCTGTCGAACGTCCCCGAGGCGGGCGGGACGGGGCTGCTGAACGTCCCGCCGGACGAGCTGGAGCAGATGCGGCGCCAGGCGTCCTCGATGGGGCCGGGGGAGCTGACGCGCGCCGCCGACCTGCTGCACACCGGCCTTACGGAGATGCGCGGTGCGACGTCGCCGCGCCTGCTGCTGGAACTGATCTGCGCGCGGATCCTGCTGCCCGCGGCCTACGAGGACGAGGCGTCCCTGCACGCCCGCCTGGACCGCCTCGAACGCCAGGCCTCCCAGGGCGGTTTCGGTGCCGGGCCAGGGGCCGGTTCGCAGGCGGCCGGGGGTTATTCGCTTCCTGCTCCGGGGGGCGATCCCGCGTCTGGCGGCAACCCTCGTCCCAGCGGGGCGCCGCCGCAGGCGCAAGGTGGCCCGATACAAACGGGTGTAGATCACTCCCCGCCCTCCCAGGGGGGCGACCCCACTTCCAGTGTCGACCCCCGCTCCGCCTCGGCGCCCGCAGAACAAGGTTCTGTGGATAACCGCGGTGCCGCGCCCCGCGCCGGGGCGCCCGGCGCCGGCGCCGGCGCCGCCGCGACCGCGAACTCGCCCGCCTCGGCTCCCGCTCCTGCCCCCGGCGGAGGGGTGGATTTCGGGGCCGTTCAGCGGCTGTGGCCGGACGTCGTCGAGGCCGTCAAGCAGAAGAGCCGCGCCACCTGGATGGTCATCATGTCCGGGGTGCAGCCGGTGTCGCTGGACGGGAAGGTCCTCACGCTCGGCTTCGACGCGGAGGGACGCCGCCTGGGGTTCGTCAACGGCGGGCGCGACGCCGTCCTCCGTGAGGTGTTCAAGGAGCGGATGGGCGTCGACTGGCGGATCGAGACCGTCGTCGGCGGGGCGCCGGCCGGTCCCCCATCGGGGAGGCCGGGCCCTAGCAGCGGGTTCGGTGGGGCGGCGACACCGAACCCGGCACCGCAGCCGCGGTCCCCGGCCCGGCCGGCCGCGCAGCCGTCCGCACCGGCGCCCGAGAGGTCCGACAGGTACGAGAGCGCGCCCGAACCGCCGCCCCCGCCGCCCCCGCCGCCGGACGAGCCTCCGCCGCCCCCCGATCCCGGTCCGCTGGACGAGAGCGACGAGGTCGACCCCGAGGGCGACGCCGACGCCGACGGGATCGAGGCCGAGATGAACGGGATGGCGCTCATCGAGCGCGAGCTCGGCGGCCGGATCATCCGTGAGATCGACAACTCCTGAAAGGCAACTCCGGGAAAAGGGGACCGGGGGACCGTCCGCCCCACGTACCGCATCCTGCCCCGAACCCGTAGTCTCGTGGGACGGACGTCCGGTGGCTGGCGGAGCGCCAGAGAGCAGGCCCTCGGGGGCCGGAAGAGGGAGTGCACCGTGGAACCCGGTGGTCAGCTGAACATGCAGGAACTGCTCCAGCAGGCGCAGGCCATGCAGGAGCAGCTTTTCAACGCGCAGCGCGAGCTTGCGGAGGCCGAGGTGACGGGGACCGCCGGGGGCGGGCTCGTCACCGCGACGGTCAACGGGCAGGGCGAGGTCACCGGCCTGTCGATCGACCCGAAGGCCATCGACCCGGCCGACCCGGCCGACACGGCGGAGACCATCGCCGACCTGGTGCTCGCCGCGATCCGCGACGCCGGTCGCGAGGCCCAGGAGCTCCAGCAGGAGAAGATGGGACCGCTCGCCCAGGGCCTCGGCGGCCTCCCCGGCGGGGGCGGCCTGCCCGGTGGCGGTGGCGGCGGGGGCCTGCCCGGCGGTTTCCCGGGCCTCGGCGGCGGTCAGGGCGCCTGAGCGCAGCGACCTAGGAAAGGAGGGGTCCGTTGTACGAAGGGGTGGTTCAGAACCTCATCGACGAGCTGGGCAGGCTGCCCGGCGTCGGCCCCAAGAGCGCGCAGCGGATCGCCTTCCACCTCCTCGCCGCCGATCCCGCCGACGTCGAGCGTCTCGGGAAGGCGCTCAAGGAGGTCAAGGACAAGGTCCGCTTCTGCAAGACGTGCGGAAACGTCGCGGAAGAAGAGGAATGCCGGATCTGTCGTGACGCGCGCCGCGACCCCCACATCATCTGCGTGGTGGAGGAGTCCAAGGACGTCGTCGCGATCGAGAAGACCCGCGAGTTCCGCGGCACCTACCACGTACTCGGCGGCGCGATCAGCCCGATCGAGGGCGTCGGCCCCGACGACCTGCGCATCCGCGAGCTGATGCAGCGCCTCGCGGACGGGACGGTGACCGAGCTGATCCTCGCCACCGACCCCAACCTGGAGGGCGAGGCGACGGCGACGTACCTTGCCCGGCTCGTCAAACCCATGGGCATCACCGTCACCCGTCTGGCCAGCGGCCTGCCGGTGGGTGGCGACCTTGAGTACGCCGACGAGGTGACGCTTGGCCGCGCATTCGAAGGACGGAGGCTGCTCGATGTCTGACACCAACAGCCCGCAGGACTGGAACGCCCTCGCCGAACGCGTGGCGTGCCACGTCGACAACTACCTCAACGGCCTGGAGGCGGTCGCCCGCGGCGACGGCGGGAAGCACACCATCCCGCTGCTCCTCCTGGAGGTGTCGCAGGTCATCCTGGCCGGCGCGCAGCTCGGCGCCAGCGCCGACGTGATCCTTCCGGACAACTGGGAGCCCGAGGTCGGCGACGACCCGGACCTCGACGCCGTCCGGCAGGGCCTCCGCGAGCGGCTCCAGGCGCTGGACGAGTACGTCGAGGTCTTCGACCCGTACAAGGACACCGAGCCCACCGCGTACCGCCTGTCGGACGACCTGGTCGACGTCGCCAGCGACCTCGTCCACGGGCTCCGCCACTACAACCAGGACCGCCCCCTGGAGGCCCTCTGGTGGTGGCAGTACTCCTACTTCAACCACTGGGGCAACCACGCCGGCGCCGCGCTGCGGGCCCTGCACGCCTTCGTGGCGAACTCCCGCCTGGACGTCTCCCCAGAGGTCGCGACCGCCTAGCCGAACCGCCCAGCCGACCTGCTCAGCCGAACCGCCCTAGCCGAACCGCCCTAGCCGACCGCCCTAGCCAACCGCCCTAGCCGGACGTGCCCGGGTTCACGGACGCGCCCAGCGTCCAGGCGATCAGCTCGGCCGCCTTCTCGGCGTCCGGGCCGATCTCCCCGCCCGGCTCGGACGCCCACGCGTAGAGGCGCAGGTCGCCGTCCCAGGCGACGGCCGCGTCCTGTCCCCGGTACGCCACCTGCAGGACCGCTCCGTCCTCGTCCGGCCGCGTCGCGGACACCTGCGGAGCGCGCCGCCGTAACGCCGCGTACAGCGAATGAAGCGGACCTCTGCGCACCCGCGGCAGCTCGTCGAACGCGCCCATCGGCTCTCCCCTCGGCTCGGACATCCCGGCGTACGTGCCCGCGAGCACGGGCACGGCGGACCGCCGGCGGACGGCACGACCCGCGGCACACCGCCCACCCCGCCGATACATAGACGCTTTGCCCTACTTCTGGGTGGTCCGCCAAGAGGGCCGGAAATCGGTGACATCTCCCACCCCGCCCACCTTTCGAGCCGCCCCCGAGCAGGCCACGGGTGTCAGAGGACGGTATGGCGCAGGCGTCGCGAGACGACCAGCTCGGTGGCGACGCCGAGGCCGGCGCGGACCAGCAGGAACGCCGCGAGGCCCCACACGTCCCACAGCAGCGCGGCGATGACCGGCCCGAGGGCCTCCCCGACCGACAGCGCCGTGTCGAGGGTCGCGACGACCCGGCCGGCCCGCGGCCCCGCGCGGCGCGCCGCCTGGGCCAGCAGGCTCCCCCACGGCGGCCGGAACGCGGCGCGGCCCGCGACGTCCACGAGACGGCCGCTCAGCAGCCCCGCGGCGGTCGGGAAGACCAGGTACAGCAGGGAGGACAGCGTGTTGGCGAGCGTGCGCGCCCCCGTGAGCGGCATCGCGCCGAACCGGTCGGCGGCCAGGCCGGCGAGCGGGCCGACGATGAGCAGCACCAGCACGGACGCGGAGTAGATCGCCCCGATCTGCCCGGGGCTCAGGCCCGCGACCTCGGCGGCGAGCACGGGGAAGAGCCCGTGGGTCATGTGGGCGGTCATCCCGGCGAGCAGGCCCAGCGCGCACAGCAGCCGCAGGCGGCCGTCGCGGAACACCCGCAGCTCCGGGTCGGGTCGGCTCCGTCCCGGCGGCGGGTCCTTCACCAGCCGGACGGCGACCGGTTCCTCGGGCGCCGGAGGGTCCTCGGGTCGCGGTTCCGGACGCGGAACCCAGCGCCACACCACGAGGACCGGGACGAGGGAGATCGCCCCGACGAAGCCCCACAGTAACCGGAAGTCGTTGCCGCTCAGGGCCAGGAGGAGCCCGCCGAGCGCCCCCGCCGACACGGCGCCCAGGTCCTTCGCGCCGAACGAGATCGAGAAGGCCCGGCCGAGTTTCCGCGTGCCGGAGCCGGCCACCACGCTGATGGACGCCGGATCCCGCGCCGCCGACGCCGCCCCCTGGACCAGCCGCACCAGGTAGAGGGAGGCGGGCGTGGCGGCGGTGAACAGCAGGATCGACGCGACGAGGCGCACCGTCACCGCCGTGAGGTAGCCGCGGCGGGCGCCCCACCGGTCCACCGTCCAGCCCATGATGGGCTTGACGATCAGCTCGACCAGCGGCTTCAACGCGACGAGGACGCCGATCTCCGCCAGCGACATGCCCAGCTGCCGGGCGTAGAGCGGCATCGCGAAGATCACCACGCCGAAGGCCAGCCGGGTGGTGAAACCCTCCACGACGACGGCCTGCAACGCGCGGGCGGGCGGGGAGCCGCCCGTCCGGAAGACCCTCGGCACGCTCATGGCGCGTGTCCCCGGGACGCGATCGCGAGGGCGGCGTCGGCGACCCAGCCGGCGGCGTCCGGTACCCCGCGGAAGCCGGGGAAGGTGTTGACGTCGACGATCACGGGGCCGTGCGCGCAGGTCACGACATCGATGCCCCAGCAGGTCAGCCCGCACGCCTCGGCCGTCCGCAGGCCCAGCCGCACGAGCGCCGGGTCCGGGTCGGGGACGGGGACGCGTGGCACGTCCAGGCAGCCGGGCTCGACGTGGACCCGCAGCACGGCGGCCCGGTCGCCCACGCCGCACACCTTGTAGTCGAAGCCGGGCCCGTCGACGACGTCCTGGACGAGCCAGGGTCCGCCGCCCGCCGGGTGCTCCCCCGGGTGAAGGGCCCCGGCGCCCCGCCCCAGGCGGCCGCGCAGCGGTTTCACGAACCGGGGCCTTCCCGACGTACGGAGCAGGTCCGCCACCGCGCCGGCGTCGGCCGCCACCGTCGTCGGGGGGACCGGCAGCCCCGCCCGTTCGAGCAGGGCCAGCGTCCGGATCTTGTCGATGGCCCGCAACGTCGCGGGGAGGGCGTTGAGGCAGGCGCCGCCCGCGTCGGCCACGGCCCCCGCCGCGCACAGCACCGCCGGGTCGCCGCCCTTGATGAGGTGGACGTCGGCCTCCGGCAGGTCCGAGGGCTCCCACGGGGCGGTCGCGTCGAAGGACGTGAGGCTCCCGCCGCGCGCGCTCAGGGCGGCACCGAGCGGGCGCAGCAGCGGGTTGCGGCCCGCGTCCGACCCGGCCTCGACCAGGACGCAGACCCGCGGCCCGCTCACCGGGTCACCGTCGCTGGACGGCGGTCGCTCCGGCCGGGCACGCCGGGCGGGAACGGTGCCGACGGCGGGAACCACGGGCCGCCGTCGGCGTACCGGAAGTCGTGGTAGCGGTCGGCGACCGCGGCGGCGAACCCGTCGTCGGCGCCCAGACCGCACACGCCGGTCAGCACCGCGGGCGCGCCCCGCTCGTCCAGCAGCCGGCGCAGCCGGCGCGCCGACGCGTCGGCCGACAGCACCGCCCCGTCGCCGTACCCGTACAGGAGGACGGCGGCGATGCCGAGCACGAAGGGGGCCAGGCCGCGCGGGGCGGTGCGGCCGAGGAGGGCGACCGGCCCCAGCAGCCGGTCGCCGGGCGCGAGCTTGCGGATCGGGTCGCGGGCCACCCGGACGACGGGGTCGGCGAGTTCGGTGTTGCCGTAGCGGGCGAGCACGTCGGCCACGGGGGCGTGCACGTCGTCGACGGGGTCCGGGGCGTGCCCCGGGCACAGGCACGGGTGGGCGGCGAGGACGGCGCGCCGCGCCGCGAGCAGCGCGCCGGTCACGACGGGCCGGACGAACGGGTCGAGGATCGCCGTGTCGATGGTGCGGTGGCCGCGCAGCCAGCCGAGGTAGGCGGTGAAGGCGTGGCCGGTGTTGAAGACGAACAGCTTCTCGCGCAGCCGCGCGCCGAACTGGCAGGTGGCGTGCACGCCCGGCAGTGCGGGCGGCGCCAGGCGCAGCGGGAGGGCGTCGACGTCCAGCCGCCGGGCGGCGTCGCCGACGAACTCCGGCACCCCCGGTTCGTGCCAGCTGCCGCGGCTCACGGCCACCCGGGCGACCGCCCCGGCGACCCCGAGCGGGGGCAGCGTCGTCCCGCCGGCCTCCGCGGTGCCGGCGAGCGCTCCGCGGACCCGGCGGGCGCAGTCGGCGTTCCCCACCACCCACACGTCCAGCGGCCGGTCCCGGCGGGCGGCGAGCCCGGGGACCAGGTGCCGCGCGACCTCGGCGACCTTTCCCTCGCCCACGCTGAGCACGATCAGGTCCGCGTCCGCGACCGCCCGGTCCAGGTCAGCCGTGCCCACCGCCGCGGCGGCGACGCCGCGGACCTCCTCGGGCGGCTCCCCGGTCACGCGCACCCGCCAGCCGCCGGCCGACCGGATGCGGCGGGCGGTCTCACGGGTCCGGCAGCCGAGCAGGATCTCGTGCCCCGCCTCCAGGAACAAGGGGACCAGGTACCCGCAGCCCAGCTTCCCGGAACCGACGATCACTACGCGCATGACTGTGCCCCCCTTCCAGGTGGCCGAGCAGGTGGTCGAAGACGAGGCCGGCGGCGCCGGGGACGCCCTTGAACCCCGGGAAGGCGTTGACATCGACGATCACCGGCCCGTCCGTGCCGCCGATCATGTCGACGCCGTAGGCGCACAGCCCGAACACGCGCCCCGCGCCGAGCGCCAGGTCCGCCATCGCGGCGTCCGGGCGCAGCGGGCGGCCCAGCTTCTCGGCGAGCGACCGGGCCGGCCAGCGGCGCAGCGTCCCGTGGACGTGCGGCCCGACCACGAACAGCTTGCGGTCCCAGCCGTCGCCCGGGATCCGGTCCTGGACGAGCCAGGGCCCCCGGCCGCCGGCCGGGAAGGCGTCCCCCTGATCGAGGAGCGTCACTCCCTCGCCGCGACTGCCCAGCGGCGTCTTCACCACCACCGGCCGGCCGGCGGCGATGCCCGCCACGGCCCGCGGGTCGTCGACGATCCGCGCCGGCGGCACCGGGAGGCCGGCCGCGGCGAGCCGCCGCCAGGTCTCCACCCGGTCGGCGACCGTCGCCGTGGCGGCCGGTGCGTTGCACCAGACGGCCCCCGGCGGGGCGCTCGCCCGCGCCGACGCAGCCGTATCCGGATGGACCGACCGCAGGATGACCAGGTCGGCTCGGGCGAAGACGGCGCCTGGCAGGTCCGGCGCGTCCTGCCAGGTCTCGATGTGAGCGCCCAGCGCGCGGAACTCCGCGAGCACCTTCCAGACGATGGAGTGGCGCGTCGGCTTCTTGCCGTGGACCAGGACGATCCGCACCCCGGTTCTGATCGTGGTCAAGGTGGAACCACCTCCGCGAGACGGGACTGGACGAGGTCGGCGACCGCGTCGGGGGCCTCCGCGATCCCCGTGTAGTTCGGGAAGTCGTTGACGTCGACGACCAGCGGCCCGCCGGGGGACGGCAGCACGTCCACGCCGTACAGCTCCAGCCCGAAGGCGTCACGGCAGGCGAGGGCCAGCGCCCGCAGCTCTTCGGTGACCGGCACGGGCACCGGCTCGTCCCACCGTCCCGGCGCGATCAGCGGCGAGGGCCGCCGCACCGCCCACACCTGCGTGCCCGCCCCGTACAGCTTGACGTCGACCCCCGCGACGTCGACGTAGTGCTGGGCGAGGACCATGCCGTCGGGCCAGGGCAGCCGCTCCAGATCGCGCGGGGAGTCCACCCGGACGATCCCGTCGCCGTTGTCGCCGTAGGGCGGCTTCAGCAGCAGCGGCCACGCCGCGGCGGGAAGGCCCGCCAGCGAGGCGGGCCGGTCGGTGAGGAACGTCCGCGGGGTGGGCACCCCGGCGCGGGCGAGCAGCAGTGCGGCGTGCGGTTTGTCGCGCACCGCCTGGATCGCCTCCCAGCGGTTGACCGTGCGGGCACCGTCGAGCTGCGCGCGGTACAGCAGCGACAGCGCGAACGGGTGCCGGGTGCGCGGCACCACGAGATCACCCGGCCGCGGCGCCGGCGGGACCCGCCGTCCGCCCCGCACCGTGCCGCCGTCCGCCCGCACCTCGGTGACGAGCCGGTCCGCCGGGGCCGCCGCGACCGGCACCCCGCGACCGCGCAGCGCGTCGACCAGGGCGCGCGGCATGAGCTGGCCCAGATAACGCGAGTCGGTGAGCACCAGCACGCGGTTCATCGACCACCCCTCTCAGCGGCTCACGTGAAGGCGGGCTGAAGACGGACCGTCCGGGGCGGGTCCTCCGCCCGAACGCCAGGCAAAGAAGGAAAGTCCAACACTCAGCCTGTGCCACCCATGTGAAACCAGCGTGAAAGGAGCGTGAGCATGTTCTCATGCTTTACTGATCAGTGACCTGACCAGAAAAGAGAAGGGTATGCAGGGCGTGCTGTTCAACCGCACCGGTACCCCATGCCGCGGAGCGTTTTGATCACGTCGGGCCCGAGTTTGCGCCGCAACCGTCCGATGTAGACCGGCACGACGTTCGAACACGGTCCGACGGCGGGGCCCCAGACATGGTCGAGGATCTGCTCCTGCGAGACCACCTGCCGCGGGTGCCGCAGCAGCAGGTCGAGCAGGGCGAACTCCTTCGCGCTGAGATCCACCGTGCGCCCGTCCGGCGTCCGCGCCCGGCGGGTGCGCAGGTCGAGCGTCAACCCGTCGACGCCGAGGGCGGCGGGCGCCGCCCTCGCCGTCTGCGTGCTGCGGAGCCGCAGCCGGATGCGCGCCAGCAGCTCATCGAACCGGAACGGCTTGGTCATGTAGTCGTCCGCGCCGCCGTCCAGGCCGGCGACGGTGTCACCGACCGTGGCGCGCGACGTCAAGATGATCACGGGAAGCGGGGACCGCGCCGCGCGGATCCGCCGGAGGACGTCGAAGCCGTCGCGGCCCGGAAGCCCGATGGTGAGCACGAGAAGGTCGTACTCGCCGGACAGGGCGTGGCTGAGTGCCGCATCGCCGTCGGCGACGACGGTCGGGTGAAAGCCATGGGTGCGCAGTCCCTTGTGGAGGAACCGGGCGATGCGTTCATCGTTCTCGGAAATCAAGATTCTGTTCATGGCCGTCTCCCCGTCTCGGTTCGGCGTCGCTCCTCACCAAGGAGAGCGACCATGGTTTACCCCTGCACCCGGGTTCGATTCCCTCGGCAACGTCGATTTCGTTTTGCCGCGCCTTTTGTGCTGTTCATTGCCCGGGTATGGCCCGGACGGGTCATAGGGTTGCCCTTTTCCTTGCCGTGAAGGAGCATGATCGGATGCGGTTCTCGATCAATATTCCGAACTTCGGTGACTTCGCCGATCCGCGGACGGTGGCGCGGGTCGCGGGGTTCTGCAGGATCGTCCGGAGGCTGAACGACCACCTCGACGCCGACGCAGACCATGTCGGCGTCCAGGTCATCGGGGTCGAGCCCGGCCGGACGGCCATGCCCCAGTGGCGGCGGCTGGCCGAGGCGCTCGCGCCTGAGCGGGCGGCCGTGTAGCGGCCCCGGCCCGGCGACGCGGAGTTACCTGGTCGTGATCCACCGGTGCGGGCTCTGTAGACTCGTCGTCCGGAACGCCTGACCCCGATCCGAGGAGCGCCCGCTCGTGGCTCTTGTCGTACAGAAGTACGGTGGCTCCTCCGTCGCCGACGCCGATGGCGTCAAGCGGGTCGCCCAGCGCATCGTCGCAACGAAGAAGGCGGGCAACGACGTGGTCGTCGTGGTCTCCGCCATGGGCGACACGACGGATGATCTCATCGATATGGCCAAGCAGGTCAGCCCGCTCCCGCCGGGGCGCGAGCTGGACATGCTGCTCACCGCGGGCGAGCGCATCTCGATGGCCCTGCTCGCCATGGCCATCGCGAACCTGGGCCACGAGGCCCGCTCGTTCACCGGCTCCCAGGCGGGCGTCATCACCGACGGCTCGCACGGCAAAGCCAAGATCATCGACGTGACGCCGGGCCGGATCCGGACCGCGCTGGACGAGGGCTCGATCTGCATCGTGGCCGGGTTCCAGGGCGTCTCCCAGGGCACCAAGGACATCACCACGCTCGGCCGCGGCGGGTCCGACACCACCGCCGTGGCGCTCGCCGCGGCGCTGGACGCCGACGTCTGCGAGATCTACTCCGACGTCGACGGCGTCTTCACCGCCGACCCGCGCATCGTGCCCGCCGCCCGCAAGATCCCGAAGATCTCCTACGAGGAGATGCTGGAGATGGCGGCGAGCGGCGCGAAGATCCTGCATCTGCGCTGCGTGGAGTACGCGCGCCGGTACAACATCCCGATCCATGTGCGCTCCTCCTTCAGTCAGAAGGAGGGCACGTGGGTCGTCGACAGCAGTGAGATCGAGGGACAGGACATGGAGCAGGCGATCATCTCCGGCGTCGCGCACGACCGGAGCGAAGCCAAGATCACCGTGGTCGGGGTGCCGGACAAGGTCGGCGAGGCCGCCACGATCTTCACGGTGCTGTCCGACGCCGAGATCAACATCGACATGATCGTGCAGAACGTGTCGGCGGCGTCCACCGGGCGGACCGACATCTCGTTCACGCTGCCGTCGACCGACGGGCAGAGCGCGCTGACCGCGCTGAACAAGGTCAAGGAGCGGATCGGGTTCGAGTCGCTGCGCTACGACGACCGGATCGGCAAGGTGTCGCTGATCGGCGCCGGGATGCGCTCGCACCCGGGCGTCACCGCGACGCTGTTCGGCGCGATCGCCGAGGCCGGGGTGAACATCGAGATGATCTCCACCTCGGAGATCCGGATCTCCGTCGTCGTCGCGCAGGACGACATCGACACCGCGGTCGCCGCCGCGCACCACGCCTTCGACCTCGACTCCGACCAGGTCGAGGCCGTCGTCTACGGCGGTACCGGCCGCTGACGTCCTCGCGGGGCCGCGCGGGCGATCGCGCCCCGCGCGGCCTTTTGCGTCGCCCGACTCAGACCCTCGTCCGCGCCGGTGGGACCATCCCGTCCGGGAACCGGTCGCGGATCGCGGTAGTTCTGAGGATGTGAGTGCGACGATGGACTCGGATTCCGGACGTCCGGCCCTCGCGGTCGTGGGCGCGACCGGGGCGGTCGGATCGGTGATGCGCCACCTGCTGTCCACCCGCCGTGACGTGTACGGGGAGATCCGGCTCGTGGCGTCGGAACGTTCCGCCGGGCGGCCGCTCCAGGTGCGCGGCGAGGACGTGCCGGTGGCCCCGCTGACCCCCGAGGTCTTCGACGGCGTCGGCGTGGCGATGTTCGCCGTGCCGGACGCGGTCGCCGCCGAGTGGGCGCCGGTCGCGGCGGCCCGCGGCGCCGTCGCGGTCGACGGCTCCCGGGCGTTCCGGACGCGACCGGACGTGCCGCTCGTCGTCCCCGAGGTGAACCCGGAGCGGGTGCGGGACCGCCCGCGCGGCATCGTCGCCGGGCCCGGCTGCGCGACGCTGTCGATGATCGTGGCGATCGGCGCGCTGCACCGGCGGTACGGGCTGAAGGAGCTGGTCATCGCGTCCTACCAGGCGGCGTCCGGGGCCGGCCGGGCCGGCACCGACACCCTGTACGGGCAGCTGGAGAAGGTCGGCGGCGACCGGGCACTCGGCAACCGGGCGGGCGACATCCGCGGCGTCGTCGGCGAGCTCGGCCCGTTCCCCGCGCCGCTCGCGATGAACGTCGTGCCGTGGACGGGGACGCACGCCGACGGCGGCTGGACGTCCGACGAGGTCGGCCTGCGCGACGAGACACGCAAGATCCTCGGCCTGCCGGGGCTGCGGGTCGCGGCGACCTGCGTCCGCGTCCCGGTGATCACCGGTCACTCGATGGCCGTGCACGCGGTGTTCGAGGAGCGGACCGGGCGGCGGGAGGCGCAGGACGTCCTCGCCCGCTCGGCCGGGGTCGTGCTGTGCGACAACCCGGACACGCGCGAGTTCCCGACCCCCTCCGACGTCGCCGGCACCGACCCGACCTGGGCCGGGCGCGTCCGCCGTTCCCTGGACGACCCGTACGCGCTCGACCTGTTCCTCAGCGGCGACAACCTGCGCAAGGGCGCCGCGCTCAACACCGCCCAGACCGCCGAGCTGATCGCCGCGGAACTCACCGGCTGAGCGGGGGTGGCGCGGTGCCGGTCCGGTCTGGGTATACCGTTCCCGGACGCGGGGTTGCGCCGTGCGGCGGTTCGTGGCATGAGCGGGACGTCGCACTCGGGCTTTAGGGTGGCATGCGTGACCGAGACGAAGGCCGTGAAGTCCGAGCAGACGCGCGCCCTGATCGTCGAGACGGCGCTGCGCCTGTTCCGGGAGCGCGGGTACGAGGCGACGACGATGCGGGCGATCGCCAAGGAGGCGGGCGTCTCGGTCGGCAACGCCTACTACTACTTCGGCTCCAAGGAAGAGCTGATCCAGGCCTACTACGACGAGCTGCAGGACGATCACGTCGCGGCCTGCCGGGCCGTCCTGGACTCCGAGACCGCCTTCGCGGCCCGGCTGCTGGGCGTGCTGAAGGCGCGGGTCGACACGATGGTCCCGTACCACGAGTTCGCCGGGAAGTTCTTCAAGTTCGCCGCCGAGCCGACCAGCCCGCTCAACCCGTTCAGCGCCGAGTCGGGCCCGGCCCGCGACTCGGCGGTGGCGATCTACCGCGAGGTCGTCGAGGGCTCCGACCTGAAGATCGACAAGGAGTTCCGGGCCGAGCTGCCCGAGCTGCTGTGGATCTACTCGATGGGCATCGTCCTGTACTGGGTGCACGACAGCTCGCCCGGCTGCCGCAAGACCTACCTGCTCGTCGAGCGGACGGTCCCGCTGGTCAACCGGATGGTGTCGATGTCGCGCCTGCCCGGGTTCAAGTCGGTGACCCGCGAGCTGGTGGGCATCATCCGCGAGGTCCGCGCGTGAACCCGGGGCGGGCGGCGCGACCGCCCGCCCCGACGGCTCACGACATGCCGAGGTGCTTCCGGGCGAAGCCGATCTCGGCGGCCATCTGCTTGATGCGCTCCTCGACGACGAGGGAGCCGTGGCCCGCGTCGTAGCGGTACACCTCGTGCGGGCGGCCCAGCTCGGCGAGCCGCGCCAGGTAGTTGTCGATCTGCCGGATGGGGCAGCGCGGGTCGTTCTCCCCGGCGAGGACCAGCACCGGCGCCGTGACCCGCTCGACGTAGGTGATGGGGGACGATTCGCGGTACCGCTCCGGGACCTCCTCCGGCGAGCCGCCGAACAGCGACCGGTCGAACGCCTGGAGCCCCTCCATCTCGTCCTCGTATGCGGCGACGTAGTCGGCGACGGGGACGGCGGCGACCGCGACGCTCCAGTCGTCCGGCCGCGTGCCGATGCCGAGCAGGGTGAGGAACCCGCCCCACGACCCACCGGTCAGGACGAGCCGCTCCGGGTCGGCGAGCCCCGACCCGACCGCCCAGTCGCGGACGGCCGTGACGTCCTCCAGCTCGGTGAGGCCGACGCGCCCCTCGATGGCGTCGCGCCACTGCGACCCGTAGCCGGTCGAGCCCCGGTAGTTGACGCGCACGACCGCGAACCCGTGGTCGACCCAGGCGGCGGCCGTCGGGACGAACGAGTCGTCGTCCTGCGCGGTCGGCCCGCCGTGGACGTCGAAGACGGTCGGGTGGGGGCGGTCCCCCTCCGGCTTGCTGACCAGCGCGTGGATCCGGCCGCCCGGCCCGTCCACCCACACGTCCTCGACCGGGACGGACGGCGGCGCCGGCGGCCCCGGAGGCGTGAGGACGACCGCGCCGGACGTGGAGCGGATCACCGGCGGCTCGGCGGCCGACGACCAGATGTACTCGACGGTCCCGTCCGGCCGCACGGCCGCCCCGCCGATCACGCCGCGCGGCGTGTCGATCCTGGTCAGCGTCGCGTCCACCAGGTCGTAGCGGTACAGCTCGTCGCGCGCCTCGTGCGAGTGGGAGACCAGCAGCGCCGTCCCGTCGGGGTACCAGTCCGCGCCGATCTCGCCGGGCAGGTCGAGGACGATCTCCCGCTCGGTGCCGGCGACCGGGTCCCAGACGAGCATCTCCTCCCGGCCGCGCCGCTCGTGGTTGACCAGGAGCCGCGCGTCGCCCTCGACCGGGGCGAACCCGGCGCCGTAGACGCCCTTGCCGGGGCCGTCCCAGAGGTCGGCGACCGCCGTGCCGTCGGGACGCAGCACGCGCAGCGCCATGTGGCGGCTGTCGCCGTGCTCGCTGTGCCCGATCGCGATCAGGGACCCGTCCCGGGAGAGGTCGGCGACGTGCGCGTCCTCCGCGTGGTGGTAGAGCACCTCCGGCGCCGAGCCGGGCCGGCAGAGGTGGACGGTGTTGCCCTCGTCGGTCGTCCGCCCGATGACGGCGAGACCGCCGCGGCCGAGGGCCACCCCGGACGGGTACGACGGCTCCAGATCGGGCACCGCCGGAGCGCTCCCGGTCTCGCCGAACGGGACGCGCCGCCACACGCCGAACTCGTCCCCGTCGGTGTCGGCGAACCACCACACCGACTCGCCGGACGGGTCGATGGTCCCGATCCAGGTGCCGTTGGGGCGATCGGTCACCTGGCGTTGCTCGCCCGTGTCGCGGTCCCAGGTGTAGATCTCCCACGTCCCGGTCGCGTTCGACCGGTAGATGCTGCGGCTCGGGGCGTCCCGCGCCCATCGGGGCAGGCTCATCCGCGCGGCCCGGAAACGCGCCTTCCAGCGCTCGTCGTCGACCATCCCCCCAGTATCGCCGAGCCGCCGACCCCGGCTCGGCCGATCGGCCGGGACGCCCGCGGCCGCCGCCGGTCAGGGCGCGGGGGCGCCGGCCACGAAGGTGCGTTCCTGGGGGGACGCCACGAGCTCCACCGTGGTGCCGGGGCGGAGCTCCTCGCCGAGGACGGTGGTGATCGCGTCGGTGAGGCCCGCGGCCAGTTTCGCGCTGAACTCGGCGGCCTCGGGACGGTCGAAGGCGGCGGCGCGGACGCCCATCACCAGCGAGACGGTCGTGTCCACGGCCTTGCCGCCCTGGGCGAGGCGGCCGGCGGGGACGCCGGACAGGTGGACGGTCGCCAGCTCGCGGGCCCATTCGCCGTAGGCTCCGACGATCGCCTCGGTCAGCCCGGTGATGAGCGCGGACTCGTGGCCCGCCAGCCTGTCTTCGGAAAGGTGGACGGTCAGGTGCGGCACAGCGGTCCCCGTTCTCTTTGACCTCAAAGGCTTTAATTTCAAAGGCAATGTAACCTCCGGAGGTGCCGATGTCCACCCCCTCGGGCGGTCCGGCCGTCGACGAGGCCGTCCGCACGCTGCTGCTGCTCATGCCGCGGATCGTCGGCCGCGTCAAGCGCCTGCCCATCCCCGCGGCGCTCCAGGGCTTCGACCTGGCGCCGCGCCATCTCGCGCTGCTGGCGCACCTGGAGTACGACGGCCCGGTCACCGTCAGCGAGCTCGCCGCCCGGCTGGAGGTCGCCCCGACCACCGTCAGCCTCATGGTGAGCGACCTGGCGAAGCTCGGCGTGCTGGAGCGCACCGCCGACCCCGCCGACCGACGCCGCCGCATCGTCGCCATCGCCCCCGCCTTCGCCGCGCCGATCGCGGAATGGCTCTCCGGCAGCGCCTCCGCCTGGGAGCGCGTCATGCGCGACCTCGCCCCGGCCGAACGCGCCACGGTCGTCGGCGCGCTGCGCGCCTACGAGGCGGCGTTGGAAGAGGGCCTCACCGACCGTTCATAACGGTGGCTCGCGCGGAGGAGCCGGGGCTCAGGGGGTGGCGAGGCGGGCCAGGAGCTGGTCGATGGCGGTGCGGACCTGGCGGTCCATGGCCCGCGCGAAGCCGGCCTCGACGGTGACCTGGGCGCCGGGCCGCAGCCGCGCGAGGGTCTCGGTGAGCTCGCCGAGATGCCGGTCGTCGATCTCGCGGTCGTCGAGGCGCCCGACGACGTGCGTGGCGATGAGCCGGACGAACATCGCGGCGAGGTCGTCCATGCTGCGCTGCAGCTCCTGCCCGGCCGACAGGACGGCGTCCAGCGGCACTCCGGCCCGGACGAGCGTCACCGTCGCGTCGAGCTGGCGGCGGCTCCAGTGGGTGACGCGGTCGCCGTCCACCGCGATGTGGCCGAGCGCGACGGCCCGCTCGACGGCGTCCGGGCCGACCCCGCCGGGGAACAGCGCCGCGAGCTCGTCCAGCGTCATCGTGACCGGGACCTCGGTGGACCACGGGGTCGTGACGGCCTGCTCGACGCCGAGGACGGTGCCGATGTCGCGGCCCTGCTCCCACGCCGAGAGCAGCTCGCGGATGCCCTCCAGGGTGTGACCGCGCTCCAGCAGGTTCGCGATCATGCGGAGGCGGGCGAGATGGTGCTCGGAGTACAGCCCGATGCGCCCCTCGCGGCGGGGCGGGGGCAGCAGCTTGCGCTCCTGGTAGTAGCGGAGCGTCCGTACCGGGACGCCGGCGGCCTTCGCGAGTTCGCCGATGCGGTACTCGCGGCCGTCGGCACGGGGATGGGCACCCTGGTCGTCCGTCGGCTCCTCGCTCACGGTCGCCAAGCATAGTTCGCGGCGGCGCGCCACCGGGCGGTGCCGGTGGCGCGGTCGCTAGGTGACGCGGCGGACGGTCATGGTCCGGCGTTGTCGGCGCCGGGGCGCTTCCTTGCCGGCCTGGGACGCGTCGGCGGCGATCAGGTCGCGGAGCGTGCGCGGGACGATGTCCTCGCGGCGGTCGGTGAACGGTGAACGCATGGTCCCTCCGGTGGGTCAGGCCGCCGCGGTCAGCTCGGGGTAGGCCGCGGAGACGGTGGTCAGCGCCCAGCGCATGCGGGCGACGTAGGTCTCGGGGTGGTCGCCGGCCTCCTGGGCGACGGCGGCCACGCAGGCGGTGCGGTCCTCGCCGTAGGCGCCGAACCGGTCGTGGATGGCGCTGCGGACCTGCTCGGCGGAGGGGTGGTCGGACTGCTGCAGCCGGGAGGTGAAGAGGATCTCGGCGAGGTCGGCTGCGGTCATCGAGGTGAAGTTCGGCGTGTTCGACATCGGAGTGCCTTCTTCCTGCGGGAGGGTTCCTCGTCGTCCCTTCTGCTGATTACGACTCTGCCCGCCGGGCGAACTCATCGCCATAGGGGAAAACCCCTAACCGGGGTGGAGTAATCCCCCCGTCGCCTCAGGGTCCGGGCCCGGGCCGACCCTCGGTCGAGCGCGGCGGGCGCCTCCTACAGAGCCTAGGTGCGGTGGGCAAATTCGGGCCGCCCGCGCTGCGGGACATTTCGGAGTTAAGCGGCGAATCTCCCTACGCGCCGGTAACATGCGTCTACCGCATCCACGTGGACCGCGAAGGGGACGCGCCATGCAGCCCGACCTGGACACGTTTCTCGCCGACCGCCTCCACGAGATCACCGCCGAGGTCGTCGGCGAGATCACCGCGCGCGTCCCCGCGTACGGGCACCTGCGGGCGGGCGAGATCCGGCCCCTCGTCCGGGACGCCCTCGCCGTCTACAGCGGCGCGCGGGAGGCCGGCTCGGTGATCGAGGTGTTCCGCGACCTCGGCGCGAGCGAGGCGCGGGCCGGGCAGGACGTCCGCCACTTCGAGTCCGCCCTGCGCATGGGCGCCCGCGTCCTCGTCCGCCGGACGGCCGGCGCCGCCGCCCGCCTCTACCCGCCGACGGCGGAGTTCGTCGCGATCATGGAGACCGCCTTCACCGCCGAGGACGAGCTGGTCGGCGCCGCCGTCGAGGGCCACCATCGGGCGCGGCGGCCGCACGTCGCGCGCCGCCTCTACAGCCTCCTCAGCGAGAACTGACGCCCTCCCGCGCCGGGCGCGGCTCACCGAGGCGGCGGAACACCGGTTCGGGACGGGGAAGCCGCTGCCCCGCGCACTGCCGCCGGACGCGTTCGGCCGCGTCGGGCAGGAACGGCTCCAGCAGGTCGCCGACCGTCCGGCAGGCGCTCACCAGCCCGGCCAGGACGGCGCCGAGCCGCGGGTCACCGGCCTTCGCCAGCTCCCAGGGCCGCACCCGGTTGATGTGGCGGTTGGCCTCGTCGACGATCCGCCACACCGCGGCGGTGGCCCGGCGGAAGTCGGCGTCGTCCAGTGCCGCGTCGATCTCGCCGGGCGCCTCCCGGCAGACGGCCTCCAGCTCGTCCGCCTCGGCGGCGGGGACCTCCCCGCCCCGGTACCGGTGGACCATCGAGACGACCCGGTGGACGAGGTTGCCCAGGCCGTTGGCCAGCTCGTCGTCCGCCCGCGCGATCAGCCGCTCGGCGGTGAAGTCGGCGTCGCCCACCCTCGGCACCTCGCGCAGCAGCCACCAGCGGACGGCGTCCACGCCGAACTCGCGGACGAGGCCGACCGGGTCGACCGTGACGTCCCCCGACTTGCTGATCTTCCGTCCCCCGGCCGTGAGGTACCCGTGCACCAGGATCTCGTCCGGCACGGGCAGCCCGGCGGACAGCAGCATCGCCGGCCAGTACACGGCGTGGAACCGCAGGACGCCCTTGCCGACCAGGTGGACGCGGCGCCCGCCCCCGGTCCACCAGCGCCGGTAGCCCGCGCCGTCGCGCCCGTAGTCGAGTGCCGTGACGTAGTTGCCGAGCGCGTCCCACCACACGTAGATGACCTGCGACGGGTCGTCGGGCACCGGAATGCCCCAGCCGCGGGCGCGCTCGGTGGAGCGCGAGACGGAGAAGTCCTCCAGCCCGCCCGCGATGAACGAGAGGACCTCGTTGCGCCGCTCGGCGGGCTCGATGCGGAGCCTGCCGCTGCTGACCAGGTCGTGCAGCCGGCCGGTGTAGCGCGACAGGCGGAAGAACCAGTTCTCTTCGGAAACCTGCTCCGGGACCGTCCCGTGTTCGGGGCAGCGCCCGTCCGCCAGTTCGCCTTCGCCGTAGAACTGCTCGCAGCCGACGCAGTACAGGCCTTCGTAGTGCCGCCGGTACAGGTCCCCGGACGCGGCGCACGCCCGCCACAGCCGCTCGACCCCGGCCCGGTGCCGGGGGTCCCGGCTGGTGCGGATCGCGTCGTCGACCGACAGCGAGAGCGGGCCCACCAGCCCGATGAACTCCTCGGCCAGCGCGTCCACGAACTCCTGGACGCCGATGCCGGCGGCCTCGGCGGCGAGGACGTTCTTCAGCGAGTTGTCGTCCGTCCCGGCCTGGAACCGCACCTCGCCGCGCCGGCGCAGATGCCGTGCGAGGACGTCCGCCTGCACGAGTTCCAGCGCGAATCCGAGATGGGGACGGGCGTTGACGTAGGGGATGGTCGTGGTGATGTAGACACCCATGGGGCTCCTCCATGTGAGACCGGAGCCCCGAAACGAGAAGAGGCCCCGCGAACAGGGCCTCGAACAGCGTCCAGAGTCAGCGGCCCCGCGAGCGGGGCATCATGGCCTGACCGGTGAACGTCGTCATGGGCACAGTGTACCGATTTCGCACCCGACCGGTTCCGGCCGAACCTTGCCAGTGTTCGTTGGCGAGATGAGAATCGGGCGCATGAGGAAACTGAGCATGGCCCTCGGCGGCGCCGTCCTGTCCGGTGCGCTGGTCCTCGGCGCGGCTCCCGCGCAGGCGGCGCAGGAACCGGACGCGGGACAGATCCCCCAGGACGTCATCGAGCGGCTGCCCGCACCGCTCCGGGCGGCCGCCGAGTCCCCCGGCAGCATCGGCTGGGACGACAGGGGGCCCTACATCGTCTGGGGCAACCTGTCGTGCCGCATCCACCTCTTCGTCCCCGAGGAATGGGGATGGGCCTGGGGCACGGGACCCTGCTGGTTCTGACCGGTCATTCCCCGAGGGCGGCGGTGAGATCGTCCAGGTGCCGGGAGACCGGGCCCGCGGTGAGGACGCCGCTGCCCGCCCCCGCCAGCTCGCCGGCGGCGCTGACCCTCGACTGCCAAGCAGAGCAAAGGCACAGCAGCGCGATCGAAGCGAAAGGCCCGGCAGCCAGAAAGGCTGCCGGGGCTTTGGTCGAAGCTCTGATCAGCCGCAGTGCTCCCGTTCGGAGTACCACGTCTGTTTGCCCTTGGCCTTGTCTCGGGCATAACCGCCCCAGGCGACGCACCTGCCTGGGCCCCCTCCATAAACCGGACCGGCGTAGTACTTGTAGTCGCCGGAGTCAATGGCGGGCCATACACCGTCGAAAAGGTATGCCTCTGTGTCGGTCTTGGTGCCGACGAAGTCGGTCTTCCAGGTGACCACGCAGTTGACCTTGCCGTCGTACATCAGGTAGATGACGGCGCCACCCAGGGTGTGGCGGTCGATCACGCGGAAGCCATTGCCGCACGCAGCTGTCGGTGTCGATGCAGCGCTCGCTGCGGTGGGTGCGGCGATGGAGCCGGCGACGATCGCTGCGCTGGTCAATGCCAGCACGGCTGCCTTGCTGAACTTGCGCACGGAATTCTTCACCCATCGTTGAGGGATGCGAACTTGAGACTCTTCTATCTGTCCGGGCATCCGTTTTCCTGGCAACCGCTTTGAGAGTTTAATTTGGCGTTCGCCGCGGCGGAGGTGCCGTGCCAGGACATCCGCCGGCACGAACCCCCACTGGGGACGTGTGTTGACGTGCAGAATGGGCGTGGTGGTGTAGACACCCATGGGGCTCCTCCACGTGAGACCGGAGCTCTGAAATGAAAAGAGGTCCCGTAAACAGGGCCTCCGGCAGCGTCCAGTGTCAGGTGCCGTGCTGGTTTGGCGGGGCTGGTTCTGGTCGGTCAGGTTCTTAGGGCGGTGGTGAGGTCGTTCAGGTGATGGGAGACCGGGCCCGTGGTGAGGACGCCGCTGCCTGCCCCTGCCAGTTCGCCGGCGGCGGGTGCCAGTTCGGTATGTGCGCGTTGCATCATCGTGTGGTCGCCGACGGCGATGGCGGCCTGGGCGGTCAGGGTCCACAGGGCCTCGAAGAGCAGGTCGCGCGGCGGTTCGGGGACGTCCCGCACGGCCTCGGCGGCCTCGTCCGGCCGGTCCCGCGCCAGCAGGAGGAGGGGACGGGCCCAGGGCTCGTAAGGCCCCCAGTCCCCCGGGCAGGTCTGGGCGGGCCGCCGGTGCTGGACGCGCAGGCAGAGGAGCGCGAGCGACAGAAGGCCGTCCTCCAGGCCGGGCATCCCGCAGCCCCGCATGTGCTCGGCCGCGTTCCGGTAGGCGGCCTCCGCCTCGGCCATCGGGGCACCGGACGCGGCGAGCCGCAACGCCCGATACCAGGTGGTGAACACGCCGACGAGCGGGCGCTCGTGCCGTTCGGCCAGCCGGTCGGCGGCGTCCGCGTGCGCGTCGGCCCCGGTGAAGTCGCCGAGCGCGCAGCGGGCCTGGAGCCGGACGAGCCGTCCGAGGACCTCGTAGTTCACCAGGTCGTTGCGCGCCGACAGGTCCACCAGCTCGGCACCGATCCCGTCCCGCCGCGCCGCCCGCCCCGCCCGGTCGAACGCCTGCATGAACGCGCCGTTGAGCGCGAACGCCAGTAGTGCGGGATCGTCCAGGCCGCGGGCGAGGCGCTCGGCTTCCCGGGCCGCCGCCCGGCCGCGATCGGACAGGGCGCCGCGCGACTCCAGCGCGATCGTGGCCAGCAGCCGCGCCCGCGCGGCCTCGTACTCGTGCGGCAGCCGGGCCAGGCACCGCTCGGCCGCCGCGACGACCTCGGCGGCCTGGCGCGGATCGTCCGACCGGGTCCAGATCGCCGGGACGTCGTAGGCGCCGATCACCCGGGCGGTCAGCTCGGCGTCGCCCAGCTCCTCGGCCGCCGTGATCGCCGCCATGCGCTGCTCGCGGGCCGCCACCAGGCCTCCGGCGCCGGTCACCGCCAGGTTCCGCAGGATGCCGACCGTCGATTCCAGCCGCGCCCGCGCGCTGGACGAGACGCTCCGGTCGTACGCCTCCGCCGCCTGCGCCCACACTCGCGAGGCCGCGTCGTGTCCAAGTTCCAGGTGGTCGGCCTGGCGGAGGATGTCTTCCTCCAGGCGACGCAACATCGGGCTGGGGTCGAGGCCGAGGTGCTCTACCAGGAGGCTCCGTGCTCGGCGGAGCACCGCCAGCGCATCGCCCTGACGGCCCGTGCGGTACAGGGCGAGCGCCAGGAGGCGCCACGCGTCCTCCCGCCAGGGGTGCTCGGCGACATGGGCATCGAGGTCCGGGATCGCCTCGGCCGCCTGCCCCAGGGCCATGAGCGCGCCGGCCCTCCGCTCGACGGCGTGCAGCCGCAGCTCGGCGAGCCGGGAGCGCTCGGCGTGCGCCCACGGCTCGCCGGCGAACTCGGCGTAGGCGGGGCCGCGCCACCAGCCCAGCGCCTCGTCCAGCTCCTTGACCTGCTCGGACGGCGGGCGCGTCGCGGTGGCGGCCTGCTCGAAGCGCCAGGCGTCCACCCCGTCCGGGGCGGGGCGCAGCGCGTACCCCGGTCCTTCGGTGACGAGGAGCCTGGACGGCGTTCTTGGTGGACGATCGGGCTCCAGCACGCGCCGCAGCGCCGCCACGAAGGTGCGCACCGCCCCGACCGCGTCCGACGGGGGGTCGGCCCACAGATCGTCCACGATCCGGGACACCGGCACGACGCGTCCCCGCGCGACGATCAGCCGGGCCAGGACGGCGCGGTGCCGCGGCCCCTTCAGGGCGATCGCGCTCCCGGACCCGTCCCAGGCGGTCACCGGCCCCAGCACCCCGAACAGGACCTCCACGCCGACCACGGTATAGCGCTCATCGGATGCTCATCCGCCCCCGGCACGCTGAGGCCATGCCTACGATCTCTGGATTCGACTACATACGCGTCCCCGTCGCCGAGGGCGTCTCCCTGAACGCGGCAGTCGGCGGCTCGGGCTCCCCGATCGTCCTGCTGCACGGCTTCCCGCAGACCCACCTGATGTGGCGGCACGTCGCCGCGGACCTCGCCGCCGACCACACCGTCATCGCGCCCGACCTGCGCGGATACGGCGACAGCGGCAAGCCGTCCGACGGCTACTCCAAGCGCACCATGGCCGCCGACGTCGTCGCCCTCGCCCGCGCGCTCGGCCATGACCGGTTCGCCCTCGCGGGCCACGACCGCGGCGCCCTCGTCGCCTTCCGCGCGGGCCTCGACCACCCCGCCACGATCACGCACCTGGCCTGCCTGGACGTCCTGCCGACGCTGGACATGTGGGACGTCCTGCACGGCACCACAGCCGCGGCCGGGTTCCACCTCTACCTGATGGCCCAGCCGCCCGGCCTGCCCGAACGGCTGATCGCCGGGGAGCCGGACGCGTTCTTCGGGCACTTCCTCGACCTGTGGGGAAACGACCCGTCCGCGATCCCGCCCGACATCCGCGCCGCCTACCTGGACGCCTGCCGCGCCGCGATCCCCTCGATCGTCGCCGACTACCGGGCGTCCGCGGGCGTCGACGTCGAGCACGACACCGCCGACCGCGACGCGCGCAACCGGCTGCGGATGCCCGTCACCGTGCTGCAGCAGGACTGGGGCGCCGTGCTCGGCTACGACGCCGAGGCGCTGTGGAGCGCCTGGGCGTCCGACCTCCGGCACGCCACCGTGAACTTCGGCCACTTCATGGCGGAGGAGGCACCGGCCGACATCGCGAAGGAGCTCCGGGACCTGCTGTCCCGCTAGGGAACCGCCGTGCCGGGGCGGTCTACCACCAGGGCGGACCGCCCTGCGTCGCCGCCCACACCCACAGGTAGAGGAGGAAACCGGACACCGCCAGCCCGAGCATCATCTCCCAGTTGGGCGGTGCGTGCCGTCCTGCCCTGCGGGCCATACCGTCCCCCGATCATCCGGCGTCATCCCGGGACGTAGCCGGACGATCTCCCCCTTAATCCCCGTGAACGGCAAACAGCGTCAACGCAGGTAAGCCTGGAAGCCCTTCGCCAGCGAGTCGGCCATGCGCTGCCGGAACGGGCCGCTGGTCATCTTCGCCGCGTCACCCGGGTTCATCATGTTGCCGCACTCGATGAACGCGACCGGCACCGTGGACAGGTTCAGCCCGCCGAGGTCGTCGCGCCGGTCCAGGCCGTTCTTGCCGAGGTAGGTGGAGAAGGGGATGCCCGTCCCGGACCGGAAGCCGTCCCGGATCGCCACGCCCAGCGTGCGGGACGGGGTGACGATCGGCGCGTTCTTCCCCACCGGCAGCGGCGTGATGACGTGGAAGCCGTGCCCGGACGGCGCCGAGCCGTCCGCGTGGATCGACAGGGTCGCGTCGGCGCGCAGCCGGTTGGCGATCGCCGCCCGCTCGGTGATGCACGGCCCGACGCCCTCGTCGTTCTTGCGCGTCAGCGTCACCTTGGCGCCCTCGGCCCGCAGCACCTTCGCCAGCCGGTTCGCCAGATCCCAGGTGAAGGCGTGCTCGGGATACCCGCCGGTGGTCCTCGTCCCGGTCGTGTTGCAGGGCTTGTAGCCGTTCCCGACGAAGACCTTCCTGTTGATCTGCTCGGGGTGGTCGGCGTTGGCCCCGTTGTGCCCGGGATCGAGCACGATCACCTTGCCCCTCAGCGCCGAGCCGCTGGTGGGACTGCCGTTACCGGTGGCCGTCGGCGGCGGTGCGCTGCCGGCCGGCGGGCCGTCGTCGGACGAATCGGTGCAGGCGGCCAGCAGGCTCAGGGCCACCCCCGCGATCACGGAAGCGCACGCGAATTTCCGCACAGGCCCGTCCCCCCAGAAAGAGCCCTGTCGCCGACCCTGACAGTCTGCACCGCCAGGACCAGGCCAAACGCGACGTGACCCGACAAGTCGTCGGGACGCACGGAGGCGGGCGGGCCTGCCCGCCCGCCTCCGTTGCCGATCAGCCCTTGGTGAACTGGGCGATGGCGCCGAGCACCAGGGGGTCGGCGAGGAAGCCGATGTGGGTCTGGCAGGCCACGTAGTGGTTGTTCGCGCCGGTGAGGCGCGTGCTGGTGTAGGGGATGATGATGCCGTCGCAGGGCGAGTACCAGGTCGCGTACTGCGTGCTCCCGGGCGTCTCGTCACCCGCGGTGATCTGCCGGATGAACGACGAGCCGGGCAGCATCTGGCGGCACGTCGCGTAGATGGTGCAGGCGCTGGCGAAGGTGGTCCCGTGGTTGGCGCCGGCGATGGACGCCAGGTGCGCGACGTTGGAGTTGCCGTTCAGCACCTTCAGGTAGTACTGGCTGACCAGGCCGCCCATGGAGTGGTTGACGATGTCGACCTGGGACGCGCCGGTCCGCGACTTGACCTGGTTCACGTACGACGCGAGCCCCGCCGCGTTCTGCGTGTTGTCGCCGTAGGAGTTGTACTCGTACGCGAACAGCTGGTCACTGCTGTAGCCGGCGGCACGGAACACCGACATGGCGGTCACCCAGTTGGACGCGCTGCCCGTGTACCCGTGCACGAACACCACGGGCCGCGGCCCCGCCGCGTGAGCCGGCGCCAGGCCGGACCCGAACGCCGCCAGCGCCGCGCACAGCGCGATGAGCGATCCGAGGAGCCTTCTCATGAATCCTCCAGGGGTGGGACGAACCAACCCCCGGAGTGTCAACCCACGCCAAAGGCCCCCACATCGGCGAAATCACCAGCCTCCGCGGAAGGCTCAGGCGGACTCGTCGAGAAGGTGCTCGTTCCACACGGCCGCCGCCCGCTCGTGGGAGTCGACTCCGGCGAAGAAGGCGTCGGCCAGCGCGGCGTAGTCCGGCTCTTCGACGCCCGTGACGTCGATGAACTTGGGCCGGTAGACCGCGAACCCCTGCGGCGACGACCGCGGCAGGTACGGAACGGCCATCGTGAGCGCCTGCCGCTCGGTGCCGTACTCGACGGCGTCGACGATCAGCGCGTCGACCTTTCCCCTGTCGAGGTGAAGGTAGGCGTCGACGACGAGTGCCGCGCGGATCCGGCCGTCCCGTCCCTCCTCCAGAGCGGCCTGGCCGGCTCGTGCGGCATCGCCGACGTCGTCGAAGACGAGCCGGTCCATTCCCTGGCCGCCGTCCGCGTCCACGTACCCGAGCATGGGGATCAGCGTCTCCCCGTCGGCGACGCTCCAGACGCCGTGAGCGGCGTAGAACCCGGCCAGCCGTGCGATCTCGTGCATGGCGCGCCAGCGTACCGGTCGCCCCGCCCCTCGATCCGCGGAGTCGAGGACGTCAGGCGCGGAGGTGGGGGAGGTGGCGGTCCAGGTGGCGGGGGAGCCACCGGTTGGCCTCGCCCATCAGGACCATCAGGGCGGGGACGAGGACGAGCCGGACGATCGTCGCGATCAGGGCGGCGCTGGAGATGACCCGTCCGGTGAAGTCGAGCGCGCGTTCGACAGAACTGACCGAACGATCTAAATCTGACCATGCGGTCAAAAAGTGACGCGGGTCCGGCCCTCACCCGCACCCAGAGGGCCCGCCGCGACGACATCGTCGGCGCGGCCATCGCGATCATCAACCGCGACGGCTACGCGGCCGCCTCGATCGACAAGATCGCGCGGGAGGCGGAGACGTCCAAGAGCACCGTCCTGTACCACTTCAAGACCAAGGAGGCGATCAACGAGGCCCTGGTCGGCGCGCTGTTCGAGGACGGCGCGTCCGCCATGGCGCCGCACATCACCGGGGCCGAGACGTACGTGGAGAAGCTGCGCGCCTATCTGACGTCCAACCTCCGCTACATCGCCGGCCACGCGGCCCACGTCAGCGCGGTGCACCGGATCCTGGAGAACACCGACCTCCGGCCTCCAGGGGACGACCCGGTCGCCTGGCTGGCCCGATTCCTCGCCGACGGTCAAGAGGCGGGAGAGTTCGGCGCCTTCGACCCGCATGTCCTGGCCCTGTCGATCCGTGCCGTCATCGACAACGCCTCCTTCTACTTCACGGCCCATCCCGACCTCGACTTCGACCACTACATCGGCGAGATCACCCGGCTGTTCGACAGGGCGGTGCGGTCATGACCGGGGTCTCGGACCGGCCCGCGGCCAGGACGGCGTTCCGCGGCATCAAGCTGCTGGTCGGCTGCTACCTCGCGATCAGCCTCGGGGCGATCGCCGTCCTCGGCGTCCTCCACGGCCACCCGTCGGTCGCGCCGGAGGAGGCCTGGGTCCACGCCGTCATCGTGGCCGTCACCGCGACGCTGATGATGGCGTCCTCCGTCCAGGCCGCCCAGGGCAGCGCCTCGGCCTACCGCCGCCTCCGCATCGCCTCGGCGGTCATGCTCGCCGCGATCGTCGTCATCACCGCCATCCCGGGTGACTTCCCCCTCTGGATGAAGCTCGAAGGCGTCCTCTGCGGCGTGCTCCTCTGCGGCGTGGTCGTCATCGCCAACCGCAGACCGCTGCGGGACGCCTTCAGCGGTTGATCGCGGTCTGGACGCGCGGAGCGTCGAGGAGGGCCGCGAGGCGGGCGGCGCTGTCGGTGCCGCCCGCGGCGAGGATCGTCCCGTCCTGGTCGGTCACGACGGCGAACGGCGGCCACGGAACGCCGTTGGCGTCGAAGACGTCGGGGTCGATCACGAGCGGGAGGTCGACGCCGTGCGCGGCGAGATGGGCGCGGGTCTCCTCCGGCGGCCCCGCGCTCACCAGGACGACCCGCATCCGCCCCGCGACCTCGGTGAACTCGGGGAGCATGGCGGTGCAGAGGCCGCACGACGGTGAGATGAGCGCGAACAGCGTCGGGCCGTCGGTGACCGTCTCAGGCCCGGCCGCCAGCTTGAAGCGGGTGCCCTCGCGCGGGGCGGGAGGCGTCTCGACGGGCGGGAACAGGCGCGGCATGGCCGCGACCAGGGCGAGGGCGAGCACCGACAGGGGAGGCTGGACGACGGAGAAGCCGGCCGGTCCCGCGACCACGGCCGCGACGGACAGGAGCAGCAGCAGGCCCGTCCGCGCAAGGCTCGCCGGACCCACCGGTGTCGGACGGTTCGCGCCGAAACACCCGCATTCGACGCTCATCCCCCGCCGCAGGACGGAGACCATCGCCGTCAGGAACGCGCCGAACAGCAGCGCCGCGAGGAGCGCGCCCCAGCGCCGCGTGACGGGGACCGCGAGAAGCAGCGCCGCGCCCGTCTCGGCGGCGAGGACCAGGACCGCGGCCGGGGTCGCGACACGATCCGGCAGAATCCGGTAGCCGGCGATCACCCGTCCGAAGGCGCCGGCATCACGGACCTTGCCCGCCACCGCCGCCCCCAGGACGACGATCAGTACCGGCCAGGCCGCCGCGAGCACGGTCATGACGCCCCCGGTTCCGCAGGGACCAGGTCGTCGCCGAGCTGGTACGCGGACGCCTGCAGCCGGTACAGATCGGCGTACAGGCCCCCGAGCCGCAGCAGCTCGGCATGGCTCCCGTGCTCGACGACGCGGCCGTGGTCGAGGACGTAGATCCGGTCGGCGAAGCGCACGCTGGCGAGCCGGTGGGTGATGAGGACGACCGTGCGTCCCGCCGCGTGGTTCCGGATCCGCTCGAACAGGGCGTGCTCGGCGCGGGCGTCCAGCGCGGACGTCGGCTCGTCGAAGATGACCAGGTCGGCGTCCCGGTAGAAGCCGCGGGCGGCGGCGATGCGCTGCCACTGCCCGCCCGACAGGTCGTGACCGCCCCGGAAACGGCGGTCGAGCAGCGCGTCGTACCCGGCGGGCAGCTCCCCGACCACCGCGTCCGCGCCCGCCGCCGCGACCGCGTCCGCGAGCCGGTCCGCGTCGGCGGGACGTCCCATCACGATGTTCTCCCGGACGGTCAGCGGCCACCGGGTGTGGTCCTGGGCGATCACCGAGACCCGCTGCCGCAGCGCCTCGCCGTCGATGCCCGCGAGGTCGGTCTCGTCCCAGCAAATCGTCCCGGCGTCCGGGCGGTAGAGGCCCGCGAGCAGCTTGGCCAGGGTCGTCTTGCCCGACCCGTTCTCGCCGACGAGCGCGATCACCTCGCCCCGCGCGACCGTGACGCTGACCTCCGACAGCGCGGGCGCGTCCGCCTCCGGGTAGGTGAACGAGACGCGGTCGGCGGTCAGCCGGTGGAACCCGGCGGGCGGCGCCCCGCCGGACGGCGGCGGCACCCGGTGCTCGGCCAGCTCGCAGAACTCCAGGTAGTCGCCGAAGTACAGGCCCGCCTCGTACAGCCGGTTGACGCTCTGGACGAGCGCCGTCAGCGACGTCTGCCCCGCCCTGATCGCGAGGACGGCCGCGCCCGCGACCGACAGCGGGATCACCCCGGCCGACAGCATGACGCCCAGCGCGCAATACGCGCCGATGTTCGCGACGCCGGTCAGCAGGTCCCCCGCCGCCTTGGTGCGGGTCTGGTCGCGGGCGACGTCCAACTGGACGCGCTGTTCGAGATCGGCGACCCGGTCGTACTGGCCCAGCAGGAACCCGCGCAGCGTGAACGCCCGCACCTCGGCGGCGGGCAGCCGCTCGGCCATCAGGTCCGACAGCATGAACTTGCGCCGCCGCGCCGTCGACAGCCGGTGGAACGCCGCGTACCGCAGCCGCGCCACGCGCAGCGCCGCCCAGCCCGCCGGGACCGCCGTGACGAGCAGCAGCGGGGCCAGCGCGGGATGCAGCAGCCCGAGCGCCACCGCGGGCGCCGCCACCCCGACCGCCCCGGTCGTCGCGGTGACCGTCATCTCCACCACGGTCGCCGAGTCGGGGACGCCGCTGTCGCGCGCCCGCCGCATCGCGTTGTGGAACTCGTGGTCGTCGAACGCGGTCAGCTCGACCCGGGTCGTCAGCTCGAACAGCCGCGTCTCCGCGGCCCGCTCGACCTGCGGTTTCAGCCGGGCCTGCGCCCAGCCCGCCGCGGTCGTCAGCGCGCCGCGCAGCCCGGCCGCCGCCGCGACCAGCGCGAGCGACGGCAGCGCCGCCCGCACCTTGCCGGGCGTCGGTCCGCCGGCGAACAGCGAGGCCAGCACCTCGGACGTGGCGAGCAGCCCGAACGCCGTGAACACCCCGGCCAGCACGTTGCCGCCCAGCGCCACCGCGGTGTCCCGGCGGTTCGCCCGCCACGCCAGCCGCAGCGCGGCGGCGACGAGCGCGGGCAACTGCCGGACCATCGTCCCGAGGCCGGCGGACATCAGCTCCGCGTCGTGGGCCTCCCAGTAGCGGGTCTCCAGCCCTGTCTCGTCGACCTCGTCCGTGGTGGGACGGCGCGGCCGGCGCGGCACCCTCAGCCGCATCCGGTCGATCCCCGCACCGATGACCTGCGCCGGGACGGCCCGCGTTTCATGATCACTGAGCCAAGGTAGATCATCACGGAACGGATGTAAATGCCTGGAACAGGGAAGAGTTTCGTGGCTGGACAGAATGGACAACATCTGCTCATAATGCGTTCGTCATGATCATCCGATACTCGCGAAGGCGGTTGTACCGGATGGTCCGGTGCGGGAAATGGCGCCCACAAAGTGCCGTTTCCCGGCGCAAGTCCCCTCGCCGGCCGCCACGAGCGGCCAGGAAGGAGCCCACCATGTCCGTGCTCGCGATCGAGCCCCGCGACGCCGGCATCCTCGACATCGAGGACCTCGACGTCGACTTCGAGATGGAGCTGACGGAGCTGCTCCACGGGCCGCAGGCCTGTGTGAACACCTGCAAGAAGACGGTGTGCTCCACGTTCCCCTGCTGTCCGTCGATCGTCTGACACACCCCTGAAGCGCGCCGGCCCCCGCGATCCGCGGTGGTCGCGGCGGCCTGCGCTCCTGCGCCGGAGAAAGGCCGCCGGCCCGTCCGGCTGCCTTTCTCCGGTCATATCCAAGTCGACGACACGACGGGGGAGACGAATGGCGACGTCCGGTCCCGACAGTGTGAACACGGCCGTTTTCGATGTGCTGGGGCATCTGGCCGGCATTGCCCACGAGATTGGTAGGGAAGTAGTCGCGGACGATACGTGGGTCAGCGTGCACGACCCCCGCTTCGACATTCCCGCCCAGGGCTGGAAGCTGCACGTCTCGGCACGTCCCGGCACCCTGGCCGCGACGCTCGACCGGGTGCTCCCCGTCCTGCTCGGCACCGCCTGCGACTTCAAAGCCGCCCGCTCCGCGGCCGTCCTCGGCGACCTGAACTCGGGCGACGGGGACGCCGGCGCGGTCGGCAAGGCCGTCACCGTCTACCCGGCACAGGACGAGGTCACCGCCCTCGGGCACGCCCTCGCCGAGGCCCTCGCCGGGATGGCGGGCCCGCGCATCGTCAGCGACCGCCGCGTCCGCCCCGACGCCCCCGTGTACTACCGGTACGCCCCGTTCCTTCCGCAGTACAAGGTGGACGAGAACGGCGAGTTCTCGCTGATCGTCGTCGGCCCGTCCGGCGAGACCCTCCCCGGCGCCGCGGGAGCCGAGTTCACCTGCCCGCCCTGGGCGACCGACCCCTTCCGCGGTGCCCCTTCCGAGGTGGAGGGGGCGGCGGTTGCGGCCGCGGCCGCTGCGGCGGTGACGAAACCCGGCCGCATGATCGGCGGCCGCTACCGGGTGACGTCCGGCGTGATGCGCGGCCCGCGCGGCAGCGTCTACCGAGCCGAGGCCCCGGACGGACGCCCCGTCATCGTCAAGGAGACCCGCGCCTACGTCGGCGAACGCCCCGAGGGCTTCGACCTGCGCATGTACCTCCGCAACGAGCTGCGCATCCTCCGCGCCCTGACCGGCGTCCCGGGCGTTCCCGAGCCCCTCGACCACTTCCGGCACGGCGAGGACGAATACCTCGTCATGACCGACGCCGGCACCACCGACCTCAACCGCCACGTCGCCGAGTCCGGCGTGTACAGGGACGGCGACCTGACCGCCCTGGCGTCCCGGATCCTGGAGGTCCTGGACGCGGTGCACGAGCGCGGCGTGGTCGTCCGCGACCTGTCGCCGAAGAACATCGTCGTGGAGGACGGCCGCTGCACGCTCATCGACTTCGGCACCAGCGGCTACGAGGACCTGCAGATGCCCGGCTGGAGCCGCGGCTTCAGCGTCCCGGACCAGCGCACCGGACGTCCGTCCACCCCTGCCGACGACTACTTCTCCCTGGGCGCGACCCTCTTCTACGCGGCGACCGGACTGAACCCCGTCATCATCGACTCTGACCTCGTGCGCGGGGTGGAACGCACCCTCCAGTGCCTGTCCCGGATCTTCCCGGAACCTACGGGTACCGTCGCCCTCATACCGCGCCTGCTCAGCCTGGACCCGACAGAACGAACGTCCGCCGCCGAGTCGCTCCGCACCGGCGGTGAGGCGCCGGCCCCGCGTTCGTACGCACCGCCGGTACACCTGACCGACGACCTCCTGTCCGCGGTTCTCGCACACACCACCCGCGAGGTCGTGGGCTACGCGGAACGCCTGATGGAGGGCCCGGCCGACGCCCGCCGCTCCGCACCCCCGGTGACCAACGTCTACGCAGGCTCCGCGGGCGTGGGCATGGAGCTGCTCCAACACCCCGAGGGCCGCGCCATGGGCCTCGACCTGGCGCGCTGGACGGCCACGAACCTGCCTCCCGCGGACCTCCTCCCGTCCCTGTACTTCGGCCTAACAGGAACGGCCATCTTCCTGACCACTGCGGGCGTGCCTTCCCCCGTGCGAGCGAAGCTGACCGGCGAAGAACGCGCCGACCAGGCCCACGGCTTGGCAGGCATAGGCACCGGACACCTTCTCCTGGCCTCCCTCGACCCAGACGGCGACCACCTCGCAACGGCCACCGAATGCGCCCGCCGCCTGCTGTCCGGCGACTTCACCGAGCCGGACGCCCTCCCCGAACAACTCCTGGCCTTCGAGCCGTCCGGCGTGGGCCTGGACGTGGACACCGCCTACGCCCACGGCGCCGCGGGCATAGCCGACTTCCTCCTGTCCCACCACCTGGCCACCGGCGACACCGCCTCCGGCGAAGGCGCCCGCGAACGCTTCACCGCCCTGGCCAAGTCAGCCGAAGCCCTGACCGAAGAACTGGCCTCCCCGTCCGGACGTCCCATGGGCGCATCCTGGTGCCAGGGCATGTCAGGCGTAGCAACGGCCCTCCTCCACGCGGCCTCGGCCTACAACGACGACACCTACCTGTCGCTGACCACCCGAATAGCCGACGCCTGCATGCAAGTAGCTCCTCGCGCTTGGGTGACATCCCAGTGCTGCGGCCTAGCAGGCATAGGCGAAGCCCTGATCGACGTGGCAGTCGCCACCGATGACAACACCTACTGGCACCACGCAGAGCAAATAGCCGAACTCATGCTCATCCGAGCCGGCGGCCCCCACGAAGCCCCCACCTTCCCAGGCAACGACCTGGACACCCAAGCCTTCACCTGGGCCACAGGCACAGCAGGCGTCCTAACCTTCCTACGCCGCCTAACAACCCGAACCAGCCCCCGCCTATGGCACCCCAACGAAGCCGCAAGAGATTAGGCCCGGGCCTCTCCGAAGGGCGGCGTCACACCCGAACGACCAGCTAAGCACCGCGACATCCGACAGGCGGCGCCGAGGAGCAGACCGAACGCAACCTCAGACCCGCCCACGCGCCCCCACGGCACAGACACCTCCACCGTGGCGGACAGGTGGCGACGCATCCTGGAGGCTGACGGGGTCCAGGACACCCTGGACCCCGTCATGCTCGCTAACAGCTGCCACCGGGCACTTCCGGCTGATCACCGGGTGCCGCGTCCCGCGCACCTCTGGAACTGTCTAGTCATGTCCGAAGGCGCCGCTCCTGCGATCCGCCACGAGCAGCCGGTGTGCGGTCAGCCGCAATGACCCCATTCAACTGACCCGCCCGACGCATTGCCATAGGCGCCTTGGTACATGATGCAACGGCCCTTGCCATACACCTTTACCGGACCAGCATACGTGCTGTAGTTACCGCTATCCTCGTCGCTCGCGCCAGCATCATTCTGAATGTCAACTGCGACGAACTTGCTGTTCGGTTGATCCTTCCAAGTGACGGCGCAGTTGTAGGTGCCGTTCCACATCAGATAGACGGTGGCCGCACCCAGATCAGTCGAGCTGATCACACGGTACGAGCCACCACCGCACGCCGCGATCGGAGACGACGCCGCCATGGCGGGATTGCTGATGGCCACGGACCCTGCGAGGGCAGCCGCGCTGACCATGGCCAGCGCCGCACCTTTCTTGATTTTCCGCATAGGAAACTCCCTCTCTGACATTGGTGGACCGGCCGTACGCCGCTGCGTCTGACCGACTCATGAAACCGTCCGGTCGCCGGGCACCGCGGCAACATCAATCGACTGATCTGTGCGTTGCCCTAGCGAATAACTTTGAGGCCGCGTCGCCAGAGTGGCGAGGCACCACCGGTGGATGATCGGACGATGTTCACCGCGACCGTGTACGCACCGACCAGCGTGTGCTCAAGATAGGGCTCGTCGAGCTGAACCCGAAGTTCCACCTGAAGGCCGCCACTTCCTGGTCAAGGAATGCCCGAAGGACAAGGAGTACCGCCGCTTCAAGCTCAGCACCCAAATCATCGAGGCCGGCCGCCCCGTGGCGTGCTCTTCGCGTGACTCGTCACCGAGATCGCCGGCCCCAGCCTGGTCCACCCCGCTGACCTGATCAGAAGCCCGTCCGCCGAGCGGCGTGACTCATGACAGATGTGTCCGCGTGGTGACTCCTCCCGGGCCGGAGCCGACCACGCCCCCCGAGACGAATGGGAGCCGCAATGGCGATGCCGTCAGAGAGCACCGATGCCGTCATGGGAGTAGACGCCCACCGCGACAGCCACAGTGCGTCACTGGTCAACCCGGTCGGCGGCGAGCTGCCCGCGCAGGCCGGCAGATCATCGAACCCGACCGGGCCAACGCCTCCAACACCTTCCAGGCGGTAAGGACGAGCCCTGGACGCCCGCCGCGCCGCCCGCGAGGCATGCTGACCATCAAGGGGAACAGGTCGTGATCGTGGCCACCAGCCGGGCCCGGATGTCAGCGGCCGAGATCTGCGGCCACGCCCGCCGGCACTGGGGCCTCGAGAACCTCGGGCACCGGGCCCGCGACACCATCTGGTGCGAGGACGACCAGCAGGCCTACCTCGGCAACGACCCCCGGGCGATGGCCACCCTGCGCAACCTGGCCCTCGGCATCAGGTTGTGAATCTGGGCGATGCCGTAGATCGATCGGGAAACACGAAATCCCTCGGTCGGGCAGGATTGCCGCCCGCCTCAAAGTGGGTCGACCAGAAGAGCAATGAAGGCGAGGGCAAACCCGGAGCCCACGACGACGCATGCGATCAGCACCCAGCCCATCCCGGTGGCATGCGCGCCGAACTCGCCCCTCTTGTGTTTGATCGCCATCATGCCTCCGACCATGATGAGGCCAAGTACGCACCCGCCTGCGGCGAACCAAGTCAACCAGCGAAGCAATATCCCTGCCGTTTCGGCGACTTTGGTCGTTCCTTTCGCGTGGCCGCGCGGTAGAGCGGAGTCGGGCTTGTGAGTGAGAAAATACTTGTCCGACTTCTTTGGGGCCTTAGGAGGCTCAAGTATTTGACTTTCTCTCTTCTTCTCCCCGCCTGCGCACTTGAGTCTTTCCTCTTTGGATGACCTATGATGGCAGTATCCCTCGTCCTCGATGTCGACCTCGGGCCACTGGCGACTGTTGCTGGTGTTGCAGTGCCCATCTTCGTGCTCATCGCTCAGGGCCAGGCAGATCTCGAAGCCGTATTTCTTGCTGCGTTTGTAGTTCTTGATGCCTTTGACGTAGCACTTGTCGTTCTCGCCGGCGCGGATCTGGAGCGGCTTGCCGTCGGTTGCGCGTACTACTTCTCCGTTGAGGGTGACTCTTCCGCGTACGAGGTGCCCGTCGGGTTCGATGTCGCACACTTCGACGCGGCCGGTTTTGGGATCCCACTTGAATGATCCGCCGGGGTCGCGGTCGACGGTTTTCATGGCCTTCTTGTCGCCCCAGTCGATGTCGATGGCGGCTATCGCCGCCACGAGGCCGATGGTGGTCGCCCGGCCGGGTGCCTCGGCGGCCGGGGCCCTGCCGCCTGCGGGCTGTACAGGATCGCCGGGACTCGGGTCGACGGTTCGGGATAGTTCTGTCATTCCGGCCGCCTCTGAGGTGGGGCGGACGGGGGTGTGAAGAAGGCCGATGGCGACGAAGGCGCCCAGCACGAGAAACGCAGCGGGCAGGACGGCTACGCGCCGCCGCGGGCCCACTCGGCCCTGGCGGCGTTGTCCGCCTCTCGCATGGTGGAGCCGGCGCTTCATCACCCGGCGGCTCCGGCGAGTTTCTAAACGATGGAACATGCCGGATCGACGTAGGCCACATGCCGCAGCAGGTCGACCGTTCACGTGAACATCACATCGAGCATGTGCGGCCTCCGAGGTGATGCGCAAAGAGTTTCTGGCAGCCCGTTCGCGAGGTGCGGGGACGCTGCCCGGCGAGCCCCTGGCCCGTATGTCCGGTATGGTTGGCCATGTCCGTTGCTTGAGTGATTGATGGGACCCTTCTGCACCGGGGTCGCCCGCCGGTCCGAGCTGGACCGGCGAGATGAGTCACTCCCGAAAGCACCTTGTTGTTACGTGTCCGGGAAATAGCACGATCGTCAACGGTTGGTTTCCAAAAAAATTCGGGCGCGACACAGGTCAAACACACAAGACCGGCTCGCGGCCCACCACCAGCCCGAAGCTGCCGCACCAAGGTCACCCCGAACTGGGAGATGATGACCGTCCTTCAGCGCCCTTCCCCTGACTTGGGCTGGCCGGCTTCTCCCGTCCCGTGCGGTTCTCCGCCTCCTCGCGAACGCCCGCAGCGTCAACGAGATCGCCCTGCCCGGGGCCGGGTGATGGGTGACAACGTCTTCGCCGCACGCGCGCCCGAGACCAGTCGCAAGAAGTCCGAAACCGTCGCGTGACGGTGGCTCCCCGTTCGGCTCCCCACGGACCTCAAAGATCGAAAAAGGGCCCCGGACGATCGCCGAGACCCTCTCTCACCTGGTACTTCAGTGTCGGGGTGGCGGGATTCGAACCCACGACCTCTTCGTTCCCGACCATCTCCTGGTCGTCAACTCAAGCGTGGTCTCCGACCTGGCTCGGACTCCGCTCGCGCTCCCGACCACGCTAGCTAGCATGCCAACTGGCAAGGTCGTCCGTTCGTCCTCAAGAGTGCCGGTCACGAACGCAGCCCGGCCCGGTCCAGCCTGGCTATGAACGACGTCTTGCGCTTGTGGCGGATCCGGAGGTCTGCCAGGTAGCCGGCGAAGCCGTCTTCGTCACCTGATCGCCGGTACGCCTCACCGAGTCGGGCGATCGTCTTGACCGCCTTGCTGTAGCGGTACTTGTCGCCGGTCATCGCCAACCGCAGCTCGATCAGGTCCTGGTAGGGCGCGATCAGGTCGGCGGGGTGCCCGATCTCCCAGAGCTCGATCAGCCGGAACCACTGCGACTCGTGCAGATCGTTCGGGTGGGCGACCGCGAGGTGCCATGCCTCGTACAGAAGGTTCTCATCGATCAAGACGTTGAGTAGTTCGGTGACGTAGCGGTGGTCGACCTGTGCCCGGCCGCGGATCACGCTCAGCGCCGGGTCGCGCAGGTCGGGCCATTGGTCGGCGCGTTCGGCGGTCTTGCGGAGCGCTACGTAGTCGATGTGCATCGTCCGGTGCTCCAGTGCGGTCTGGGCGCAATGCGATGGCCTCGTCACGGCGGCCGTGGTCCAACAGCAGATCCACCAGCCGGTTGCGCAGCTCGTCGGCCTGGTGGCCCGCTCCGTCACGCGCCAGCCCCTCGCGGGCCCACCGTTCTGCGTCACCGTCCCGTCCGGCCGCCCGCAAGGCGTTCACGATCTCGGTGTAGCGGTAGGTGCCGCGCAGGTCCTCGGCCAGCACGGCGACATGCGCGTCCACATCGCCCGAGACCGCCGCCAGTTGCTCCCGCAGGTCCCGCACGCCTACGGTCACCGCCCATGAGTCCGGATCATCGGTGGCACGACGCTCCTTCACGAGGCGGGCGAGTTCGCTCAGGCCTCGTTCCCCCAGCGCGTCCTTGAACTCCGCCAGCCGGATGTCCGGCCAGCCCGGCCCGTCCAGTCGCGTCCTCACCAGCCAAGCAGCCAGCCGCTTGACATCCGGCGGCGCCGCCGTGCACGCCTGGGCGTACAGGAACATCAGCTCGCGCAATCGGTCGCCCACGATCCCCGACGAGTCGTCCAGATACAGCAACGCCGAGGTGACTCGCTCCACCGCCCGGCGCGCCAAGGGAACCGCCTGAGCCGCCGCCTCGCGTCTGATCAGGTGGTCGATCTCCGCTGCCACCTCGTCGGCCTGCGCCGCGTACTCCCGGCGTCCCCGATAAGGGTCCCGCCGGCGGTCCCACCGCAATCCGTCGATCAACCGCCGCACCTCGTTGACCTGCGTGTCCGTCACAGAGCCATTCAAGCCGAACGGCGGAACCCGCTGAGCGCCGACATCCCGCGCAGCCAGGCATCCGAGCCGAGGAACGGCGCCACCCATTGATCGTCGGGTCGAGCGAAACCTCACATCCCTCAGCCCGGCCTCACTACCCTGACCAGGGTGACAAGCCTGAGCGATGCCGAACTGGACGCCCTGGTTGAGCAGGCCATCGTCGACGCTTACGACGAGCACGAGCAACACGCCGCGTTCCATTGCCTGCTGGAAGAGCATTTGATCGTGCCCTTCCAGACCACTGTCCTGGGCGTCGAGGTGACCGTCACGAAGATCGATCTTTCGCCTGGTGGTGAGATCGTTGGGATCTGCACCCGAGCCAAGCACCGGCAGGCCATCGGGATCCTAGATCTGCCGCTTCCAACGCCACGCCCGGCGGGCGCCGAATGGATCGACGCCTACCGACACTGGACCTGCTGACGACGAGCGAAGATGAGCGAATACCAGTACTACGAGTTCCTGGCCGTCGACCAGCCCCTGGACGAGAAGCAGCAGGCCGAAGTCCGCACTCTTTCCACTCGGGCACGGATCACCGCCACCAGTTTCACCAACGAATACCACTGGGGCGATTTCCGGGGTAGTCCGCGGACGATGATGCGGCGCTACTACGACGCCCACCTGTACGTCACCAACTGGGGCACCCACCAGGTGATGCTCCGCCTTCCCCGCACGCTGCTCCCCCTCAAGGTCGCCGAGCGGTACTGCATCGACCCCTACGTCACCGCCGAAGTTTCCGGAAAGCACCTCATCCTCGACCTGACCAGCCAGGACGAAGGCGGCGACTGGATCGAGGGCGCCGACGACTCCCTGTCGGCGATCATCGGAGTCCGTACCGAACTCGCCGCCGGAGACCTGCGCCCGCTCTACCTTGCCTGGCTCGCGGCCTACGGAACCTGGGAACGCGACGAAGACGCCTTCGACCAGGACGAGGACGACGAACTCGAACCACCGGTACCCGCAGGGCTGCGTTCCCTGACCGCTCCCCAGCGCGCTCTCGCCGACTTCCTCCGTCTCGACTCCGACCTCCTCCAAGTCGCCGCCCAGACGAGCCCGCCCCTGACCGAGACCAAGGACGACCCCGGCCGGCTCGCCAAGTGGATCGAAGAACTGCCCCCGAAGGAGGGGAAGGCTCTCCTCCTCCGAGTCGCGCAGGGCCAGGGGCCCCAGGTCCAGATGGAGCTACTCCGCCGTTTCCGCGGCGAACCCGATGCCGCAAGCGCGGACGGTCCCCGCCGCACGGTGGCCGAGTTGCTGGACACCGCCGCCGCACTCCGCCACGAGCGCGAACGCAAAGCCGAGGCGGCACGTGCAGAGCAGGAGGCCCGCCGCGAGCAACAGCGCGCGGCGGCCCGCGAGAAGAGACTCGACGCCATCGCCCGCGACCCGGAGATCACCTGGGCACGCGTCGACGAACTGATCGACGCCCGCAAACCGTCCGACTACGACGTGGCCGTCGAACTCCTCAAGGACCTGCGGGCCATCGCCGACCGCGACGGCCTCCGCCAGGAGTTCACCGCGCGGCTCACGCACCTGCGCGGAAAGCACCACCGGAAAACGGGCCTCATCGCCCGCTTCGACCGCGCCGCCCTTCTCGCGGCACGGTCATGACCATCACGCCGCCGTCGTGGACACGCTGGCGTCCTGTCCCGGGCGGGCTAGCTTGCTAGCGTGACCACGGCATCGGGTCTCGACATAGAGACTGGATCGCCTCTTGACCCGGTGCCAAGGTGGCGGGGGCGCGGCCTTGCCGGCCTAGACGAGTAGTTCCGAAGTGATCAGTGGTCGAATGCGATCAGTGATCGGGTGATGGGCTGGCCGGTGTGGTGGTTGTGCCAGATGGCGGCCGCCATGGCCAGGATGCGCTGGGCGACCCGGGTGGCGACGCCTTCGACGGTCCGGCCGCCGTGGTGTTCCAGGTCGAGCTGGCCCTTGAGGGTGTCGTTGACCGACTCGATCAGCTGACGTACCGGTTTGAGCAGGTGTTCGCCCGGTCTGGACTGCTCGTTGCGCATCGAGGGGCGCAGCAGCTGGACGCCTTGTGCGGCCAGCTCGTCCTCGAACCATCGAGCTTTGAAACCCTTGTCGGCGATCAGCAGCAGGCCCGGCCGGTCGGCCACCAGCTCGGCATCGACCTCCAGCATCGCCGCCAGCACCTCCCGCTCGTCCAGCTTGGGATCGGCCAGCGCCCACATGATCGGCATCCCGGCCGGAGCGCACACCAGATACAGCCGCAGCCCCCAGAAGAACCTCGAATGCGAGGCGCAGTAGCCATAGCCGGCCCAGCCGGCCAGTTCCGACCGCTTGACCGTGGGCCGGGACCGGCCGCACTCCACCGGGGTCGAGTCGGCGATCCACACATTGTCCAGCCAGAAGTCGGTGTCGGCCGCCAGCATCCGGATGGCTCGCTTGACCAGTGGCAACGCCGATCTGAGCCGCTTGTTGTAGCCGGGCCGTTGCGGCAGATACGGAAACATCCCCGCCAGATGGGAGGCGACGAACCTCAGCCACCGGGCCTCGGACCTGCAACCCAGCAGGGCCGCACCTACAACCACGGAACCCTCAGCGGCTACACCGCCGGCCGCTGCCGCTGCGACTACTGCCGAGGCGCCTTCTCCCTCTACCGAGCCGCCCGCCGCGCGAAAGGCAAGGACAACCCTCGGCCGCGCCGCGTCCGTGAAACCGACGGCCACATCCCCAACGACTGGTTCCGCCGCAACATCTGGAACCCCGCACTGGCCGCCGCCGGCCTCAACTTCAAACCCACCATGCGCGACCTACGCCACGCCCACGCCTCCTGGCTACTCAACGGCGGCGCCGACCTCCAGGTGGTCAAGGAACGCCTAGGCCATGCCTCCATCGCCACAACCGAGCGCTACCTACACACCCTCCCCGACGCCGACGAAACAGCCCTAGAAGCCCTAGCCAGAACCCGCAACCGCTCCACCAGGTCGATAACCGACGGAGGTTAGCGAGAAGGGTCGGAACCCCGGCTCTTCTCGCGCAGACCTCATCGAGGCGAAGCAGGGCAGCCACGCGATTACCGAGGCGGGCCCGAGCTGTTTCGGCGGTGGAGTCGAGCGAAAGTTCCACCGTGCACGTACGCGCCGGACGTTGTTACAGCTCGGGTCCCGTTACGCCCAGTACATCGGCTGGGTGGTGCAGGAGACCGGCGACGACATGGCGCGTTGTGGTGGACCCAGCGCGCCGTCGACCTCGCCGACGCCGGCGACGATCAGCATCTCGCCGCCTACTCGCTGGTCCGGCGCGCGCTCGGCACGCTTACCGCGGCGACCCCGGCGAACGATCGAGCTGGTCCGGCAGGCGCAGAGCACCCGCGCGACGGCGGCGAGGCGGCCGCAATACTGAAAAAGACTGTCCACCAGTTCGGCAAGGAACGGATCTTCCGCGCCACCACGTCCATCCAGCCCGGCCAGGCTCACCCGGCAGAGCTTTTAACGCCGTATGCAACAGCGTGGTTCTTCTGGCCATCATAGCGCATAACTTGACCGTCCTCCCAAAAAGGCCGATAGACCGACCTCGCTTCATTATCGATGAATTAAACGAGGCTAAAGGCTGCTTTCGAAAAGGCCTGGTCAGCGCCTTCCGATGGCATAATCTCTGATCGAGTCGATCACAAATCGCGACCAATTCACCTCTCTGATTGGTCCGACTTCGTGCAGGGCGATCCGGTCCAACTTCATCCACACTCGCGCAGCAGTCCACTCGGTGAAGCGGCGGTGGACCGTCTGCCAGGACGCTCCGAACACCGGCGGCAACTGCCGCCAGGTACAGCCGGTAGTGGCCACGAACACGATCGCCGCGAGTACTTCACGGTCCCCATACCTGGGTCGTCCACCACCTTGTGGACGCGTCGGGGACGGCGGTATCACCCGCTGGAGCGACTCCCACAATTCGTCCGGAACCAAGCGCTCCACCATCGACACGGTCGACCTCTACTAGCTTCACCAAATGAGACGGCACGTTGGGTCAGCAAGTTTATGGGTCATGGAGCTTCGACGTGACGCGTCCTGGCTGCGGCTGCGAAGCCATGCACTGTGCATTGACAGTGAGTCCAATATGCCCTGGCCTGTTCAAGGGCATATGCACGTGCATATGCACGCGGCGGAGTGCTTTCACTAAGGGTAGTCGTCAATGAGAGGGAAGCCGCCGTGGTGGCGGCTCGTGTGCATCTCACCCGCAGATATGGCCTAGCTGTTTTGTCTCAACTGGACACCCTGTCACTGGTTGTAACTCGGACAGAGAGGGATATTTATCGCTTCCGTCCACAAGGCCGACCCAAAATCGGGTGGGAAAGTTCTCCAGCTGACAGATTAGCTGACAGATTAGCTGACAGATCGCCTCGTAGACTCCTCAACGTCGCGCCAAGAGGTTTGGCTCATGCGGCAGATCGATCCCTACGTCGAAAGCGAGGCACAGTTCGATGTCGCCAAAAAGAAATTCATCATGCGAGTCAATTTGGCTGGCGATCATCCTGCTTTCCGCTGCATTTGTCGCCGGTGGAGTCGCTGTCCTGACTCGACTTCACGGAGGTGACGAGCCTGACGTGCTGGCGGTCACAACATTCTTCATGGCAGGAGCGATGGGAATGGCGGCACGCAATTTCCTCCGCTGATACTCCAACCCCCCTGGTGATCTCGATGTGATCGAGACACAGACGAGAGACGGCCACCGCGGCGATCGTGTGTGAACCATTCGGTCGGCGGTGGCCGTGCCGTCTCCCAGTGCGCGACATGGACACAGGGGAGCAGACCCTGGTCCCGGTCGGCGAGCTCGCCGCGCACCTTGCCCAGAGATGCGGCCCGTCGGAATAACCGTACGGCGCCTACCCGTTCGAGGGCCGTACTCAGGCCAAGGTCTTGGGAACGGACGCCTTCGACCCGCACCCCAGAATGCCTTGCGCCTGATCAGGAATTCGGGTCAATCGTTTTTATGGCTATCGTATCGCCCGATACCTGCTGATCGCTTCTTCGTATTGCATACTTCAGTTGGCCCCATCAGGCCATGAACTTGCGACAAGCGTTTCTTCGGGATGTGGTTCGGGTAGGGGCGTCGGTGGCTTCTATCCAGGAGGTTCGCATGAAGGCGACCGGTCGGCTCGGCAAAACGCCTGCTGAGCGCGGTGACACGACCTCGACGACCGGCTCCCCTGATATTCTCACTCTCAGTGATGGTGCATTCGCGGTCATCGGTGTCGACATTACCGAAGAGCTTGGGTCGAATCCGCTGAAAGACGCCCGGTGTGCACCGAACGAACGCATCGTTCGAATCACACGCACCACTCTCATCGCCGCGAAGAAGGACATCCCGGACGAATGATGCATCAACCGCCTGCGTGGGCACTGGACGGCAGCGAGCGGCTCACCCTGGAGGGCTTCCTGGAGTCGTTCGGTGAGGCCTGGGTACGCACTGAGCGGCGTTTCCTCAAGTTGGAGTGCTGGCAGTCATACCGTGAGGCAGACGGTGTCCGATCGCAGGAGGCCTTCCAGGCGGGCGACGCCGCGCTGGCCCGCCGCCTTCTGGAGGAAGAGGCGATGGGGGACCAGCCTCTTCGCGATGAGGTGAGGTCCCGGAACCTGCAGTTCACCCGGGTTCGGCTGCTCTCCTACCCGCTCACCGACTACCTTCACTACGAAATGATCAACTATGAGGTGCGGAGCCGGCTGGGAGAAGACATCGAGTTCTTCGTGCCGCCGTCTCCCGTGGAGAGCTATTTCGACTTCCTGTTGTTCGACTCCCACACCGCCCTCATCCACGACTACGGACCTGGCCCGGTCGGCCACCAGACCGGCGGCTGGCTCACTCATCACCAAGAGACGCTGCACGCCCTGGCGGACATCGCCGACGACTTGCGTACCCGGGGCGAGCAGATGCGGCCACTGGAAGGCATTCCGGACACATCCCGCGCCTAACATGGCGGTGCCATGACAGGCAGAATGAGGCGCGTCCTCCCCACGGGTCTCGCGATCAGCGCGGGGCTCCTCATCGTGGTCCTCTGCGTCCTCGTCCCGGTTCTTCTCCTGCTTCAGTTGGAGGACGACGAGTTGGCGCGCTGGTCGGACGTCGGCGAGGCGGTCAGTCCGGTCGCGGTCTTCTTCTCCGGTGCCGCCTTCCTGGGTATCACCGCCGCGCTCCTGATGCAGGGCCGTGAGCTGCGAAACCAGCGTGAAGAGTTGAGGATCGCCCAGGAAGAGCAGCTACGCAGCAGCGAACTCGCGATGCGCGAGCTGCACACCGACCTGATCAAGATGGCCATTGAGGACAGCGAGCTTCTCTCGGTCTGGCCAGCCCCCGCACCCGGTGAGCAAACGACCCGCAAGGACCACTACTGCAACCTGATCCTCAATCTCCAGAAGGTCGCCTACGAGACTCACACGATCGAGCTCTCAGAACTGCGCAATGCCCTGCGGTTCCTCATGACCAGCCCGGACATGCGCGCCTTCTGGACCCGAAGCCGCCAATCCCGCGTCTCCATCACCGACGGCGACCACGCTGAGGACACCTTCACGGCCGAGGTAGACGCGGCGTACACCGACACCATCGCTCCGTAGGGTTTGCCCGGCGGATACTCGCCCTGCCTTACAACGTGCCGAGCCGGCCTCCTGGATGACTATGCCGCCCGAGTTCCCCCCACTATGCAAAATGGGGCCTCCACCAACTTGCGCAACATCTCTTGCGCTGCGTTCGAGCGGCCTCCGATGGGCTCACCCGCCGCCTGGAGCCTCAGAGGTCGTAATGACCTCGGCGAATCTCATCGACGAGCAGCGTGAACGCCGGACGCGTCATCGTCACGTCGCGTCCGGCAGGGCGCTTGGAGTCGCGCACGGCGATGACGTCGGCCTTGGCGGCGAGTTCAACGCACTCGTTGCCCGTCGCGGTGCTCTTGGAGGCTTTGCGCCATACGACGGAGGAAGGGTCTGCGGAGGGGGTCATACGGTCAGGGTATCTACAGCTCTGCGGCGATTGCGGTGATGAGAGCTGCACTCTGGTCCTCGCCAAGGGCAGCGTCCCAGATGGCATCGAAGGCGGCGTTGCATCGGGCCACGTGGTCTGCACCTTCGATGTAGACGTTGCCGTAGATGCCTTCGGAGTAGCCGATGTCGGGGTCCAGCGGGTCGGAGTAGCTGAGGATGACGAAAGAACCCTCGACCCCGGCGCGGGCGCCGACCGTGTATGGCAGGGCGCGGAGGTCAACGTTGGGACGCTGGGCGACTCGGGTGAGTTCGACGAGTTGGTCACGCATCACCTGTGGGCCGCCGATGAGTTGCCGGAACGCCGATTCAGCGAGCACAGCCTTGAGTGAGGGTGCATCTGGACGGCTGAGCAGTGTCTTGCGTGCCATGCGTGCGTGGAGTCGCTTGTTCACCTCATCCGGGGCGTTGGGGACACCTGCGGAGATGATGGCCCGTGCGTAGTCCTCCGTCTGGAGCAGGCCAGGGATGAGCTGTACGTGGTAGGTGCGGATCTCTGATGCTTCATCTTCCAGGCTGACGTATCCGCCGGTGAAGACGCCGGAGTAAGCGGTCCACCATCCGCGCCGGCCAGCATCGCGTGCCAGTTGGACGAGGGCGGCATGCACGGAGTCTTCGGTGCCGTAGAGGTCGAGGATGCGGCCCACGTCCGCCGCTGTGGCCCTGGTCTTCCCGGCCTCGATCCGGCCGAGCTTGAACCGGTTCCAGCCGAGTGCTGCGGCCGCCTGGTCGAGCGTCATCTCGGCGCGTTCGCGGTGGGCTCTGAGTTCGCGGGCCAGCCTGCGGCCGCGAGCGGTCAGGCTGTGGGGTGCCGGTGCCATGGCCTCAGTCTGCCGGAAATCAGTAGCTCTGTGCACAGATTCAACAACACAAAGCAAGAAAGATCATGCACAGTGCATTGACGCTTGGCTCGGAGCGTGGTCAGATGCTGCCGAGTAAGCAGCGAAAGCACGAACTCGAGCGGACCACCGCACGCACAAGACAGCCGCGCGACCGGACAACGGATTGGAGCCCCTGGCCGGCCGCGCGGCCTCCATCCCCCGTGACGGGAGACCAGATGAGAATAGCCCCAAGGAGGCCCACGCCCTCCGGTCCCAACGACCCGACTGGCTCCTTGCACGTGGTCGAGACGCATCCCGACCAGGCGTCCACCGCGACGGAGGCGGACGCAGTCAGAGCCGTCCGCGATACCGTAACTCTTCGGAGCAACGCCCCTGTCCTCATCACACGAAGGACGGCACCAAGCGAGACCGATCAGTTGTGGTGCATCGATGTGTCGGGCCGTGAAGAGGCGATTCCGCTGGTACGCCGCTGGGTTCGGTTGCTGCTCGCCGAAGAGCCCGAACTGGCCGAGGCGTTCGAGTTGATCGTCAGTGAGTACGGCACCAATGCGCTTTGGCACTCGGCCAGTGGCGCACCCGGTGGCCGCATCAGAGTCGAACTGCTCATCGGCAACCGGCAGACGCTCCTCACGGTGCTGGACGACGGCCCTGTCCCCGTCCGCATTGATGAGGAAGCCGACCCCGCCGAGCATGGACGTGGATTGATACTCGCCGACGCGTACGCCGACGAGACCGGTCAGGACGACTGCGCCGACGGTCACGCCGCCTGGGCCCTGATCAACCGCTGAGACCAGGACACGCGCTACACCCCCTGGTGCGCGTCCTTCGCCGACCGTCCTGGTCGGCCAGTCGTGCGGTCGGTGGCCTGTTCCCCCGGAATCCACCGGCCGCACGACGCCCCATTCGGCCGTCCTGGCCATCCATCACCTGACGAGCCTGTCGCGCTCGCTCTGGAGGTGACGTTGTGACTTACCGTGAGTACGCTGCCCGGCCCAGCGGTCTCCCCGATGCTGCCGCCGTGTGGAACCCCGGCCTGGCAGGGGAACTCGATCTCGACCAGGCGGTGGAAGCCCTGCGGCGACGGTACCCCGGCATGTGCATCTACTGGGGCGAGTACACCAGCTCCCTCTGGGCCTTGCTGCCAGATCGGCTGGTCGAGGCGAAGAACGCCTCTGATCTCGCTCGACGGATCGACTCGTTCTTCGAGTGCTTGGCTCTCCGGAGCGTTGGAAGCCTCCACGTCCAGCACGAGGTATCACCACCTCGGGCGCTCGACGGCACCTGGGACACGCCGAGAAGGAAGGCGCCTCCCGCAAGGGGTCAGTTCTGGCCTGCCCCCGGAGCCACGCCGCCGGAGCAGCCTCCTCGGCTGGCTTCTGGTCGGTTGCCGCCGGATCATGCGAGGCCCACCGCACCTGGCGCCTCCCGTCCGCTGAAGCGACACCGATGGCAGTGTCAACGGCGCCCTCTTGCTCGTGATTGTCTGCAGCCATGAGGCGCCGCGAGGTTCGAGCCGGAGGAAGAGGGCCGCGGCTGTGAGGGGCGGTGCCTTCGCAGTCGCCGACGAAGCACTGTCAATCCCCTGAAAGCGTGGAGACGGTGTTATGCCACTTCGGCCCTGAGCTGGGCCGTTGAAGCTTCCCGTGCTTCTGTCATCCGCTGCTCGAACGTGATCGGGGCGAGCCCGTCGTTGGCGCTGTGCCTCCTGCTGGTGTTGTAGAAGTCGGCGATCCAGGTCGAGATCTTGATGCGGGCCTCGGCACGGGTGGTGAAGTGGTGACGGTGCACGAACTCGCCCGCGCGGCAGACTCCTATGACCGAACAGCTCGCGAACCCTACGGGCGCCAATCACCCCCCACGCCCTACGGCACGAACCTCCGTACGGTTGCGCGAGTTCTGGCTCTGTCCCAGATCGGAGGATCGCACAGTCATCGCCCGAGCCTCGCCAGCGTCCTCTCCCAACTGATCGTGCAGCTCGCTGCCCTCATCGAAGCGATCGCGGAGCATCGGCAATCGCAGCAACGCTTCGCCCAAGCGGCTGCAGCCCGCAAGGCTGCTGCCGAACTCGTCGGACTCCACCAACCGACCACATGGCCAACTACCCCGACGTTGTTCCGAATGCCGGCGAACGACACACCCGAGCACAACGCTGCGCGGCTCGCTGCCGACGGGTTCCCCTTGCCCTTCCCTCAGTTGCAGGCAGACCGCCCCTACCGATCCACCAGACCTGCGGCCGCGCCGCCGGCACGCACCACTCGCCGCCCATCGCAGTAGCGACCAGAGAAGTTGGCGCCACACCGCTAGTGGTCGTGGCGTAACGATCGACGCCGCTGCATGCTAACGGAGCGTAAACAAGCGTAACGATACGCAGATGTGTGCCGGTGCGGCGTTCGAGACAACGAGCCCGCGCACCCTCATCCCACCACACAAGGAAGGCGAAGCCATGACCGACCACAGCCCCCGCACGTGCCCCAACGCCACAAGGAGTGACCCACATGACCGACGAAACGAAGGCTCCCCCGACCGCTCGTAACGACGAAGAGACCACGCGCCTCGCGACCAACTTGTACGAACATGTCCGCCAGCTCAACTACGCCACAGCGGGCCCGCCGAGCCTCACTCTCCCCGGCACTGCGTACACCATCCTCGGCAACCTCAGCGCAGCAACCTACGGCCTCGATCAGGTCCTCGACCAGATCCATCGCTTCTTCCTCCGGGAGTTGCAGGCCGACCGTCTCGGCCACGACCAGGACGGAGAGCTCGCCGACGTGCTGAGCCGCCACGGCCAAGCTCTCGGCGAGGCCAGACAGCACACCCGAGTTCTCTGCGCGGCCCTCAGCGATGCCCAATCGGCCATCAACGCAGTCCACTCCCGCGCCACCCGCGGACGCGAAACGCCCCCAACCATCGGAGGCAAAACCTACGTGGACGAGGCCGGAGTGGCGGCGGCGGCCAACGACTTCCCCAGACCGATCATCGATCCGACACTCCTCCCGCCACCTCCCACCGGCGAACGAAAGCGCTTGATCCGCACTCGCCGCCCGAGCACTCCGGAGGCTTGAGCATGGAACCGATGACCCCGGAGGAGTTCGCCGCCCTGCCCACCACAACAACCATCGAAACCGCCGCCCGAGCCCTCGGCCTAGGCCGAACCCGCGCCTACCAGCTCGCCCGCGAGGATCGCTTCCCCTGCAAAGTTATCCGCATAGGCGCCACCTACCGAGTAGTCACCGCAGACCTACACCGCCTGCTTGCCGCCACCGAGGGATAGCCAGCGGGACAGTACGGTCGACAGGCCAGCAAGTAGCGACAATTTGGTGTTGACACTGCAGGGGCTGTCCTAGCTGTGGCCAGCCCCTGCAGTGCTCACTGGTGAACGCATCGCCGGGCGCCCCATCACGCTCGTCACCAGCCCTTCGGCCTTCCCACGCACACCTCCGCGATCAAGGTGTTGCGATGACCGGTTTGAGCCAGCCCGATGCGCCAGTTTCCGGTACGTCGCCCGCCGAGCCGACGTCGGGCGTGATGGCATCCGTCGGTTCGGTGGTCGGCTCCTATGACGACGCCATGGCTGAAGCCCTGAATGGCGGCTTCAAGCCGCGCTGATCCGCCAACAGACATGGCGCACCCGTGACCAGGTCGAATACTCGTCGAATGGATCGGCTGGTACCCACCGCCGTCTGCACTCCGCTGTCGGCGACGTACCACCTGCCGAATACGAGCTCACACTACGGTCCCATCACCCCCCAGCGCCAACCGCCCGCCGGTAATTCGGACTTCACAAACCGGTACGGCTCGACAACCGAAAGAGAGCGACAGGGGCGCTAACTCGACACGCCCTGGGGTGCCACTGTGTCCGCTCTTTACAGACAGCGCATCCTCAAGAGTTCAACGACCTAGAGAACTTGTGGTCAAATGGTAGAGGATGTGCTGCTGTGGCGCCGGGGCGGCGCTGCGCCCTGGGGAGGGCGACCTGCACAACGGGTGGGGGCAAGATCGTGAAGCAGGGCCACGCGAGCAGCGTAAGGCAGGTTGGCGCCTTTGCCTGGGTGCCGGGGGGGCCGGGGATCGGCAAGGTCGGGGAGATGGATGCGGGACGCGTCCGCGTTGACTACTTCGAGTCGCCGGCTGCGATGATCGCACAGTCGCAGTGGGTGGCGGACCACCTGGTTCAACGGGTCCTTCTGAAGCGCGAGGAGCGCATCTGGTGGAAAAGTCCGGATGGCCTATGGAACGCAGGTCGAGTAATACAGGCAGAGCCCGCCCAGCGTTCTTACTTCGTGCGATTCCCCAATGTGGACTACGACCTACCTGTTCCTGAGGAAGATCTCCACGTGCGGTGGGATCGACCTGTGTTGGACCCCGCAGCGGATCTGACAGTCCGCGGCGGCAGTACGGCGCCGTACCGGGACGCAAGGCTCCCGATCCTTAGAAACCTCGTCCGGCAGCGCGGCGCTTGCGCCGGCATGAGCACGTTCCTGTCGTCGACGGTGGAGATCTTTCCGCACCAGGTGAACGCCGCGCTCACGGTCCTCTCCGACCCGGTCCAGCGGTACCTCCTGGCCGATGAGGTCGGCCTCGGGAAGACGATCGAGGCCGGGTATGTCGTGCGCCAAATCCTCATCGACAAGCCCGAAGCGTCCGTGGTGGTGGTCTCTCCGGCTGCTCTTCGTCGTCAGTGGGTGTCCGAACTCAAGAACAAGTTCCACACAGAGGACTTCCCTGATGCAACGATCGTCGTCAGCAGTCACGAAAATCCCGAAAAGTGGGCTAGCTACAGGCAGGCTGACCTCGTCGTCGTGGATGAGGCTCACGCCCTGGTGCAGGTAGGCCCAGATGAGACGCCTTACAAGGAGTTGCGCGAACTCGCGCACTCGGCCCATCGGCTGCTGCTGCTGTCCGCCACCCCCGTGACGTCCGGATACCTGACGAACCTCGGGCTGCTTCATCTGCTCGACAAAGAACTCTACTCGTGGGAGCGGCGCCAGGACTTCGAGGACCGCTATCGCATGCGCGAGGCTCTGGCCGACTCTGTCTACTCCCTGAACCCGGAGTACACGTACGTCATCCGGGACTCCATCGAGGACATCCAAGCACAAGTTCCCGCTAGTGATGTCCGTCTGGCCAAGCTCGCGGACGAGGTCCTCAGCATGCTCGACGAGGAGGACGAGCTGATCAACCCCGATGCGCAAGATGAGTTTGCCCGTCGGGTCATTGAGTTGCGTGCTCACATCAGTGAGACGTACCGGATCCACCGCCGAGTGATTCGAAACCGGCGTGAGGCGGTGCTACGAGAGGGCAGCGGCCCGGACGCCGAGGCACTTCCCTATGAGGTGCGCGGCCGCCGGCGACCTGAACTCATCCACTCGCCATCGGCGGTTGCAGAGGCCGGGGATGCATTCGTGATGCGCTGGTGGAGCGCGGTGCGCGAGCACCTGGAGAACGAGAGGATGAGCAATCAACTCTCGCAGTTCGCCATGCCCTTGGCGATTCTCACATCGCGGGCACCTGCGCTTCCCTACGACACCATCGATGCGCTCCGGTGGCGAGTGCAGGGCGACGCCTATGCTGGCGAACGTGCGGGGCTCTCACGGCAGGAGAGGGAACTACTCCTCGGCGTGCCAGTGGTTGCGTGTGAGAAGGCCGTGCTGGCTGAAGCGGAGAAAGACTGGCCTGCGGGCGCCGAGCCGAGCGAGGAGAACCTGAAGCACGTCATCCGAGCACTTCTTCCCGTGCTGCGCAAGGCAAAGCGCGCCGTCGTCTTCTGTGGCCCCGGCCGACTGGCTGACGCGCTCGCAGGCAGGTTGCGCCGTGACTTCCCGAAGGTAGTGACCGCTCAGCACACGCGTACGCTGGGCGCGGCCAAAGCGGCAAGCGAGATTTCTCGGTGGGCCGCCCCCACGCCCGCGCAGGCGGCGCTCCTGGCCGACGACACAGCCGAAGATGGCCTGAACTTGCAGGCAGCCGACTGCGTCGTCCATCTGAGGCTTCCCTGGTCGCCCAACCAACTGGAACAGCGTCTAGGCCGCGTTGACCGTTACCCGGGCCCGGCTTTGCTCGGAGCCGCCGGTCCCGCGCCCCAGATCCGGCTGGCCGAGGAACAGGGCCCTGACGGTTCCTTTACTGAGGCATGGGCCACTCTGCTCGGGGAGGCCTACAAGGTCTTCGACGGTTCCGTCTCCACCCTCCAGGACGCTATAGCCCAGTCGCTCATGAGTGTATGGACCGGGGCAGTTGAGGAAGGGCCGGAAGGGCTGACGGCGCAGAAGCAGGACGTGCTTGCCCAACTTGGCAAGGAACGCGACGAGATCCGCAAGATGGATCTCTTGGAATCCATCCACGTGTCGTCGCAGCGTCTGCGCAGCGTTCCGGCCGCGCTGACTGATGTCGAGCGTGACTGGTCCGAGACAGAAGAGGCGCTCCTTGCGTACACAGACGGCGAAGGAGGAGGGATCAAACTGCATTCCCTCGTTCGCACCATCGCGGGATCCCCGGCGCGGCGTTTTCTGATCAACAACGGGTCAAGCCGTCCGCTTCTCGCTCCTCGCCACTGGGAACGGATCAAGAACCGTATCCCGAAGGATGAGATCGCTCATGCGATGTTCAACCGGTCGCGAGCGCTGCGCAGTCGGGACGCACGGCTGTTCCGCATCGGCAATCCCCTGGTGGATATGCTGTCTGATGCCGTCCTCAATGACAGTCTCGGGCAGAGTGCCGCCTTCCGGCGGATCGACCCGGGGATGCCGCCGGGGCACGAACCGCAGCCGTACTTCGGGTTCGATTTCCTCATCCAGGCGGACACCTCTGCCGCGCTGAAGCATGTCCAAGACAGCGCGGACGCAGCAAGGGCTCTGCGTCGCCAGGCGGATCGGATCTTCCCTCCTGTAATCAGGCGCGTCTGGATCGAGGCCGGCACGAATGCGCCCGTGACCATCGAGGGCCAGTTGGCCTTTTTGAATCGTCGCTACGACAAGAGCAAGGGTGACCGCAACTACAACAGTCAGCGCGTCTCGGAGTTGTTTGAGGTGTTCGGAGGTCAGGAGCATGCGGCCACGTACGTCCGTGACGCACAGCAGGCAGCGCTGAGGTTTTTGCACCAACACACGGATCTCGCAGCAGTTTGCCAGGACGCCCAGCAGAAGGCGCTGGAAGTTTCCACCGTTTTGCACTCGCAGGCCCAGGCTCGGCAGGCGGCTGGCCGACTGCTGCGCGACACTGAAAGCCTGGTCACCGATGCGAAAGTGCTGACTTCTCTCGCCGAGGGGCTGTCGCAGCCGGTTGTCGGGGTCGTGGCGGCCGCCTGCCTGATCCGCCGCGGGTTGGAACTGGCCTACTGATGTCTGACGACGCATGGGTGAGCGCTCAGCACCTACTCAACCAATGGCCCGAGGTGAAACAGGACATACTGGCCAAAGGTGCCCTGCGCCGTCTGAGAGATGCCCTGGCTGGGATGGCCAACGGAGGCACAGGCTGGCTGGACATCGTCTCGCTGACTCGGCAACTGCTTTTGCACCACCAGGCACTGGGACGGACAGGCCGGTTGTCGGTGCCGTTGCGAGAGGGGCTACCCAACGTCGATCAGTGGCGAGCAGGCGGTTGCGACGTGGTGGTCCACGGGAGCCGGGTGCTGGTGCGGGGCCAGGAGTGGGCCCCGGGCGAAGGCGCCGAACCTGCGCACGAGGCGGGTCTTGCGCAGGTCCGTGAGGCGATCCTGGGCAAGGACTCCAGTCTGACCCGAGATCTGCAAGCTGCGTCGGCCGATCCATTTTGGACGGACGCTCTCGACTACGAGTACTACCTTTCCAGAGGGCAGCGTCAAGCAGCCCGCGCGGTAGCTCTGATGCCGCCGGGTGAAACCCTTCTCGTCTGCCTGCCCACTGGCCACGGCAAGACACCGGTAGCGCTCGCCGGCGCCATGCTGGCCAGCCGACGCAGTGGCGTATCCGTGATGGTTGTGCCCACCGTGGTCCTGGCTATCGACATGGAGCGGCGTGTCCGTGAGTTGCTGAGCAGACGTGATCCTGGTGCTCTGCACAAGCGGTACGCCTACTTCGGGGAGTTGGGCGAGGCCGAAAAGGAGCAGATGCGATCGGACATCTCAGTTGGACGGCAGGCACTGGTGATCGCTTCGCCGGAAGCCGTGGTCGCCGGCCTGAGTAAAGCCCTGCGCGACGCTGCCCAGGACGGGCATCTGAACTACGTCATCCTGGACGAGGCGCACCTCGTCGAGCAGTGGGGCAACGAGTTCCGTTCAGGGTTTCAGAGTCTCGCCGCCCCGCATCGGGCTTGGCGCAGGGGCGCACCCCCGGGGCGTACCCCAAGGACAGTCGCGATGAGTGCCACGCTCACCGAGCAACAGGTGACAACGCTGCGTGACCTGTTTGGTTCCGGTGAAGGCACCCAGGTGGTTTGGTCTTCCGAGTTGCGCAGCGAACCCGCCTACTTCTTGGATGCCTTCGACTCGGAAGAGGCGCGTTCCCAAGCAGTGCTCCGGGCTGTTGCACGCCTTCCGAAACCGATGGTGCTGTATGCAACCCAGAAGCAGCGCGCCGCCGAGTGGGTTAACACTCTGCGCGCTGCAGGGATGCAGCGTGTCGCCGTGGTGCACGGAGACATCAACGATGCGGGGCGTCGTCGTGCGCTTGAGGGCTGGTCGGGCCGCACGAGCCATGGCGCTGTCGCGACCGAGTACGACGTCGTCGTCGGCACCTCCGCCTTCGGGTTGGGCGTTGACCTCGACGACGTCCGCAGTGTCGTGCACGCCTGCGTGCCCGAGACGGTGGACCGCTACTACCAGGAGGTCGGACGCGGCGGCCGCGACGGCAGTCCCTCGATCGCCTACCTGGCGTCCGCCCCGGGCGACCGATTCACAGCTCAGTCCCTGAACGAGCAGAAGATCCTCATGGCGGACACTGCGTGGGGACGGTGGCGGGCGATGTTCACCAAGGGGCATCACCTGCACGGGAACCGCTACTCGCTCGACTTGACCGTGCGGCCACCGCGGATGTCCGTGGGGTACGCCACGCACAAGGACTGGAACGTTCGCCTACTCAACATGATGGATCGCATCGGGCTGATCCGGATCTTCCCCCCAACACCCCCGATGCACGAGCCCGGCGAAGATGCTGTGGACTGGCAGGCGCGGATTAAAGAGTTCTACGAAACCGCTCGGGACCGGATCGAGATTGAATTGGTGGAGGGGCAGACCAACAATCCAGAGCACTTCCGCGTCGCCTACGAGCGCATCCGCTCGAGTGTCAAGAATGCCCAGCGCAACTCTCTGCTCGTGATGTTTACGGTCTTGGATCACGAGCGGTGCATTGCTGACACCCTGGCCGAGTATTACTCGATCGCGGGAAATAGCGGTGGGCGCCACTACACCATGGCAGCCTGTCGTGGCTGTCCTGCGTGTAGGCGTCAAGGACTTCCGCCTGAAGGAGCGGCGTCTCACTATCGCAGGCCGTTCTCGCCGGATCCGGCCGCTGTCGAGTGGGCCCCGTCCGACAGCCCTCTGGCCCACCTGCATCCTCAAACCTCGCACCTCAGCATCTATTGGCAGGATCCTGCGCAGCGCGCGGAGAACTTGCTGCCTGTGCTGGTGAAACTGGCACGGTCGGGTGTTTCTCATTTCGCCGGACCTGGCCTTAGCGCGGAACTGGCCCGGCAGATACAGGAACAGGCGCCAGGTCATCCGGTGCTCGTCGATAACGACAGCAGCCTGGTGAGCGGTGGCACGCCGGCCACCCTCGCCTGGGTTGCCGACGAGGCGACATCGCTCCTCGAAGAAGAACTCCGGTACCGGCTTGAGGATGGGGACCCTGTCTACCTCCTGATCCCCCGGCAGGTGGAGGACCCGACCAGGCCAGGAGTCCCCTTTGTGACCACTCATCCGTCGTTGAACATCCAGCACGTGAGAAGCGAGTTCAGGTAATGGCATTGCTCAACACGCCCGTACCGTATCCCGGAGAAATCTGGGCCGTCGTGCGCTTCCTGGCCTCGCAGTCCGGGCCGGTGGCCTACGACACGCTCCGCACCTTCCTCGAGCCGCACAACCGCGAATCGACGAAGCCCACCACAGTTCACTACGCCCTTGCCGCCCTGCGGTCACTTGGGCTCGCCGAGGAAAGCGGTGACGGTCAAGGCTGGGTCCTGGCGGGTGACCTTGCGGCGCTTTCTTGGGACGACTATGCCGCCTTCCAACGTGCACTGCGGTCCGCTGTGCTAGGGCTGCGCGGGCACCGACCGGCCGAGACTGCTGACGACCTGCGGCGGGCTCTGGTATGGAGCCTGACCCGCGATCCGTTCTCGGAGTCCTTCAATTGGACCGTGGTGGACAGTCGACACCAAAGGGACGCGCCTGACGGAGAGTTGGTCTTTGTGAACGACACTCGGTGGCCACCCTTCATGGCCTGGGCGACCTCCCTCGGCTTGGGAGCCCCGGCACCGCACATCGCCCAACGCTACATTCCGGACTGCACGCGGGCCGTGCAACAGGTATTGGAAGAGCATCTTCCGCCGGGGGTTCCTGCTGATGCCGTGGGTGTCCTGCGCCTGTTGCGGGAACACCTTCCCGTCCTTCCGGGGGGAGCCATCTCCAACAATCTGGGCTATGGTCTTGCGGACGAACGGACTGCCGGCGCGGCAGTCTCCTTCGCTCTGATGCGAGGCAAGTACGAGAAGTGGCTCGTCTTGAGTAGTGACTCGGACGCGCAGCAACCGATAAGGGTGCAGGACCCCGAGCAGTCGTCCATGCGCCTTTGCTCCTCCATCGCCCGACAGGAGGCTGCCCATGTCTGACTTCCATCGCTACGTCTGCTGGGACGTGGAGAACGTGCTTTCCACGATCCAGACGGAAGCGGTTGTCGCCTCGCCTGCCGTCTTCCTCTCCACGCATACGCGGCTGGGCATCCAGCGTTGCCGGATCAATGGTCGGTCGTTTAACAGCACGGGTGAGAGCGTCACTGAAGAGGATGTCCGGGACGACTTCCTAAACCGGCGCACGAACACCGGGACGTTGCTGCTGCCGGTGGTCGGTGAATCTGGATCCGGAAAGTCCCATCTGGTGCGTTGGGTCAAAGAGAAGATCGAGCACTTCGATGACCGAAAGATTATCTACCTCGAGAAGTCCAAGACAAGTCTGCGACATGTTATCGAATCCCTCCTTGAGGGAGTTGATGACGAAGAGATCGAACAGATCCGCAAGGATATCCGGCAGGTTACCGGGACTTTCACCACTGCCTCGTTGGCGCGCCGTCTCATTAGCCAGTTGAGTGTAACTCTTGCTGACCTCGGCAAAGACTCGGTCCCTGGGAAGAAAAGGCAACTCGTCGGGCCGAGAGGGATCTCCCTGCTCCTGCAGGATCCGCTTCTGCAGGAGCAGATGCTGGAGCCCGGCAACTTTATCCCCCAGTTCGCCGAGCATTTCCTCTGCGACCGAGAGTCCGGTGAAGAGCGTCCTCCACGTTTCTCTCTGGACGACCTCCCCTTGAGCCCAGATGCCATCACCGGCGACATGGCAGCTCCTACGCGACAAATCTTCGGCATGCTGATGTCCAGACCTGAACTCCAGGTACTGGCTGTTGAGTTGCTCAACGCGCACTGGGACAAGGCCGTCCAGGAACTGTCGTCACTGGGAGGCGGACGTCTTCTGGGAGCGATGAAGAAAGTACGTGAGATCTACGCTCGCCAGGGCAAGGAGATCGTCCTCCTGGTAGAAGATTTCGCCCTCATCCAAGGTGTCCAGGGCGACCTGCTTGACGCGATCACCGAAACCTCAGAGCGGTACGGGAAGACGGTCCTCGCGCCCATGCGGACCCTCATGGCGATCACGAGCGGATACTTTCATGACCTTCCAGAAACCGCAGCGACCAGGATAGGCACGTCAACCGGAGGATTCGTCTACAACCTGGACATTGTCCTGGGAGAAGGCAAGACGGGAACAGAAGATATCGCCACTTTCGTGGCGAAGTACCTCAACGCTGCCCGGGTGGGGCGTGAAGCACTGGAGCGTGCCGACGGCGACGTGATCCCTAATGGGTGCGAAGACTGCACCGTAAGTACCCTGTGTCACAGTTCTTTCGGTGCATCCGCCGACGGGTTCGGCCTCTACCCTTTCAATCGTGCGGCTCTGACCCGTGTCGTTCACAGTGTGGCTCCGCAGGAAAACCCCAACGCATTCGTCCCGCGCGCCGTTCTGGGCAACGGAGTCATCCCGATCCTTAACGACGCCAAGAGGTCGATCGAGAAGGGTGAATTCCCGAGCGCCTTTTTCCAGGACAACTACAAGTCCGTAAGGGGCGTCGACAAGGCACTACCCAACAGCGTCAGTGAGGAGGTCGATGCACGTGACCACCTGGACGCCAAGCGCCGACGCAAAGCACTGGAGTTCTGGGCTGATGCCCCAGACCAACTCGTTAATCTGCCGCAGGGCATTGGTGAGGCATTCGCTTTGCCGGAGTTGGACCTAGACGGTCAAGGCGCCGGCCCTGTCGACTCCTTGACCGCGGGAGAGACGTCCGAGCCTGCGATCACCCCCATCGATTCGCCAAAGACTCCGACAGTTCCCCCCGCTCTCCAGCGCAAACTCCAAGTGGTGGAAGAGTGGGCGGCTAGTGGTTCCCGCCTCATCACCGAGGTGGCAAGCATCGTCCGCACCATGGTCTCCCGATCGGTTCTTTACAGGGAGGACTGGCTCACGCCTCCAATCAAGCCGATTGGAGTCAGCGATGCGGAAGGGGCCGGATGGACCAACAAGGCCAACACAGTCTCGATCGACGACGCCAGCGCTGAGAAACTTAGCAAGGGCGCAGCGATCATCCTGAAGCGAAATCCCTCAAACGGTGAGTTCTTCAAGAGCCTGATCCGGGTTAACGCTCAGGACGTCGACGGGATGCGACCCCAAGACGTGGTCAGACTCGCCAGCACGGCCGAGACGCACCGAGCGGACTTGCGTAAACGGGTGGCGCTCAACGCTGAACATTCCGATGAAGACCTGGTAGCTGGACTACGCGTATCTCTCCTCGGGGCAGCCTTTGCCGGGCAGATTGTCCCAGGTATGCCGATCGAGGCCCTGTATATCGCCGCCTTCGAGAAGGGGCAGGGGTGGGCGCGTGCGGATAACTCGTCGCGCACCGAGACATGGGCGAAGCGGCTTGAGGCGCACTTGCAGCATCGCGCTGGGCTTGTGGAAGCTCTGCTGAGTTCTCTGGGGCTGGGCCAGGGCGCGGGTGCTGTCCACGTCCTTGACGGGGCACGTGCCGTTGCCCTCGTGAGGAAGGCCGCGCAGGAGTGGGACCTGTCGAGTGTTGAACTGCCGATGTGGGCCAGGGAGGCCGCACTTCCGTTTCGCTCCGGATTGGATTCCGCGGTACGCGGTCAACTGCAGGAGCTGGCCACTCTAATCCACGAGATCCGAGAACACTTCCCCAAGTCGAGCGGTCCCGGTGACCGTCTCGTCCTACAGGTGTCCACGGCTCTGCAGATGGCCAATGCTCAAGGCCTCACTGGACCACAGGGGCCTGAGTTGGAGATGCGGGCTGCAGCCGTCGAAGAAGCCGACTGGAATTCGGTGTCCGTGCTGGAGAAAGAACTGTCCCGCGTCACCGACAACCTCCAAGACCAGTCGACCGAAAGCCTTCTGGCTGTGGTTGCCGTGCCACGGTCAACGCATCTGCGGGAGATGCGCGACTACCTGAATACCGCCGACGCCTTGCTTGACACGGCCCTCGCGGCAGCGCGGATGCAGAACCAGAACGCCGTCAGCGATGCCGCGGACCAGTTGGCAGGACTGCTCGTGGAGTGGCAGCAGGCCGTAGATGACTCCACATCCCGGATGGAGGCAGGCATATGAGCAACGTGACGGTTCTGGAAAAATCGCAGGAGTTGCAGAACACGGTCCGCAGCATTGCCGAAAGCCAAAAGGAGCGAGACGACCAGGAGCGGGTCCTCCGCCGTATCGATGAGGTGCGGACAGCGTTGCAGGCAGCGATGGTGCAGCAGCGGACCGCGGTGCTGCTACACGAGCGCACCGGTCTAACTCTGGATGTGTCCGGGTTCGACACTGCACGAGCCAAACTCGCATCGAAATCGCGCGGCGGTCTGCCCGGAGACCGGGCTTTCGTTGATGCCAGGCGCGCCTTGGAGGCGTTCACCAGCGAGTTGAGTACCTCCCTCAGGCAGCTTTGGAAGTCGTGGGCCACCGCACGCATTCAGGAGGTCTCTCCTGCTCGCTTCGCCACCCTCAACCCCGATGAGCGGCGGGAGGCGAGTGGACTTTATGACTCGATGAAGGCCAAGGCAAACCGCCCCAAGGTCGACAGCGCTAGCATCCTGGCGTTCTGCAGCGATCACGACACGCTCTTGGCACTCCTTCAGCATGCGCCGACCGATACGCCAGAAGGCCTCCTCGAACTCATCAACCGGCTTGATGCAGGCGGAGTCACTCTCCGAGAACTCACGGACGCGGACATCGCGCTGCTGCGAGCGTATGACCAGGATAATTGGTACACCGTTACTCGGAAGGCGAACTGATTACCTGTGGCACCAACAACACCGCACCGCGCTATTCTGGGCAAGGCACTTAATGCCTTGGAGGAGCGGGAGTTGCCCCTTCTTGAGTGGGGCGTCACCGACGGTGCACTCTCGGAAGAAGAAGTTGCTGACGCTCTGTGGCCGGTACTAGATGACGAGGACGCGGCGTCCTTGTTCTCTGACGCCGACCAGTTGAAGGACGCGCTGATCAACCAGCAACTTCTCTTCTACGTTCCCTTCGGTGGAGCCGGACGATATCGGACGAGGTTTGCCGAGGGGGTTCGTCTGACTGCCTCTCTGCGGCAGATATTCGCCCCTTGGCCGGGGACGGCATTGCAGGCCGACTGGTGGGAGAAAGGCAGGCCTCTGGTCGCCGACTACCGCCTGCACGTGTCCGAACGCCGCTATCCGACGCGTAACATCTCAGCCGCACAGGCGATTGCCGAGATGGAAGCCACACCGGGATGGACTGAGAAGCATTCCACGGTGGCCGGCGTGCTGATCGGTTCATACGCACTCTCACGCTTCCAGGTCGACGCCACCAAGGCAGTCACCAGTTCCTTGGCTAACGGGGGTTCGCGTGGCGTCGTGGTCGGTGCCGGTACGGGTAGCGGCAAGACCCTCGCGTTCTACCTCCCCGCCTTCGCCGCAATGGCCAACCACAGGGGCTCGGGGGTACATACTCTCGCACTGTATCCGCGCATCGAACTGCTGCGCGACCAGTTGCGTGAAGCGATCAAGAACGCCCTTGAACTGCGGCGGCGAGGTCTGCCAAGTCCCCGAATCGGTGTGCTCTACGGGCGTACACCGTACCGAGGCAATGATGTAACACATGGAACCTATGAGTGGCCCGCCGCACAGGGAGGGGCCCGTGTCTGTCCCTATCTGACCTGTCCGACAGGGGACGGCGGCGCCATGCTCTGGTCCGACAACGACAGGGTTCGCAACGTGGAGACGTTGCGGTGCTCGGTGTGTCAGAGGGAGATACCTCGCGACGTCATGGCTCTCACCCGAGAGTCGATCAAGAAGATTCCGCCCAAGCTGCTTTTCACCACAACGGAGATGCTCAACCGTAACAGTGCTGGGTCGAAGTTGAGCAAGACTCTCGGCTGGACGGGGTACGGTCCCCGCGTCGTCCTGCTTGACGAGGTGCACACATACTCCGATTCCACAGGTGCCCAAACAGCCCTGCTGCTGCGCCGTTGGCGTCACGCACGCCGTGGCCCCGTCGCCTTTGTCGGGCTCAGCGCCACCCTGCGCCAGGCCGACCGCTTCATGGCGGAACTCGTCGGACTACCCGCGGAAAGCGTCACACTCATTGAGCCACACAGCAGGGACATGGAATCGGAGGGCCGCGAGTATCACCTCGCGCTGCGCGGTGATCCTTTGTCGGGCACGAGCCTTCTGTCCACCACGATCCAGACGGCGATGCTCCACGGACGTCTGCTCGACAGGAATCGTCCAGCAGGAACGACGTTGCACGGCACCAAGGGATTCCTCTTTACCGACGACCTAGACGTCACCAACCGCCTGTATGACGACTTGCGAGACGCGGAGGGTGGGCAGTACGGGAAGAGTCGTAGAAAGCAGGGCGCCGCGGTTCTTGCGGCTCTGCGTTCCATGGACCTGCCGGCGGAAGAGGAGCGTTTCCTCGCGGGCCAGTCCTGGAACCTCCCGGAGTTGATCGGGCACAACCTCAGTTCTGATCTGAGCCAGCGTCCTTTGACGATCGGCAGGACCACCTCCCAGGATGCAGGCGTCGACGGGGACGCCGACCTCGTCGTCGCGACGGCCTCTCTCGAAGTCGGTTTTAACGATCCCGACGTCGGGCTGATAGTCCAGCACAAGGCACCTCGCGATCCAGCTTCCTTCCTGCAGCGCCGGGGCCGTGCCGGCCGTGAGAGGGGCACGCGCCCGCTCACGATCGTCGCACTGTCCGACTTCGGGCGAGACCGGCTGGCCTACCAGGCCTACGTGTCTCTCTTTGCTCCCGAGGTAACTCCCCGGACCCTGCCCGTGCACAACCGCCACATCATCAAGATCCAAGGTGCTCAAGCCTTCATTGATTGGCTCGGCAGCCGACTGCGTAACCGGCGGCTCTGGGTTAGTGCCCGAACGCTGGCTACAGGGGACACGTGCCCCGACTATGACGATGAGCAGTTGCCCGACGCCCGCAGCGCGATCATTGGGGACCTGGAGAGACTCCTCGAGGGGGACGAGACTCTCCTTCGTGCACTGGCCGAACATCTACGAGGAGCGCTGCGCCTGAGCCCCGACGAAGTGCAGGCCTTGTTGTGGGAGCAGCCCCGGTCCTTGCTGTTGGCAGTCGCTCCGACCCTCTTGCGGCGTCTTAGCGTCGGCAAATCGCCAATCCATCAGGATCCTGGCACGGACGACCGGCGGGCTTTTCTCCCAGAGTTCGTCACGACTTCCCTCTTTGCTCCGCTGAATCTTCCGGAGGTGAGCTTTGCGCTTCCCTTCGCCACGTCCGACGACGAGGAGAAACTCCCCGTTGGCCGGGCACTGCGTGAAGCTGTGCCTGGCCGTGTCAGCCGCCGCTTCGGCTATCGAGATGATCGCCACCGTACCTGGCTCGATGTTCCCACCGGGGTCGATGATGCAGTGATCGATTTGAGTGAGATTCTCGACGCGGCGGACCGGCAGGGCCGTTGGGACACCGGCCGCGCGGATGTGAAGACGGTCGAGGTCACTCGCCCGCGCCGCATCAATCTTGCACAGCCAGACAAGGTGATTGCGACTTCCTCGCAAGGAAACCCCTTGTGGGCAACCCAATTCATGGACAACCCTGCGGGTGCTCCGGTTGCAGCGGACGTACCCAAGGTGCCTGAGTGGCGTGATCGGGTTTTGTCAGTCGGGTTCGCTACTCACGCTTCAGGCAACCCCATCGAAGTGCGCCGCATGACCTATGGTGCTGTGGCTGAAATGATCACGGGCAGGCCCGCTAAGCGGCACAAGGTAAAAGTCAGCTACGCCCTCGAAGGAATGAGAGCGGCCATGGGCTTTACCTCATCCGTCGACGCTGTCCGGATTCAGGTCAATACCCTGGAGACCTCTGAGCCGGGCGTGGTGGAGCATCTGAACTCTCCCCAGTGGCGTTCGAAGGCCTTTATGAACACCGTCCTGGAGGACCAGCGGATCGCCGATGCAACTAACTCGTTCCAGCGCGGATGGTTGTCATTGGTTTACCTCTCCGCATTCGCACTCGAGGGACTGGAGGGCACCAAGCCTGAGACGATTCACGCGCGACTGGCGCAGGGCGCATGGCGGGCTAGCATCCCGAAGGTCATCCCGCTGCTGTATAGGCAGGACCCCTCCGCCTCGCCTACGGACGCCGGCAGTCCTAGCGACCGCGTCATCAGCAATCTGCAGGAACTCAGCAAGAACCCCGATGTCGTAGCTGTACTGGACGACGCTGGCTCACTGCTGTTCGGCGAGAACCTTCAGGACCGTACGGCTGGCCTCGCACGTCGTGCCTACAGGGACACCTTGGCCGCCGCGATCCTTGAGGCGGTGACCCGCGCCTGTCCCGACGCACGCGAACAGGACCTGATACTCGACGTGGTGCCGGGTTCCGGATCAACGCCAGATCACATCTGGATCAGCGAGACGTCCGAGGGCGGGCTCGGAGTGGTCGAGAAGTTGGCGGAGACCTACGGGCGCGATCCTGCCCGCTTCTGGAGCCTGGTGAGCGCGGCTCTGCGTCCCAACAGTTTTGAGCAGACCGACACCCGGCTCACGAATCTGCTCCGTCATGTGGTGGAGGCCGCACCGGACGGCGAGTTGGCGCAGGCGATGAGCGAGATGCGGGCTGCGACGTCGGCTCAGGACAGCCGGGATGCACTCCAGCGCATACGTTCGGCCTGGAACGAACTGGATGGTGCGCCGCGGCACGGTGATGTCGCCTCCCTCGCGATGCGCCTGCTTCGCCGCGGCTCCGACAGCCTGACCGATGCGACGGCCCTTGCCCTGGTGCAGGCTTGGGATCAGTTGGAAGAAACAACCGGGATCGAGGTCGACTCCCGGGTCATTGCCTACGCTGTGGGCGCGTCCAAAATCCAGTTGCCTCGCAAGATCAGCCCGGACCAGGCCTTCAGCATCCTGTGGCCCCGGGGAGACCAGGCACGGAACTACCACCTGGACTCCTACCAGCCATACCGTGCGGTAGACAACCCGCAGATCTTGGACCGGCTACTAGCAGCCGCCGTGCACACGCAAGCATGGCCGCGCCTGGATGTCACATCGCCTGACTGGCAGACCAGGTATGCCCAGGCGCTCTCGTTGCATCCTGCAGTCGAAGTGGTCGTTCCCTTGGACCGGCCCGATCTGCTCCGCCGTGTGCTGCTGAACATCCCCGCCCTGCGTGTGGACCGCGGAGATCTCAAACTGTTCGGGGAGGTGGCCCAGGTGTACAGGGACAGCCGTGACGTCGTCGTGAAGGCCATCATCAAGGAGGCTGAGCAGTGACTGTCCCGGCTCGTACACTCCGCACCAATGCCCGCAGCGCCCTGCGTGCGGACTCACTAATTCGGACAGCACTGCTGGCTCAATTGTCGGCGCCCGGTGGGGAAGTTTGGCTGGTGTCTGCATGGGTCAGCGATGTGGACCTGGTCGATAACGCTGATGGCGCCTTCGACTACCTTCTGGGTGAAGATGCCCCACTGCAGTGCAGGCTCTCCGAGTTGCTGCTGATGTTGGCGAAGAGTGGCACCGCTGTGCGCGTGGTTACACAGGGCGCACCTGCGAACGCGCCCTTCCTGGAACGCCTCACCTTGGGCCGTGACGAGAGTACGGACCTGGAGGTGTTTCTGGATCAGGTGGTTCACGAGAAGACCCTGGTGGGCCCGGAGTGGATGTTCGAGGGCTCCATGAATTTCACGCGCAACGGCCTTGCCAGAAACAAAGAAAAGATCACCTACTCGTTGGATGATCCGGCCGCGGCGCAGGCAATAGTGGACTATCGGCATGAATGGACGGCACGTGGCGTCTGAGGAAGAAGTGGCGGAACGGGCGGGCGGTACGCAGGAGTTCGTGGATCACTTTCTTCATACGGATCGCAACGACGCTGGCAAATACCCGAGCGGCATCGCGCTCCTTCGGGAGGCCGCCATCAATTACCGTAAGTCGCCGATGGTATTGCCATGGCTGAATGAGAGGACTCAGCGCATGGCCTACTATGTGATCCCTCGTCGGCGCGAACACTTGAGTTCTGTACGTGACCTCCTAGTTGCGTTTGTTGGGCCCTCATTTGCGAAATACGGCTACGACACACCCGCCGCGCTCGACAGGCCGCACGAGACTGCGATCCTTGAGCGCTATGGGGCAGGAAGCACCTTCGTCGTCCAGGCGACCACCGACACCGTTGAGAGGAAGCGCCTGCGGACTGCTCTGGAACGCATGGTGAAGATGGTGGAGCGGAGTCCCGCGCGGTCATGGTCCCCACCCAAGCCTTTGGGGCGTCTTCTGGCGGATTTCGAGGCAGCCCTCCTCAGCGGTGCACCACAGACCGCCAAGGCTCTTCTTCAGCAGCTCGACCGCCAGGGCGGCCTCTCGCCGACCAATGTCAAACATCTGGAGATCAGACTTCTAACTGCCCAGGGAAGAGCAAACGAGGTCCTGGCACTGCGCGGGCTGCGCGAAGTGCTGCTTCAGGACCCGCCGGTTCCGGTGAAGGATATGGTGCTATCGGCTCTCTACACGGCGTACGTTGAACCTGCGCTTGCTGAAGGTGACCTGTTTTGTGCCGTAGACGCACTGCAGGCGCCCGACAGCCAATTCTCGTTGCTGGCTGATGGAGACCTACTGGCTCTCAGCGAGCAGGCCGTCACGGTATTGCTCGTCGGCATGCACGGACGAGGCGATGGGGCAGAACTAGCCCGAAGTATCGCGCTGCTCGACGCCGAGGGCCGCGGGGATATCGTTCCTGAGGCGCTGGCCTCGTATCGCCACCAGTCGGTGCACGCAGACACCGTGACAGCGGAGTTGGCTGAACTCGAGTCGGTAGTCACAACGGAGCCCGAGCCCGAAGAGACGACGGGCGAGCTACCGCTCAACACATGGGCAGACATAGTCAAGGCGGTCGCTCAGGGCGACAAGACTGCCTTCGAACTTTGTCGCGGAATGGACGTCCGCCGAAGCGACATCTCGATCCAGTTGGAGGCGGTGTCTGACACGGAAATGGCAGACGTCTTCGCTGACCTCACCGATCCCGAGTACGAAGCCGTGTGGCAGTATGCACTCGGGCCCTTCCTGCAGGAAATCACCCGCTCAGAGACCTTCTATCCGCAGGCGCTGACCACGGTAATGCGAAGCATCGTGAACCAGCGCTGCGACCCTGCGAACCTCGCTGTCCTCGACCTGCTTCTGGAACTGTTTCTCCGTACCGCCCCGAACACTCAGGAGTACACCGAGTTCCTGGAACAAATGAGCATCGGATTCGACCAGTGGGTGGCACCGGAGACTGCCGGACAAGCCCTCGACTTTGTCGACCGACTGGCGGCTTTCGCTTCCCCTGCGCCAGAGGTCCGTTCTCAGACGGCCCAGATGCTGCTAGCTCCTCTGCGCGCCCACGCGCGGCGCCTCGATGAGGCATACCTCTGCACTGCCCATTCCCTCAGTGATGAACTCGGCCTGAGCTTGGAATGGCCAGAGCGGACCTCATCGGAAAGCGCCGACGATAAGCCCATTGTAGGGGCGGCGCAGATCCTCATTTATGGCTTGGACGAAGGTGTACTTCAGCGCGTCCAGAAGCGCATTATCCAACGGTTCCCCCAGGTCGAGGTAGTGCTCTCGGCAGAGAAGGTCGCATCTCGGCGCCTCAAAGAGGCGGCACGCAATTCAGACTTCAGTCTAATGATCACACAGTGCGCCGCACATGCGGCGACCCACTGCATTGGACAGTATGCCAAGAAAGTCGTGTATCCCCGAGGTGCAGGTTCTGCATCCGTAACTCACGCAGCCATCAGTGCTCTGGACGACTTGGCAATCCGGCAGCAGAACCTTTCTTCGCGGCGACGGCGCTAAGGCCCAGCGCAGCCCTGGTGAATTCACAGTGAATCCGAAATCGCGCCCAGTTAAGGATTGCTCAAGTATGGGTGTTTCGCATTCTAAGTCATAGGAAAACCCTGCGAATGCTCTTCTGCTGCTATCGCTGCTCCAGCAACCCTGCGAAAACTTCCATCTCCTGCCATTTTGCGAAACCGCCGCACGTTGAAGCGCTCAATAAAGGATCAGAAGAGCGGGGCCTGGTCGACCATGACGAGGAGGCCCTTGGTCAGCCACTTCACGTCGTTGGGGGTGTTCTGCAGGCCGTTCCACTTTCGCTCATCGTCCCTGCCGAAGTGCCAGCTTCCCTCGGTCCAGGCCGCTACGACCTTGATGTTCCTTAGCTTCTCGAGGATGTGGTGACGGTCGAGCTCTTCGGCCGGCTCGTCCTCGGTGAGCTTGTCCATCACGTAACCCATGGCTTGGATGCCGACGCCGTGAGTTAGCCGCGACGTGCGGGGCGGCTTGCTCCAAGCGTCCGGGAAGACGTCCCTGACCAGGCCCCAGAACGTGTTGAGGTGGAGCAGCATGCGTTCGACGTCTCCGCCGCCTTGCTCGTCGCGGTACTGGTAGAGCGCCCCCTCGTACATGCTGTTCTCGATCATCTTCAGGACGCTGTTGTCCTTGATGTAGCCGTCCGGCGAGGTGGGGGTCGCGATCGCCTTGTAGAACGGGCCGGCGCCGGTCCCGTTGAGACGGGTCATGAGCACCGCTGGCAACTGGCGGCGGGCGTATGCCGGCGGCAGGTGGCCTCTGGTGTTGGGGAGCAGTTCGTGGATCAGGCCCTTGGGCAGGGGCTTGGTGTTGTTGACCAGGATGAACTGGGCTCGCTGCTCAGCCTCGTTGTCGGCGATGAAGCCTACGGCCGCGACGGGAAATGTGTCGATCTCTGCTTCCCTGATGGCAGCACTGCGCTGCTGGCCGTCCACCAGCCAAGCGGGTTTCTGGTCCTCGGGAAGGTCCTCGTCCACGGGTATGACGAGTTCTCCGGGCACCGAGTAGCCCTCCCCTGTCTCAGGGGTTGTCCCGGCCTCGAACTTCACCCTGCTGTCGAATGCCAGCACGATCGCGTTCGGCAACATCGCCGAGGGTGACTCAAGATAGCGCTTGATCGCTCTGATGTGGTTGGCTACCTCCGGGCGCTGGTAGCCGTGGAGTTCCTCCTGGTCATCACGTCGGATTCGAGACACAGCCGCGAACTCATGCAGGCGCTTGCCGTCAACCGCGAAGCAGTAGATGCGGCGATCACCCTGCCGGACCTCCAGCGCCGGAAGACGAAGCGTGTGCTGGTCGGTCATTGGTTCTCCTGACTAGGCGCACGGCCGATGTGCTGAATCTTAGCGGCGAAGACCGCAAGGTTGTGGAAGCCGCGGCTCTTGTTCCGTTCCGTGCCTCGGAATACGGCTATCTCAATGCCAAGCTTGCTGCACAGTCCACAGTTGCATGTCTTCCATGGTTTCTCTTGAAGAAGGATCTCATACTTGGGGATACGAGACTTCTTGGCGCCCTTCTTAGGATCCAGCTTGTCGCCTTCAACCAGTTGCTCATAGTCGCGGAGGGCGTTCAGTACCTTCTCTAGGGAGGCTCTAGCGCCACCTTCGTCGTAGGCTCGCAGTAGGCGAAGTGTCTCGCGCTCGAGGCGCTTGGCTTCGGCTTGTGATACCTCGCCAGCTAGCACCTTTCGCTTCAGGGACGGGTTTCCGTCGACCTGAGGCACCCGGATTGCCATGTACGCGCCATCAGCGGTGTGGTAGTTGTTCTTGTCGTCCATGAACGACTGGCGAAACGGCGATGTGCTGTCGAAACTGGTTACCCCGAGAGTGGCGAACTTTTCGATGGTACCGACCCGAGTGATCCCCAACAGATGCAACTCTGCGTTCTGCCGTACCTTATCTATCTCGTAGAGACAGTCCAAGATGTCGTCGGTCCGCAAGGGCACCATTCCTCCGAGTGCTATGCGCCGGTAGCCCATCTCTTCGAGTTGGTGGACGCTGTCAGCGTAGCTGGCGGGGCTCCACCCCTGGGCAGCGCCCACCGGAACGATGGGATGCTTTCGCTTCTCCACCTCATCGAGAAAATCGCGCGCGTACTTAAGTGTGATCCTGCGGCGTTCAGCCCACTTTGGTGCGACGGTGGATTCTGTGGCGTGCCGGTCGTAGTGAAAGATCACATGGTCAACGCTAACGCCTTCATCAAATCCGCAGCGTTCATAGAAATCCACGACATCGGGCACGCTGTACGGCGGCTCGATTTCGTCAATATAGTTGAAGGCGCCACAATCGCCCAGCGTGGTGACGCCATCCGGCAGCCTGAAGTATTTCTGTACGCCCAGCCTATGAAGCCGTTCCCGCTGCGGCATCGTGTACTTCCCGGATCCCCTCACCGAGCCGTCCACGATAGCTTTGCTGACCAGGATCCCGTGGTAAGGGCGCTTCGCCAGGACCTCATGCGCATAGCGGTCGTCGCGCTGCCGTACACGGTACGGAGAATATTCCTCATTGCGGAAGTCGAAGGTCGGGCTGACCTGGTCTTGGCTATCTGGGAAGAAAAACCTCAAAGGAGTTCCCTGCGTGCGCTCTGGTACAGACGGATCAGGTAGTTGGAAAGCTCTTGGACATGCTTCCCCACATTCTCAATCTCGTTCCAGCGATGCCCAAGGCCCTCCCAGGTCCCAGTAGTCCAGTGACAGTGCGGAGCGATGAGTTCGAGGTGTTGGCGAATCTGCTCGTATGCATCATCGCGTTGAGGGTCAATAGTACCGAGGATGCGATCCATTAGGCGACCCATTGCCTTGATTCCAGCACCATGCATCAATCGGCTTTTTTCCGGTGGTTTGCCCCATGCTTCGGGGAAAGTGTCCCGGACTGCCGTCCAGTAGATGATCAAAGCCTGAATGATTCCGTCGTAATCCGTTTCGCCGCGACCGATGTCGCGATACGGAAACAGGCAGCCGGAAGGGGAGGTGAGGCTTTCTTGGATCATGTCAACGACGCCAGTGTCGGTAACTACCGCACCTGGCTGGCGGCTTCCGGCACTCGAGGCTCGTTTGATCATCCCGTAAAAGGGAGATTTTTTGTCGGTGTTCAGCACATCGCACAGGCTCGATGGAGCCTTACGTACCGCCAGGCGGGCCGGTAGGGGGCTGTCCACTTCGGGTAGCAATTCGGTGACCAAGCCGCGAGGAAGTGGGCGCGTATTATTGATGCGCACAAACTGATCGCGCTGCAAACTCACTGTATCGGCGACAAACGCCGTAACTGGGACAGGCAAGTCTCTGCGTTTAGCTCGCGCCAAGGCCAACGCGCGTTGCTGTCCATCGACGATCCAGGCGGGCTTCGGCTTGCCCTCCCTCGGCAGGGGAAGGAACAACCGGCCAGTGTCGGAGGCGCCATCATCTGGGAGCCGGTTGCCGCCGCGGGTGGCTTTGAAACGAACGTCAGGCGAGAGCGCCATGATGATCGGGTTAGGGAAGATCGGCAGCGGGCTGTCCAGATACTCGACGATCTCCTGGATGTGCTTGCGCACCTGGGGGCGCTGATAGCCGATCAGCTTGCCTGCCTCATCGCGGCTCACGCGGGAGATGTCGGCGAACTCGAGGACCTGCTCGGCCTTCAACATGAAGATGTAGAGCGGGTAGTCCTTGACCTGGATGATCCGAAGGGCTCGCACCTCGATGGAAGGCTCGCTTCTGGGCATGGACATCAGGACCAGTCCTTGAGCGCGTCTTCCTGCATGATCTTCTGGAACAGCCCCTTGAAGCGGGCCTGTTCGCAAGACCGCCCAGAACTGCGTAGGCAGCGCAGCAGTTTGGTCGCAGAGACGGGCCCTGCTTCCTCTGCCATGGCTGCGCGAATGAAAGCGAACACCTCATCGTCGCTAAGCCTGGCACCCGGAGCCCGGGAGATTACTGGGGGAGCCGACTCCCTCAGTTCCTTCATCAGGGCGGCCAGCGTCGGCCGCGTGAACGGCTTTTGCTGCTTTCTGGCCATCTCCAGTACGTGGCGGGCAGCCCGTGCATGCAAGGAGAGCAGGCTCCCACCTACTGCGGGCTGGACCGCCGCAGAGACAGGGACGATGAAGTTCTCCAGGCCCGGGTAGCGGTGGCCCGGCCCGATGATGACGAAGTTGTCCGGATCGACTAGCTTCTCGGCCGCCCGCTGAAGATCGCGGGCGCACGGCCTCAGATAGGCGTCCGACATGACGGCAATGACGGCAGCGTCAGGGTTGCTGGCGGCGAGGTCGGTGAACGTCCGAGGAGCACCGGGGGCAGGGCCGGTCCACTCGGCCAAGGCTCCCCACCACCTGCGGGCATCGTCGGTTGTGGAGGCGACAGAGTCCTTCTGTCCGAAGGCGAAGGTGGCCGCATATGCGGCGATGGACGCGTCCTCCGGCATCAGCCCGTATCCGGCGGAGCAAACCCACATCGAAGCAGAGGGGCCAACCACTGCTCCAAGTTGTTTCGCTACCTGCCAATACTCGCCGGCGTACAGGTCGGCTGCGCGGGTGGTCGCTGCTCCGGCGGCGAGGCGGCGGATCCAGTCGTGGCAACGCGCTTGTGTGTCCTGGTTCTGAGGAAGTTCGCGTGCCCGGAGCGTGGAGGAAAGCGAGCCTCGCTTGCGGTTAGCGCAGGTGACGACCAGGTGGACAGACCGTTCGCCTGGAGTGCTCGTGTTGTCGCCCATCGCCTATGCTTCGCCGGCTCGGCGGGTCCAGGACACCGCTGCGTAGGCGGCATGGTTGTGGATGCTCTCGTCGTTGAGCGCCCGAATCCGGTACGCGGCGATGGTGTCCAGCGTCCTCAAAACCTGGGCGACGTTGCGGACCATGTCCTCGACGAAGACAGGATGGTCATAGGCCGCCATGGTCACGTGGCGCTCGTCCGGCCTCTTGAGGACGGCGTAGACGGGCGAGGACGCCGCCTTCTCCGCGATGTCGATCAGGTCGTCAAACCAGAGACCGCCTTGTGAATCGGTCGGCTCAACCACGATCGTGATGTGGCCACGCTGGTTGTGAGCGCCCCGATCACTGATGGCCTTGCTGCATGGGCAGACACTGGTCACAGGTACCGTGACGGCCATCGTGACCCGGCTTTCCTCGGGGGCGCTGACGGCGGCCAGTGAGCAAGCATAGTCAACAAAGCCGCGCGCCCCGGTCACTGGGGCAGACCGCTCAAGGAAGTAGGGGAAGTCGAGGCTGACACGCGCTGTGGGACTGGACATACGTTGCCGCAGGTCCTCGGCGAGGGTGGCGATGCTGCTGAGGCTGAGTTGCTCACGAGCCTCGTGCAGCACCTCAATGAAGCGGCTGAGATGCGCTCCTTTGACTTCTGGGCCGAGGCTGACCGACATGGCGGCGGTGCCGACGGTCTCACGCTTGGCGCCCTGGCCGTCGGCGACCAGGACGGGATAACGAAGCCCTTCCACGCCGACCTCGTCAAGCGGGACACCACGCGAGTCCGGCGTGGCCTGAACGTCCTGCAGAATCACTCTTCCCCCCGGTAGACGCAGCCGGAAGTGCAGGTTTCACGCACCATGACGGCCGAGAGCGGCAACTTGTCGACCAGCCTGTCCCAAATCCACTTAGCAAGCACCTCACTGGTCGGGTTCTCCAGCCCCGGCACCTCGTTAAGGTAGTAGTGGTCGAGTCGTGCGACCAGTGGCTTGGCGGCGGCCTTGATCTCCGCGAAGTCCATCAGCCACCCCATGGCCGGGTCGACTTCGCCGCTTACGTGCACCTCGAAGCGGTAGCTGTGGCCATGCAGTCGAGCGCACTTGTGGCCGTCGGGCACGTTCGGCAGCCGGTGGGCAGCCTCGAACGTGAACTCGCGGAAGATGTCCATCAACGGATTCCCAGGGTCTTGTGGGTCTGGACGCTCAACTGCCACTGCGGATTGGCGAGGCAGTAGTCGATCGCCGCCTGTGTGTTGGCGACGAGGTCAGGACCGTCCATCGGCTGCAGGAGCAGCCGGTCGAAAGCAAGGTGTTCAAAGCGTTCGGGCTCGGCCCCGACCTGGGGATAGACCAGCTTCAGATCATTTCCCGAGGTCAGCACGATCTCGGTGCCGGCTTTGGGGCTGACACAGATCCAGTCGAGACCCTCCGGGGCGGGGCGTGTTCCGTTGGTCTCGATTGCGACCTCGAACCCTTCGGTGTGCAGGGCGTCCACAGCCTCGCGGTCCAACTGCAGGAGTGGCTCGCCGCCTGTGCAGACCACATAAGGACGACTGCGCGGGTGTGCGCGTCCCTGCCAGGTCTTGGCGACGGCAGCTGCGAGATCGACGGCTGTCTGGAACCGGCCGCCGCCTGGGCCGTCGGTTCCGACGAAGTCAGTGTCACAGAACTGGCATATCGCCCGATGGCGGTCCTTCTCGCGGCCGGTCCACAGATTGCAGCTGGTAAATCGGCAGAACACGGAAGGACGCCCCGCGTGGCTCCCTTCGCCCTGAAGCGTGTAGAAGATCTCTTTGACTCGGTACATAGGGCCCGTCAAGCCTTCGCTGACGTGAAGGAGGGGTCCGCAAGGCCGAGTTCGGCGAAGCCCCGGCTGCGAAGGAGGCACGAGTCGCACGTCTCGCAGGCGCGGCCGTCGACGGGGTCGTAGCAGCTGTGCGTCCAGCCGTAGTCCACGCCGAGGGACAGACCTCGCTCGATGGTCTGAGCTTTGGTCAGATCGATCAGTGGGGTGTGGATCTTGAGCTTCTGAGTGCCTTCGACGCCGGCCTTGGTGGCGAGGTTCGCCATGCGTTCGTACGCCTCGATGTACTCCGGTCGGCAGTCGGGGTAGCCGCTGTAGTCCATGGCGTTGACACCGATGAACACATCCGATGAGCCCAGGGTCTCGGCCCAGGCGAGCGCGAACGACAGGAAGACGGTGTTACGCGCAGGCACGTAAGTGATCGGGATCTCCTCGCCCAACTCGTCCGCATTGGCGTGGTGAGGGACATCCAGGGATTCATCAGTGAGTGCCGAGCCACCGAAGACGGCAAGATTGATGTCAGCGATCACGTGGTCGGTAGCGCCCAGTTCGCGAGCCACCTTCTTCGCTGCGTCGAGCTCCTCGGTGTGCCGCTGTCCATACCGGAAGCTGAGGGCGTATGTCTCGTATCCCTCATCCCGGGCGATCGCCAGCACGGTGGTCGAATCGAGGCCACCACTCAGCAGGACCACTGCCCTGCGCTTGTCCGTGCTCACCTGTCGCTCCCCCATCCTGCGCACTGCGCGGAAACTGCAGCCTCATAGCTAACCGGTCGAGTGTAGTTACGTGCGCGGGACGGCCGCAATTCGCCATGCGCTTGAGGTCTCGCATGTCTCTTACGTACGAAGTCCCGTCGCTGACCGCTGTAGGCGAGTCGGGATGTAGCGACGCGGCGACCCTCTGAAACTGCATCGATGGCTGTGGTGAGCCGAGAGCACTTAATGCAACGGTGCGAGTGCAGATGAGGGGCGCAAGCCGGCGATCAGCATCCCAGGCTGATGGGGCCGAGGTGATGCGGGGCCCTCGGCAGGCCGGACTCGACTGCAACCTCAGCGTTCAGGAGTCTGCTGAGCAAGTCCCGAACGGTGGAGGGATGCCTGGGTGAGTGGGGGCAGACGACAGGCGGAGGGGCTGAGGATATGAACCTGCGGTGGGTGGAGGGGGTCCGGTCGGTGCTGGTGCGGGGCGGACGGTGTCCGTGGGTGGCGGCGGGGTTCGCGGACGAATGACGGACAAAAGATCTTGAGGCCGGTCTCCTTAGGGGAGAACCGGCCTCTGACCTGGCGGTTTCTGTCGGGGTGGCGGGATTTGAACCCACGACCTCTTCGTCCCGAACGAAGCGCGCTGCCAAGCTGCGCTACACCCCGGTGGTGGCTGCCCGGGAGTCGTACGTTCTCCCGGCGCCTAGTCCACCTTAGCGGATGCCGAGGGGTGCTGCGTCCCTATTTACGGGCTGTGAAGCCGGTCACCGCGCCGGAGTGGGTGAGCTCTACCGAGGTCAGGCCGGCGGTGGTCAGCCAGGTGCGGAGGTCGGTGGCTGTGCCTGGGTTGCCGAAGGTGCCTTGGCGTTGGAGGACGCGTATGAGGCGGTCGCGGCCGGCGCCTTGGACGATGGTTGTGCCGCGGAGCCAGCCGCCTGGGCGTAGGACGCGGGCCAGTTCGCGTACTGCGGCCCCGGGGTCTGGGAGGCAGTGGAGGCCGTTGTAGGTGAGGCAGGCGTCGAAGGTCTGGTCGGCGAAGGGGAGGGCGTAGATGTCGGCCTGGAGGAGGGTCGTTGTCTTGCGGCGGGCTCGGGTGAGCATTGTGCGGGAGAGGTCGGCGGCCACGTGGTGGGGGTTGCTGTTGACCGCTATGCCGTCGCCGCAGGGGATGTCGAGGGTGAGGGCGGACGGGTCCTGGGCGGCGATGGACGCGTGGAGGTGGTCGATGTCGTAGTTCCAGAGGACGCGGGCTCCGACGCGGGAGAGGACGCGGTTCTGGACGGCGAAGTCGTACCAGAAGGCGGTGAAGGAGGCGGTCTTCCAGCTCACCGGCGGGGGACGAGGGTGAGGAGGGACGCTTCGGGCGGGCAGCAGAAGCGCATGGGGGCCTTCGGGGACGTGCCGAGGCCGGCGGAGACGTGCAGCCAGGAGCCGCGGTGCTGGTGGAGGCCCTTCACGCGGGGGCGGTCGATGCCGCAGTTGGTGGCGAGGGCGCCGTAGAAGGGGACGCAGACCTGGCCGCCGTGGGTGTGGCCGGCGAGGAGGAGGTCGTAGCCGTCGGCGGTGAAGCGGTCGAGGTTGCGGGGTTCGGGGGAGTGCATGACGCCGATGTGGACGTCGGCCTGCGGGTCGACCGGGCCGGCGACCTTGTCGTAGCGGTCGCGGTTGATGTGGGAGTCGTCGATGCCGCCGAACTCGACGTCGAGCTCGCCGACCTTGAGGCGTCCGATGCGGTTGTTGAGGTCGAGCCAGCCGGCGGCCTGGAGGGACGAGCCGAGTTCGCGGTAGGGCAGGTCGGGTTCGCGGCGGCGGCGGTCGTAGTCGGACTGGCTCGTCCGCCAGATGTAGCGGAGCGGGTTCTTCAGCACCGGTGAGTACAGGTCGTTCGACCCGTAGACGAAGACTCCGGGACGGTCGAGGAGGGGGCCGAGGGCGTCCAGGAAGGGGCCGATCGCGTCGCGGTGCGAGAGGGAGTCGCCGGTGTTGACGACCAGGTCGGGTTCGAGCGCGTCCAGGGAGCGGACCCAGTGGATCAGGCGCGAGCGGCCGGGGGTGAGGTGCGCGTCGGAGAGGTGCAGGATCTTCACCGGCGGACGGCCGGGCGCCAGCACGGGCACGTCGAAACGGCGGAGCCGGAACCAGTTCCGCTCGATGAGCGAGGCGTACCCGAAGGTCGCGGCTCCCACCCCCAGGAGTCCCAGGGGCGCGGCGTAGATCTTTCGCACGGCTCTCCCTTCTCAGGGTTCCATGTTTTCAGACATGGGCACCGCGCGGTAATCCTGATGAGGCAGAAGGTGCCGGACGGGCATGATGTTGGGCATGACCTTGAAGGAGAAGCTGGAGACCGACCTCGCGTCCGCGATGAAGGCGCGTGACGACGTGCGCACGCGGACTTTGCGGATGGCCCTTACCGCGGTGAAGAACGAGGAGGTCGCCGGCAAGCAGTCGCGCGAGCTGTCGGACGACGACGTCGTCAAGGTGCTCACCCGGGAGGCGAAGAAGCGCCGCGAGGCCTCGGCGGCGTTCGGTGACGCGGGGCGGGAGGACCAGGCGCAGGCGGAGCGGGACGAGGGCGCGGTGCTGGAGGAGTACCTTCCCGCGCAGCTGTCGGACGAGGAGCTGACCGCGCTGGTGGCGGACGCGATCGCTGGGACGGGCGCGTCCGGTCCGCGCGCGATGGGTCAGGTCATGAAGGCGGTGAACCCGAAGGTGGCCGGACGTGCCGAGGGCGGTCGCGTCGCCGCCGAGGTCAGGCGCCAGCTCGCGGAATGAGGAAGGGCCCGGCATGATCGCCGGGCCCTTGCGTCTCAGTCAGGGGGTTACTGCCCGTTCCCTCTGCCGCGTCCGTCGCCCTTCTTGCCGCTGCTCACGTACAGGATGACGGTGCTGCCGGGCGGGACCTCGGTGCCGGCGTCCGGGGACGTGGCCACGACCGTCCCGCGCGGCTGGTCGGACCGGACGGACCCGGGCGCGACCTTGACCTTCAGGTCGGCCCCCCTGAGTTTGGCGGTGGCGGCGGCGATCGTGTCGCCCTTCACCTGCGGGACGCGGGTGGTGTCGCCGAAGTCGCGGGACGGGGTGCGGAAGCCGGGCGCGGGCTCGCCGGAGAGGGCGCTCCGCATGGACTGCTGCCAGATTCCGCCGGGGATGTCAGCCCCGTAGACGCCGTAGACCTTGTACTGCCAGGGGCCGCGGAAGTCCCAGTAGGCGGTGGCGGCGGCGAGGTTCGGGGTGAATCCGGCGAACACGGCGCAGGTGAACTCTTCACAGGTTCCGGTCTTGCCGGCGGCGGGGCGGCCGATGCCGCGTCCGGCCGCGGTGCCCTTGGTGAGGACGCCCTGGAGGATCGAGTTGACCTTGTCGGCGACGTCCTCGTCCAGGGCCTGGTGGCAGTCCTGCTTGGGCAGCTTCAGCTTCTTGCCCTCGGGGTCGACGACCTCGGTGACGGAGATCGGTGCGCAGTACTTGCCGCGGGCGGCGAAGCCGGCGTAGGCGGCGGCGAGGTGCACCATGTCGATGTCGTTGACGCCGAGGACCTGGGACGCGATCGGCAGGAGCGGGTTGCCGTTGCCCTGCTTCATCCCGAATTTCTCGGCCATCTTGACGGCGTTGCAGACGCCGACGCGCTTCTCCAGGTGGGCGTAGAACGTGTTGACCGAGTGCCAGGTGCCGGTCTTGAGGTTGAAGTTGCCCTTCTCGCTGTCGCCGGCGTTGGACAGCGTCCAGGTGCCGCCGCCGATCATGGCGTTCTTGACCTTCTTGCCCTGGTACATCCCGGTGTAGCGGCACGGCTGGAAGCCGCCGATCGTGGTCGTCTGCGGCGAGTTGATCGTGGTGCTGACCGGGATGCCCTGGTCGAGCGCGGCGGCCAGCGTGAAGATCTTGAACGTCGAGCCCGCGGACACGCCGTTGCCGCCGCCGTGGTGGGAGTCGGCGGGCAGGTTGATCGTCGTCCGGCCCTTGCCGGGGCCGAACCGCTTGCTGAGCCCGATCGCCTTGATCTTGCCGGTGCCGGGCTCGACCATCGCCTCGGCGCCGACGCGGTTGCCGCCGGGGGCGACGGTGCTGCGCAGCGTCTTGTCGACGGCGCGCTGGTCGTCCATGTCGAGGGTGGTGCGGATCGTGTAGCCGCCCCGGTTGAGCTCGTTGACGACGGCCTGCTGCTGCTTCGGCTCGAGTTCCCAGTACTTGCCGTCCGACAGGATGTTGAGCATGTCGTACTTCACGTACTCGCAGAAGTACGGCGCCTTGCTGGACTGGCAGCCGCCGACCGGGTCGGTGCGGTTCAGCTCGATCGGCTTGGCGGCTTCCTCGTCCGCCTGGGCCTTGCTGATGTGCCCGAGCTGGGCCATCCGGTTGAGGACGATGTCGCGCCGGTGCCGCGCGTCCTGCGGGTTGCGGATCGGGTCGAACGCGGCGGGGTTCTGCGTGATGCCGGCGAGCAGGGCGGCCTGTCCGAGGTTGAGCTTGCTGGCGGGGACGCTGAAGTAGCGCTTGGCCGCCGCCTGGACCCCGTACGCGCCGGCGCCGAAGTAGGCGATGTTCAGGTAGCCCTCAAGGATCTGGTCCTTGGTCATGCGCTGCTCGATGTCGAGGGCGTAGCGCAGTTCACGGAGCTTGCGCCCGACGGTGGGGGCCGTGGCCTCGCGGTACTCCTCCTGCGTCCGGGCGCTGTCGACGAGGAGGTTCTTGACGTACTGCTGGGTGAGCGTGGACCCGCCCTGCGTCTGCTCGGACTCGACGTTGGACGCGAGGGCGCGGATGGTGCCCTTGAGGTCGAGCGCGCCGTGCTCGTAGAACCGCGAGTCCTCGATGTCGATGATCGCCTTGCGCATGATCGGGTTGACCTGGTCGAGCCGGACGGACTCGCGGTACTTGTCGAAGAACGTGGCGACCTGCTTGCCGCTCGCGTCGTACATCACCGTCTTCTCGGACGGTGGTGTCGTCTTGAGCTCGCCCTCCATGTCCTCGAAGTTGTTGGCGGCGTCGCGGGCCGTCAGCCCGGCACTGCCGACCGTCGGCAGCGCGATGAGCGCGACGATGAGCCCTGCCACCACCCCAGCCCCGAGCAGCCTGAACAGCGTGGACGCAGCCTTGACCCGATCCGTTTTCGCAACGCGCACGAGGTATAGGGTACGCGGGACGAGCAGTGCATTAGGGACAGGTCCGCCACCGCCCCCGCTTTCCGGGCCGCACGATCAGGACGTTCGTCCGGTATGCCCTCATGATGACAACCTGCGTCGTGTCTGGCGCGTCAACTACAGGTAACTAGTCCGTTCCGGCGGTATGGCCCCGGTGGGCTATATCGAGAATGGGCCCATCGGGGGCTGTTGAAACGTCCCTCGCTTCCGTAAGTTCTTCCCCACGGCTTTCGTTTGGCGGCCTGACGTCCGCGCCCGTCCGGCCAAGGAGCGCAAATCGACACAGACCCTAGGGGAGTGGGGCCAAGATGTGGATCACGGATTGGACCGCCCGCGCCGCCTGCCGTAACGCGGATCCGGATGCCCTGTTCGTGCAGGGAGCGGCGCAGAACCGGGCCAAGCTCATCTGCCGCGGCTGCCCAGTGCGCACGGAGTGTCTCGCTGACGCCCTCGACAACCGGATCGAGTTCGGTGTCTGGGGCGGCATGACCGAGCGTGAACGCCGTGCTCTGCTACGGCGGCGGCCGGATGTGCGATCGTGGCGCGACCTGCTGGAGACCGCGAAGGACGAGTACGAGCGGTCGGTCGAGGTCGACGAGGAAGAACTCGTCGCCAGCTGACCTCGGCGGGCCCCAGCGGCCCGTCCGGCAGGGGTTCAAGGACCGGGAAGGTCCAATAGAAGCGTGACCGCGGGCCTGTACCGTCCTCCAACCGGTACAGGCCCGTCGCCACGCCTCAGGCCAGGCCGAGTATCTCGATCTGGACGAGTGCAGTGCGCTTGACGCGCGATGTCGCGTGCCAGATGCCTAGCCCGCTCGCGATCGCTCCACCACGCTGCCGCCCACCGCGGGCACACTACGGCCCACGACCGAAACGGTGACCGCCGTACCCTGCTGTGGGGAAAACTGCCGCCTGTTGCGACGCATCACGGCTAAGCCCCGCCACCGCGGCCTCCCGCGCTGCGGCCGACGCCACTATGACCAGGCATGGTGAGCGGCTGAGCCTAGTAATAGCGCGACCTCGTTCGGGCCGAGCACGCCGTCAACGTCCACGACTATGTCCCGGAGCGGTGGCGAGGAACGTGCCGTGCTCGCAGCCGTGGATCTCCACGCACCGCGGGACTTGGCGGTTTCGGCGGTTGATCGGCTCGAACGCGCCGCTTCCGCCAGGGCTTCATGCCGCTCAACGCGCGAGCTCGATCAGGTTGCTGCGGAGGCAAAGCCGCAGGTGGTGGTCTTTCCGAGTGCGTTGTGTCGCTATCGCCTCGATCGGCTTGCGGTGAATGCACAGGGTGGCGCGAAGGTAGATACCGCAAGTGTTCGTGTTGCGGTCATCTGATCAGCTTCTGGCTACACCGAGTCACCGCCAACGGTGGAGTACGCACCGTTCACAATAGGCTGGGCTGCGCAGATCGCCTCCACCTGTACGTGGTCGTCAGGGTCGCCTCGTCCCCGCTCGGCGGGGTTGGGCGATCGCGCCGGGCAGGGGTCATTGGTCGTGATCCAATGCCTCACCTGCCGCGCCGGATGGCGAGGTCGTGGGGCGGGGCGGAGGTGGCGATCTTCCGCCTCGTCATGGCCACCCGCGAACCGACCAGTACCGCCTCCCCGACCCGCGCGGCTCCGCTGGGTGTGTCCTGCAAGGCGCCCGGGTTGTAGGCGCCGGTCGCTTCACCTGGCCTACTAGTCGGTGCGCCGCAGGGATCGCCCGACGTTGCATGCCAAGGCTGTGAGACGCCGCGGAGGGCAGCTGGGCGCGTCCAGCCGGGGAAGGAGGGGTGCTTGTGGTCGGGGTCAGGCTGCCGGTGCGGATGAGGTGGGGGCCGCCAGGTCTTCGCCGACCTGGCGCAGGCCGGCCAGGTCGTGGACGTCCTCCGCCTGGGCGGGGACGGCCGTGACAGGGACGGTCGGGTGCGTGGACGCGAAGTGGTCGCGGAGTCGCTCCTCGCGGGCGGAAAGCTGCATGCGGTCGGTGTGGAGGCGGAGCAGCGCGGCGGTCAGCTTGTGCTCGCCGCGTTCCTCCAGCGTCTCGGCGGCGGCCTGGCTTCGGGCGGCCGACAAGGTGTCGGCGGCGGACTCGTGGACGCGGTTGACGACGAGCCCGGCGAGCGGCATGCGTTCCTCGGCGAGACGCTCGACGAAGTAGGACGCCTCGCGGAGGGCGTCCGGCTCGGGCGCGGCGACGACGAGGAACGCGGTGCCGGGGGTCTGCAGCAGCTTGAACGTCTTCTCGGCGCGCTCGCGGAACCCGCCGAACATCGTGTCGAAGGCGGCGACGAAGGTCTGCACGTCCCGCAGCAGCTGGACGCCGAGGACCTTGTTGATGACGCCGGTGAACATGCCGAACCCGGCGCTGATCACCTTGACGCCGAAGCGCCCGCCGGTCTTGGCCGGCGCAGCGAGGATCTTCATGAAGCGGCCGTCGAGGAAGCGGCCCATCCGCTCGGGCGCGTCCAGGAAGTCCAGCGCGTTGCGGGACGGCGGGGTGTCGACGACGATCAGGTCCCAGGCGCCGGACCGGTGCAGCTGCCCGAGCTTCTCCATCGCCATGTACTCCTGCGTCCCGGACAGGCTGGACGACAGCGACTGGTAGAAGGGGTTGGCGAGGATCTGCTTCGCGCGGTCCGGGTCTGCGTGCGCCTCGACGATCTCGTCGAACGTCCGCTTCATGTCGAGCATCATGGCGTGCAGCTCGCCGTCGCCATCGACCTCGATCTTGCGCGGGTTGTTGTCGAGCTCCGACAGGCCCATCGACTGGGCGAGCCGGCGCGCCGGGTCCACGGTGAGGACGACCACGTCCCGTCCCCGCTCGGCGGCGCGCACCCCGAGCGCGGCGGCCGTGGTGGTCTTCCCGACGCCCCCGGAACCGCAGCACACGATGATCTTCGTGCGGGGGTCGTCGAGCAGCCCGTCGACGTCCAGTGCCGGAGGGGTCTTGCTGATCGGGCTCATCGGTTCACCTCTGCCGTCCGTGCCCTGGCTCGGAAGGGCCCTTCCCCAACGCCACCACGCCCACGCGCCGCTTGCTCGTCATCGCCGTCACGGTGCCGGAACGCGTCAAACCTGCGCGCCTGGCGAACGCTCACGTCCGGCCGGAGCCCGCGCCCATCATCCAGCGCGACCCACGAAACACCTGGCGGCACCGCCCCAGCATCGTCCAACGCCACCCACGAAACCCCACCAGGCGATACAGCAGACGCAATCCCGCCGCCTACCCGATCGGGCACGGCTACGCCGCCGAGGGTGGTTGCATCGCGCCGTTTGGGGCGGGGTGCGATCTGCGGTGCCGAACTGGGCGCGGTTGTGGCGTGCCGTGGCTGGTCGGGTGTGGAGGTGTTGGGCTGCGTGGCGCCGGGCACGGGTGCGACGTCCTCGATCGGATCGGAGCGCGGCTGGGCGGGGGTGCTGGGAATGGGGTGGGGGGTCATGCGGCGCCCTGGGCGCGGAGGGCGGCGGCCAGGTCGTAGAGGCCGGCGAGGTCCATGCCGTCCGAGAGGAGGGGGAGGGTGTAGCGGGGGCGGTCGATCGACTCCAGGCGTTCCTTCTCGCGGCGCTGCAGGGCCGTGCGGCGGGCGTGGTCGGTGGCCTCGGCGGCGAGGACGGCGCCGATCGACTCGGCGTCGTGCTCCAGGCCGGCGGCCTTCACGCCGCGGATGATCTCGTCGGTGTCGAGCGTGCCGGCGGCGGCAGCGGCGAGGTCGTCCTCGGTCAGGACGGGCTGGTGCTCCATGTTGACGATCACACCGCCGACCGGGAGGCCGACCTCGGTGAGGGCGTGGATGCCGTCCATCGTTTCCTGGACGGGCATCTCTTCCAGGAGCGTGACGAAGTGCACCGCGGTCTCGGGGCTGCGGACGACCTTCATCACGGTGTCGGCGTGGTTCCGGACAGGGCCGACCTTGGCGAGGCCGGACACCTCATCGTTGACGTTCAGGAACTTGGTGATGCGGCCGGTGGGCGGGGCGTCCATCACGACGGCGTCGTAGATGAAGGAGCCGTCCTTCTTCTTGCGGCGTACCGACTCGGAGGTCTTGCCGGTGAGGATCACGTCGCGGAGGCCGGGGGCGATGGTGGTGACGAAGTCGACGATGCCGAGCTTGGTCATCGCCTTTCCGGCACGCTTGAGGTTGTAGAACATCTCGAGGTACTCGATGAGCGCCTCTTCGGTGTCGATGGCCAGCGCGTAGACGTCCCCGCCGTCCGGGGCGACGGCGACGCGGCGCTCCTCGTACGGGAGCGGCGGGCAGTCGAAGAGCTGGGCGATGCCCTGGCGCCCCTCGACCTCGACGAGCAGGACCTTGCGGCCTCCGGCGGCCAGAGCAAGGGCGAGGGCGGCCGCGACGGTCGTCTTGCCCGTGCCGCCCTTCCCGGTGACCACATGGAGGCGTACGCCGTCCCAGTCGGTGTCTCTCGCACTCACCCGATCGACCATATCGTTCGCCCGTCAAACACTTGAGAGGGCGGAGGCCCTCGTGCAAGTGATCCCTGACACGATGCCGTCCGGGTCGACCCGCCCGGACGTTGTCATCCGGCCTGCCCGCGCGGTTAGCTGGGAAACGTGAACCGTTGCTCCCGGCGGTTCCGCCTGGATCGTACGGGTCCAGAAGCCTGCCGGGATTCCGGGGGTGCGCTCCCGGTGCCCGGCCGACCATGCGAGAAGAGGTGCCGTGATGGCAGCGGTGGCCCTGGTCATCTTGCTCATCGTCCTCGTCGGCGGGCTGATCGTCCTGTCGTCGTCCATCCGCATCGTTCAGCAGTTCGAGCGCGGGATCGTGTTCCGCTTCGGCCAGGTGCAGCGCGGCGGCCAGCTGCGTCCCGGCGCGGTCCGCGAGCCGGGCCTGACGGTGATTTTGCCGATCATCGAGCGGATGCAGAAGGTCAGCCAGCAGACGATCACCATGGGGGTGCCCGGACAGGACGGCATCACCCAGGACAACGTGAGCGTCCGCGTGGACGCCGTCGTCTACTTCCGGGTGATCGATCCGGTGAAGGCGATCGTGAACGTCCACAACTACGGCTACGCGGTCTCGCAGGTGGCGCAGACGTCGCTGCGGTCGGTCATCGGGCAGGCGGACATGCAGGAGCTGCTCGGCGAGCGCGAGAAGATCAACATGCGCCTGCGGGCGATCATCGACGAGATCACCGAGGGGCCGTGGGGCATCCTGATCGAGCGGGTCGAGATCAAGGACGTGTCGCTGCCGGAGGGCATGAAGCGGTCGATGGCCCGGCAGGCCGAGGCCGAGCGGGAGCGCCGCGCCCGGATCATCACCGCGGACGGCGAGTTCCAGGCGTCCAAGCGGCTCGCCGCCGCCGCGGAGATCATGTCGCAGGACCCGGCGGCCCTCCAGCTGCGCCTGCTGCAGACGGTCGTGGAGGTGTCGGCCGAGAAGAACAGTACGCTGGTCATGCCGCTGCCGGTCGAGGTGCTGCGGTTCTTCGACCGCGTCACCGGCGGTGCCCCCCAGAGCGGCGAGTCCGGGAGCGGGGACGACAAGCCCGGCCTCGCGGAGCGGCTCGCCAGGGCCGAGGCGGAACTGGCGAAGGCGGCGGAGCAGCCGTCCACGCTGAAGTCGGCCGATGACGTCCCGCCCGTCATCGGGCTGGACGAGCCGAAGTCCCAGGTGGCGGCCCCGCAGGACGACGAGCAGCGCGGCATCACCGGCGCCCCCGACGCCCGCACCGAGGGCGACCAGCAACCACCTACCTGAACCAGGACGGACACCAGCCGCCGCGTCCCGCAACGCCCTAGTTCGAGGGGCCGCCCGGGGCCGGTGGCGGTGCCGCGCTCGTCGGCACCAGGACGTCACGCGGGCCAGCGCCTGCGGCGGGATGCTCATCTGCACGACGGTCTCCCAGGTGGGGTTGAGGACGCCGAGCCCGGTCAGCGCGAGCCCGTATGCGCCGATGACCAGGGGTGCGGGCGCGTGGGCGGCCAGCAGGGCGAGGGGCAGGGCCAGGGTGGCGAGGCCCGCGTTCGCGACGAGGACGGGACGGCGCGGCCGGACGCGGGCGGCGACGAGTGCCCCCACGACGAGCCCGACGGCGCCCACCTGGACGGTCGCGCTTGCGCGACCGCGAGATGCCAGAGCTGCGGCGACCCGCCGATCGGTTCGAGCGCGGCGAACAGAGCGGCATCGCCGGTCAGGGACAGGACGCGCGCGCAGAACAGCAACCGGAAGTCCCGGCCGCGCGGTGGGTGAGCCATGGCGCGAAGGTAGTTCGGCGCAGAGTTATTCGCCAACGAATTATCGTCTAGCGAACAAAGCATCTGGATACGATCGCCGCCATGGGCGACAGAGACCGGACTGACGAGCACGTCGCGCGGTGGACGCCGATCCTCCCGGACCTCGATCCGGACACGGAGGGCGCCGTCACCCGGATGGGACGCTTCGTCAAGCACATCAATCGCGTCCGGGAGGACCTTCTCGTCGCCTCCGGCCTGCAGCGGCACGAGTACGACACGCTCCACGCCCTCGCCGGCCGGCACGGGACCGCCGCGCCCTCCCAGCTCGCCGCCGACCTCGGCATGCCGCCGAACTCGATCACCGGCCGCCTGGACGCGCTGGAGCGCCGCGGTTACGTTCGCAGGTCGCCGTCCGCCACCGACCGCCGCCGGGTCATCGTCGAGCTCACCCCCGCGGGCCGCGCCGCCTGGCGGGAGGCCCTGGACGGAGTGGGCGTCGAGGAGACCCGCCTCCTCGACGCGCTGACCCCCGAGGAACGCCGCATGCTCTCGGACCTCCTCCGCCGCGTCATGCTCCGCGCCGAGCAGGACGCCCGCTAGAAGACCACGCCGCGCCCCCGTGCTCTCAGGGGGTGAGGACCATGCGGCCGCGTAGGGGGGTGGACTCTAGGCGTTCGTGGGCCTTGCGGGCCTCGGTCAGGGGGAGGGTGTCGGCTACGCGGAGGGTCAGGTGGCCCTCGTCCACCAGTGCGGCCAGGCGGGTGAGCTGGGGGGCGTCGGCGCTGATCCATTCGTTGCGGACGGTGATGCCGCGCAGCGGGACCGGGATGGCCGGGCCGCCGTTGACGGTGGCGAACGTCCCGCCGTTCCGGACGGCGTCGAGGGCGGCGCCGGCCAGGAGGGCCGCGTCCACGGCGCCGTCTACGCCGCCGGGGACCAGTGCGCGGACGGCGTCCGAGAGGTGCGCGTCGCGGGGGACGAACATGTCCGCGCCGAGGCGGCGGACGAGGGGCTCGTCCCCCGTGGAGGCGGAGGCGACGACGCGGAGGCCTCGGTGGGCGGCCAGTTCGACGGCGTAGCCGCCGACCGCGCCGGCGGCGCCTGTGACCAGGAGTGAGGCTCCTTCCGGCAGGTCGAGGAGGTCGAGCGCCTGGAGGGCGGTCAGTGCGTTCAGCGGGAGCGTCGCCGCCTCGACGGGGGACGCCGAGCGGGGTGCGTGGGTGACGGCGGTGGCGTCGAGGACGAGGGCCTCGGCGTAGGCGCCGAGCGGGATGTCCAGCCTGTCCTGGAGGCCGACGACGGCGTCTCCGGGGGCGAGCCGGGTGACGTCCGGGCCGACGGCGTCGACGGTTCCGGCGACGTCCATGCCGACGCCGAACCAGGGGCGGGTGCCGAAGGCGGGCATCAGGCCGGCCTCCGCCAGGGCGCCGGAGCGGACCGCCCGGTCGACCGGGTTGACGGCCGCGGCCGCCACCCGGATCCGGACCTGCCCCGGCCCGGGTTCGGGGACGGGTATCTCGGCGTCTTCCAGGGCCTCGGGTCCGCCGGCCTTCCTGACGATGATCGCGTGCATGCCGCAACTCCTTGGTGAGGTGGGGTGCGGGGACGCCCCGCATTCGCCACCTTCGCCGGAACAGCGGTGCGCCGGAAGAGGTTACCCAAGAGTGCGTTCGTCACCAGGAAGTGAGCCCGCAGCATGGCGACGATGACGGCGGCGCAGCGCCGCGAGCAGGAGAAGGCGGCCTTCGAGGCGTTCATGGAGGCGTGCCCGATGAACCAGTTGATGGGCATCGTCGGCAAGCAGTGGAGCACGATGGTCCTCGTCGAGCTGGCGGAGGGGCCGCGCAGGTATGCCGAGATCAGCCGCGCCATGCCCGGGGTCAGCGCGAAGATGCTGACGCAGACGCTGCGGTCCCTGGAGCGGGACGGTTTCGTGGCGCGGACCGTGACGCCGTCCGTGCCGGTCCAGGTCGAGTACGCGCTGACGGTGCTGGGCGAGCGCATCATGCCGTTGATCACCTCGATGCTGGAGTGGGCGAACCGCCACATCGAGGACGTCCACGAGGCGCGGGAGCGGTACGACGCCGCCGCGCGGTGACCTGGGCCCGCCCATCGCTAGGGTGAGGGCCATGAAGAAGTGGGAGTACGCGACCGTTCCGCTGCTGGTGCACGCGACCAAGCAGATTCTCGACAACTGGGGACAGGACGGGTGGGAGCTCGTGACCGTCCTGCCGGGGCCGAACCCGGAGAACCTCGTGGCTTACTTCAAGCGCGAAGTCCAGTCGTAGGAGGAGTGGCATGAGCACGCCCGAAGAGCGGATCCGCGAACTGGGAATCGAGCTGCCGGAGGTCGTCCCGCCGGTCGCGTCCTATGTGCCGACGGCCCGGACGGGGTCGCTGGTGTACACCGCCGGGCAGGTCCCGCTGGTCAAAGGCGAGCTGGGCGTCACCGGGAAGGTGGGCGCCGAGGTCGACGTGGAGGAGGCGGTGCGGCAGGCGCGGATCTGCGCGCTGAACTGCATCGCGGCGCTGAAGGCCGAGCTCGGCGAGCTGTCGCGGGTCGTCCGGATCGTGAAGGTCGTCGGGTTCGTGGCGAGCGCCCCGGACTTCCACGGCCAGCCCGAGGTGATCAACGGGGCGAGCGACCTGCTGGCCGAGGTGTTCGGGGACGCGGGCAGGCACGCGCGCAGCGCCGTCGGCGTGGCCGTCCTGCCGCGCGACGTGCCGGTCGAGGTGGAGTTGATCGCCGAGGTCTCTTGACGGAATGCCATTCGGTATGTCCGAATTGGCCGCCATGGGGATCACCAACGGGCTCAAGCTGCCGGACTCGTTCCGGGACCAGGTAGAGGCGATTCGGGACGGCCGTGCCGAGCCCCCGCCCGCCCGTCACGCGGCGACGGTCGTCGTGCTGCGCGACCACGAGCGGCACGGGCTGCAGGCGTTCATGCTGCGCCGCGTCCGGTCGATGGTGTTCGCGCCGGGCGCGTACGTGTTCCCCGGCGGCTCGGTCGACCCGCGCGACGGGGAGGCGGAGCCTGCCTGGTCCGGCCCGCCTCCCGCCGAGTGGGGCAGGGCGTTCAAAGCGGACGAGACGCTCGCGAGGGAGCTGGTCTGCGCGGCCGTCCGGGAGACGTTCGAGGAGACGCTCGTCCTGCTCGCGGGGCCGACGGGCGAGACGGTCGTGGACGACACCCGCGGGGACGACTGGGAGGCCGACCGGCAGGCGCTCCTCGACCGGTCGCAGTCGTTCGGCGAGTTCCTGGCGAGGCGCGGCCTCGTGCTCCGCGCGGACCTGCTCCGCCCGTGGGCGCACTGGATCACCCCCAAGATCGAGCCGAAGCGGTACGACACCCGGTTCTTCGTGGCCGCGATGCCGCGGGGGCAGCGGGCCAGGGACGTCAGCACCGAGGCCGACCGGGTCGCCTGGGTGCGTCCGGCGGAGGCGGCGGAGCGTGCGGAGAAGGGCGAGTGGCCGATGCTCCCGCCGACCGTCGCGACGCTGGCGGAGCTGGCCGCGTTCGACACGGTCGCGGACGTGCTGGCGGCGCGGCGCGAGATCGTCGTGCACGAGCCCGTCGCGGAGATCGTCGACGGCGAGGCGTACCTCGTCCTGCCGGAGACCGTCGCGCGGCACTACCCGCAGCCGTGAGCCGCCGGATGCCGCTGAACCGGTCCGTCATGTGGCGGCTGGCGGGGACGTCCGCGCTCCGGCATCTGGAGCGCCTCGGCTGGAACCCGGTCCGTCATCCCGATCATGCCTCGGGCAGGATGGGGGATATGACGGAGATCGACGGGATGGGTACTGAACGGGCGACTTGCGTGCTCGCGCCGAACCCGTCCGCCATGACCCTGGACGGCACCAACACCTGGATCATCGCCGAGCCGGGGGCGGACGAGGCCGTCGTCGTCGATCCCGGCCCGAAGGACGGCAAGCACCTCCGGCGCGTCCTGGACACCGTCGAGGCCCAGGGGCTGCGGGTCGGGCTCGTCCTGCTCACCCACGGCCACCCCGACCACTCGGCGGGCGCCGGGAAGTTCGCGAAGCTGGCGGGCGGCTCGGTCACGGTGCGGGCGCTCGACCCCGCGCACCGGCTGGGCGAGGAGGGCCTCGCGGAGGGCGACGTCGTCACGACCGGCGGCCTGGAGCTGCGGATCATGGAGACGCCGGGGCACAGCGACGACTCGCTGACGTTCTGGCTGCCGGCGGACGGCGCCGTCCTCACCGGCGACACCGTGCTCGGGTACGGGACGACCGTCCTGGAGGGAAGCCTCGGCGACTACCTGAGTTCGCTCGACCGGCTCCGCGCGTTCTCCGCCGACGTGGAGGCGGAGACGATCCTGCCCGGTCACGGGCCGAAGCTGGACGACCCGATCGCCGTCCTCGACCACTACATCGACCATCGCCGCGAGCGGCTCGCCCAGGTCGAGGCGGCCGTCGCCGCGGGCGCGCGGACGGCCCGCGAGGTCGTCGAGCGCGTCTACGCCGACGTCGACAAGTCCCTCTGGCCCGCGGCCGAGTGGTCGGTCCAAGCCCAGCTCGACTACCTGCGGGAGCGCTGACGGCCCGCCGGGCGGGGCCGCCGCCCGCGCCGCGGCGCGGGCGCGCTCCCGGCGGGGGTCACTTCGAGCGCTTGCGGAGCCGTTCGATGTCGAGGATCACCACGGCGCGGGCCTCGATGCGCAGCCAGTTGCGCTGCGCGAAGTCGGCGAGCGCCTTGTTGACGGTCTCGCGGGACGCGCCGACGAGCTGCGCCAGCTCCTCCTGGGTGAGGTCGTGGTGGACGTGCAGGCCCGACTCCGACGGCTGGCCGAACCGCTCGGCGAGGTCGAGCAGCGCCTTGGCCACGCGGCCGGGGACGTCGGTGAACACCAGGTCGGCCATCACGTCGTTGGTCTTGCGGAGCCGCTGCGCCAGCGCGCGGAGCAGCTGGACGGCGACCTCGGGGTGGCCGGTGAGCCAGGGCCGCAGGTCGTCGTGCCCGAGCCCGGCCAGCCGGCACTCGGTGACCGCGATGGCGCTCGCGGTGCGCGGACGCGGGTCGAACAGGGACAGCTCGCCGAACATCTCGGACGGGCCGAGGACGCTCAGCAGGTTCTCCCGGCCGTCCGGCGCCGTCCGGGTCAGCTTGATCTTGCCTTCGAGGACGACGTACAGCCGGTCTCCGGTCTCGCCCTCGTTGAACAGCGTCTGGCCGCGGGCGAGACGCACCTCGGTCACGTTGGCGCGCAGCGCCTTGGCGCCCTGCTCGTCGAGGGCCTCGAAGAGCGGGGCTCTGCTCAGAACGTCCACGTCGCGATCGGTCACGCTTTTCCTCCTCGAACACCTACATGCCTAGTGTGACGTACGTCCCACCGCGTACGTGAAGGCAGGGTCACGGCGCGCCGAAACGTGGACCGCGGTGCTTCGTGCCCGTGAAGCGGTCACGGTTCCGTTCGCCCAGTGTACGGACCACCGGGTGAATGCCATCACACCGGTCTCATCACCTATTACCGTCCGATCTCGGATGGATGGCGCAGGTGCCCTAGCCTGAGCGGATGCAGAGTTCACCGCGACGCCTGCCGAGGGGGCGTCACGCGCTGTCCCGCGCGGAGGTGGAGCGGGTGCACCGCGACCGGCTCTGCTCCGCGATGGCGGCGGCGATGGCGGAGAAGGGCTACGTCGGCACGTCGGTGGAGGACGTGCTGAAGCGCGCGAGGGTGTCGAGGCAGAGCTTCTACGCGCTGTTCTCGTCCAAGCTCGACTGCTTCATGACGGCGTTCGACCAGGCGAGCGAGTTCCTCCGCCTCCACCTGGCCGACACCGTGGCGAGCGCCGGCGCCGGTGCGGGAGACCCGGCGGACAGGTTCGAGCGAGCGTTCACCACCTACCTGGAGACGCTGGCGCTGGATCCGGGGTACGCGCGCCTGTTCCTGGTGGAGGTGTACGCGGCGGGGCCGGAGGCCGTCCGCCGGCGCACCGAGGTGCAGCACATGCTCGCGGAGGGCCTCGCCGACCTCATGGGCGTGACCGGGGAGGCGGCCCGCTTCGCCTGCCAGATCGTGGTGTCGGCGGTGAGCACGATGGTGACGCCCGCCGTCGCGGCCGGCGACATGGACGCCCTGCGGGCGGTCGGGCCCCCGGTCATCGAGCACGTGCGGCTGCTGCTCCGCTCGGGCGTCCTGGACTCCTAGCCGCCAGGTCGGCGGTCGGGCTGGACGCGCAGCGCGGTGATCACGGTGGCGAGCATCTCGTAGTGGGTGGCCAGCATGGTCAGCTCGATGCACTCCGCCTCGGTGAGGACGGCGCGCAGCCGTATCCAGGTCTCGTCGTCGAGGTCCCGCTCGGTGTGGAGCCGGTCGGTCGCGATGAGCAGCGCCGCCTCGCGCATTGACCATCCGAGGGCGTGCGGCCCCTTCTTGACGCGCTCGATGTCCCGGTCGTGGAGGCCGGCGCGGCGCGCGAGGCGGACGTGGTGGTCGAACTCGTAGCGGCAGTCGCGCAGGTGGGCGACGCGGAGGATGACGAGCTCGGTCTCGCGGCGCGGCAGGGTCCCGCCGGGCATGAGCCGTCCGGCGAACCACAGCCAGCCGCGGAACAGGCCGCGGCTGCGCGCCAGCGTCAGGAACAGGTTCGGTGGCCGCCCGGTTCCCGCGACCCGGCCCGCGATGCGGCAGATGAGCCAGTTGACCGGCCCCACGTCGCGGCGGCCGCCGGGGGTGGCGCGGGGTCGGGGTGCGGTCATCGGCGGGGCTCGGGTTGCGGCGTGGTCAGCTCGACCTGCTCGTTCCTGGCGATGTCCAGGATCTCGCGCAGCCCTTTCTGGACGACGCGGTCGGTGATGGGTTGCACGACCATCCGGACAGGCAGGACGCCTCCGACCCACCAGGGAGCCACGATGCGCTTGGAGCGTCGGGCGATTCCGCGCTCCAGCGCGTCGATCCCTACCCGCAGTGGTGCGACGCCGGAGACGAAGCTGGTGCGCGGCGCCGCGTCCATCAGGGCGGACGCCGCTTCGGTACTGAACCCGCGGTGCGTCATGTCGGTGTCGAGTTCGGCGAAGTAGGCGACGCCCGCCTTCGCGCCCCAGGGGCGCAGTTCCGCGCGCAACGTGTTGCCGAGGGCCTCGACTCCTGCTTTGGACGCGCTGTAGGCGCCCAGCAAGGGCGCATGGACGGCCGCAGCCAGGGACGCCACCGCCAGTGCATAGCCGCGTTCATGGCTGATGTGGGGCCCGGCCGCTCGAAGGGTGTTGAACACGCCCAGGACGTTGACGCGCAGGCTCTGTTCCAGGACGGACGGGTCGCCGCCTATCACCGGCATCTGCGCGGCCACCCCCGCGTTGGCCACGACCACGTCCAGGCCGCCCAGCTCTTCGACCGCGCTGGTCACGACGTCCTCGACCCGGTCGCGGTCGGTCACGTCGCACGTCCACCAGGGGGCCCGCCCGCAGTCCTCGGCGACGGCGGACAGGCGGTCGGGCTCCAGCCCGGCAAGCGCCACCCGGGCGCCGCGCTCGTGCAGCCTGGCGGCGAGGGCCGCGCCGATCCCACGCGCGGCGCCGGTGATCAGCACGCGCCGTCCCGCGAGGGTCGCCGCCCACCGGGAGGAGTCACGGATCATGAGGTGACCTTACCACTAAAGAACATGGACGTCTTTTTGAGACTGCCGGGTCTCATGCCCGACCCTGTATGCGGCCAGGTGATGCGGGCAAGGCTCTAGGCTGACCGGTATGGCGACGGAGGCGTCCCCGAAGGCGCGTGCTCGGAAGTGGAAGGACGAGACACGCCTGGGACTGGTGCGGCGGGCACGCCGCATCAACCGGATCCTGGCCGAGACCTACCCGGACGCCCACTGCGAGCTGAACTTCGGGACCCCGTTCCAGCTCCTCGTGGCGACCGTGCTGTCCGCGCAGACGACCGACGTCCGGGTGAACTTGACCACGCCTGAGCTCTTCGCCAAGTACCCGACCCCCGAGGACCTGGCCGCCGCCGACCCCGAGGACGTCGAGGCCATCCTGAAGCCCACCGGCTTCTTCCGCGCCAAGACCAAGTCGGTCATGGGCCTGTCCGCCGCGCTCCGCGACGGGTTCGGCGGGGAGGTCCCGGGGCGGCTCGAAGACCTCGTGAAGCTGCCGGGCGTCGGGCGCAAGACGGCCAACGTCGTCCTCGGCAACGCGTTCGACGTCCCCGGGATCACCGTCGACACCCACTTCGGCCGCCTCGCCCGGCGGTTCGCCTGGACGACCGAGGACGACCCCGTCAAGGTCGAGCAGGAAGTCGGCGAGCTCATCCCGCGCAAGGACTGGACGATGCTGTCCCACAGGCTCATCTGGCACGGCCGCCGCATCTGCCATGCCCGCCGTCCGGCCTGCGGCGCGTGCCCGCTCGCGCGGCTGTGCCCGGCCTTCGGCGAGGGCCCGACGGACGAGGAGACCGCCCGCAAGCTCGTCAAGCCCGGGCCGTTCTCGTGACCCGCCCGGGAAGGAACGCGGGCGGCCCGGAGTTGGGACGGACGTGACCGACACCACCCTCAGCCGTCCCGCCTGGCTCGACCGGTTCCTCGACGAGGCGCCGAGGATGCCGGTGCCGCCGATGTTCCGGCCGCAGCCCGGCGCGCGGGACGCCGCCGTCCTGATCCTGTTCGGCGAGGGTCCGGACGGCCCGGACGTCCTGCTCACCGAGCGGGCCGCCACGCTGAACAACCACGCCGGGCAGCCCGCGTTCCCCGGCGGCCGCATCGACCCGGAGGACGACGGCCCGGTCGCGGCGGCGCTGCGCGAGGCGTGGGAGGAGGCCGGCGTCGAGCCGTCCGGCGTGGACGTCCTGTGCACGCTGCCCGAGCTGTACCTGTCGCACAGCGCGCACCGGGTCACGCCCGTCGCCGGATGGTGGCGCGAACCGTCGGAGATCGCCCCCGGCCACCCGGGAGAGGTCGCGATGGTCGCGCGCGTCCCGATCGGCGAGCTGGTCGACCCGCGGAACCGGCTGATGGTGCGGCACCCGTCGGGGATCAAGGTGGGACCCGCGTTCCACGTGCGGGACATGCTCGTGTGGGGGTTCACGGCGGCGCTGCTGACGCAGGTCCTGGACGTCGGCGGCTGGGACCGCCCCTGGGACACCTCCCGGGTCGAAGACCTGCCGCAGGAGGTCGTGGACCTCGCCGCGCGGGGCTGACCGCCTCGTGCGTTTCCACAAAATCGTTCCGCCGCGTCCACGCGAAGGGCTTGCCGCGGGTCAGGACGCCGTTCGCGGTGCGTACGGCGCTGGTCACGCGGGCGTGTCACTCCCGACGGCTACCTCGCGCACCTGAATCTGGTACATCGAGGGGACGTGAAGCGGCGGCGCGGACCTATACGGTGAAGCCGTGCTGCACGACCACGTACTCGATCTCATCCTGCTCGTGCTCGTCGTGCTGTTCGGGGTCTCGGGCTACCGGCAGGGCTTCATCGTGAGCCTGCTGAGCTTCGTCGGCTTCGTCGGCGGCGGCGTCATCGGGGTGCTGATCGCGCCGCCGATCGCGGAGGCCGCGGTGGACGGGGCCGCCCAGCAGGCGCTGCTCGCCATCGTGATCGCCTTCCTCGCCGCCACCCTCGGCCAGCTCGTCGCCTCGTCGCTCGGCGCCGTCCTGCGCAACCGGGTGACCGGCATGAACGCCCGTACCGCCGACGCCGTCGGCGGTACGTTCGTCAGCGCGCTGTCGCTGCTCATCGTCGCCTGGTTCTTCGGCAGCCTGGTCGCCAACTCCGAGTTCAGGCCCGTCCGGACGCAGGTCAAGGGCTCGTCCATCATCAACGGCATCAACGACGTGATGCCGGCGCAGGCGCAGACGTGGTTCACCTCGTTCCAGGGGTTCGTGAAGAGCAGCGAGTTCCCGCAGGTGTTCAACGGCCTCGGCGGCGAGTCGGTGGTGCAGGTCCCGCCGCCGGACGAGTCAGTGCTGAACACGCGGGGGCTGCGCGCCGCCAAGGACAGCATCGTCAAGGTCGTCAGCACGGCGCCGCAGTGCCAGCGCCGCATCGAGGGCACCGGGTTCGTGTTCGCGCCGCAGCACATCATGACCAACGCGCACGTCGTCGCCGGGGCGCGCGGCTCCTCCGTGGTGGCGACGATCAACGGCGACACCAACCGGGGGCGGGTCGTGCTGTACGACCCGAAGCGCGACGTCGCCGTCCTGTACGTGCCGGGGCTGCGGGCGCCGGCGCTCCAGTTCGCCAAGGAGGCCCGCGTCCGGGACGACGCGATCATCGCCGGCTTCCCGAAGAACCAGCCGTTCACGCCGGGTGCGGCCCGCATCCGCGCCCGGCAGACGGCGCGCGGCCCGGACATCTACCACTCCGGCCAGGTCAGCCGCGAGATCTACGCGATCCGCGGCAAGGTCGAGCCGGGCAACTCCGGCGGGCCGCTGCTGTCCACGGACGGGCGGGTCTACGGCGTCATCTTCGCGGCGGCGCTCGACACCGAGTCCACCGGGTACGCGCTCACCGCCGAGGAGGTCGCGTCCGACGCGCGGGCCGGCGCGAACGCCACGAAGCCGGTGTCGACGCAGAGCTGCTCCGACTAGGGGCTGGTCAGGCGGAGGGCTATGGGGCCGTTTTGTGGCTCCTCGGCCAGGGTGCGGGCGCGCTGAACGATCCCGCGGACGTCGATACCGTGCGGTGGCGTGTCCTGGTACGGGGCGATCCGGTCGGCGGCGCGGCTGAGCAGGGCTTCGCCGCCGCGTGCGTTTCCCCGGCGGAGGTGGGTTATCCCTACGGCGACCTGTGCCAGGCCCCTCCACAGTTCACGCTCTTGTTCTGGCGCAGCCTTCCAGACCGCTTCCAGTACTTCATGGGCATGGAACGGACGATCGGCGTCAAGGAGCCGTTGTGCCTCGGCCAGAGCCTCGTCTGGGGGCATGTCGAGGTCGTCCGGCATCGTCGGTATGCCGGTGGCGCCGTGCGGCAGAGGACGTCCGTACGCGTCGCGCGGCCGTGCGTTGCGTGGGCGTCCAGACTCGTCCCGATCCCGCATGCCTCCACGGTACGCGGGGGGTTCAGCCTTCCGGCTCCGGGTCGGCGAGCCAGCCGAGAAGCTGCGTGTCGAACGCTTCGGGGCGTTCTTGGTGGGGGAAGTGACCCGCGCCCTCTATGAGCGTCCATCGATAAGGGGCGGTCACGTAACGGCCGGAGCCTTGTGCACTGGACGGGAGGATGCACGTGTCCAAGGCGCCGTGTACCTGGAACGTGGGTGCCTGGATGGGGACGCGCATGCGGTGCGCGTAGCGGATACCGTCCGGGCGGGCCTGCGACCGGATGAGCCAGCGGTGGTACTCCAGTGCGCTGTGGGCCGCCCCAGGGATCTGCATGGCCTTCCGTACGAGTTGCTCTGTACGTGCGTCCGGCCAGTCTGAACCGGACCAGTCGTGCAGGAGCTTCCCGGCGAGCGCGGCGTTGTCGCGGACCAGGCGCCGTTCAGGCCATAGGGGCAGCTGGAAGCCGAACGTGTGGCGCGCCGCCCATCCCTGCCGGCGCGGGTCGCCGGCGACGGCCTGCCGCAGCCGCAGCGGGTGCGGGGCGCCCACCACCGCCAGCCGCTGGACGATCTTCGGGTGGTACACGGCCATCGTCCAGGCGAGCAGCCCGCCCCAGTCGTGCCCGGCGACGATCGCGTTCGCCTCGCCCAGCGCGCGGACGAGCCCCGCGGCGTCCCCGGCCAGCGTGACCAGGTCGTATCCGCGCGGCGGCTTGTCGCTGCCGCCGTAGCCGCGCAGGTCGACGGCCACGGCCCGGTACCCCGCGGCCGGCAGCGACACCAGCTGGTGGTGCCAGGACCACCAGAACTCGGGGAAGCCGTGCAGCAGCAGGACGAGCGGTCCCTCACCGGCCTCCGCGACATGGAAGCGCGTCCCGCCGGCGCTGATCTGCCGGTGCGTCCACGGGCCCTCGACCTCGATCAGCGACGCGTCGTGCCCGGACACGGCGTGTCAGCCCGTCAGCTCGGGGGTGCCCGAGTCGCCGCGGCTGCGCAGCGCGGCCAGGTCCTCCTTCAGCGTCCTGCGGGTCCGCTTCGCACCCTCGATCTTGGTGATCCGCCACTTGCCGAAGAGGAGCAACAGCCCCGCCAGCACCGCGTACACGCCCGCCACGACGAGGAACGCGGCCCAGTGCCAGAGGCCGAGCGCGACCAGGCCGTAGGCGAAGGCGATGGACAGCAGGATGATGATCAGCCCGCCGAGCATCGCGGCGGCGCTGAACATCGCGCTGCCGATGGCCGCCTTCTTGGCGTCGGCCTTCAGCTCCAGCTTGGCCAGTTCCATCTCCGCCCTGACCAGGTTGGAGATGGAGCTCGACGCCAGCGCGACCAGTTCGCCGACGGACTTCTCCTCGACGCGCTCGTCCGGTGTTGCCTCCGACATATCTCATTTCTCCTTAGTCCGGGCGTGCGCGCAGACGCACCCTTCTCCGGAAGACGACGATGGCGGCCGCCGAGGCGAGAACGCTCGCGATCAGAACCGCAGTCGTCACTCTCTCGAATTGTGACGGGTCGGTATAGGCCAAACCGCCGATCAGCAGCGAAACGGTGAAACCCACCCCGCAACTAACGCGACCAGGGTCTGTGCAGAGAGGCGGCCCGTGTCCCTCTGGGGTGCGAGGGACGCGGGCCGCGTTGGTCTCTGGTTCTGGTGGCTAGTCTTCGGACTTGGCGCTGGGCAGCTTCTCGGAGATGAGGTCCATCACCGTGCTGTCGGCCAGCGTGGTGACGTCGCCGATGCTGCGGTTCTCCGCCACGTCCCGCAGCAGCCGCCGCATGATCTTGCCGGAGCGGGTCTTCGGCAGCTCCGGAACGATCATGATCTGCCGGGGCTTGGCGATCGGGCCGAGGGTCTTGGAGACGTGGTCGCGCAGTTCCTTCAGGAACTCCTCGCCCTCCACCTCGCCGCCGGCGTCCCCGCGCGGGATCACGAACGCGACGATGGCCTGCCCGGTCACCGGGTCGGTCGCGCCGACGACCGCCGACTCGGCGACCTTCGGGTGCGCGACCAGCGCCGACTCCACCTCCGTCGTGGAGATGTTGTGCCCGGACACGAGCATGACGTCGTCCACGCGGCCGAGCAGCCACATGTCGCCGTCCGCGTCCTTCTTCGCGCCGTCACCCGCGAAGTACAGGTTGTCGAAGCGGGACCAGTACGTCTTCACGTACCGCTCGTCGTCGCCCCAGATCGTCCGGAGCATGCTCGGCCACGGCTCCCTGAGGACCATGAAGCCGCCGCCCCCGTCCGGCACGGACCGGCCCTGGTCGTCGACGACGTCCGCGGCGATCCCCGGCAGCGGGCGCATCGCCGCGCCCGGCTTGGCCGCCGTCACGCCCGGCAGCGGGCTGATCATGATCGCGCCGGTCTCGGTCTGCCACCAGGTGTCGACCACCGGCGTCCGGCCGCCGCCGATCTTGTCGCGGTACCAGACGTAGGCCTCCGGGTTGATCGGCTCGCCGACCGACCCCAGCACGCGCAGGGACGACAGGTCGTACTGCGCCGGGATGTCGTCGCCCCACTTCATGAACGTCCGGATCGCCGTGGGCGCGGTGTAGAAGATGGACACCTTGTACTTCTGGATGACGTCCCACCAGCGGCCCTTGTCGGGGGTGTCGGGAGTCCCCTCGTAGATGACGCTGGTCGCACCGTTGGCGAGCGGCCCGTACACGATGTAGGAGTGCCCGGTCACCCAGCCGATGTCGGCCGAGCACCAGTAGACGTCCTTCTCCGGCTTCAGGTCGAACACCGCCCAGTGCGTGTACGCGACCTGGGTGAGGTAGCCGCCGGTGGTGTGCAGGATGCCCTTCGGCTTACCCGTCGTCCCGGACGTGTACAGGATGTACAGCGGGTGCTCGGAGTCCATCGGCTCCGCGGTGTGCTGGTCGCTCTGCCGCTCGACGACGTCGTGCCACCACAGGTCGCGGTCGTTCTCGGCCACCGCCTCGCCGGTGCGGCGCACCACCAGGACGTGCTCGATCGTCGGCGTCTGCGCGACGGCCTCGTCCACGATCCCCTTCAGGTCGGACGGCTTGCCGCGCCGGAACCCGCCGTCGGCGGTGATGACGACCTTGGCCTCCGCGTCGTCGATGCGGGTGCGGAGCGCCTCCGCCGAGAAACCGCCGAACACGACCGAGTGGGTCGCGCCGATGCGCGCGCACGCCAGCATCGAGATCGGCAGCTCGGGGATCATCGGCAGGTAGATCGCGACCCGGTCGCCCTTGCGGACGCCCAGTTCGAGCAGGGCGTTGGCGGCCTTGTTCACCTCGGTCTGCAGGTCGGCGTAGGTGAGGGTACGGGAGTCGCCCGGCTCACCCTCCCAGTGAAAGGCGACCTTCGCTCCCCGTCCGGCCTCGACGTGCCGGTCCACACAGTTGTAGGCGACGTTCAGTTCACCGCCCACGAACCACTTGGCGAACGGAGGGTTGCTCCAGTCCAGGACGTCGTCCCAGCGCTTCGTCCAGGTGAGCCGGTCGGCCTGCTCGGCCCAGAACCCCAGGCGATCCTCATCGGCCTTCTCGTAGGCATCGGCCTTGACGTTGGCCTCGGCGGCGAGTTCGGCGGGCGGAGAGAAGCGGCGCGTCTCCTGCAGAAGGTTCGACAGTGTTTCTTGACTGTTGCTCAACGCGAACTCCTTGCTAGGTGATGCGGGGTCGCCCGGTATCCCCACTTCACCAGGAAGGTCCCGGTCCTCACAAGGCCGCGAACCCGGGTGTCGGGGGGAGAGCGCGAGCGGCGCCTGCGTCTCCGGACGGTTCGTGCGGTACCGACAGGCCAGGCCTTCCCAGGTCCGGCATGCGGGAACCGTCTCCGTTCTACGCCCTCGCGGGCCGATGCGCGAATGCCGGACCGGACCGCATAAGGTCGGGCCGTGACCGATGCCTTTGCCGCCGTAGCTGACCTGCCCGGTGTCCCCGACGCCGTCGACGACGCGCGTAAGGCCGTGGACCGGCTGCTCGGCCACCGCATCCTGCGGCGGCGGAGCGCCGAGGTGTCCACGGAGTCGGCGCTGCGCGGCGCGCGCGCCTCGGCCGTCCTCGAAGGCTCCCCGGTCACGCTGGACGAGCTGCGCACCACGGAGAACCCGACGGACCCCGTCGTGCAGGGAACGCTGCGCGTCTCGGCCGAGCTGGGCACGCTGACGGAGGTCTGGCGGAAGGCGCCGCGGCAGGCGCTGGCGCGCCTGCACGTCCTCGCGGCGGCCGACGCGGTCGGCAGCGCCGAACTGGGACGTCCGCGCAGTGGCGACGGGGTCGTGAAGGACGTTCTCGGCCTCGGCGAGCCTCCCGCGCCGTCGGAGGTGGCGGCCCGGCTGGACGCGCTCAGCGGGCTGCTGACCGAGCCCACCAAGGCGCCGGCGCTGGTCGTCTCGTCGATCGTGCACGGTGAGCTGCTGGCGCTGCGTCCGTTCGGCTGGGGGGACGGGGTCGTCGCCCGTGCCGCTCAGCGTCTCACCCTCGTCTCTCGTGGCCTCGACCCCAAGTCGCTCGTCGCGCCGGAGGTGGGGCACCTCGAACTGTTCGAGGAGTATGGCGAGGCCCTTCGCGGATACACGTCCGGTACGTCCGAGGGGGTGGCGCGCTGGGTCGTGCATTGTTCAGCCGCCGTGGCCGCCGCCGCGCGGGACTCCCAGGCGATCTGCGAAGCGTTCATGCGCGGCTGAACGCGTTGTCGGTGGGCGGGGCCATGCTGTTCGCATGGCCGATCGCATGCACGGACGACCCGCCGCGCCAACGGACGTCACCATCTCTTCGGAGAACTGGGATTCCCGTGACCTGACGGGTGAGAACCATGAGAACGTCCTGTTCGTGGACGTGGACATGACCGAGGCCAGTGGCGTCGGTGCCACGTTCACGGGCTGCACGTTCAGGGGCGTGCGTTTCAACGTGTCCAGCCATACGGATGCGGCGTTCGTCAACTGCACGTTCGTCAGATGTGGTTTCTTCGACGCGTCCTTCACCGGGTGCAAGTTCCTGGGGAGCTTGTTCGACGGCTGTACGCACGACCTGATGAAGGTGAAGGGCGGCGACTGGTCGTTCACCGGTCTGCCAGGTGCTGATCTGCGGCGGGCGTCGTTCACCGAAGTGCGCATGCGCGAGGCGGATCTCACGGGTGCGAGATGCGCTGGGGCAGAACTGCGCGAGGTCGACCTGTGGGGTGCGTCGCTGCACCAGGCCGACTTCTCGCGCTGTGATCTACGCGGCAGCGACCTGTCGTCGCTCGACCCGCTCACCGCCGAGATCAGAGGCGCGGTGATCGACGCCTACCAGGCGGTCGTGCTGGCGACGGCGCTGGGGCTGGACGTCCGCGGGTAGCGGGGGTGGACGCAAGCGAACGGCGCCCCGCCAGGGGACGCCGCCGCCAAACACGTCACACCGGGTTACCAAGCGTGCACCTCATATCCGTCGGACCGGGTCAAGCCCGTCTCGACGCGCCTCCCGCGGCTGGTCGCGCGTGGGTGCCCGGGTGCCGTGCTCGGACACGTGGTCCGTACGACCTGTGTACGCCTCATTTGCCCTGTTGACAAGCCCTTGTTCGGGAAACGCGCGGGGGCGGCGGGTCTGGAGCCGGAGGGGACGCGAGTGTCCCCTGAGGGCGACGGGGGATATTCCGGACTAACCGGAACTATAACTTTGGTCCGATAAATGATCACACACCGTGATCGTTCCCTTTTGGGGGGCCGATCCCGGATGTAACAGGAAAGATCTTTAGTTCTCCTGTACGCTCCCACTCCCGCCCCGTTGCGCGCCTTGTGCACTGGGACGGGAGGCCCGGCACCGGTGCGGTCGCGCCGCACGCGTCCCGCCTTCGGCGGATCGTTACCGCCAGGTGCGAAAAATCGTCACGTGCCGGACGAGTTTGCGACTCGACGGAACTCTCAACGATCGGGCAGCATATGTTGTATCTGCCTAGACTGGAGTCTGCGAGTTTGCCCGTGCCATAGCGCGAACTTACATACGGGCCGAACTCCCTGAGTCTTTCCTGGGAAAACGGGCCGGCTCTACCCCCCCCGGAGCCGGACCGTCCGGCGACCCCCGCTCTCCCCCCCGGCGGGGGTCGCCCAGTCGTACAGCGGCCGGGCGGTGGCGCCCGCGAGACACCTCCGCGCCACCGCCCCGCCGCCCGCGGCGGGAAGTTATCCACAGGTCGCGGTTCTCCGGCGGCGCTCGGGCCGCGCCCCGCACGGTGGATGTCTCCGAACGTCGAAGGAGCCATCCGATGAACCTCGCGGCACTGATCGTCACGTCCGACCCGGCCCTCGCCGACGGCCTGCTCCGCCTCGCGGCCGCCGCCGACGCCCACGCCGAGGTCGCCTACGGCGCCGACGAGGCCCGGCCCGCCTGGACGTGGCCGGCCCTCATCCTCGTGGGCGCCGACGCCGCCGGGGACGTGGCGGCCGCCGGCCTCCAGCGCCGGCCGGGCGTCGTCCTCGTCACCGGCGACGGCGCCACGTCCGACGCGTACCGCCTCGCGGTGGAGGCCGGCGCCCAGGACGTCGCCGCGCTACCCGACCACGAGGACTGGCTCGTCAACGCGTTCGCCGCCGCCTGCGAGCCCGAGGGCGGCTGGGCGACCACCCTCTGCGTCGTCGGCGCCCGCGGCGGCGCCGGGGCCAGCGTCCTCGCCGCCGCGCTCGGCGTGGCCTCGGCGAACCAGGGCCTGCGCACCCTCCTCGTCGACGCCGACCCCTTCGGCGGCGGCGTCGACCTCATGCTCGGGCTGGAGGAGCACGAGGGCGTCCGCTGGCACGACCTCGCCGAGCGCCGCGGCCGGCTGAGCACCGCCACGCTCCGCGAGACGCTCCCCCGCGCCGGCGACCTCTCCGTCCTCTCCTGGCGGCGCGGCGAACCCGCCCCGGTCTCCGGCGAGGCCGTCGGGTCGCTGTTCGACGCCGCCGCCCGCGGGTTCGACCTGGTCGTCGTGGACGTCCCCCGCTACCCGGGCGACGTCGGCCGGGCCGCGCTGCGCACCGCCGACCGCACCCTGCTGCTCGTCCCCGCGGAGGTCCGCGCCACCGTCGCCGCCGACGGCCTCGCCACCGCGTTGCGCCGCGACACCGCCGACCTGCGCCTGGTCGTCCAGGGCCCGGCCCCTGGCGGCCTCACGCCCGACGCGGTCGTGACCGCCCTCGGGTTGCCGTCCGCCGGCACCTTCGACCGCGACCGCCGCCTGCCCGCCGCGACGGACGAGGGCACCCTCGACCGCGCCTGCCGCCGCGGCCCCCTGGCCGACTTCTGTGCCGCCGTCCTCGACGACCTCGCCCTCCAGCCCTCCGCCTACCAGGAGGCCGCCGCGTGACCGGGCTCTCCGACGCCGTCCGGGACAGGCTCGCCCACACCGGCGGCGAGGCGACGACCGGCCGGGTCGCCGCCGCCTTGCGCGCGGAAGAACGCCTGCTCGGCGACCGCGAGGTCCTGGCCCTGGCCGACGAGTTACGCGCCGAGTTCGTCGGCGCCGGACCCCTGGAGCCGCTGCTGCGCTCTCCGGACGTCACCGACGTCCTGGTGAACGGCCCCGACGAGGTCTGGATCGACACAGGCTCCGGCCTGGTCCGCACCTCCGTCCGCTTCCCGGACGAACCGGCCTTGCGCCGCCTGGCCCAGCGCCTCACCGCCGCCGCAGGCCGCCGCCTCGACGACGCCTCCCCCTACGCCGACGCCCGCCTGCCGGGCGGCGTGCGACTCCACGCGGTCCTGCCCCCGGTGGCCGCGACCGGCACCTGCCTGTCGCTCCGCCTCCCCCGCCGCCGCGCCTTCACCCTGGACGAGCTGGTCGCGGCGACCACCGTCCCGCCCGAGGGCGCCGCCCTCCTCGCCGCCCTGATCGAGTCCCGCGCCGCCTTCCTGATCACGGGCGGCACGGGAACGGGGAAGACGACCCTTCTGAGCTCCCTGCTGTCGCTCGTGAACCCCTCGGAACGCCTGCTCCTGGTCGAAGACTCCGCGGAGCTGAAACCGTCCCACCCCCACGTCGTCCGCCTGGAGGCCCGCCCACCGAACACGGAAGGCGCGGGCGGCGTGACGCTGAACGACCTCGTCCGCCAGGCCCTCCGCATGCGCCCCGACCGCCTGGTCGTAGGCGAGGTGCGCGGCCCCGAAGTGGTAGTTCTCCTACAAGCCTTGAACACCGGTCACGAGGGCGGTTGCGGCACCCTCCACGCCAACACCGCGGCCGACGTACCCGCCCGCCTGGAAGCCCTCGCCTGCGCGGCGGGCCTCACACGGGAGGCCGTCCACAGCCAGTTGGCGGCGGCGCTGGACATCGTCGTCCATCTGGCCCGCGAGCCGGGCGGGGGCCGCCGCCGCGTAGCCGAGATCTGCCTGCTCCAGCGGGCCCCCGACGGCCTGGTCGGCGTCGTCCCCGCCGTCTCGTTCACCGCCTCCGGCGAAACCGTCCCGGCCCCGGGGATGGACGCCCTGACCGCCCGGTTGAGGGGCAGGGCATGATCGAGACCCTCGCCATCCTCTGCTCGGCCGCCGCAGCCTGGACGCTCCTGGTCCCCTCCCCCGCGGCCCACCGCCTCGACCGCCTGACCGCCCCCAAGCACACAGACCCGCTACGGCCCCTCCGCACCAAGATCGAGACCTTCCGGGAACGCCGAACACGTCCGCAACGCCGCCGCACCGCCGTCATCGAACTCTGCGACGCCATGGCCGCCGAGCTGGCCGCCGGCCGCACCCCGGACGAGGCGTTCACGTCGGCCGCCACCGTCCTCGACCCGCACGTGTCCGCCGAGTTGCTCAGCCTGCCTCGCCCACCGCCCGACCACCTGGACAAGCTGGCCGCCCAGCCCGGAGCCGAGGGCCTCCGCCTGCTGGCGGCCTGCTGGCGCGTCGGCTCCGAGCGCGGCGGCACCCTCGCCACGGTCCTGGACGGCCTGGCAAGCGCCCTCCGCGACGAGGAGACCCAGCGCCAGGAGGTCTCCGTCCAACTGGCCGGCCCCCGCGCAACGGCCCGCCTCCTGGCCGCGCTCCCCCTCCTGGGCCTGGCCATGGCCGCGGCTCTGGGCGCCCACCCCGTCCCGTTCCTCTTCGGAACCCTCCCAGGCCTGGCCTGCCTCATCACAGGCACGACCCTCAACGCAGCAGGCCTCTACTGGACCCGCCGCCTAGCCCAATCCGCAGAATCCCCCCACTAACCACCACGAATCCCTTCGAACCCCCTGACCACTTCCCGCACCACCACCCCAGCAAGCACCACACCACCCCAGCGAGCAGTGGCCGGGCGTCGCAGGTCGTCCCTGCCGCGCGCTTGGGGCGGGGCCGTCCGTTCTGTTCGCGGGTGGGCGGGGGCGTCGCGAGGCGGGACGTCAGGTCAGTGCGCTCGCAGGGGGATCGAGGGGCCGGGGGCGCGGCCGAGTGACAAGGAGAGGTAGGTGGGGTCGTGACGATGTGGATGGCTGTGCTCTGCGCTGCGGCGTCCGGTTTTCTCCTCCCTAGAGGCACGAGCATCGCTACGCACAGGCTGGCCAAGCAGTTCCGCGGGAGGCAGCCGAAGCATGCCGCTGCGAGTTCGCGGCATGCGCGGGGCCGGGCCGCCTCCCGGCGGAGTGAATCGTCGCAGGAACGGGACGGGTCCTCAGAAGCGGCTCAGCGGCGGGACGTCTTGCTCAGGCGTGTCGCCGCCGGTGCGGCGGGAGTGCTGTGCGTGGTGATGCTGGGAGGGCCGACCGGCTGGGTGATCGGTGTTCTGGCGGTGGTGGCGGTGTGGTCGTCCTTCAGCCGTCTCGGCGGCGGTGAGCGCCGCCGCCGGCAGGCGCGGCTCATCGCGGACCTTCCCGTCGCGGTGGATCTTCTCGCCGCCTGCCTGCGTGGCGGCGCCCCCTGGCACGAGGCCGTCGCCGCCGTCGCGGACGCCGTCGGAGGCCCTCTCGGGGACGACCTCCGTGCCGTTTCCGTCCAGATCCGGCTGGGAGCCGACCCGGCGGAGGCATGGCTGGCGCTGGCGAAGGAGCCGATGCTCGCACCCTTGGCGCGGGCGGCCGTCCGGGCGACGTCGACCGGGGCCGCTCTCGCCCCGTCTCTCAGCCGCCTCGCGCGCGACCAGCGCCGCGTCGCCCGCTCGGCGGCCGCCGCCAGGGCCAGGGCGGCGGGCATCCGGGCGCTCGCCCCGCTCGGCCTCTGCTTCCTGCCCGCCTTCGTCCTGCTGGGCGTCGTCCCGGCCATCGCCGGGATCGCCTCGACCCTTCTCCTGCCCTGGTGAGCCGGGTTATCCACAGAACGCCGTTCACCCTTCTCCCGGCCCGCCCAGGCAGCAGCCTTGAACAGAACCACGAGCGAAAGGAGCCCCGATGAGGGCCATGAAGACGGTGGTGCGGCGATGGTCCGGAGCATGCAAGGACCGCGGGATGTCCACCGCCGAATACGCGGTCGGCACCATCGCGGCGGCGGCCTTCGCCGGGCTGCTGTTCAAGATCGTGACCAGCTCCCAGGTGAAGTCGCTGCTCTTACAGATCATCGAGAAGGCCCTGAAGCTGGCCGGCTGAGGGACCGCGGGACGGTCACGGCGGAGATCGCCGTGGCCCTCCCCGCCCTCGTCCTGATCACCGCGGCCGCCCTGTGGGGCGTGACGGTCGCGTCCGTCCAGCTCACCTGCACGGACGCGGCCCGCGCCGGCGCCCGTGCCGCGGCCAGGGGCGAGTCCCTCACCGCGGTACGGGCCTTGGTGGAGGAGGCCGTCCCCGATGGGGCGACCGTCCAGGTCCGGCGCGACGAGGCGACCGTCCACGTGGACGTCTCGGCTCCCGTCCGCCCCGCCGCCGCGATCGGCCTGCCACCCATGATCGTCCGAGCCCATATAGCCGCCCCGACAGAACCAGGAGCTCCCACCGATGCCCCCTAACCGCGAACACACCGCAGGCCAGCCCAGGCGGGGGTTGCGTGTCCTACGGGTGGATCGCGGGTCGGGAACGGTGTGGGTGCTCGCGTTCGCGGCCCTGGTGTGGGTGGTCGGCGTCGCGGCGATCATGGTCGGCGGCGTGCGGGTGGCGAGGCATCGGGGTGATGCGGCGGCCGACATGGCGGCTCTGGCAGGCGCGGCGCGAGTCGCGTACGGGGACGCCTGCGGCAGGGCGAAAGAGATCGCGGTCGAGTCCGGTGCCCGCGTGACGCGGTGCCGGGTGCGCGGTGACGTGGTCGAGGTGTCGGTGACAGTCGAGTTGCATGTGCCGATGGGGGTCGGCGGTCTGCGAGTCGCCTCCCGGGCCAGGGCTGGCCCCGTGGGGCGGGACGATGTAAGGTAACGCTTACATCGTTGCACTGAGTGTCAATAGGGTGGGGAGGTCGTCGGAGAATGAAAACACGTTCCTCTTTGTCATGCTCCTGTGACTTTTGCTACCCGGTGGTACGTTACGCTGCCGTAAGCCCGTAGCCATCTCCAGGCACAGTGTGACCCGCGAGCCCTCCGCGGGACGAACGAGCAGACGCTGTCGAAGGGATTGAGGCCGTGACCATCAGTCGCAGGATCGGTGCAGTCGCGCTCGCGGCGCCCCTTGCGATGAGCTTCCCGGTACTCGCCGCCCTGCCTGCGAAGGCCGCAACGACCAGTGTCATCACCCCGGCGAACGGCGCGGTCATCACCAGCGGGTCCGAGCTGACGGCCAAGGCCCACTTCGACTTCGCCATCACCATGCAGCTGCGGGTGGACGGCCCCGGCATCGGCGACACGTTCCTCCAGGAGAAGGGCTTCTCCGGGGACATGTCCGGAACCTTTCCCATCAGCCGGAACGGCCGCTACAAGGTCTACTTGAAGGGCAAGCAGACCGGGAACATCTACGACTCCAACACCTTCACCGTGCGCATCGCGCCGGCGGCCCCGACCGGGGTGTCCGCCGGCACGTCCGGCGGCAAGGTCGTCGTGAAGTGGAACCGCGGCCTTGAGGACGACCTCACCGGCTACACGCTGTCCGGTTCGGGCGTGAAGTCCAAGTCCGGCTCGGTCAATTCCCTGTGCCAGGGGACGAGTTGCTCCGCCACACTGGCGGCGACCCGCTCCAGCGGCGCGGTCTCGGTGGGCGTCAAGGCCCGGCGCTCGACGGGAACGGGCGGCTCCCTATCCTCGAGCGCATCCACGGTCAGCGCGGCGCTGGGCGGTTCCGGCTCGGTGCCCGGCGGCTCGGCGCCGTCCCTCCCGTCCGGCGGCAGCGTCCCCAGCACCGGGACACCGCTGACCCCCTTCAACAATCAGTCGCCGGTCACGCTGCCGTCCGTCCAGCCGGACGGCGCGACGCCCGGCCTCACCTACCCGGCGCCGCAGATCGCCACCGACTCGCCGAAGGCGGAGAACATCGCCGCGACCGACCGGCTCCAGTGGGGCAAGAGCGTCGGCATCGCGCTGGTCCTGCTGATCATCGCCGCGCATCTCGGGACATGGACGCGACGCCTGCGGTTCGCGCAGGGGCCGACCAGCAGCAAGGGCATGGCCGCGCGCATCGCCCGCAACGGCACCGGCCGCAAGCGGGTCTCCAAGGCCCGCGAGCAGATCGCCCGAGCCGAGGCGCTGGCCAAGACGGCCACGGTCACGCTCGCCGGCGCCAAGACCGGCAAGCCGCCGAAGAGGACCGGCGGCCCACGGCCCGCCGACTCGCCCAGGACGAGGCCAGGTCGCCGCCCCGCGACCCTGGGCAAGCGCTCCAGCGGCGTGAGCGTCCGCATAGCCCCGCCCGCCGCCAAACCCAAACGCGGCCGCCGCCGCAAGTAGCCCCCAACGTCTCCTGCCGTCCCCCTAGCGGTGCGGCGGCCCGTACAGGCCCAAGCTCACCGGGCTTCCTTGAGGCCGCGCGGGCGGCGACGCCTCCGGCGAATCGGCCGAGGCGAAGCCGGGCTCACCATCTTCGAGCGCTCCGGGCCGCAGCTGGGTTGCCGTCCTGCGACCGTGGGAGACGCGTGGTCGGCGTGTGATCGTCCGTATCGCCCAGCCTCCCGCCAAAGCCCATGCGCGGCCGCCAACTAGCGCGGCCCGCTCCTGCCCTGACGAAGCCGGTTCGCCGTTTCCGGGCGTTATCGGGGCGGCCTGTGGGGGTGGTTCGTCTGCGGGTGGTTGGTCAGGTTCGGCCGGTGGCCCACATGGTGTGGTACTCCCGGGGGTCGGGGGGTGGGCCTGGTAGCGGGTCGGTGTGGTCGGCTTTGAGGCCGTCCAGGGCGATCGCCAGTAGCCGGGACCGGACGTGCTGATCGGCGTGCTGGGAGGGGGCGGGGCCGGGGCGGCTGAACTGGCCGATGAGCAGGAAGATGTCCAGGGCGGTCACGTCGGTGCGCAGGGCGCCGGCGTCGTGGGCGCGGGCGATCAGTTCGTCGGTGAAGCGCCCGGCCTGTTCGGCGGCGTGCTGGATCTGGGGCGTGAGGGCGATGGTCCCCCCTAGCGGGGCCAGTGCGCCGAAGCCGAAGGCGGTGCACTCGGTGATGTAGTGGACGAGACCCTGCCAGGGATCGCCGATCGCCAGGCCGGCGCGCGCCGCCTCGGCGAGGTGCTCCATGGAATCGGCGCACAACCGCTGGAGGAGCTCCTCCTTGGTGGCGTACCGGCGGTACAGGCTGCCCATCCCCACCCCGGCCCGCTCCGCGATGGCGGACACCGGCGCGTCGAACCCTTGGGTGATGAAGACCTCGCGGGCCGCCTCGATCAGCGCGCGGTCGTTGCGCGCGGCGCGGGCTTGGGGTCCTCGCTTGCGGGGCTTCGCGGAGTCGGGCACGAGCGGAGCCTACCAATTGCGGAGCGAACCGCTCCGTATTAGGTTATTCGGAGCAATTCGCTCCGAATGAGAGGACGCCCATGTCTGTTTCCCGACCCATCCTGGTCACCGGTGCGACCGGCAACCAGGGCGGAGCCACCGCCCGTGAGCTGCTGGCTCGCGGCCGGCAGGTCCATGCGCTGGTGCGCGACCCGGACAAGCCCGCCGCCCGCCGCCTCCGGGAGCAGGGCGCGGTGCTGGTCCAGGGCGACTTGGACGACGCTGGTTCCCTGCGCAGGGCGATGGCCGGCGTGCACGGGGTCTTCAGCGTCCAGCCGCTGGCCCACGAGCCGGACACCTTGGCCGCCGAGGTGCGTCGAGGCAAGACCGTGGCGGACGTCGCGGAAGAGAGTGGTGTCGCGCACCTGGTGTACAGCTCCGTGGGCGGCGCCGAACGCGACACCGGCATCGACCACTTCGAGAGCAAGGCCCAGATCGAGCGGCACATTCTGGGCCTCGATGTGCCCGCGACCATCCTGCGTCCGGTTTTCTTCATGAACAACCTGCTTCACTACGCCGATGCCAAGGACGAGCGGGTCCTGTCGCTGCCGGTCGATCCGGCCAGGCCGATGCAGTTCATCGCCACGGACGACATCGGTGTGTTCGCCGCAGACGCCTTCGAGGACCCGGACCGGTTCATCGGCCGCCAGATCGAACTCGCTGGTGACGAGCTGACGTTCCCCCAGGTCGCCGAGGTCTACCAGCGTGTCACCGGTGTACCGACGCGCCTGGAGGTTCTGCCGATCCAAGAGCGGATGTTCCAGTGGTTCGCAGAAGCCGGATACCAGGCCGATATCCCCGCGCTACGCCGCCATCGTCCGCGCATGCTGACCCTTGAGCAGTTCCTCCGCCGGCGACTCGCTGCACCGGCCTCCTACGCATGGTCGGGGGCCTCAGGCATGACCGGGCGAACGGACGCCGAGCGGCTGGCCGCCGTCAAGCAGGTGGTCGCCCTGGCCGAGCAGCGCCAGAACGACCTCGAACCGTTTCTCGCCTTGCACACGGCTGAAGCCGTCATCGTCAACGTCGCCGGACGGCGGGTGCTGGGCAGGGAGGCACTGCGTCAGGTCAGAAGACAGGCCCTGGCCGGGCCCCTGGCACAGGTGCGCACAAGGCAAGAGGTCGTGGACGTGCGTTTCGCCGCCCCCAACGTCGCCATCGTCAGTTGCATCAAGCACATCTCCGACGAGCGGGATCCAGCGGCGAGGCAGGACGGCGGCGCGACGCTGCCCACGTCGGGCAGCCTCACGTACGTCATGGTCGAGGAAGCACACGGCTGGCGCATCGCGTCCGCGCAGACAACACCGGTGACCGCCGCCTGACCTGGCCTGGGGCTGGGGGGCGGGGGTGGGCGTAGCGTGGGGGGATGGCCGGGGGGACTTTCGGCTGGGGGGCGTTTCGCGGGGGGCGGCGCGTCCGGGCGGGGGCGTGTTGAGATGGCGCCGGCGTTGCGGGTGCGGCTGCTCGGCGGGGTGGAGCTCCGGCTGGAGGGGGAGGCGCTTCCGACGCTGGAGTCGGCGCGGGTGGAGTCGTTGCTGGCGTATCTGCTGCTGCATCGGGAGGCGCCTCAGTTGCGGCAGCGGCTGGCGTTCCTGTTGTGGCCGGACTCGACCGATGGGCAGGCGCTCACAAACCTTCGCAAGGTGCTGCACAATCTGCGGCGGTCGGTGCCGGACGTCGACCGGTTCGTCGACATCGGGGCGCGGACGGTGCGGTGGCGGGACGAGGCGCCGGTGTGGCTGGACGTCGAGCAGTTCGAGCGGGCGATCGCGGACGGGCGGCTGGAGGACGCGGTCGGCCTCTACGGCGGTGAGCTGCTGGAGGGCTGCTATGACGAGTGGCTCATCGAGGAGCGGGAGCGGCTCGCGGGGCTGTACATGGAGGCGCTGGCGGAGCTCGCGGACCGGCGCGGGCGGGAGGGGCGGTGGCCGGACGCCGTCCGGTACGCCGAGCAGCTGGTCGGAGGCGACCCCTTGCGAGAGGAGGGGCATCGGCTGCTGATCCGGCTCTGCGGTGAGGGCGGTGACCGGGTGCGGGCGCTGCGGGCCTACCACGTGTGCGCGACGACGCTGGAGCGGGAGCTCGGCGTCCGGCCGTCGCCGGAGACGCGGGCGATGTACGAGGCGCTCGTCGCGGAGGCGGAGCCGCCGGCCGCGATGTCGCCGTTCGTCGGGCGGGCCGCCGAGTGGGAGCGCCTGGCGGGCGTGTGGCGGGAGGCGGCGTCCGGGCGCGCGCAGCTGGTGCTCGTCAGCGGGGAGGCCGGAATCGGCAAGACCCGCCTGGTGGACGAGCTGAGGGTCCGCGTGGGCGCGCCGGCGGTGGAGGCGCGGGCCTATCCGGCGGAGGGGACGATCGCCTACGGGGTCGTGACGGCGTGGCTGCGGTCCCCTCCGGTGTCGGCGCGGCTGCCGAGGCTGGACCGGGCGCGGCTGACCGAGCTTTCCCGGCTGCTGCCGGAGCTGGCGGTGGCGCCGCCCGAGGCGCTGCCGGAGCCTGAGCTGCGGCGGCGGCTCTTCGGGGCGATCCGGCGGGCGCTGATGTCCGTCGGGGCGCCGCTGCTGCTGGTGGTGGACGATGCCCAGTGGTCGGACGAGCAGTCGCTCAGGCTGGTCCATTACCTGGTGCGGGCGGCGCCGTCCGCGCGGTTGCTCGTGGCCGTCACGGCCCGGCGGGAGGACCTCGACGCCGGGCATCCGCTCGGCACGCTGATCCGGTCGCTGCGGGCGCTCGCGCGGTTCACCGAGATCGAGCTCGGGCGGTTGGGCCGGGAGGAGACCGCGCTGCTGGCCGAGCGCATTACCGGTACGCCGCTGGGCACCGCCGATCTCCGGAGGCTCTACGGCGCCAGCGAGGGCAATCCGCTGTTCCTGGTGGAGGCGCTGCGGGCGGACGCGCCGGCGGCCACGCCGAAGGTGCAGGCGGTGATCGCGGGACGGCTGGCGCGGCTGTCGGAGCCGGCCGCGGAGCTGGCGGGCGTCGCCGCGGCGGTGGGGCGGGCGTTCACCGCGGACGTCGCGGCGGCGGCGAGCGGGTTCGACGAGCGGACGTTCGTGTCCGCGCTGGACGAGCTGTGGCGCCGCGGGATCGTCCGGGCGCACGGCCCGAGCGCCTACGACTTCAGCCACGCGCGGATCCGGGACGCCGCCTACGCCGCGCTCGGCCCGCCCCGCCAGCGGCGGGTGCATCTCGCGGTGGCCCGCGCGCTGGAGGAGGGCGGCGGTGCGGCGGCGGCGCTCGCGGGGCACTACGAGAAGGCGGGCGCGACCGCGGCGGCCGTCCGCTGGCATGAGCGGGCGGCGCGGGACGCGCAGTGGCTGCACGCGCACGCCGACGCGGCTCGTGCCCTGGAACGGGCGCTGGAGCTGTCAGACGGTCTGCCGCGCGGCCCCGACACCGCCCGGGTCCAGCTGCGGCTGCTGACGGCGTTGCCCGCGCCGCTGGTCGCGTGCGAGGGGCACGGGTCGGCGCGGATGGCGCGGGTGCACGCGCGGGCGCTGCGGCTCGCCGACCGGCTCGGCGCCGAGCCGGACCCGCCGCTCGTCTGGTCGCTGGCGCTGGCGGCGCTGACGCGCGGGGAGTGGGAGGCGGCGCACGGGTTCGGCGAGCGGCTGAGGGCGCGCGCCGAACGGGACGGCGACCAGGTGCTGTGGGTGGAGGCCGACTACGTCCACGGGATCGCCGCGTACTGGGCGGGGGACCTGGAGCGGGCGCGCCGGCATTTCACGGCGGCGATGCGGCGGTTCCGGCCAGCGCGGCGCCGGGCGCACGTCCTGCGCTACGGGCAGGACACCGAGCTGATCGTCCGGCTGCGGCTGGCGCACGCGCTGTGGCTGCTCGGCCGGGGCGCCGAGGCCGACCGCCAGCGCGGCATCGCGCTCGGGCTCGCGCAGGGGTCCACGCACGCGTACAGCAGGGCCGTCACGTGGCTGTGGGCGGCGGTCGACGCGATGGACCGCGGGGACGCCGCGCAGTTCCGCCGCCACGTGCGGGGGCTGGAGGCGGACCTCGCCGAGGGCGCTCCCCGCCAGGTGCGCGTGCCGATGGAGCTGTTCGGCGGATATCTCGACGTGGTCGCCGGGCGGACGTCCGAGGGATTGAAGCGCCTGCGCCGTTCTCGCGACGAGGTCGTCCTGGGGGAGGCGCCCGCGCCGGGGCTGCCCGGTGTCGCGACCCGGCTGCTGCTGGAGGGGTACGCGCTGGCGGACGAGCCCGGCGACGGCCTGGTCCTGGCGGACGAGGCGCTCGGCATGGGCCGCGGCGCCCGGCTGTGGGAGGCGGAGATCCGGCGGCTGCGGGCCCTGTTCCTCGCGTCGCTCGGCGAGCCCGGCGGCGAGGTGGACGCGGAGCTGGACCGCGCGCTGGCCGCGGCGCGGCGGCGGGGGCAGCGGGCGTTCGAGGAGCGGCTGCGCGGAACGCTCGCGGAACGGGTGTTCCGCCACGATCGTGCCATCTGACGACCCGAAGGAGGAGTGATGGCCCCGATCAACGCGGTGAACGCCCTCAGAGGCGGGTTCTCCGGCTCGGTGCTCCTGCCGAACGAGCCCGGATACGACGAGGCGCGGCAGGTCTTCAACGGGATGATCGACCGCAGCCCGGCGGTCATCGCCCGGTGCGCGGACGCGGCGGACGTCGCCGCGGCGGTCGACACCGCGCGCGAGAACGAGCTCCTCGTGGCGGTGCGCTCCGGCGGCCACGGCGTCGCCGGGCTCGCCACCTGCGACGACGGCATGATGATCGATCTGAGCGGGCTGAAGTCGGTCACGGTGGACCCGGTCGCGCGGACGGCCACGGCGGGCGGCGGCGTGCTGTGGGGGGAGTACGACGCGGCGACCCAGGAGGAGGGGCTGCACACCCCCGGCGGGCGGGTGACCACGACCGGCATCGGCGGGTTCACGACCGGCGGCGGCTATGGCTGGACGTCCTCGAAGTACGGGCTGGCCTGCGACAACCTCGTCTCGGCTGAGGTCGTGCTCGCCGACGGGAGCATCGTGCGGGCGAGCGATGACGACAACGCCGAGCTGTTCTGGGGCATCCGCGGCGGCGGCGGGAACTTCGGCATCGTCACCGAGTTCGAGTTCCGGCTGGAGCCGCTCGGCCCGACCGTCCTCGCCGGGCTGACGGCCTTCCCGATCGAGCGGGCGCCGGAGATGGTGCGCCGCTGGCGCGACTGGGCGGACGACGCGCCCGACGAGGTGTCCACGTCCTGTGCGGTGCTCAGCGCGCCGGACGAGCCGTTCGTCCCGCGGGAGCTCGTGGGCAAGCCGGTGTTCGGGGTGCTCGCGCTCTACGTCGGGGCCCCGGAACTCGGCGAGGACGCGATCCGGCCGCTCCGGGAGATGGGGCCGGCCGTCGACCTCATCTCGCCGATGCCCTACACCGCCTTCCAGGCGATGCTCGACCCGACCTGTCCGCCGGGCTTCCGCAACTACTGGCGCGGCGAGTACATGCGGGACCTGGACGACGCGGCGATCGACGTCTACCTGGCACACGCCGTCGACCTGGCCGGACGCGGGGGGCCGCTGAGCCAGATGGTCCTCTTCCGGATCGGCCAGGGCGTCGCCCGGGTGCCGGACGAGGCGACCGCCTTCTCGCACCGCGACGCCCGCTACCTGTTCCACCCGATCGTGGTGTGGTCGGATCCGGCCGACGACGCCGCCATGACGGCCGCCACGCGCAGGTTCGCGGCCGCGATGCGCCCGTTCAGCACGGGGGCGTCCTACCTCAACTTCACGGCGGAGGGAGACCGCGTCCGCGACGCGTTCGGCGAGGAGAAGTACGCCCGGCTGGTCGCGCTCAAGGACGCCTACGACCCCGCGAACCTGTTCCGGCTGAACCAGAACATCCGGCCGACGCTCCCCGCGGAGCCCGCCCTCGCGTGACGCCGGAGGGCGAAGCGTGACCGTGCGTGGCCGGACGGCGACGGCGGGTTCTGATGATCAGGAAGGGCTGGCGACCGGTTTGGGCAGGGTCTAGGCTGCCATGCCGAGTTGGATCGTCCGGAAATGCGGCCCGTCGCCCGGGATTCCGGCCCGCCGCGGGCCGGTGGGGCCCGTTGGAGAGGAGACCCTCCGCATGATCTTCTTGGGACTGATCGTCACGCTCGCCGCCGTCGCGGTCGGGGTGGCCGTGCTGCTGGACAACGGCGGCGCCGCCGGGATGACCGTGTTCGGGAACGACGTGCCGGGGGTCACGGCGCAGTGGCATGTCTTCATGGCCGGCGCGGTGGTCGCGATCGTGTTCATGGCGGGCGTGATGGTCGCGATGCTGGGCTTCCGGCGCGCGATGAACATGCGGCGGGAACTGAGGGACCTGCGGGACGAGCACGAGGAGTCGCTGCAGACGCTGGAGATGGAGCGGCGCAAGCTCCAGCAGGCGCTGGCCCAGGCGCGCCGGGGCATGGACGACCAGCCTCCCGTCTCCGCGCAGCGGATGGCCCCGAACGCCTGACCGCTATCGGGGGGCTTCGTCCAGGAGGACGGCCAGGAGGTCCAGGGCGCCGCGCTTGTCCAAGGGGTCGTTGCCGTTGCCGCACTTGGGCGACTGGATGCAGGACGGGCAGCCCGAGTCGCACTCGCAGGACGCGATGGCGTCCCGCGTCGCCCGCAGCCAGGACGCGGCGTCGGCGTAGCCGCGTTCCGCGAAGCCCGCGCCGCCTTCGTGGCCGTCGTAGACGAAGACGGTGAGGAGCCCCGTGTCGGGGTGGACGGCCGTGGAGACGCCGCCGATGTCCCAGCGGTCGCAGGTGGCGAACAGGGGGAGGAGCCCGATCGAGGCGTGCTCGGCGGCGTGGGCGGCGCCGGCCAGGTCGAGGTCGTCCAGCCGCGAGACCTGGTCTTCGGAGAGGGTCCACCAGACGGCGCGGGTGCGGAGGGTGCGGGGCGGCAGGTCCAGGGGCTTCTCGCCGAGCATCTCGCCCGTCTGCAGGCGCCGCATCTGGTAGCCGACGACCTGGCGGGTGACGTCGACGGTGCCGAAGCAGAGCGTGGCCTCGCCCCAGGACACCGAACGGAGCCGTTCGACGATGCCGATGTCGGTCACGTCGCGGGCGGTCGTGGAGTAGTCGGGGTCGGCGGCCTCCACCAGCGCGACGCTGTCGTCCAGGTCGAGGGTGTGGACGATGAACGACTCGCCCTGGTGGATGTAGACGGCGCCCTCGTGGACGGTGGTGTGCGCGGAGGACTCGTCCACGGTGCCGAGCAGGCGCCCGGTGGACAGCTCGACGACCTGGATGGGGGCGCCGCCCGCGCCCCGGATGTCGGCGAGGTCGGCGGCCTTGTCGCGGCGCGTCCAGTACCAGCCCGCGGGACGGCGGCGGAGGAACCCGCGGCGGACGAGGTCGGGCAGCAGGTCGGTGGTCGCGGGGCCGAACAGGGGGAGGTCGTCCTCGGTCAGCGGCATCTCGGACGCCGCCGCGCACAGGTGGGGTTCGAGGACGTAGGGGTTGTCGGGATCGAGGACGGTGGCCTCGACCGGCGTCCCGAAGATCGCTTCGGGGTGGTGGACGAGGAAGGTGTCGAGCGGGTCGTCCCGGGCCACGAGGACCGACAGGGCGGCCTGCCCGGAACGCCCGGCACGTCCCGCCTGCTGCCAGAGGGACGCGCGCGTCCCCGGCCACCCGCACACCAGGACGGCGTCGAGCCCGGAGACGTCGACGCCCAGCTCCAGAGCGTTCGTGCTCGCCAGCCCGATGATCGAGCGCGAGCGCAGGGCCGCTTCCAGAGCGCGCCGCTCCTCGGGCAGGTAGCCGGCACGGTAGGCGGCGACCTGTTCGGCTAGGTCGGGCGCTACCTCGTGCAGGGCGCGCTTGGCGCTGAGCGCCACCGACTCCGCACCGCGCCTGGACCGGACGAACGCGAGCGTCTGGACGCCCTCGACGACCAGGTCGGCCAGGAGGTCGCCCGCCTCGGCGGTGGCGGTACGGCGGACAGGGGCGCCGCGCTCACCGCGCAGGTCGGTCAGCGGCGGCTCCCACAGCGCGAACGTGGCGGGACCGCGCGGCGAGGCGTCGTCGTCGACCGCGACCACGTCCAGCCCGGTGAGGCGGGACGCGGCGATCGCGGGCGAGGACGCCGTCGCGGAGGCGAGGATGAACGTGGGGGCCGAGCGGTAGCGCGCGCAGAGCCGGCGCAGGCGCCGCAGGACATGTGCGACATGGGACCCGAAGACGCCGCGATACCCGTGGGCCTCGTCGATGACCACGTAGCGCAGGCGGCGGAGGAATGACGACCAGCGCGTATGCCCGGGCAGGATCGACCGGTGCAGCATGTCGGGGTTGGTCAGCACGTAGTTGGCGTGCTGCCGGACCCACGTCCGCTCGTCGTGCGGAGTGTCGCCGTCGTAGGTGGCGGCCCGGACGCGCGTGAGGCGGAGGGAGCGCAGCGCGCGCAGCTGGTCGGCGGCGAGGGCCTTCGTCGGCGAAAGGTAGAGGATCGTCCCCTCGCGGTGGGGGTCGTCGTCACCCGCGTAGATCGCCTCGATGGCCGGCAGCAGGTAGGCCAGCGATTTCCCGGACGCGGTGCCTGTGGCGATGATCACAGACCGGCCGGCGCGGGCGTGCTCGGCCGCCGCCGCCTGGTGCTCCCACGGGGCGTCGATGCCGGCCGCGGCCAGCCGGTCCACGAGAAGCGGCGGAGCCCACGACGGCCAGCTCGCGCGGCGGCCGCGACGTGCGGGAACGCTCTCCACATGGGTGATGCGATCGCGCCGCGTCGGGTCGGCGAGCAGGCGGTCCAGGGGAGTTGAAGATCTTTGGGCGCCCATCAGGTTTTCAGTTTGCCAGCCTGGGCAAAACAACGGGAACGCCCCGGCGACGGAGGGCTGTTACCCCCTGCCCTGGCCCTGAGATCAGCAGGTCAGACGGGATGGCGCGAACTTTCGCCCGTGTGGGCGATTACCTGCGTGCACGGCGCCGGAGCGTGGTTGAATCACGGCGAAGTCTCGGGTGGACGGCCGCCGCTGGGCGGTCCGGACGCCGGGATCGGATAGTGCTGCACGGCGCGTGGAGGATCTGTGGACCTGAAGGTGAACGACTACACCACCGACGATGGCCTCACCGTCATCAACGTGGAGGGCGAGATCGACGTCTACACGGCGCCGAAGCTTCGCGAGAAGCTCATCGACCTGGTCAACAAGGGCAAGTTCCACCTGCTCGTGGACATGGAGAAGGTGGAGTTCCTCGACTCCACCGGGCTCGGCGTCCTCGTCGGCGGGCTGAAGCGGGTGCGCGCCCACGACGGCTCGCTGGAGCTGGTGTGCACCCAGGAGCGCATCCTCAAGATCTTCCGGATCACGGGGCTGACCAAGGTCTTCGGCATCCACGACTCGATCGCCGAGGCCGAGGAGAAGCGCAAGGGCGCCAAGTAGGCGGCCCGCGGCTGAGATGTCGACCGTTGAACTGTCCTTCAGCGCGCTGCCCGTCCACGTCCGGACGGCCCGGCTGATCGTGACCGCCGTCGCCCGCCGCAGCGGCGTCGCCGAATCCCTGCTGGACGAGGTGCGGCTCGCGGTCGGGGAGGCGTGCTCGCGCGCCGTGGAGGCGCACCGACGGCACTGCCCGGACGAGCCCGTCCGCCTGGAGCTGAGCGGCGCCGACCGCCGCTTCGAGGTCACCGTCAGCGACACCGTGCCCGGTGACGACACGGCGGGGGGCCTGTCGGCCGCCCAGGACCCGGAGGAGCTCGAGTACGGGTTCGGGGAGGGCACCGCCGAACTGGGTCTGGCCGTGATCGCCGGGCTCGCCGACGACGTGGAGATCGCCGCCACGCCCAAGGGCGTGCAGATCCGGATGAGCTGGCCGGCCGAAGCCGAGGCGACCATCTGACGCGCCCCGTCCTCGCTCGCGGCCGAAGGCCCCGCCACCCGGCGGGGCCTTCGTCATGTCCGGCCCCGCCACGGCCCTCGGCACGGCCGCGCCACGGCGGCCCCGCCACGGCCTCGGCGCGACTTCGGCACGGCCCGAACACGGTTCCCTAGGGCGTGCCGGAGGGTGGCTCCGGATTGGGGCCGGTGGGGCCTGTGGTGTCCGTGGTGTGAGATTCTCTCGTGATCAACCCAAGATCGTCCCGATTTGGGTCTGGACATAATCCGTGTTAATGCCTAGCTTCAATAGGGACGCCGGTGGAGACGCCGAAGCGTGATAGCGGCCAGCGCCTGTCAAGAGAACGGCGGGGTAATAGTGGGGTAACCCGGATTGACCTGGGCTGATGCCTGCTGATCAGGCTAATAGGTCAATTTCCGGCGTATCGCGGATTGCATTTCGGCGACATCTTCATCAGGGGTGTCGCGGCCTTAACAATCGCCTTGTACGTGCGTAGACTCCCCGCACCCGCGTTGCCGTGCGAGGCGTTCGAAATCATGACTCGCGGGGTACGCGGTAAAGATCGTCTTTTGGGCGATCGAGACGCAATGCCCCTGTCGAGGAGGACGGATGTCCGGGTTTTCCCTGTCAAGCCCGGCCAGCGCAGAAGTGGATCTCGGCGGCGGCGACCTCTCCCTGGTCGTCGTCGTCGCCGTGATCGCGCTGCTCGCACTGGCCGTCGCCGCGGGTCTCGTGCGCGATGTCCTGGCCGCTGGCCAGGGCACCGACAAGATGCAGGAGATTGCGCGAGCGGTACAGGTAGGTGCGAGCGCCTATCTGAAACGCCAGTTCCGAACGGTCGCGGTCTTCGTCGTCCTGATCCCGCTCGTCCTGCTGCTCCTGCCGGCCGACTCCACCGGTGAGCGGATCGGCCGGTCCGTCTTCTTCGTCATCGGCGCGCTGTTCTCCGCCATCACCGGCTTCACCGGCATGTGGCTGGCCGTCCGGGGCAATGTCCGGGTCGCCGCCGCCGCCCGCGAGCAGGACGGCGAGAAGACGGCGATGCGCATCGCCTTCCGCACCGGCGGCGTCGCCGGCATGTTCACCGTCGGGCTCGGCCTGCTCGGCGCCGCGGTCGTCGTCCTGGCCTACCAGGGCGAGGCGCCGAAGGTGCTGGAGGGCTTCGGCTTCGGCGCCGCGCTGCTCGCCATGTTCATGCGTGTCGGCGGCGGCATCTTCACCAAGGCCGCCGACGTCGGCGCCGACCTCGTCGGCAAGGTCGAGCAGGGCATCCCCGAGGACGACCCGCGCAACGCGGCGACGATCGCCGACAACGTGGGCGACAACGTCGGCGACTGCGCCGGCATGGCCGCCGACCTGTTCGAGTCGTACGCGGTCACGCTCGTCGCGGCGCTGATCCTCGGCACCGCGGCGTTCGGCAACGAGGGCCTGGTGTTCCCGCTGATCGTGCCGATGATCGGCGTGATCACCGCGGTGATCGGCATCTTCGCGGTGGCGCCCCGCACCGGCGACCGCTCCGGGATGACGGCGATCAACCGGGGCTTCTTCATCTCCGCGGGGATCTCGGCGATCCTCGTCGCGATCGCCGCGTTCACCTACCTGCCCTCGTCGTTCGCCGACCTGAGCAACGTCACCGACGCGGAGATCCGCGGCCTGGACGCCGACCCGCGCTGGGTCGCGCTCGGCTCGGTCATCATCGGCATCGTGCTGGCCAGCGCCATTCAGCTGCTCACCGGCTACTTCACCGAGACCAACCGCAGGCCGGTCAAGGAGGTCACCGGCAGCGCCCGGACCGGCCCCGCGACCGTCATCCTGTCCGGCATCTCGCTCGGGCTGGAGTCGGCCGTCTACACCGCGCTCGTCATCGGCGGCGCCGTGTACGGGGCTTTCCTGCTCGGCTTCGGCAACACCACCGTCGCGCTGTTCGCGGTGGCGATGGCCGGCACCGGGCTGCTCACCACGGTCGGCGTGATCGTCTCGATGGACACGTTCGGCCCCGTCTCCGACAACGCCCAGGGCATCGCCGAGATGTCCGGGGACGTCCAGGGCGAGGCCGCGTCCGTCCTGGAGCGGCTGGACGCGGTCGGCAACACCACCAAGGCGATCACCAAGGGAATCGCGATCGCGACCGCGGTGCTCGCGGCGACCGCGCTGTTCGGCTCCTTCCGGACGACGGTGATCGCCGCGCTGGGCGACGCGTCGCAGAGCGCCAAGGACGCGATCGGCGACGACTTCCTCAACTTCAACCTGTCGATCGCCAGCCCGAACGTGCTGATCGGCCTGATCGTCGGCGCGGCCGTGGTGTTCCTGTTCTCCGGTCTGGCGATCATGGCGGTCGGCCGGGCGGCCGGCCGGGTCGTGGTCGAGGTGCGCGAGCAGTTCCGCACCAAGCCCGGGATCATGGACTACACCGAGAAGCCCGACTACGACCGGGTCGTGGACATCTGCACCCGGGACGCGCAGCGCGAGCTCGCCACCCCCGGCCTGCTGGCCATCATGACGCCGATCGCGGTCGGCTTCGCCCTCGGGTACGCGCCGCTCGGCGCCTTCCTGGGCGGCGCGATCGCGGCGGGCGTGCTGATGGCGGTGTTCCTGTCCAACTCCGGCGGGGCCTGGGACAACGCCAAGAAGCTCGTCGAGGAGGGCCACCTCGGCGGCAAGGGCAGCGAGGCGCACGAGGCGACGGTCATCGGCGACACGGTCGGCGACCCGTTCAAGGACACCGCCGGCCCCGCGATCAACCCGCTGATCAAGGTGATGAACCTGGTCGCGCTGCTGGTCGCGGACGCGGTGGTCACCTACGCGGGCAACACCCTGCTGCGCGTCGCGGTGACCGTGCTGTCCGTCGGGGTCATCGTCGCGGCCATCGTGATCTCCAAGCGGCGCGCCGACCCGATCGGCGAGGCACCCGCGAAGCCCGCCGTCGAGGACGGCGGCTCGCCGGAGGCCACCGAGAGCGGCGAGGCCAAGGGCGGCGCCATCGAGGAGGGCCCGGAGGAGGCCGTGGTGGGCGCCGAAGGTGCCGAGAAGGGCAGTGAGGAGCCGTCCGGCAAGTCCTGATCGCCTGAGATGGAGGGGCCGGTGGCGACGCGCCGCCGGCCCCTTCCGCGTTTCCCGGGGTCGTGTCCTGACCACCCGGCACCGGTCGTACGCTGTACGCGAGGGCTCGGACGTCCCGCGCCCGGACCGGAACTCGGGAGGCGGCCGTGGCGGGCAGCGGCAGCGGGAAGCAGGGCATGTCGGGGCCCAAGGGGTTCGCCGTCGCGATCGGCGGAATGCTGCTCATCATGCTCGTGCTCTGGGGCATCGCGGCGATGGTCGCGCCGTAGGGTGGCGGCCATGCCGACGCTCATCGTCCTCCGCCACGCCAAGGCCGTCGCCGGCCTCGGCACGTCCGACATCGACCGGACCCTCAACGACCGCGGGCGGCGCGACGCCGCCGCCACCGGCGACTGGCTGCGCGCCGGCGACCTCGTCCCCGACCACGTCCTGTGCTCCACGGCGGCGCGGACGCGGGAGACCCTGGAGCTGCTGTCGCTCGGCGCACGCGTGAGCTTCGAGTCCGGGATCTACGGCAACGACCCCGACCACCTGCTGTCCCTCGTCTCCGCGGCGCCGGAGGACGCCGGGCGGGTGCTGCTCGTGGGGCACAACCCGTCCGTGCACCAGCTCGTCCACGACCTGACCGGCGAGGCCCCCGACTCCTTCCCCACCTGCGCGCTCGCCGTGATCGACCTGCCCGGGGCGTGGACGGACGCGCGGCCCGGCGCCGGAACGCTCCGCACCGTCCACACCCCGAAGGGCTGACTCAGGACCGCGGCTCGGCGGCCTCCAGCGCCGTGTCGATGACGGTGGCCGCGTCCCGGCGCAGCGCCCGGATCGTATGGCGGGTGCCGGACACCTGGAGCAGGGCGTGCCGGAGCGGGGTGGGCTCGTCCCGCCCGACCCCGGCCTTGATCTCGGCGCGCCGCCGGCGCGTCAGCGCGGACAGGTGCGCGTCGAGGTCGGCGAGTTCCTCGTTGAGCTCCTCGGAGGGCGTACCGGCCTCCAGGTCTCGGTCCTCCGGCTCCTCGATGAGGTCGGCGGCCTCCTCGAGCTGGTCGGCGACCCGGTCGAGGATCTCGGGGATCGGGCCGGTGTCCACGGCCTTCTCCCGCGCGAGCCGCGCCACCGCGATCAGATGGTCGCGGCTGCGGTGCGCGGCGTCCACGGTCCGGCGCAGCAGGGCGATCAGCTCGGTGTCGGGCAGCCGCTCCTGGCCGAGCCGCGTCCGGGTCTCGGCGACCGCCTCCGCCGCCCGCTCCGCCGCGACGATCGTCTCGTGCGCCAGCCGGACGCGCTCCCCGGCGAGGACGTCCGCCGTCGCCCGGACGAGGCCGGCGTGCGTCCGCAGCACCCGTTCGAGCTGGACGGGGAGCCGCTCCACATGCCCCGCGGGCCACAGCAGCCGGACGGCGAGGTAGGCCATCAGCGTCCCCGCGAACGTCAGCCCGATCCGCTCCCCGGCGGTGCGCCAGTCGGCGGGTGTGGAGAAGTCGAGCAGCAGCATCGCCAGCGGCGTCCCGAACAGCGCCCAGTAGGCGTAGTTCACCGGCCGCATCGCGAACCCGGCGACGGCGAAGCAGAGGACGGTCAGCGCGATCGTGATCTCCCCGGGCGCCAGGGTGAGGATCACCGCCGCCACGACGGACCCGGCCGCCGTCCCGCCCACCCGCTGGACGAGCCGCTCGACCGTCTCGCCGTAGGTGGCGCGCAGGCTCAGCATCGCGGTGATCGTCATCCAGTGCCCGTGCGGGATCTTGAACGCGGCGGCCAGCGCCATCGACGCCAGTGCCGTCACGAACACCCGCGACACCTGCCGGAACCGCGGGGACCGCGTCCGGACGGCGCGGCGCAGCCGGTCCCACGCCGGCATCGGATCGAGCGTCTCCGGCATGCGCGGCGCGCCGAGCCCGATGCGCAGCCCGCCCGCGACGACGCGGCGCGCGGACGCGACCTCGCCGGCGATGCGGTCGATGGAGCGGCGCACCTGGCCGATCAGCGCGACCGCGACGAGGTCCTCGTCGCCGGCGAGCCCGGCGCGCCTGATCTGCTCGGCGGCGCGTCCCATCCGCCGGACGGCGGCGGACTCCTCCCGGCCGAGCGGCGCCTCGCCCGCCGTGGCGATCGCGCCGGCGAGCAGCCGCAGCCGCGCCGCGAGCGCCGAGATCGCCGTCTGCGTCTCCAGCCGCCACTCGCGGTCCGGCGGGTAGTTCTTCGCCGCCTCCAGGACGGCCTGCAGCGTCACCGTCTCGTGCAGGACGCGGCCGAGCGCGTCGATGAGCCGCTCGGGCCGCGTGGGGTCGCCGTTCCCGCGTCCGGACCGGTACAGCGCGTAGGTGGACCGCGCCGCCGTCAGCGCCTCCGACGCGGCCCGGCGCTTGGCCTCCCAGTCCGGGATCCGGGTGACGGCCAGCAGGTCGGGGTTCGTCAGCTCGACCGCGTCGAGCGGCGCCGCGTCGGGCGCCCCCACGTCCTCCGCGACGGCGTCGAGCGCCTCCGCGACCGCGTCGGAGGCCTCGCTCAGCGCCTCCCGCAGCGGCAGCAGCCGCCGCGCCGGCCACGGCGCCAGCAGCAGCAGCGCGGTGAGCAGCCCGCCGGTCAGCTCCAGCAGCCCGACGTTCAGGACGTCCGCGGACGGCGGCCGGACGGCGCTCAGCAGCACGGCGAGCCCCGCCGTCGCTCCGATCCGCGGCACCGCCACCCCGAGCGCGACCAGCGGCGGTACCACGAGCACGGTCGGCCACAGGTGCTCGCTGAGCAGCCCGCCCACCCCCGCGCCGACCGACACGATCAGCACCCCGGCGGTCAGGTTCCGCGCCTGCGCCCCGTAAGGCCCCTCGGGCGCCCGCAGTGCGACGAGATAGGCCCCGAGCGCGACCATCGACCCCTGCGCCGGATGATCGCTCACCGCCCCCACGAGCAGCGGCACGGCCATGGCCAGTGCGGCGGCCACCCCGTACATGGGCGCCACCTGCCCGTGGGCCCGGGCCAGCGCCTCCCGAACCCGGGCACGAGCCCCCACCAGCCGCCGCAACATGATCCAGATCTACCCGAACGCCTCTGATGCCCGAACCTCGATCGGCTCGTGGCTGGAGCTCAATTCGCGCCCTCTTGCGCGCCCTCTTGGAGCTTGAAGCTCAGCCGGGGTCACGGGCAGGCGCGTGGAGCGAGTGCAGCGAGCGGAGGGCGCATGCCCGTCGAGCCGGGCGACCGCAGCGACACGTCGCGGACCCGCACGGTCGCGGAGACCTTAGCCGTGTCGTGAGGATTGACCGGCTCGTGACGGGGGTTCCAGGGGGTCGCCCCCCTGGGAGTCAGCAGCGTCCGCTGCCTCTACTTCTTCTCGGGAGATGCCCAGGAGGAAGACGATGGTGTCCAGGTAGGGGACGTTGACGGCGGTGTCGGCGGCCTGGCGGACGACCGGTTTGGCGTTGTAGGCGATGCCGAGGCCGGCGGCCTGGAGCATGTCGAGGTCGTTGGCGCCGTCGCCGATCGCGACGGTCTGGCTGAGGGGGATGCCGGCCTCGCGGGCGAAGCGTTCCAGGGCGACGGCCTTGCCGGCGCGGTCGATGACGGGGCCGGTGACGCGGCCGGTGAGCTTGCCGCCGGCGATCTCCAGGGTGTTGGCGGCGGAGTAGTCGATGCCGAGGTCGTCGACGAGGGCGTCGGTGACCTGGGTGAAGCCGCCGCTGACGATCGCGAACTTGTAGTCGAGGCGCTTGAGGGTGCGGACCATGGTGCGGGCGCCGGCGGCGAGCCGCAGCCTGCCGCGGACGTCGTCGATGGCGGAGGCGTCGAGCCCGGCGAGGAGGGCGACCCGCTCGCGGAGGGAGCCCTCGAAGTCCAGCTCGCCGCGCATGGCGGCCTCGGTGACCTTGGCGACCTCGTCCAGGCAGCCGGCGTGCTCGGCGAGCAGCTCGATGACCTCGCCCTGGATGAGGGTGGAGTCGACGTCCATGACGATCAGCCGCTTGGCGCGCCGGTGCAGGCCGCCCTGCTGGACGGCGACGTCGACCTGCTGCTCGGCGGCCTCGACGGCGAGCCCGGCGCGCAGCGCGTCCGGGTCGGCGCCGGAGACGTCCATCTCGATGCAGGTGACGGGGTTCTGCGCGAGCCGCTCGATGCGGTCGATGTTGGCGCCGTGGGCGGAGATCCGGCCGGCGATCCCGGCCATGGCGGCGGGCTTGAGCGGGTTGCCGAGGACGGTGACGTGCAGCCGCCCGCCGGGCCGGTGCGTCCGCTTGTTGCGCCCGGTGGACAGCTCGATCTCCATGTCGAGGTCGTTCGCGACATGCTCGGCGGCGTTCCACACGCGTCCGATGTCGGCGCCGTCGGTGTAGGAGAGCAGGACGCCGAGGACGAGCCGGCCGCGGATGACGACCTGCTCCACGTCGGCGACCGTCAACGGGAACTGGGAGAGTGTGCGGAAGAGGCGCGACGTCACGCCGGGGCGGTCGCGTCCGGTGAGCGTGATGAGCAGCGTGCGCTGTGCTGACCCGTCCATACGTTCACAACGGTACCGGCCGCGCCGCACGCCCCGTCCGGCAGGTCCGGCATGCGAGACGGCGGCACTAACCAGCCACTATCAGGTTGAGGTCCCCGAACTCGTGCCAGAGGTAGCCCTCGGCCAGTGCGGTCTCGTAGGTGGCGGCGAGCAGTTCGCGGCCCGCGAGGGCGGTGAGCATCATCAGGTGGGACGACCGGGGCTCGTGCAGGCCGGTGAGGAGCCCGTCGACGGCCCGGACGCCGCTCTCGGGCGTCACGATGTGCTCCGTCCAGCCCGAGGACGGTTGGACGCGTCCAAAGGCGTCTGCGGACGTCTCAAGGGCGCGCACGGCGGTCGTGCCGACGGCGATCACCCGGCGCCCCCGGGAGCGGACGTGCTCGACGAGCGCGGCCGTCGGCTCGGGGACCTCGTAGCGTTCGGCGTACGGGGGCTCGTGGGCCTCGGGCGACGCGACGCCCGTGTGGAGGGTGAGCGGGGCGAACAGCACCCCGCGGGAGACCAGGCGCGTCACGATCTCGGGCGTGAACGGGCGGGCGGCGCTCGGCATCTCCGCGCCGCCGGTCGAGCGGTCGTGGGCGAAGGTCGTCTGGTAGGCGGAGACCGGCCAGTCGCGGCGCACGTACCCGTACCGGATCGGCGTCCCGTACCGCCGCAGGTAGGGGACGACGTCGGTGCTCAGACGAGCCTGCCAGAGCCGGTCGGACTCCCGGGAGCCGGCGGTGTGCCGTCCGACGAGGGTGAGGGTGGTGCCGCCGGGCATCGGGATCCATTCGCCGGGGCAGCCGCCGGAGTACGGGCGGCTGGACTTGCCGGCGAGGCGGCGCAGCTCGACGATCCACAGCCGGTCGTCCGCGCCGGGCACCGGGGTGGAGAAGTGCACGCTGATCCGGTCGAGCCGGACGGCCGCGGGCAGCGTGGCGGAGGTGTTGACGACGAGCAGGTCGCCCGGGTCGAGCAGCTCGGGCAGGTCGCGGAATTCGTGGTGGGCGACCTCGCCGGTGGCGCGCCGCCCGACGAGGAGCCGGACGCCGTCGCGGGTCCGGCCGCGCGCTTCGGGCGGTTCGTGCGCCTCCAGGGCGGGGGGCAGGGTGAATTCGACGGTCATTTCCGGACCTCCAGGCGGAGTGCGGCGATCACGCCGAACACGGCGATCGCGGCGAACAGCGCTCCGGCGACGGCGAGCCCGGTGCCGAGCCGGGCCGCGCCGAAGCCGGTGACGAGCGCGCCCGCGACCCCGACCACGAGGGACGAGCCGAGGGTGTCGCTGATCTGCAGCGCGGACGAGTTGACGCCCTGCTCGTCCTCGGGCGACAGGTCGAGGAGCAGGACGGAGAGGCTGCCGATGGAGAACCCCATCCCGGCGCCGCCGATGATCCAGGCGGGGGCGGTGAGCCAGCCGGAGAGCTGGAGGGCGACGGAGGCGAGGACGATCCCGCCGGCGACGAACACGGCGCCGAGGACGGCGTAGAACTCGCGGGACCGCTCGGAGCGGGCCTGGATCTGGGACGCCGCCGACCAGCCGAGCGCGCCGACCGTCAGGACGATCCCCGCCTGCGTGGCGGTGAAGTGGTGCAGCCGGGTCAGGGCCAGGGGGATGAACACGTCGGTGCCGAAGAACGAGCCGGACAGCAGGCCGCGGACGAGGACGACGCTCGGCAGCCCGCGGCGCAGGCGGAGCGTCCCGGCGGGCAGCAGGCGCGGCAGGCCGAACGCCAGACCCGCGAGGCCGGCGAGGATCGCGGGCACGATCGTCCAGCCGGTCCCGTCGAGGCCGTAGAGGAGGATGCCGGCGCCCGCGGCGACCAGGGCGGCGGCGAGGTGGCGCGACCGTCCCGTCACCGGGGAGCCGTCCACCGTCGCGATGCCGCGCAGCACCGGCACCAGCAGCAGCGCCGGCGGGAGCACCAGCGGGATCAGCCCGAGGAAGACCCACCGCCAGCCGATGTGCTCGGCCACGGCACCGCCCACCGCGGGGCCGATCAGCGACGGCAGCACCCATGCCGCCGACAGCGCCGCGAACACCCGGGACCGCAGCTCCTCGGGGTACACGCGGGCGATCACCACGTACAGCGCGACGATCGCGACGCCCGTGCCGAGGCCCTGGACGGCGCGCCCGGCGACGAACAGCCACATCGACGGGGCCCCGCCCGCGACCACCAGCCCGGCGACGAACGTGCCGAGCCCGGTCATGAGCGGCCGGGACGGCCCGGACCGGTCGACCCAGCCGCCCGCCAGCACCGTGGACAGCAGGGTCGTGATCAGGGTGGCGCTGAAGCCCCACGCGTACAGCGACAGGCCGTTCAGGTCGGCCGCGACCAGCGGCATGACGGTGCCGACGGCCATGCTCTCGAACGCCAGCAGCGTCATGACCATGACGATCCCGAGCGTCGCGCCCCGCAGCCCGGCCGCCATCACGCTCCGCCCGGCGACCGTCTCCCGTCCGGGCTCCAGGACGGTCGTCATCGCGCGCCCGCCAGGTCCGCCGCCCGGTACCGGCCGCTCGGGAGGCGGCCGGCGACGAGCCCGCGGAGCGCGGCGGCCGCCTCCTCGGGCGGTGGTGCGGCGTCGGCGTCCTCGCCCGCGGCGCGCAGCATGGCGGTGTTCATCTCGCCCGGGTCCGCCCACCACACGGCCACGTCGGGCTCCTCGGCGGCGAGGACGTTCGACAGCTGCTCCAGCGCCGCCTTGGACGTCCCGTATCCGCCCCACGTCGCGTAGCCCTCCACGGCCGCGTCGGACGTGATGTTGAGGATCGCGCCCCGCCGCTCCCGCAGGACCGGCAGGACGGCCTGGATCAGCGCGAGCGGCGCGAGGACGTTCGTCGCGAGCGTGTGCGCCAGCGCGTCGACGGGATGCGAGGCGAGCCGCGGCATCGGGGCCGGGCCCAGCGTGCTCGCGTTGTTGACGAGCAGGTCGAGCCCGCCGCCGGCCGCGCGGGCCAGGTCGGCCCGGTGCGCGGGATCGGCGACGTCTCCGGCGATCGCGGTCGCGCCGGTCTCGTCCGCGACCGCCGCCAGCGCCGCCGCGTCGCGCGCGTCGATGACGAGGTTCCAGCCGTCCCCCGCGAGGCCGCGGGCGAGCGCCCGCCCGAGCCCCTGGGAGGCCCCGGTGATCAGTGCCGTCTTCATGCTCCCGACGCTAGGAACCGGGGCGTCCCGGGGCATCGGCCGACGGGTCCCCGGAACGGTCGTCAGATGGTCCTAGGACCCGCGTCCCCTCCCGCGGGACGGCACCGCGCCGGCACGTACTTCCTCCGGCTGATTCGGGAAGACGCGCCCAGAGAGTACGGTCTTCACATGTGAGCACCGCGGGGCGCTCGCAGGGGGAGACCGAGAGGCCGGGATGGAGACCGACGACGCCTGCCACGGCGACCAGGGCGCGACCCTGCACGCCGTGAGCTCCGCCGTGCTCGCGGTCACCCGGCACCTGTCCGTCCACGAGGTGCTCCAGGTCATCGTCCGGGCGGCGGCGCAGCTGCTGGACGCCCGGTTCGCGGCGCTCGGCGTGCCCGACGACGAGGGCTCGTTCGCCGAGTTCGTCGTCGAGGGCGTCTCCGACGAGGACTGGGAGCGCATCGGCCCGCTGCCCCGCCAGCACGGCATGCTCGCCGCGATGCTGCACGGCGACACGCCGAAGCGGCTCGCCGACATCCGCAAGGAGCCGGAGTTCGAGGGCTGGCCGGTCGCGCATCCCGTCCTGAAGGACTTCCTCGGCGTGCCGATCCGCGACGGCGAGGACGTCATCGGCATCATCTTCCTGGCCAACAAGCGGCGTCCGGGCGGCTTCGACCAGGACGACGAGGACGTGCTCACCCTCTTCGCCGCGCACGCCGCGATCGCCATCACGAACGCCCGCCTCTACGAGCGCAACCGCGAGCTGACGGTCGTCGCCGAACGCAACCGGCTGGCCCGCGAGCTGCACGACGCGGTGGCGCAGAAGCTCTTCTCGCTGCGGCTCACGGCGCGGACCGCGTCCGCGCTGGCCGAGCGCGACCCCGGCCGGGCCGTGAAGGAGCTGGAGCAGGTGGAGCGGCTCGCCGCCGAGGCCCTCGCCGAGCTGCGCGCCGTGATCTTCGAGCTGCGTCCCGCCGATCTCGCGGACGGCCTGGTCTCGTCCCTGCGCAAGCACGTCGAGGTGCTGGACCGGGCCTACGAGACGTCCGTGGGCATCACCGCCGACGAGGCCGTCGTCCTGCCGGAGGAACACGAGGCCGTGGCGTTCCGCATCACGCAGGAGGCGCTCTACAACGCGCTGCGGCACGCCGGCGCGCGGACCGTCCAGGTGCGCCTCGGCACCGAGCACGACCGTGCCGTGCTGGAGGTCTCCGACGACGGCGCCGGGTTCGACGCGTCCGACGGCGAACCGCAGGGCGGGCTCGGGCTCGCCTCCATGCGCGACCGGGCGTACTCGATCGGCGGGGCGCTCACGATCGACGCCGCCCCCGGGAGGGGCACCACCGTCCGGCTGGAGGTGCCCCTGTGAGCCCGCGGTGCGCGGCCATCAAGGTGCTGATCGCCGACGACCACCCGGTCGTCCGGCAGGGGCTGCGCACCTTCCTCGGCATCCAGGACGACATCGAGGTCGTCGGGGAGGCCGAGGACGGCACGTCGGCCGTGACACTGGCCGAATCCCTGGAGCCCGATATCGTGCTCATGGACCTCAAGATGCCCGGCGCCGACGGCCTCACCGCGCTGACGGAGCTGCGGGCTCGTGGGGTGCAGGCACGGGTTCTGGTCCTGACCAGCGTGACGGAGCGCGGGCACGTGCTGCCGGCCGTACAGGCGGGTGCGGCCGGGTACCTGTACAAGGACGTCGACCCGCAGGCGCTCGTCCAGGCGATCCGGGCGGTCCACGACGGGCACGTGCTGTTCGCGCCCGACGCGGCCGAGGCGATGCTGCGGGACGGGACGGCGGGCGGCGGCGGTGGGGACGACCGCGGCCTCGCCGCGCTGACCGAACGGGAACGGGAGGTGCTCGTGCACATCGCGCGGGGGAGGTCCAACCGGGAGATCGCCCGCGCGCTCGTGGTGTCCGAGAAGACGGTCAAGACGCACGTCAGTAATCTGCTCATGAAACTGGGAGTCCAGGATCGGACGCAGGCGGCGCTGTACGCGGTCCGGCACGGTGTCGGAACGTCCGGCGCGGCCGGGGAAACCGGGGAGACCACCGCCCGCGGCTGATACAACTCCTCTGACAGGATCGTCATCGAAATTGGTATGAACGTAGCAATCAGGTACGCAGCAGGCAGTGACATCGGGTGCAACCGGGAGAACAACGAGGACTCCGGGTACGCCGGTGCAGGGTTGATCGCGGTCGCGGACGGCATGGGCGGCTATGCGGGCGGCGAGGTCGCGAGCTCGACCGTGATCGGCTCTTTGCGCTCGCTGGACACCGATGCCCCTAAAGACGATCTTGTCGACATGCTGGGCCGCGCCGTGGCCGAGGCCAACGAGAAGTTGCGCATCGTCCGGGAGGAGCGCCCCGACCTGAGCCGGATGGGCACCACGCTCACCGCCATGCTCTGGTCCGGCGAGTCCGTCGCGCTGGCGCACGTCGGCGACTCGCGCGGCTACCTGCTGCGCGACGGCGAGCTCTTCCAGATGACGCAGGACCACACGATGGACGAGTTGCTCAAGGCGGAGGCCGAGCAGGCGGGCCAGACCGCCGACCCGGCCGAGACGTCCCGGCTGTCGCACGTCCTGTACCGGGTGCTGGACGGCCGCGACGACCGCGAGCCCGACCTGCGGCTGCGCGAGGCCCGCCTCGGCGACCGGTACCTGCTGTGCTCGGACGGCCTGTGCGGCCCGGTCGACGCGCAGCAGATCTACGAGGTGGTGTCCGCCGAGGCCGACCCGCAGCGGGCCGTCGACCGGTTGATCGAGCTGGCCAGGGAGAACGGCGGGCCGGACAACATCACCGCCGTCATCGCCGACGTCGTCGAGGCCGAGCACTTCACCGGCGCCGAGGGCCCCCTCGTCGTCGGCGCCGCCGCGCAGAGCTGAACCCCGGCGCGGATCCGGTGTCACGCGGTCCCTGCTCTCGCGTGAACGCCGCCGGCGCGGCAGGATCCGGCCGAATCATTCATGCTCGTCCCGCTAAAGAGTGCGCACGTAGCTGCCGTTTTGTCCTACTCTTACCCCGAGGTGGTGTCGCCGTGCGCCGCGTAACGGTCCGGTAGCGGATCGTTGCCTTCGCTTGACCCGCCTCAGGGTGCACCCGGTATACGGGTCACTCACCTGTACGTACTGAGGCGGAGGATTCGTTGGGGGGAGCGCCCGGGACGGCGCCCGCCGGTGCACCGGAAGGTGTGCTCGGGGGGATCGTCAGCCGGACCCTCACCGCGGCGCGGCACGGACCCCTGGGGGTCGTGCTGCGCGTCGCGGCGATGGCCACCGCGGCCATCGGCGCGGCGTGGATCCACCGCGTGAACGACCCCGGTGTGCTCTGTCCCCTGAGGGCATTCACCGGAATCCCGTGTCCCATGTGCGGGGGCACGACCGTGTTCATCGAGTTCGGCTCGGGGCGACCCGCCCAGGCCGTCCTCGCGAACCCGGTCGCTCTCGTCGGCGCCGCCGCCGTCGCCGCCGCACCGCTGGGTCTGGGGGGCCGGTGGTGGGCACTCCAGCCGAAGACCCGTGCCTGGATGCTCGGCACCGCCCTCGCGGGGGCGGAGCTGTGGCAGCTCGTCCGGTTCGGTGTTCTGCGCGTTTGAGCCGCGGTCGATCCTCGGTCAGACTTGCGGAGCCCACCGGGTCCGGCGGGCGTCACATAACCACAGGGTCAATCTATAAGGAGCAAGTGTGGGTAACCCCTACGACCCGTACGGTCAGCAGCCGGGCTACGGGCAGCAACAGCCCGGGTACGGCCAGCAGCCTCCGGCCCAGCCCGGCTACGGCCAGCCCCCGGCGCAGCCGGGCTACGGCCAGCAGCCTCCGGCGCAGCCCGGGTACGGCCAGCAGCCCCCGGCCCAGCCGGGCTACGGCCAGCCCCCGGCGGCCCAGCCCGGGTACGGCCAGCAGCCTCCCGCCCAGCCCGGCTACGGCGCACCCGCGCAGCCCGGCTACCAGGATGTCCACCACCACCACCACTACGGCTCGACCGGCCAGCTGGCCGAGTGGGGCTCGCGTGCGGGCGGCTACATCATCGACTACCTGATCTTCGCCGGTCCGGTGTTCGTGCTGTACATCCTGATGATCATCCTGTCCAGCTCCGGCAGCGGCGGCGCGGCCCTGTTCGGCCTGCTGCTCATGCTGATCGGCGCCGCCATCTCCATCGCGGGCGGCCTGTGGATCTGCTACCAGGAGGGCACCACCGGCCAGTCCATCGGCAAGCGCCAGATGGGCATCCGCCTCGTCAGCGCCCAGACCGGCCAGCCGATCGGCTTCGGTATGGCGTTCGTCCGCAAGATCGCGCACGCCGCCGACAGCTTCGCCTGCTACCTCGGCTTCCTCTGGCCGCTGTGGGACGAGCGCAAGCAGACGTTCGCCGACAAGATCTGCAACACCATCGTGGTCCGCGCCTGACCACACCCCTTGCAAAACGGGGCGCCCCACACCAGGTGCGCCCCGTTTCGCATGTAAGACAGAGGCTCCGCTAGCGCTCCGCTCCAGGTACCGGGTCGAACGCACTGTTGCACGCCGCCACCAGCGCGCGGCGGACGGCGCCGTCCAGGAGGCGGAGGGCCTCGCCGCGGCGGCTCATCTGGTCGGCGCTGAGGCCGCGGTCGTCCATCTGGCGGGCCAGGTCGACGACCAGCGACAGCCGTCCGGCGAGGGCCGCGACGCGGTGGGCTCGGGGCGGGTAGCCGGGGGCGAGCGGATGGTCGCCGCGGTCGGGGTCGCGCAGGTCGACGAGCGCGTCGGCGATCTCGGGCGGGACGCCGGCGAAGTCGTTCACCGTCAGCAGCGCCTCCGTCGCGTCCCGCATCGCGCGGGTGAGCCGGTGGTCGGCCTCGGCGAGGGACGGGACGTCCGGCGGCACCGGCGACGCGTCGTGCGTCGTCCAGCGGACGCCGACGTACGACGAGCCGCGCCTGTCCTCGGACGGGACGAGCCCCATCGCCCGCCCGTCCAGCACGGCGACGACGGCCGCCCCCGCCTCGATCGCCGCGGCGTTGAAACCCGGCGGGCCGGTCAGCCCGAGGAGGTCGCCCGGCTCGGGCAGCGCCAGCCGCAGCGCCGCCATCCCGCCGACGCGCAGGTCACCGAGCCCGCGGCGCAGCGTCACCTCGGCGGGCTCGCCGCCGACGATCTGCGGGCCGCCGCTCTTCTCGATCTCGTCGACCGCCTCGTCCAGGCCGACGCTGCCCGTCAGCCACGCATTGCCCCAGGCGACCAGAGCGATCGCGACGCCCCTGCTCATTCGCTCGTGCTCTTTCCCTGTCCCGGACACTTCGCAATGGGCATGCGAACCACGATAAGCGCTCGGATCGCCGGTGCCACCGGACGTAACAGACCTCTCGCGGTGCGGGAGCGTTCCCGGACCGCCGTTTCCGAGGGGAACCGGGTGGCCCACGCCCGTCCCGGATCGCATAGGTTCTTTCCTGAACCGGACCACGGGACCACCGGATTGGGGACGAAGGCGCGCGATGGCAGGCGAGGTACTTCAGCTCCGCGGAGTCGGGGTCAGGCGCGGCGGGGCACACCTGCTGCGCGACGTCACATGGACCGTCAACGAGGGCGACCGCTGGGTGATCGTCGGCCCGAACGGAGCCGGCAAGACGACACTGCTCCAGGTCGCCGCCGCGATGCTGCATCCCACCGAAGGCGCCGTCGAGATCCTGGAGGAGGAGCTCGGACGCACCGACGTGTTCGAGCTGCGCCCCCGCATCGGCATCGCCAGCTCGTCGGTCGCGGAGAAGGTCCCGACCAACGAGACGGTCATCGACCTGGTCCTGACCGCCTCGTACGCGATCCTCGGCCGCTGGCAGGAGGAGTACGACTCGACCGACGTGGGCCGCGCCGTCGCGCTGCTGGAGGCCCTCGGCTGCGCCGACCTGATCCGCCGCACGTTCAGCACCCTGTCGGAGGGCGAGCGCAAGCGCGTCCAGATCGCCCGCGCCCTGATGCCGGACCCTGAGCTGCTGCTGCTGGACGAGCCCGCCGCCGGTCTCGACCTCGGCGGCCGCGAGGACCTCGTCGCGCGCCTCGCCGCCCTCGCCGACGACCCGGCCGCCCCCACCATGGCGATGGTGACGCATCACGTGGAGGAGGTCCCGGAAGGCTTCACCCACGCGCTGCTGCTCCGCGGCGGGCAGATCGTCGCGCAGGGCAAGGTGGACGAGGTCTTCACCCAGGAGCACCTGTCGGACACCTTCGGGATCCCGCTCACGATCGAGCGGCAGAACGGCCGCTGGTACGCGCGTTCCGCCCGCTGACCGACCCCGGTGCGCCGGTGTGAGCTGCGCGGTCCCTACGATGTGTGCGCCGTTCAGTGACACATGACGCAGGGATGGGACGGACTTGAATCTGCTGGACGCGGTCGCCGTCTTCGCGGCCGGGGTGGCCGCCGGAGGCATCAACACGGTCGTCGGGTCCGGCTCCCTGATCACCTTCCCGACCCTGGTCGCGCTCGGCTACCCGCCGGTGGTCGCGAACGTGTCCAACAACATCGGCCTCGTCCCGGGCGGCGTGACCGGCGCCATCGGCTACCGCAAGGAGCTGGAGGGCCAGCGCGGCCGGCTGCTGCGGCTCGCCACCGCGTCCTGCGTCGGCGCGGTGATCGGCGGCCTGCTGCTGCTCGGCCTGCCCGAGAAGGCGTTCAACGTCATCGTCATCGCGCTGATCGCGATCGCGCTGGTCCTGGTGGTGGTGCAGCCCCGCCTCCAGAAGTGGATGGTGCGCCGCCGGGAGGGCGAGCATCGTCCCCACGGCGGCGCGCTGCTGTGGATCGGCGTCCTGTTCGCGGGCATGTACGGCGGCTACTTCGGCGCCGCGCAGGGCATCATCCTCATCGCGCTGCTCGGCATCATGCTGGACGACGACCTGCAGCGCCTGAACGCGGGCAAGAACGTCCTGTCGGCCGTCGTCAACGGCACCGCCGCGATCCTGTTCACGCTGACGTGGCTGTTCGGCGACACCGGGATCGACTGGTGGGTCGTGCTGCTCATCGCCGCCGGCTCCACCTGCGGCGGCATGATCGGTGCCTCGGTCGGCCGGCGCATCCCGCCCATGGTGCTCCGCGGCGTGATCGTCGTCGTCGGCCTGGTGGCCATCGTGAACCTGCTGCTCTAGCCCTCGTCCTTGCGGCCGTCCCCGGTGGGGTGCTCCACCAGGGCCAGGACGCGGCTGGCCATGAAGCGCGCCGTCCTGACGGCGGTGCCCGTGCGGGTGACCTCGCTGACCTCCACGACGCCGCGCCGCGTCGCGACCTCCACCCGGCGCCCCGCGCGGCTCGCCGTGATCTCGTACGTCCGCGTCCCGTCGCCCCCGGCGTCCACCACGATCTCGACCCAGTCGCCCTTCATCCGCACGAACCTCCCCGGCAGTCGAACATATATTCGACTTATACCCAGTCTGACCCCGTGCGAACCCCGACGTAACAGGACAAAACCCCTGGTCGCTGCGGCTGTGCTGATCGTTGATCAGGTTCGTGGTGAAGGGGGCGACTCCGCCGGCGCGGGGCCCAGCCCGCGGATGGCGAAGTCGATCGCGGTGGCCAGCCGCTGTGGATCATGTCCGGCGCGTTCCCCGACCGGCCTGCCGGGCGTGCTGTGGATCGGCGGCGCGGCCGCTCTGGTCGCGGCGCTGGCGGTGTGGACCGCACGAGGCATCGCCGGCCTGCGGTAGCCGGGGTGAAGGGCACCTCGCCCGGGGCGCGGTCGCCCCCATGGGCTGACAGGGTCAGACCGGCTTCACCTGGAGTACGCCCTCTTCGGTCACGCGGGTTTCGAAGGTGGGTTGGCGGGCGGTGGCGGGGCCGTGGACGACGGAGCCGTCCGCCACGCGGAAGGTGCTGCCGTGCCAGGGGCAGACGACGCAGGTGTCGGCGTTGTCGTCGGTGATGATGCGGCCCTGGTGGAGGGGGCCGGCGAGGTGGCTGCAGCGGTCGGCGAGGACGTGGACGTCGCCGCCGCGGCGCAGGACGAAGAGGCTGATGTAGCCGAGGCGGCGGGCGACGGGCCAGCCGTCGGGGAGTTCGTCGACGGCGCACAGGTCGTGCCAGCCGAGCGGGACGAGGTGGGCGAGCTGGTCGGCGTGGCTGGCGCCGGCGGCCTGCCGGAAGGCGAGGTGGCCGCCGAGGTAGGTGCCGGCGAAGAGGGCGCCGAGGCCGGCGAAGCCGAAGGCGCGTCCGGCGGCGTCCCGGCCCTGGTAGCGGGCGAGGAGGGACGCCGAGTACAGCATGCCGGCGGTGGCCGTCGCGGTGGCGTGGACCAGGCCGACGCGCTGCTGCTCGCGGTGCATCGCGGACCAGTCGGCGATGCCGGTGAGGACGGTCGGGACGGCGCCGGCGAGGCCGGCGGCGACGAGGGCCTGGGAGGCGCGGCGCGTCCCGGGCATGAGGTCCAGCACGGCGGCGGACAGCCACATGCCGATGGGCACGTCGGTGAGCGGCGGGTGGGCGGGGTGCCCGAACGGGACGCCGTGCAGGGTGTCCTTGACGGGCCCGGGACGCAGCGTGCGCCGCACGGTCGTGGAGAGCACGCGGATGGTGCGGTCGAGGCCGCGGGCGTGTTCGAGGCCTTCGGTGACGTCGGCCAGGCGCGCGGACGCCGGTGGGCGGGACCCGCGCCGGAATATGTTGACCCGTCGGTTCATGTCCCTCCTCCGCGGCCCCGTGAGACGCCTGTTGCGACACTAGTCTTCGGTGTTCACCTGCGGCCAGTCATACCTACCTGTAGCCGGGAGGGACTAAACAAGCGGGTCAGCGCGCCGCCTCCAGGGTGACGGGGACGCCGTTGAACACGGCGTTGCCGGAGAGGGGGTCGATCTCCTGCTCGTCGGTGACGGCGTTGACGTTCACGCCGGCGTGCCGGGCGGCGACCTCCGTGCGGGTTCCGGGCCGGTCGTGGCCCCAGCCGTGCGGCAGGCTGACCACGCCCGGCATGATCGTCTCGGTGGGTTCGGCGACGGCCTCGACGGTGCCGGTCCGGGACGTGACGCGGACCGTGTCGCCTGCGGCGACGCCGAGCGCGTCCGCGTCGGCGGGGTTCAGCTGGAGGGTGCAGGTGTTGGAGCCGCGCACCAGTTCGGGGACGTTGTGCAGCCAGCTGTTGTTGGACCGGAGGTGGCGGCGCCCGATCAGCACCGTCCCGGTGGACGTGCCCGCGTCGCGCAGGGCGGAGTGGAGGCGGTCGACGTCGGCGGCGAACGTCGGCGGGCACAGCTCTATGCGCCCTGATGTGGTGCAGATCACCTCGCCCAGCCGCGGCTTCAGGGCGCCGAGGTCCAGGCCGTGCGGGTGTTCCGTGCGAAGCCTGGTCAGGGTGAGCCCGCCGAAATCAGCGCCGGAGGCGCTCCGGGGGGTGTGGGGGGTCGTCCCCCCTCGAACGGCGGGTTGCGCGCCGAAGGCGTCGCCGTAGGGGCCGAGGCGCAGCATCATGTCGAGCCGCTGCTCGGTCAGGGTGCCGGAGTCGAGGAGCATCTTGCGCAGCTCGTCCGGTTCGCGGCCGTGCACCGGGGAGCCGTCGAGCGTGACGGCCTTCCGCAGCGTCGCCGTAATGATCATCTCGTCCAGCGCGGCGGGGTCGCCGTCGGCGCCGGAGGCGATCATGGCGAGCCGGGCGAGGACCTCGGCCTCGCTCGGGCGCCCGTCCGGCAGCGGCACCGCAGGCGGCGAGTAGCGGGCGTAGTCGCGGACGGCGAGACCGGTCAGCGCGATGTCGTAGTGCGGCGTCTGCGCGGGGCGCGGCGGCGGCAGGATGACGCTCGCGTGCCGGGTCGTCTCGTTCAGGTACGGGTCGACGCTGACCATGAACTCCAGGCCCGCGAGGGCGCGGTCGAGCCGGGCGGCGTTCGGGGCCGACAGCGCCGGGTTGCCGCCGATCGTGATCAGCGCCCTGATCCGCCCCTCGCCGGGCGTCTCGATCTCGTCCGCGAGCGTCGCGACCGGCAGTTCCCCGTTGACCTCCGGCAGGCCGCGGACGCGGCTGCGCCAGCGTCCGGTGGTGAACGGCCTCTTGCGGCGGTACACGGGCGCGTGGGCGGGGCGGGGGAACATCGCGCCGCCCTCCCGGTCGAGGTTCCCGGTGAGGACGTTCAGGACGTCCACGAGCCAGCTGTTCAGCGTCCCGTACGCCTGCGTGCACGTCCCGATGCGGCCGTAGACGGCGGCGCGGTCGGCGGCGGCGAGGTCGCGGGCGGTCCGGCGGATCGTCCCGGCGGGGATGCCCGTGACGGGCGCGACGCGCTCGGGGGCGAAGTCGACGGCGAGGGCGCGCAGGTCGTCCAGGCCGTTGACGCGTCCCGCGAGGTGCTCGGCGGACGTGACGAGGTCCTCGGCGAACAGGGTGTGGACGAGCGCCATGAGGAAGAACGCGTCCGTCCCGGGCCGGATGAACAGGTGCTCGTCGGCGAGGGCGGCCGTCCTGGTCCGGCGCGGGTCGACGACCGTGACCTTGCCCCCGCGCGCCCGGATCGCCTTGAGCCGTCCGGGGAAGTCGGGCGCGGACGCCAGGCTGCCGTTCGATTCGAGCGGGTTGGCGCCCAGCATGAGCAGGTGGCCGGTGCGGTCCAGGTCGGGCACCGGGATCGCCAGGGGGTCCCCGAACATGTGCCCGCACGACACGTGCTTCGGCATCTGGTCGGCCGTGCTCGCCGTGTAGAGGTTCCTGGTGCCGAGCGCCTTCACGATCGCGCCGCCGTACAGCGGACCGGCGATCGAGTGGGCGGTCGGGTTGCCGATGTAGACGGCGACGGAGTCCCGCCCGTGCCGCGCGATGACGTCGGCCAGGCCCCGCCGGACCTCCTCGAACGCCGCGTCCCATCCGGCCGCCTCGCCCCCGACGAGCGGTTCGGCGAGCCGGTCCGGGTCGCCGTCGAGGCTGCCGAGCGTGGCGCCCTTGGGGCAGATGAAGCCCTTGCTGAAGGGGTCCTTCGCGTCGCCGCGGACGCGGGTCACCGTGCCCGCCTCGTCCAGGGTCAGTTCGAGCCCGCACAGGGCTTCGCAGAGCGGACAGGTACGGAAGGCCGTGCGGTCGCCCATCGGGACACTCCTTGTGAACGGGACCGTCTTCCATCATGGCAATTGCGCCCAGACGGCGCCATCGCGGGGCATGGCCGCCAGGGCGATTTCGGAGTTACTTTGAGAAAGAGGACTTTCGGCAGCCAGTAGGGAGCTGCTATGGAGCCGTGGGTCGCCTGGTTGCTGGTCGCCGCGCTGCTCGGGATCGCGGAACTGCTCACGCTCACGTTCGCGCTCGGCATCCTCGCCGTCGCCGCGCTGGCCGCCGGGCTGACCGGGGCGCTGGGCCTGCCCGTCGCCGTCCAGGCCGCCGTCTTCGCGATCGGCTCGATCGCGGGGATCGCCGTCGTGCGCCCCATCGCCAGGCGCCACGTCGCGCAGCCGCCGCCGCTGCGCTCCGGCACGGCCGCGCTGGTCGGCCGCGAGGCGTTCACCCTCACCGAGGTGAGCCGCCGCGGCGGGCGCGCCCGGATCGGCGGCGAGGAGTGGACGGCCCGCCCCTACGACCCCGACCTGGTCATCCCGGCCGGCGCCACCGCCGACGTCCTCGCCATCGAAGGGGCCACGGCCCTGCTCTACCCGGTCTCGTCCGGACAGGATGAGGAGCCACCATGACCGACATCGCCATCGCCGTCCTCATCGTGCTGATCGCCGGGGTCGCCGTCCTGGCCACCGCGGTGATGCGGGCGGTCTGGATCATCCCGCAGGCGCGGGCCCGCAACGTCGAGCGCCTCGGCCGCTACCACCGCACCCTCGAACCCGGCATCAGCTTCGTCGTCCCGTTCGTGGACCGCGTGAAACCCCTCATCGACCTGCGCGAGCAGGTGGTGTCGTTCAAGAAGCAGCCCGTCATCACCGAGGACAACGTCGTCGTCCACATCGACACCGTGCTGTTCTTCCAGGTCACCGACCCGCGCGCCGCCGACTACGAGATCGTGAACTACATCAAGGCGATCGAGCAGCTCACCGCGACGACCCTGCGCAACGTCATCGGCACCCTCGACCTGGAGGCCACCCTGACGTCCCGCGACCGGATCAACACGGCGCTGCGCGGCGTGCTGGACGACGCGTCCGGCAAGTGGGGCATCCGCGTCACCCGCGTGGAGATCAAGGCGATCGAGCCGCCGCCGTCCATCAAGGACGCGATGGAGAAGCAGATGCGCGCCGAGCGGGAGAAGCGCGCCGCGATCCTGACCGCCGAGGGCGCCCGCGCGTCCAAGATCCTCACCGCGGAGGGCGAGAAGGCGTCCGCGATCCTGAAGGCGGAGGGCGGCAAGCGCGCCGCCATCCTGGAGGCCGAGGGCCAGTCCGCGGCGATCGAGCAGGTCTTCAACGCCATCCACACCGCGGACCCGGACCCGAAGCTCCTCGCCTACCAGTACCTCCAGACCCTCCCGAAGCTCGCCGAGGGCCAGGGCAGCACGTTCTGGGTCATCCCGAGCGAGGTCACCTCGGCCCTCCAGGCGGTCACCAAGGCCTTCGGCGGCTCCCTGGACGAAGCCACGTCAGCCCTGGAGAACGCCGCCCGCAAACCCGAACAGTCCGACCAGCAGGAACTCTCCGGCCCCGACGGCCCCTTCGAACTGACCCCGGGCCTCAAACCCAACGGCAAGGAAGAACCCGCCGATTACTCCTGACTCAGACGCTCTCCAACTCGGAGAACGACACGTTCAGCTTCATGGCCTCGGGCAGTTCGGTGTGGAGGACGCCGTGGTGGACGGTGGCGAGTTGATAGCTACGCCCTGACCAGTCGAGCCGATATTCCTCCATGCACTTGATCGTGTCCTGGGCGTCGAGAACGACGATGAGATACAGGGGGATGCGTTGGCCCGCGTACTCGGCCTTTTTGTCCTGGAAGTCGCGCTGTCTGCTGTCTGGGCCTGTGATCTCCACGGTCGTGAAAACGTTGGCGCTGGTCAGCCTTCCGGTTCCTTCGAGGCAGTACAGGACACTGATATCGGGACGGCGCATGGTGAACCACTGTCCCTTATCGCTGTCTTGGGCGTTCTGCTCGACGTAGAACATGTCGGTGTCCGGCAGCACATCTATACAAGGCCCATCACTTGGCCGTGCGTCTTGCAGTGCGCGGCTCAGGTTTCGCAAAATGCGCTGGTGCCGCGGTGACGGTGATGCGCAGATGATGACGGCGCCGTCCACCACCTCAATGGATTTGCACACATCCGCTGGCAGAGCATCGTACTCCTCCTCTGTGATGAAGAGGCTGTAAGGATCAGTCGCCCACGCGGGAAGGGGCATGATCAGGCTCCTCGGCATCGGTTGTACCTGGCCAGAGCCTATACGCGGGCATCTGGCCGTGGGTCAGCCGCGGAAAGGGGGTGCCGATTTGAAGGCGGGGTGGAGTTCGATGGTGGGGGTCAGGGTCGCCAGGACGCGGCGGGCCCGGGAGAGGGGGTGCTGGGGGAAGTGGGGGTCCCAGCCGGGGTCGTCGGAGTGGTTGCGCGGTAGGCCGCCCTGGACTTCTGGGGTGTAGGGGTGCTGCGCCCACCAGCGCATCATCTCCTGCATGTCCCGGCCCTGGCCGTATTGGGTCATGAAGTGGTTGAGGGCCACGCTGTCGCGCATGCCGGTGACGCCCTGCTCCAGGCATTGGAGCTTCAGCACGAGGCTGCGGTCGGCGCGCGGGACGGTGAACGAGGCCACGTAGGCGACGCCGGCCGGCCGGTCCGGGAGGGGGAGCTTGATGATCTGCCGGACGGCGGGGAGCCCGTCCAGCGTGATCACGTCGAGCTCGACCACACCGCCGCCTGATTCGGCCGTCTTCGCGACGATGCGGGCGCGGAGGAGGTCGAGTTGCTGCAGGGGCGCCGGGAGGTCCGGAGGGACGTCGAACCCGTAGAGGGCGAGGGTGTCGCCGTCGGCGTTCCGGAAGGCGCCCGGCTGGAGCGGTTCCCAGCCGGTCTGGTCGAAGCGCAGGGTCATAGCGGTGCACAGTAGCGGTCATCGGACCGGTGCCTGGTGGGGCGGGCGGTGAGGACGTGGCATGCTGGGCCGATCCGACCAGCAGGTCCATGGGGACCGGACGGAGGCGAGACGATGGTCAGACGGGGGAGGACGGCCGCGGTCGTGGCCGGTGCGGCGCTGGCCGCCGCGGCGTGCGGCGGCTCCGGTGGTTCGGACGCGAAGGGCGCGACGCCGGCGCCGCCGGCGTCGACGTCCCCGGGCGGGGCGACGCCGACGCAGGCCGCCAAGCAGCCGATCCTTCTCGCGTTCGGCGGTGACACGCACTTCGAGGGGCAGTTGCGCGGCCGTCTGGGCAACCCGTCCACGGCGCTCGGCCCGGTCGCCCGGCAGTTGCGCGCGGCGGATCTCGCCATGGTCAACCTGGAGACGGCCATCACCACGGGCGGCACCAAGGCGCCCGGCAAGGAGTTCGCGTTCCGGGCGCCGCCGTCCGCGCTGAAGGCGCTGAAGGCGGCCGGCGTGGACGTGACGTCCATGGCCAACAACCACGGCATGGACTTCATGGAGGGCGGCCTGCGCGACTCCCTGGCCGCCATCAAGCGCTCTGGTTTCCCGGTTGTGGGGATCGGCAAGAACGCCGACGAGGCCTACAAGCCGTACCGCGTCACGGTGAAGGGCAACAAGCTCGCGATCGTCGGCGCCACGCAGGTGCTGGACGACAACCTGATCCAGGCGTGGACGGCCACCGACGGCAAGGGCGGTCTCGCGTCGGCGAAGAACGTCCCGCGGATGGTCCAGGCGGTGAAGGAGGCGCGCAAGGGCTCGGACGTCGTCATCGTGCACCTGCACTGGGGCGCCGAGCTGGAGTCGTGCCCGCTGCCCCGGCAGAAGGAGCTCGCCAAGGCGCTCGTCGACGCCGGAGCCGACATCATCGTCGGCGGTCACGCACACATCCCGCTGGGCGGCGGCTACCTGGAGGGCAAGTACGTCCACTACGGCATGGGCAACTTCGTCTTCTACTCCGCCAACGGGCAGACGGCGAAATCGGGCGTGCTGTTCCTGAAGGTGGAGAACGGCAAGGTCACCAAGGACAAGTGGAGCCCCGCGCTGATCTCCGGGGGCCTTCCCATCCCGATGAAGGGCGCCGCCGCCAGGGCCGAGGTCAAGCGGTGGAACGGCCTGCGTTCATGCACCGGTCTGAGCGCGCGTCCCTCCTGAGCTGGACTCTCCCACTGTGGGAGACATCAGGGTGGGTCCCGTGAGCGACGATCTCCTTCCGATCGGACGGTTCGCGCGGCTGAGCCGGCTGAGCGTCAAGCAACTCCGGCACTACGCGGAGCTGGGCCTGCTGGTCCCGGCCTGGACCGACCCGGCATCCGGCTACCGGTACTACCGGCCCGACCAGGCGCGCGACGCGCTGCTGGTCGGCCTGCTGCGGGCGATGGACGTCCCGCTGCCGGACGTCGCGCGCGTCCTGTCCGGGGACGGCGGCGCGCTGCGGCAGGCGCGGGACAGGATCGAGGCGGACGTCGCCCGGCGGCGGCGCGCCCTCCGGCTCCTGGACCGCGTGGTCGCGGAGGGGCTGCCGGAGACCGGCGTGTCGATCGTCCGGGAGCCGGCGCTGCGGGTGTTCGCCGAGCGCGCGGCGGCGACGCCGGTGACGATCCCGGACGCGACGTCGGCGTGCGTGGCGCGGCTGCTGCCCCGCATGTCGCCGGACCCGCTGCTCGTCGGGCTGTTCCCGCTGGACATGGCGGACGAGTTCGACGTGCGGGTGGCGGTCCGGGCCGAGGACGGCGACGAGGTCCTGCCCGGCGGCGCGTTCGCCGCGGCCGTCCATGTCGGCCCGTACGAGGAGATACCGCTCACGGTCCATGGCGTGCTCGCGTGGTTCGGCGACTACGGGCACACGCCCGCCGGGCCCGTCCGCGAGGTGTACCTCAACGACCCCGCGACCACGCCGCCCGAACACCTGGAGACCCGGGTGATGGTCCGAGTGGAGGATCCTGATGAGCTGGTATGAGGCGGCGGACGAGCCGGAACTGGTGGAGCTCGGGGCCGTGTCCGGCCTGGCCGTCACCGGCCGCGGCGAGCCGGGAGGCGTCGCGTACAACGAGAGCGTGGGCGCGCTGTACGCGGTGATGGGCGCGCTGGGTGCGCCGATGGTCCCGCTGGAGGGACGCTGGTGGGTGGAGGACGAGCGCTCGCCGTTCGAGGTGCCCCGTGAGGAGTGGTGGTGGCACCTGTTCCTCCGTCTCCCGGACGGGAGCGCACCAGTGGAAAGGGCGCGCGAGGACGTGCGTCCGAAGCTGCCCGCGGCGGCGCGCGTCCAGTACGTGACCTACACGGACGGACGGTGCGTGCAGATGATGCACCACGGCCTGTACTCCGACGAGCCCGCGTCGCTCGCGCGGATGGCGGCTCTGATGGAGGCCGAAGGTCTCACGGTGAACGGGCTGCACCATGAGATCTACCTGTCCGACACGCGGGAGACCGACCCGGGGAAGATGCGCACGATCCTCCGCCAGCCCGTCCGGTAGGCGTTGGCCGGTCCGTGCCGGGAACGTAGTTTCGCGGGAGACGGGATCCTACGGAAACGGCGGGCGGGCTGATGCGCAACCAGCGGGTGAGGTCGGGCGAGATCGAGCTGTCCGTGCGGGTGCGCGGCGAGGACGGCCGGCCGGCGGTCGTCCTCGTCCACGGGTACCCCGACACGGGTGCGATGTGGGACGAGGTGGCCGAGCGGCTCGCCGGGCAAATCCGCGTCGTCGTCTACGACGTCCGGGGCGCCGGCGCCTCCAGTGATCCGTCCGACCCGCTGGACTACGGGCTGGACGCGCTCATGGGGGACCTGGAGGCCGTCCTGGACGGTGTGGGCGCTGACGCGCCCGTCCACCTCGTGGGGCACGACTGGGGGTCGGTGCAGGGCTGGGAGGCCGTCATCGGGGACCGGCTGCGCGGCCGGATCGCCTCGTTCACGTCGATCTCCGGACCGGACCGGCGGCACATGGCCCGCTGGACGCGGGACGCCGTCCGGTCCGGTCCGCGCGGCGTCGCGGAGGTCCTCGGGCAGGCGCGGCGCAGCGTCTACATGCCGGTGTTCATGGCGCCTCGGGTGGGCGAGGCCGCGGCCCGGGTGCTCGCCGCCGGGTTCGGGCGCGCGATGCGGCTGCGCGAGGGCGCCGACCCGCGGCCCGGCCATCCCGCGGAGACACTGCCGTCCGACGCCCGCAACGGGCTTGGCCTGTATCGGGCCAACATGCGGCGCGGCTCGGCCCCCGCGGGCGATGGACGGACGGACGTCCCCGTGCAGCTCATCGTCCCGGTCAAGGACCGCTACGGCTCGCAGTCGCTCCTGCTCTCCGCACGGGGTGCCGTGCCACGCCTCTACGTGCGGCGTGCACCGGCCGGGCATTGGGTGGCGCGTAGCCACCCTCACCTCATCGCCCGCTGGATCAGCGAGTTCGTAGAGCACATCGAGGGCGGACCGGAGACGCCTGCACTGGCCCACGCGCGTGCGGCGGGGCAGCCCGGTAAGGACTTCGGCGGCGATCTCGTCGTCATCACGGGTGCGGGCAGCGGTATCGGACGAGCCACGGCCCATGCCTTCGCCGCCGCAGGGGCACGGGTGGTCGTCGCAGACATCGATGAAGGCACCGCCAAGCACACGGTGGACGAGATAGAGGCGGCGGGCGGCGAAGCCCACGTCTACGGGGTGGACGTCGCCGACGCCGAAGGGATGGAACGCTTCGCCGAGTACGTCCGCGACACGTTCGGCGTCCCGGACATCGTGGTGAACAACGTGGGCGTCGCCGTCGCGGGATCCCTGCTCGACACGTCCGAGGAGGAGTGGGCGCGCATCCGTTCCATCAACCTGGACGGCATGTACCGCGGCTCCCGCCTGTTCGGCCGGCAGATGGTGGAGCGCGGCGAGTGGGGCCACATCGTGAACATCGCGTCGATGGCGGCGTTCATGCCCAGCCCAGACCTGCCCGCCTACAGCGCGACCAAGGCCGCCGTGCTCCAGCTGACCGAGTGCCTCCGCCTCGACCTCGACCGCTACGGGATCGGGGCCTCGGCCGTCTGCCCCGGCGCGATCGACACGCCCATGATCGGGCGGACCCGCTTCGCCGGTCTGCCGCCCAGCGTGGACAGCGAGCTGCGTGACCGCCTGGGGCGCGCGATCGAGCGCCGGGGGTATCCGCCGGAGAAGGTCGCGCAGGCCGTCCTGCGGGCCGTCCGGCAGGACACACCGGTGGCGCTCGTCACCGTCGAAGCGCGGTTCGCCCGCGCGCTCTCTCGCGTGTCACCGTCTGCGAACAGGGCGCTCGCAGGCCTCGCGCGCCGGGCGGGAGACCGCCTCCGCACGAACGTGGAACGGCTCCACGGCTGACCCTGCGTCTCCCGAACGGGCTCGGCGCCGCCTGAGCGTCTCGGTGGGCGTCTCACCGAAACGCTGCCGGTAATGGGCGGCGAAGCGGCTCATGTGGAGGTATCCGGCCGCTTCGGCCACGTCCGAGACGGTGCGGGGCCCCGGCAGCGCCATGGTGAGCGCGGCGCGAGCGTGGTCGAGCCTGACGCCGCGTAAGAGCTGCGTGGGCGTCATCCCCCACTGGTCCTGGCAGATCGCCTGGAGCTGCCGGACGCCGACGCCGACGGCCGCCGCGACGTCGCTGACGCCGATCGGCCGGTGGTGGTGCGCCTCGACCCATTCGCGGATCACCCCGGCCAGATGGTGGGGGGCCCTGCCGGGCTCCTCGGCGAGGGACGCCGTGCCGGTGTGGGGCAGGCCGAGGAGGATCGCCGTGAGCAGCGAGTCCTCCAGGCTGCGGGCCGCGAGCGGATGGAGCCCGCCCCGCACCGCGGCGGTGTCGAGGATGGCGCACACGTACCGCCAGGTGCTCTCGATGATCGAGGGCTCCGCGATGGCCGGCCCGGTCGTGTGGAAGCGCAGCGGCGCGGTGTGGTCGCGTCCGAGATGGCCGGAGAGGTGGTCGGCGAGCCGCCCGGTGCTCGTGGCGATGACCAGGCAGCCCCGCGTCGCATGGGGCCTCATCCGCATCGCCTCGTCGTGGGACAGCACCAGGTGGCCGCCGGCCGTCTCGCGGTTCCTCGTCGTCCGGTACTCGACGCCCATGGGCGCCTGCGGGGCGCACAGGGCGAAATGCCCCTCGGTCGGCGGTGTGTCGACGACGACCCCGCCGCCGCCGTACCGCACCCAGACCAGGTTGACCGCGCCCAGGCCGAGCGCGTTGACCTGTCCGTCCAGCAGGACCCGCGGTTCGATCGCCTGGAGGTCGTGGCCGACGGCGAACGGTTCGACCGTGTCGTGCAGGACGTCGATGTCCGTGCTGACGATCCGCTGGTGGGCGGACAGAGGCGGCGAGATGTCGAGAGAAGTCATGGTCCTGGAGGCGAATCCGTTCGGCGGTCGATGGACAGGACACCCCGGGCGCGGAGCCGCGGCATGACCTCCGCGGCGAAGTACCCCAGTTCTTCAGCGTAATTGAGGAACGACAGAGCGATACCGTCGAACCCGGCACGCGCGAACTCGGCGATCCCCTCGGCCACGTCGTCGGGGTCGCCGATCAGCGGGCAGCTGCCGTGCCCGGCCGCGAACCGGTCCCGGTAGATCTGCAGCATCTCCGGGGTGAACGACTGCGCGTGCAGCCCCTGGAGCCGCATGACCTCGTCGACGGCGGGCCAGTCGGCGTGCTCGTCGGCGTAGTAGCGCAGGAAGTCCTCGGCCTCGGTCCGCGTCGGGCGGCACACGACGTGGCCGAGCGTGAAGACGCCGACCGTCCGGCCGTGGGACGCCGCCTCGGCGCGGATGGCCTTGACGATCTCGGCGCCGTCCTCGGGGCCGGCGACGACGGTGAAGGCTCGGTCGGCGTTGCGCGCGGCGAACGAACGCCCCTGCGTGGACGACCCCGCGTTGATGACGGGCAGGCTGTGCCCGTTGTACGGCTTGGGCCGCCCCACGACGTTCTTCAACTGGAAGAACTGCCCCTCGTGGTCGAACGGCTCATCGGTCGACCAGATGCGCTTGACGACGTCCCACCACTCCTGGGCGAGGGCGTAGCGCGTGTCGTGATCGTCGGGAAGGGTGAGGCCGAACATCTCGTATTCGGGAGCGTGCCAGCCCGCGACGATGTTCAGGCCGATCCGCCCCTTGCTGAGGTGGTCGGCCGTCGCGAGCTGCTTCGCCGCGACGACCGGGTGGTGGAACGCGGTGTGGACGGTGCTGAACACCCGGATCCGCTCGGTCCGGGCGAGGAGGCCGGACGCCCACACGAGCGGGTCGAGGGCGCTGCTGTGGAAGTCGGTGCCCGGGCCCCAGTCCGTCCAGCGGGCGACCGGCAGCAGGAAGTCGATGCCCGACTCGTCCGCGATCCGGGCGAGCCGGAGATTGTTGTCCCAGGTCGCGTGCCACCTTTCCGGTGCGGTCGTGATCGCGAGTCCCGATTGGGTGTTGGGGGAGAACAAGCCAAGCTGGAATCCCATGCCGACCCCTTTTCGTCCGGCCGCGTTCGGCATTGCCCGCCCAGTATCGGAAGTGCGTGGAGTTTGGGGCAATGGCCGGAACCAGCCGGGTCACACTGGTATGGCGCCGAGTGCGAACCGATCGAAAGGCCCCGTCCCCTCCGGGCGCGGCCCGTCCACCGTCGCGTACACGATCGCCCGCGCGCGATCCCGCCGCTGCTCACGGGCTTGCGTCGCCAATTTCTGCACGGTCTCGGCGAGATGGGCACCGCAGGAATCGAGGCCTCCCTCCTCGGGGACGCCGTCCGCCTCCAGCCGCACGTGAAAGGACGACGGGCGACCGCAGCGGGGCATTGAGCAGAGTTGTTCGCCGTTGCTCGGAGGGCTGGGCATCAACCGGCTTTCGATGGCGGGCGCTTTCGACGGTGGGGTGAAGGCGTCAATGATGCACCACCCCTTCCCGCTCTTCAACGTACACGGGCTAGCCCGCCGCGCTCACGGGCTAGCCGGGCGAGAGTACAAAAGCCCATTAAGCGAACAAAAGCCGCACCCGACCTGCGGCGATGCGGACCGTGGGCACGCGGGCGGCGTCCGTCACATCGCGCGGGACCCCCGGCGACCGGCGGCGGACGAGGCCCGTAAGAGGTCCGGTTTCAAATCTGCTTCATCCCGAGCTCATGTGCGCGAGCACGATTCGGGTGGAAGAGAAGCGGATCTGCTGGATACAGGTACGCGGTTTCAAAGAGATCAAAGGCCTCGGTCGTCTGCCCGATGGGCCGGCGTCCGAGCCCTGGCTTTTCCGTGACGGCGACATCCACGGCGTGCGGGCTCGCCTGTTCCGCGATGGAGTGCTGATCGCCAAAGATCGCGCGGGTGACGTTGGCCGAGGGGAAGCCGGCGGTGGGGGACCCTGTCCGGGTGCTGCGCGGCGGGCGGCCGGTGGCCGAGACGCTGCGGACGGAGTCGCGCGCGAACCTCCTCGATGTGCGCGTGGTGAAGCACGCGGACTCCACGGTGGCCGTGGCAGCGGCGGCTCCGGTCATGATGGCGCCTGCAAAGGGAAAGGAACCGGCGGTCGGATTCCGCGCCCGAGTGCTGCGCAACCGCGTGGTCATCGCCGACGGGCTCACCATAGGCTATTACCCGGACATGAATACTCTGCCACGGGACCAACGGTTTCACGTCCGGATATCCGGCACGTCCGAGAAGCTCACCGTTTTCAATATCGGGCTCCACTTTCCGGATCTGCGTCTCCGCGATGAAATCGAGCCCTACCAGGTCGTTTCCGGGAAAGCGTGAGAAACACCGGTCGGCTCGCGGTGGCGCGTAGAGTGGCGGCCATGGTCATAAAGGACGACGTCGTGCGGGCATTGCGGGGCCGGTCATGAAGGCCCGGGTTCTCACTTTCAACACGCTGTTCCGCGGGCAGGCCCGAGCGCGCATCGGCGTGCTCGCCGGACTGATCGAGCAGGCGGACCACGACGTCGTCTGCCTGCAGGAGGTCATCTCGCCGCGGGTCCTGGCACTGCTGCGCCGCGCCGTGCCGTCCTACCCGTACGCGGCCTCTTTCCCGATGCTCCCGCTCCCGCTCGTCCGCGGCGGCCTGGTGACCCTCTCCCGCCATCCGATCACGCGGCGGCACTTCCAGCCGTTCCCGCTCGCCCGTCCGGCCCGTCCCGAATGGCTGCTGGGCAAGGGCGCCCTGTTCACCCGTGTCCGCTTGCCCGCAGGTCACCTGACGGTCGTGAACACCCACCTGTCCGCGAACATGGACATGGACTGGTCGCCGGGCAACCGGTACGCGAACGTGGAGCAGTCGGAGCTTCGCCACCTGGCGTCCGCGATCAACAGGATCGACCGGTCGGAGCCCCTGGTGGCCATGGGCGACTTCAACGTCCCGCGCGACTCCCCCTACTTCCAGGAGTTCGTGTCCGCCACGGGCCTGGAGGACGCCCTGGCGGGCGACACGGAACCGACCTTCCGTCCCGACTACGCGGACATCGGCGCCATCGACCAGCTCCTCGTTCGCCCAGGAACGCACGCGACGACCCGCCTGGTCTTCAAGGAGGCGATCCAACTCATCACCGGCGCCTCGACCGTCCTCTCCGACCACTACGGGATAGAAGCGACCCTCACCACCGACGACGTCTGAACCATGCAGGGCCGGGTTCGGGTGCTGCTGACCCCGATAGGCGATCGCATCAAATACCAGGTGGTCGGCTGCGTCCTTCTCTGTACCAAGTGACCATCCGACCCTTCTTCTTGGAGTTGGTGCGGGCGTTGGCGGCCATGCTCGTGTGATGACGGTCGGCCGGGCGATGTGACCCACCAGGAGGCTTCGGCAAGGCCCGTCGCCGTGGGACTCGTGCTTCCACATCCGAACCGGATTCCCGCTGGTCAGGAAGGGTTTTTTGGATTCCTGGCGAGAACCTGCGTGCTGTTCAGGGGCCATCGGTGGCCATCGGAGCGCTACTCCGAACGATCTGTGTTGTCCGGTTCATTCGGGGTCGGACTGGGTCTGCAGCGAACACAAGACCCGGAAAAATTAAGGTTAAGGATAGTGCTATGTCTACGATTCAGACAAATCAGAACTCACCCCTTTCTGAGACTCTGCGAGGCCAGACAGTGTCTGCAGACACGAAGGCCATCGCGCTCATAGGGGCGAACTTGGCCGGCCTGGGCTTCGTGCTTACACAGGTCTCAGGGGGATCGATCGCGTTCCGGATCCTGATGGGCATCGTCGGCCTGGCTTTTGTCGCTTCGATGCTCTTCGCGCTGGCGGTCCTCTACCCGCGCTCCAGAGCCAGCGAAACCTGGTGGCGGTCCCTGTGGCCTGCGGACGAGTCCGAGGTCATCCAGATGTTCGCCCCCACCGAATCCGACAACAGCGCAGCCGATCATCTGGCGAAGATCGTCTGCGTGAAGTATCGCAGCGTCCAGTGGTCCATCTTTTTGATGGCCGTGGCGGCCTTGCCGGCCGTGGGCGCGATCATCGCGGGCATTGCCTCCTAGGCAAGGCCGCCCGCTTTCAACTCGACGGCCTCCGCACCAAGCAGCATGGTGCGGAGGCCGAACCTTGCGAAGCGAACACGAACGCCGCGCCGCCGAGGCACCGGCCCCTCACCGTCCAAGCTCTCCGATGACCGACGAGTCGTAGCGTCGGCCACCACCCTCGAACGGCGCTCCTCGCGCACAGCGTCGGCCAGGAGAACGTCACCACCATGGAGGTCGGAAGCCGTGGCCGCGCGGAGCCGTCGAGAACATGCCTAAGTCGAGCAGACCCGGCCGGGCGGGGTGATCGTCCTGCCGTGGACGCTGCGGGAGCAGTCGGCGGTCCCGCAGTCTGGATTTGTCCGACATGCAAGCGCAGCCGAGTGAAGAAGTGAGGGAATCTCGTGCCGCCACCCGGCGAACTCCCCGTGTAGCGGCGTTTGACGCTTATAGCGTCTGATGCATGGAGCCGTATGCCGTCGAGTTGGAGCCTGAAGTTCACACCCGGTGGGTGAGGGTCACCGCGCTGTGACACGCCACCGGCGTAGCGGTTGGCCCTTGCCGGTGGTCACCCAGGTGCCGTCCTGACCGCCGACGACTCCGCCTCGTTGATCGGCCGTGAAGGGAGCCGGGTAGTGCATCCGCCCGGCCACTTGCAGTGTTCCTAAATCCAGCAGCGCATGCTCGATCTCGTGCTGTTGTTGGCGTGGCACCAGCACATGGTGCTCTGATACGAAGCAACCGGCGCCGTATTGGAAGGGATCATCTTCGTCCATGACGTCGTAGAACCTGATCAGGTCGCCGCCGTCAAACCGGCCTATGACAGGACGGCCGAACTCGGCCGCCAGCCAGCGATTCTGGTCCTGGTGGACATCCACGGGGATGGCGTCAACCGTGGCGATCATCTCCGCGTCCGAGTCCGTCCAGCGCTCCCAACCGCCGTGCTGCGTGTGTCCGTCGGACGATCCGGAGCCAAGGATGCGCCCGCCGGAGTGGATCACCAGTCCTGGTTCGAAATAACCAGCGTTTATGCGGGATAGCACACGATCTTCGGCGAGATCGACCACCCAGCGTTCGAGGTGCTCCGCGCCGTCGTCCTCATCGTTGTCTCCTTGAACCGGCACGAATGCCCAGAGCCGATCACGGTCGGCCGGGAATACCACGGCACCGGGAAATGTCTCGAACCACGCATCTCTCATGTGGGGATGGCGCGTCTGCCATACGATCTCACCCTTGACGCCGACCACTGCGATATGCCCGAAACCCGCAAATGCGGCCCACCGGCCATCTCCACTTACCGCGGACTGATGCCCGCGGAATATCTCCTCATCATCGGATTCGCCGGTCAGGTCGACTCCATCGGGCGGCGCGAAACGCGCGACGACCTGCAAAGCTTCATCAAGGAGCAACGCGGAGTTATCGATCCCGGTGGCGCACCAGCCTCCCCGTATTCGGGCCGGCTCCCCTGTCGTATCACCGGGCCCCTCAGCGATCAACGCTGCCGTGAGGTCGCCATGTTCGAGTTCTGCTGAATTCGACATTCGGCGATGTTAGCGTGACGCTCCGTCAAAATTCACATCCGCAGGTGTGGTCAGATACGGCAGCTGTAGATCGTGGCTGTGGGGATGATGCTGCTGGTCGGCGGGGGCCCGGGGATGATCACGATCGGGTGGAGTGCCGGACATGCGAGACGGCCGCCGTGATCGTTGCTTTGTGTGACGAAAGTAAAGAACCCGGCGGCCGTCGGGGGCACGATAGCGCATGCCGATGATGAGCGCCGGGCGGGTTTCCTGGACGCGGTGATGGCCCGGATCTCGGGATGTTTCCGCAGGTGTGAGCCAGGGACACGGCAAAGTCATGAAGTGGGGCTGTGGCCTGCGATGTCATGACACGGGGTGAAGGGTCCGGCGTGTCTGTGGGTGGCGGGCAGGGCCCGGGCGGAACGATGGAAGTTCCTACGCTCGCCATCGCCTGCCACAAGGGACGCCCGCCCGCCGATGCCGGGGCGGACGTGCTGGCCGGGCTGGGAGCGTGCCGTGGCCCGGCGGAGGAGTCCACGTTCCGGCGCGCGTTTGCCATGATCGGCCCTGACGTGCTCGACCAGGTTCTTGGTGCCTGGCTGTGGACAAGGTGCGCGAAGGTCAGCGGCCGTCTGGTGATCGCGATCGACGGCGGGGCCGTCCGCGGCGCCAAGGACAACAACGGGAAGGCCCCGCACCTGGTCGCGGCGCTGGCGCACGGCATCGGCGCGGTCCTGGGCCAGGTTGCCGTGGATGCCAAGTCGAACGAGATTCCCGCGGTGCGGGACCTGCTGAAAGCGTTCGCCGGCCTGGCCGGGGCGGTCATCACCATCGATGCGCTGCACACTCAGCGTGACACCGCACAGGCCATCATCGGCCGGCAGGCCGACTACGTCATGACCGTCAAGGGCAACATGCCGACGCTGTACCGGCGGCTGAAGAAGCTGCCGTGGGCTCGCATCCCCGCCGTCTCATCGGATAGCACCGACCACGGCCGCCGGGCCCGCCGCACGATCAAGGCCACGCTCGCTCCGGCGTGGATCGAGTTCACCGGTGCCGCCCAGGTCGCGCAGATCCGCCGCACCGTCACCAAGAACGGGAAGAAGACCATCGAGGTCGTCTACCTCATCACCAGCGACCCCGACGCCGAGCCCGGCCTTCTGGACGGGGCTCGCCGGTGGTGAACAGGGGCGCTGTTCAGGGGAGGTCGTGGCCCCCCGCCTTGATGCGCTGGGTGAAGGCGCGCCATTCGGTGACGGCGAAGGTCAGCTTCGGTCCGTCGGGATTTTTGGAATCCCGTACAGCGATCACCTGCGCGATACCCGCGACCTCGATGCAGTCGCCGCCGTGGTGATCACTGTGGCTTGACTTGCGCCACCGGATGGCGGATCGGTTTCCTGTGCTCACGTACTCATCTCCTCCATCACGATCGTGATCAAGGAGCGCGACTCCTCTACCCGGAGCGCGTCACCTCGTAGTGAGTTGTACGTTACTGCAAACTTTGCGACGATTCGCGGCTCCTGTATGAGCATTCCTTGTCCTGCCATCTCCCCATACACCACATCCGGAGTATTGGTGAAGCTCAGGATGGTGAAGCTACCTGCGAGACCTGGGTAATATCCCGCGCTCAGCGGGACGATGTCGATTGCGATGTTGGGACGTTCCTCCAGGGAGAGGATGTGGGCGAGTTGCTCTCGCATGACCTCCCGCGGGGCGACCTCGCGACGAAGTGCCGCCTCGTCCAGCGTGAACCACACGTGCGGAGGGTTCTCCCGGGTGAGGATCTCCTGCCGCTTGAGACGTTCGGCGACGAATCGTTCGGTGGTGTCCGGGTCTTGCCTGTGGCCGACGACGGCGCGGATGTAGTCCTCGGTCTGGAGTAGTCCGTGCACCAGCGTCAGTTGGTAGACGCGGATCTGGGTGGCTTCGGCTTCGCGTTCCTGGTAGGCGGCGAAGCCGGGCGGGAGGATGGCCTGGTGGCGGGTGTCGATGATGCGCCTCTGTAGCCGCTTGAAGAGGCCGTTGGTCTTGTAGAAGGTGTCGAGGTTCTCCGCGAACTCCTTGGACGGGACGCTCTTCGCCGCCTCGACCTGGCTGATCCACTGGGGCGTGTAGCCGAGGGTCTCGGCGAGGGCGGTCTTGGTAAGGGCGGCGTCCGTTCGCCAGGCCGTCAATTCAGAGGCGAATGTCTGAATTGCGGGGGCTTCATGTGGTTCATTGCGCGATCCCATGGGGGCTCCTGCGTGTAACCCGGTCCGGGGTTTCGTTGATCTTGTGGGGGGTTTCGCGTTCCACCTGGGGAGTTGCTGGTCGGGAACGGCGTGACGCTGTGATTCTTATAACACATTCCGCGCAGGAGAATCCGACCTCGGGACCTTCCTTGAAAGAGATATCTTCGTTCGATAACCCCGCTCTCGATCGCCTCCGGAAAGACTTTCCGGGGCACCACATCTGGCGTTCGCGTCGATGGGACGGACAATTCGGTGAATACGTCGCCACGCTCATCGACCCCGAGGCAGGTGTGGACGCGACCGTGATGCGGCCCGATCCGGTCGAGCTGCGGGCCGAGCTGATGCGTGAGGCGGCCCGGGCGAGCGGCTGCTACAGAAAGGTCCGGTGACGTACCCCCACGTTGCCGGAGAAGGGCCGTCCCCCCGGCGGCTCTGGCGGCGGTGTGGCCGGTGGACCTCCTCTCGTGTCCACCGGCCACATCACTGTGCCTGCCAGAGGGCGGCCAGTTGGCGGGTGGCCAGGCGGCTGGGGATCGCGCAGAGCGCGGCGTCTCTGAGCCAGGCGGTGGCGCCGGTCTTCGAGGTCAGCCGGGACTGCCGGGACGATTGCCGCATGAGGCGGTTGGCGCGGGGACGGCGTTCGGCGTCGTAGTGACGCAGTCGCTCGGCGACCTGCGACGCGGCGTCCGGCCCTGGCCGCGGCCCTCGCGGGGCTGGCGGACGCATCGGTGCGCTTCACCACCGGGCATCACGCCGAACTCGGCCTCGCGATCCCGGCCGAGAAGATCCCCGTCCTGATCACCCTGTACGGCGGTGCGCTGTTCACCCTCGTCACCGCGCCGCCCGAGCACGTCAGCGCGGAACTCGTACGAAGCGTCGCTCATGGGATCGTGCACGGCGCACTCCCGGCATAGATCTGGCGGGAGTGCGGGATCGTCAGCCGGGCTGCTTGGTGTAGTCGCGGGTGTACCAGCGCTCTGGACGCACCCGTGTGAGGACCATCATGTCGGCGACGTCCATTGTCGACTCCAGGTACTTGGCGCCGTCCTCGACGCCGAGGTAGCGCTCGGCCAGCGCGCGGCGGTCCTCCTGGCGGGCCGGATCCTCGAACCCGACGACCGGCCCCTCCACCGAGGCGTACCGGTAGAAGGGCGGCGCGGCGTCCTGGACCACCAGGCTCACCCGTCCCGCCGCCCGGATCAGGGCCATCTTGCGGCTGTCCCGGCCGGTGATGAAGGTGATCTCGCCGCCCGGCTCGTAGGCGTACCAGACGGGCAGCGCCAGCGGCGCCCGGCCCGGCTCGTCCGCGACGCTCAGTATGGCCACGTGCGTGCCGGCGAGAAACGCCTCCCGTTCGGCCGCGGTCATCGTCAGGGGCATCGTGGCTCCTCTCCGCCGATCTTCCCAGCATGCCCCGAGGTCGCCCATGCCGATGGGCCCGGCCGGTTCCGGCCGGGCCCGCCGGGTGGTCATGCCTTGTGGCGGGCCGCGGTGGACAGGCGGAACGCGGCGACGAGGAAGAACACGCCCCCGAGGAAGGCGTAGCCGGCGAGGGCTCCCAGCGAGGGGTCGTCGGCGCCCGCTTGGAGGACGAACGAGGCACCGGCGAACGTGGAGATGGCGCCGCTGATGATCATCGCCCACTGGCCGCCCATGCTCCGGCGGACGGCGCCCGCGACGAGCTGGACGAGCCCCGCGGTGATGGCCCACGCTCCCCAGACCCGCAGGACGGCCGGGATGCCGGACGTCGCGGCGGCGGCGAGGCCGGCGACCGTGAGCGAGCTGACCGCGATGTTCACGAGGAGGACGGAAGCCCTGCCGCCCCTGGCCCTGGTGGAGCGGGCGTCGACGACCGCGGAGGCTATGTCGAACAAGGGGTAGACCAGTAGCAGTGCCACGCTCGCCGGGCCGAGCGTGTCCGCGGTGGCGAACAGCAGGCCTGCCCAGATCGCGGCGAACGCGAAGCGCAGGAAGTACAGCTTCCGCAGGGTAGTGGGATCGCTGGTGGCGGTGTCGGTGTCCTTGGGGGCGGCTTTCGGCAGTTGCAGCGGCTGGGTCATCGCTTCCTGAGCTCCGCATCTGAATGAGGGAGAACGTTCGGTCTCATTTAGACAAGCAGGCCCCGTGGGTGCTGTCAAGACCGAACGTTCTCCCTCATGTGTTGGTACCCTGGGCGCCATGAGCCCGAGTCCAGGAGGCGGCAGGACGTCCGAAGCGCGAGCGCGGCTGCTCGGCACGGCGACGAGGATCTTCTATGCCGAGGGGATCCATTCCGTCGGCGTCGACCGGATCATCGCGGAGGCGCAGGTCACTCGCGCCACGCTGTACCGGCACTTCTCGGGTAAGGAAGACCTCGTTCTCGCCTATCTCGACCTGGCCGACAAGGGAATCCGCGAGCAGATCGGCGCAGCTCAGGCGCGCGGCAGTACGGCGGCCGACAGAGTCCGAGCCGTCGCCACGTCCATCACCGAAGGCATCCAATCCTCCGGTTTCCGGGGGTGCGCCTTCCTCAACGCGGCGGCCGAATATCCCGATCCCGCCCACCCGATCCACCAGGCCGTTCTGGCGCACCGGCAATGGTTCCTGAACACCGTTACGGATCTGCTGGCACAGGTCGGCGAGGCACCCGCCGACGTGGACGGACGGCATCTCGTCATGCTCAGAGACGGCGCCATGGCGGCCGGCTGCCTCTTCGACCCGAAGCTGGTCTCCGAGACCTTCCTCCACGGCGTCGAGGGCATTCTCCAGGCCCGCTCTGCCTGAGCCTCCGCACGCGGCCTTGTTCATCGAATGGCCGGGCGCCGTTCTGATCGCCGTTGCTAAGATCAACGCCGCGTTCAGGAATTCCGGATGCCGGATTGCCTGGTCAGGCGGGCATGGCGATCCGATGTCGCGCAGCAGCCGCAGAGGTTTACACGATCTCGACAGGTGTCCGGACTCGGTCAGACAGCCAATCTTTCCCCATGTACGGGGTTGTGTCGCAATGGCTCGCCGTTAAGCTTCGGGCCCATCATTCTCCTGCGTCTCACCGGGAACGGACCACGAGCGCACTCGCATGTTTGCCGCCGGCCCGCGGCATTCCCCGCCATCGCCGAAGTGCGGTCCTCGCCCGGAGGGCACGGGAGCCCCCGATCAGAGGAGAAAGGCAATGCGCGCAACTCGGCTGGCCGCGGCGGCGATCGCCGCGGGTTCCCTGGTGCTCGGGATGGCGGGCCCCGCACTCGCGACCCCCGAACCGGTCACCCCCGGCGCCTTCTGCGACAAGCCCGGAGCCCTGGGCAAGACGGAGAAGGGCACGCTGATGGTGTGCAAGAAGGCCAAGGACGGGAAGCTCCGCTGGCAGGCCGCCAAGCCCGGCGGCGGTGGTGAGCCGACGGAGTCGCCGAGCCCGTCGCCGACGAAGCCGACGTTCAAGTTCGGCTACGACAAGGTGAAGCTGTCCAGCCGCCGCGTCGCGCCCGGTCTGTCGACGACGTTCACGGTGACCTGCCCGAGCACGGTGACGATCAACGGTAACGGCTACACCCAGAACCCGCTGCCGGTGAAGAAGGTCGGGAAGGCCACCTGGACCGCCACCGGCAAGTTCCGGAGCAACCTGCCCGACCCGACGACGGCGACGGTGGTCTGCAAGGGCTTCGGCTCGGTCCGGTTCAGCACCAGCCCGGAGAAGGGCGGCAACAACATGGAGCCGAAGACGCCGAAGATCCCCATCGGGCCGGTCAACACCGGTGACGGCAGCATGTACGGGCAGCCGGACGGCTCGCCCGCCCCGGTGCTCGCCGCCGCGTGGGGCGCGCTCATGGCCGCCGGGCTCGGCGCCGTCGCGCTGCGCCGCAGGACGGTGCGGGAGCGGTCGTAACGTTGCCCGCCTCATCAGCATCGGCGGCCGGTCGCCGCGTCCTGACCGCGGCGGCCGGCGCGCTGCTCACCGGACTGCTGTTCAGCGGCTGCGGGGGCGGCGGCACGTCCGCCTCCTCGGACACGCCGGAGCCCGCGGTGAGCGGGACGCCCGGCGGGACGACGGCCGCGTCGAACACCTCTTCCCTGTCCCATTCGCTACCGACCAAGATCGCCATTCCGAAGATCGGGGTGTCGGCCCCGGTCAGCCAGATCGGGCTGCTGGCCAACGGGCGGATCGAGGAGCCGCCGCTGAGCAGGCCCAACCTGGCGGGCTGGTACAAGGAGGGCGTCACGCCGGGCGAGGTCGGCCCGTCGGTCATCCTCGGCCATGTCGACGCCCACAGGAAGCCGGCCGTGTTCTACCGGCTGAAGGAGCTGAAGCCCGGCGACGAGATCCAGATCAGCCGCAAGGACGGGACCACCGCGAAGTTCGCCGTGGAGCGGGCGCAGCGCGTGAACAAGAACGCCTTCCCGCACAAGAAGGTCTTCGGTGAGGCGCTGGACCACGCGTCCCTCCGGCTCGTGACCTGCGGGGGCGCCTTCGATCCGAAGTCGGGCCACTACACCGACAACCTGATCGTCTACGCCAAGCTGACCGGCTCCTGACCCGGACACGGACCGCCCGCCCGCGCATCCGCGGGCGGGCGGTCCGTCAGTGCAGGACGTGGTCCACGAGGAGCCAGGCGCCCAACGCGGTCATGGCGGCGCCCGAGAAGCGGCCGGTGAGCCGCGCGGCGGCCGGGCGGGCGTCCAGGACGGTGCGGGTGAGCGTGCCGAGGCAGAAGTAGAAGACCCCGCACGTGGCCATGAAGGCCAGGCCGAGGACGCCGATCTGCGCGGCGACGGGCCACCCGTCCGCGGGGTCGGTGAACTGGGGCAGCAGCGCGAGGAAGATCAGCAATCCCTTCGGGTTCAGGCCGCTGACGCCGACGCCGCGCAGGAACGTGTGCAGGCCGGTGCCCGGCTCGTCCCGGACGGAGGGCTCGGCGGGGCGGGCGAACGTCGTCACGCCGTGCCACATGAGGTAGAGGCCGCCGGCGAGGGTGAGGCCGCCCAGCATCGCCGGGGAACCGGCGACCAGGGCGCCGACCCCGGCCGCGACCACGGCGGTGACGGCGGCGTACCCGGCGACCAGGCCGCCCACCGCGGGGAGGACCGGGCCGCGGAGGCCGGCGCCGATGGTGAAGGCCCAGTCCGCGCCCGGGACGGCGATGAGCAGGAACGCGATCGCCCAGAAGGCGAGTACCGAACCGACGGCCATGGCGTTTCTCCCTCGATGGCGGCCATTACGGGGAGAGTACGTTCGATCCAGTCGAAGATGGTTCCAAGCTTCCCTCGATGATCGGCCTTCTGTGGAAGCATCTTCTCCATGGACGCGATCGACCGGAAGATCCTTGCTGTGCTCCAGGAGGACGGCCGCCTGACGGTCACCGAGCTGGCGGCGCGGGTCGGGCTGAGCGTCTCGCCGTGCCACCGGCGGCTTCGAGAACTGGAACGCAACGGGACGATCCGGGGCTACCGGGCGATCGTGGACGCCGCCGCGCTCGGCCTGACGTTCCAGGCGCTCGTGTTCGTCACTATGCGGCAGGAGGATCGCGACACCCTGCTCGGCTTCGAGGCGGCGGTCGCGCGGGTGCCCGAGGTCGTCCAGGCGCAGCGGCTCTTCGGCGACCCCGACTACCTGCTGCGCATCGTCACCGCCGACCTGACCGCCTACCAGGAGCTGGAGGACGACGTCCTGTCCGCCCTGCCCGGCGTGCAGCGGCTGAACTCCACGCTCGTGATGAAGCACGTCGTCGGCGAGCGGCCGCTGCCGACATGAGGCGGGGGACGGACCCGGCGGCAGCCGGACCCGTCCCCGAAGCGGAGACCTCAGCGGCGGAAGAGGTTCAGCCTCTCCTCGCCGATCTTCTCGCGCAGGGCGGGGTCGTCCACGCCCTGGCCCTCCCCGGTGGCGCCGCAGAGGACGGCGACCTTGCCGACGTGCCGGTTCGTCTGGACGGCGCGGGTCGCCTCGCCCGCCCCCTCCAGCGGGAACACCGCCGACAGCGTCGGGTGGATCATGCCGAGGCCGATCAGCCGGTTGACCTCGGCGGCCTCGTGGTAGTTGAAGCCGTGCGAGCCGATGATGCTCTTCAGCCGCATCCACAGGAACCGGTTGTCGTACTCGTGCTTGTAGCCGGTCGACGAGCCGCAGGTGACGACCTTGCCGCCGCGCTTGGCGACGTAGACGGACGCGCCGAACGTCTCGCGGCCGAGGTACTCGAACACGATGCCGGGGTCCTCGCCGACGAGCCGCCGGATCGCCTCGCCCAGCATCCGCCCCGCCTTCGGGTGCCGCAGCCCCTGCTCGCCGAGCTCCAGGTCGTTGCGGTTGATCACGTGCTCGCAGCCCTGGGAGCGGACGAGCTCCGCCTTCTCGTCCGACGACACGACGCCGACCGGGATGCCGCCGCCGTTCTTGACGAGCTGCGTCGCGAACGAGCCGAGCCCGCCGGTCGCACCCCAGACCAGCACGACATCGCCCTGCTTCATACGGGCGCCGTGCGAGCCGACGAGCATCCGGTAGGCGGTAGCCGCGCACAGGGTGGTGGAGCCGGCCTCCTCCCACGTCAGGTGGGCGGGCTTGCGGATCAGCTGGTTCGCCTTGACGACGCAGAACTCGCCGAGCGCCCCGAAGTTGGTCTCGAAGCCCCAGGCGAGCTGCGTCTCCGACATCATGCCGTCGTCGTAGGAGCCGTGGTCCTCCTCGTCCACGTAGGACGGGGACAGGACGACCTTGTCGCCGACCTTCCAGCTCTTCACGCCGCTGCCGGTGCGCACGACGACGCCCGCGCCGTCCGAGCCGAGGATGTGGTACGGCAGGTCGTGCCGGGCGCCGTACCAGCCCTGGCGGCCGAACTTCTCCAGGAACGCGAACGTCGGGACCGGCTCGAAGATCGCCGACCAGACGGTGTTGAAGTTGATCGCCGCGGACATCACCGCGACGACGCACTCGTCGGGCGCGATCTCGGGCATCTCGACCTCGCCGATGTGCATCGAGCGGCGCACGTCCTTGTCCGCCTGGCCCTCGAAGATGCCGACCTCGTCCTTGCGGGTGAACGCGGCGCGGAATCGGGTCGGCAGGTCGATCTCCTGGAGCTCCTGGCCGCTCGCGCCGGAGCGTACGGCGTCGAGCAGATCGTGGGACGAGCCGGGGTGGGCCATGGGTGTCCTCCGTGGAACGGGTTTCGGGGCGGCCCTCAGCGGGCCGTGTCGAGGGCGGGGACGGCGTCGCGCTCCCGCCGTCCCGCCAGCCGTGCCTCCAGGTGTGCGGCGAGAACGTCCACACCCGGCGGGTCGAGCAGGTTGAGATGGTGCGCCCCGGGGATCGTGACGATCTCCAGGTGGGAGCAGAGCCCGCCGAAACCGTTGGTCCCGTCGAGCACATAGCGGGCATCCCGGACGGCCCAGGGGGTTTCCTCGGGCGCGTGGTACAGGATGACGTGCCCGTCGTAGGGCTCGGGCCGGTACGCCTCCAGGGAACGGGTGTCCTGGTGGGACGTGAGCTGGTGGGTGAGGGCGGCCGGGGGGATGTAGTCCACGAGCGGCGCCGCACGTTCCATGACCAGCGCGAACTGCGATTCCTCGTCCAGCCCGGACAGCTCCTCGTAGGTGAGGGTGACGTCCAGGCCGTACGTCTCGTTGATGTAGTCGGCGAACGCCGAGAACCGGCGGGCGAGGGTGTCGGACTCGTCGTCCACCCGCAGCGGCAGGCCCGCGTCGAACAGCGCGACGAACTCGACCTCGCGGCCGGCCGCCGTGAGCTGCCGGGCGGTCTCGTAGGCCAGCACGCCGCCGAACGACCAGCCGCCGAGCCGGAACGCGCCCTCGGGCTGCGCCTCCACCAGGTGCCGGACGTAGCGGGTGGCGCGCTCCTCGACGGGCGGCGCGTCCTCGAACCGCTCCAGCCCGTACACCGGCTGGTCGTCGCCGAGCAGGTCGACGAGCTGCCGGTAGCAGGCCGTGGTGCCGCCCGCCGGATGCGCGATGAAAAGCGGCCTCCGCTCCCCAGAAGGCGAGTCATTGTGGGGGGACGACCCCCCACGCCCCCCGGAAAAGGCCTTGAGGGCCCGGACCGTTTGCCGTGCCGCCTCCTCGTCCGCCGCGCGGATGTACTCGGCGACGTTCTCCGCCGTCGGGACCGCGAACAGCTCGCCGCGGGTGACGTCCCCGCCGAGCTCCTTCGCGACGAGCGCGACGATCCGGTCGGCCTGGTGGTCCTGGCCGCCGAGGTCGCGGAAGAAGTCCGCGGTGACGCCGACGCGGTCGAGGCCGAGGACGTCCTCGAAGATCCGGACGGCGAGGCGTTCGGCGGCGTCGCGCGGCATGACGTACCCGGACTCGGCGTTCGCGGCGGCCGCCGGGGCGGGGGCCGGGGCGCCGGACAGGCCGAGCTCGCCCGCCGCCCACTCCTCGAACGCGTTCACGCTGGCGCCCTGGAGCAGGACCGACGCCGGGACGGTCAGCCCGAGGTCGTGCTCCACGCCGCTCTTGATCCGGACCGCGACGAGGGAGTCGAGGCCGAGGTCGGTGAGCGGGACGGCCGGGTCGAGGCGCTGCGGATCGAAGCCGAGGACGGCCGCGATCCGGTGCCTGATCTGCGCGGCGATCATCGCGCGGGCGGCGCCGGGGTCGAGGTCCTTCAGCGCCTCCACGCCGGGCCAGTCGCCCTGGTCGCCGCCCTGCTCGTCCGCCGCCGCGGTGAGCGCGGCGAAGTACGGCATGGTCCGGATCTCCGGGAACAGCCCGACCGCGGTGGCCGGGTCGAAGCGCAGCACGCCGGTGGCGGGGAGGTCGTGGACGAGCAGCGTCTCCAGCGCCTCGGCGCCCTCGTCCGGGCTGATCGGATCGATGACGGCGACCGACGACTCGGCCGCCCCGCCGACCCGCGACCAGGTGCCCCAGTTGATGGTGGTCCCGGGGCGCCCGTTGGCGCGCCGGTGCGCCGCCAGCGCGTCGAGCGCGGCGTTCGCGGCGGCGTAGGCGGCCTGGCCGGGCGAGCCGAGCAGCGCGGCGGCCGACGAGTGCGCGACGAACCAGTCGAGGTCGAGGTCCCAGGTGGCCTCGCTGAGCCGGCGGGCGCCCTCGACCTTCGCCGTCCACACCCTGTGGAGATCGTTCGGGCCGAGGTCGGCGATCAGCCGGTCGTCGATCGCGCCGGCGCCGTGCAGCACGCCGCACAGCCGGGCGCCGCCCTCCTGCGCCACCCGGACGAGACGCTCGGCGACGCCGGGCTCGGCGATGTCGCCGAGGACGACGCCCACGTCCACGCCGCTCTCGCGGAGACGGGCGATCACCTTCTCGGCGTCGGCGCCGGGGCCGCCGCGGCCGGACAGCACGATGCGCCCCGCGCCGCGCTCGGCCAGCAGCCGGGCGGTGACGAGGCCGATGCCGCCGTAGCCGCCGGTGATCACGTAGGCGCCGCCGCGCCGGACGACCCGCTTCCTCCGCGGCGGCGTCTCCGGCAGGACGGCCTGCGCGAGCCGGGCGACGCGGCGCGTGCCGCCGCGCCAGGCGACCTCGCGCGCCTCGCCGCCGGCGAGGAGTTCCGCGACGAGATCCGCCGGGCGGTCGACGTCGACGTGCGTGGCGCGCTGGGCGGTCCGTTCGAAGGCCAGCACGCGCGTGAGCGCGCTGACGAAGCCGTGGCCGGGCAGCCCTTCCCCCGCGAGGGGCAGGGCGCCGCGGGTCGCGACATAGAGGCGGGGCCCGTCGGGCAGGGAACGGCTGACGCCCGCGACGGCGAGCACCAGGTCCTCGTCGACGAGATCGGCCGGCGGGACGAGCACGACGCCCTCGACCGGCTCGGCCATGGCCGGATGGTCGTCCGGAGGCCGGTTCATCACCCGATGCCGGACGACCCTCTTCCCGCGCTCTTCGAGCCCGTCCGCCGTGGCCGTGGCCAGGGCGTCGTCCCCCTCGCCCAGAACCAGCCACGTCGCGCCGCCCGCGGTCTCGTCCTGGTCATCGGGCAGGGGCGCCTCGTCCCAGACGAGCTCGATCAGCTTGTCGGCGACCGGGACCGGGACGTCATGCCGCTCGACCTGGCGAAGCGCGATGCCGGTCGCTTCGGCGAGGACCTGGCCGTCCGCGGCCAGGAGAGTGACGGAGCCCGTCACTCCCTCGTCGTCGCGCGTCACCCTCGCCTGGACGTGACCGCCGCGATGCGTCGGCCCGTACACGCGGAGGCTTCCGATGGTGTCGGCCAACCAGACGCCACCGCCGCCGGAGGCCGCCTCACCGGAGAGCACGGACAGGCAGCGGTCGAAGATCTCGGGGTGCAGGCGGTAGTGGCGGCTGCCGCGCTCGGCCGCCGCGACCTCGGTGGCGGCGCCGGCCTCGGCCGGGGCGGGGCCGCGGTCGTCCTCGCCGACGTCCGCGCTGGCGAGCCGCGCCCAGCCGCCCGCCGGGGTCAGCGCGTGGATCTCCACCCGCTGCTCCGCCTCGGCGAACGTCGTCGTCACCGTGGTGTGCTCGGCCAGGGCGAGGGGCCGCTCGATCCACAGGCTGTTGACGCGGACGTCCTCGATGCCGAGCGCGGTCGCGCCCGCCGCGAGCGCCATCTCCGCGAAGGCGGCGACCGGCAGGGCGGCCAGCCCGTGGACGCGCAGCCCGTCCAGCCAGGGCTGCGCGGCCACGCCGACGTCCGCGCGCCAGGCGTGCCGATCTTCCCCGGGCATCTCCACGTGGGCGCCGAGCAGCGGGTGCTCGCCGTGCCCGCCCGCCGTGCGCGCCGGCAGGTCGACCCAGTGCCGCTCGTGCCGCCACGGCGACTGCGGGACGTCGGCGACGCGTCCGTCGGCGGGCCCGGCGACGGTGTGCCCGTGCGCGGCCAGCGTGGCGAGCTGCGCGTGGAAGGTCAGCGTGTCGTCGGTCTCCTGGCCCTTGCGCGCCCGCTTGAGCGTGTGGGCGACGAGCGCGCCCGTCCCGTCGAGGGTCTCGCCGACGGCGTGCGCCAGGATCGGGTGCGCGTTGATCTCGACGAACGTCCGGAACCCGTCCTCGGCGGCGGCGGCCACGGCGTCGGTGAGCCGCACCGCGTTCCGCAGGTTCGCGGCCCAGTGGTCGACGCCGAGCGCCGCATCGGACCCGAAGTAGGCGCGGGGATCGTCGAGTGCGGTGGTGTAGAACCGGACGCCGTCGGCGAAGGGCGTGCCGCGTTCGGCGCCGACCTCCGCGAGCCGCTCCCGCAGGTCGGGCAGCAGCGGGTCGACCTGCGGCGAGTGCCCGGCGCCCTCGGCCTGGACCATCCGCGCGAGCCGCCCCTCGGCCTCCGCCCGCCGGACGATCTCGGCGACCCGGCCGGCGTCGCCGGTGACCACGGTCTGCTTCGGCGAGGAGTGGACGGCCGCGTACACCTCGGGCAGCCCGTCCGCGAGGCGCGCCACCTCCCCGGCGGACGCGCCGAGCACCGCCATCGCGCCGCCGCCGACGAGCCGCGTCAGCAGGCGGGACCGGCGGCAGATGACGCGGACGCCGTCCTCCGGCGTGAGCGCGCCGGCGACCACGGCCGCCGCGACCTCGCCCATCGAATGGCCGACCACCGCTCCGGGTGTGACGCCGTACGCCCGCCACATGCGGGCGAGGCCGATCTGGATCGCGAACAGCACCGGCATCGTGTCGGCGGGGCCGTCCGGCCTGCCGCCCTCTTCGAGCAGCTCCCAGAGGCCGGGGCCGCCCTCCTCGGCGAAGAGGCCGTCCAGGTCGTCGATGGCCTCGGCGAACGCGGGCTCCTCCTCCAGGAGCCGCTGCGCCATGCCCGGCCGCTGCGCGCCGTATCCGGAGAAGACCCACACGGGACGGCCCGGAGCGCCGAGCGCCGTGCCGGTCACCACACCCGGGTGGGGACGTCCCTCGGCGAGCGCGGTCAGGCCTTCGACGAGGTCCGCGCGGCCCCGGGCGGCGACGGCGGCGCGGGCCCGTCCGCGGCCACCGCGCCGGTGCAGGGTGTAGGCGACGTCCGCGAGCTTCACGTCCTGGTCCCGCAGCCACCCGGCGAGGAGGGCCGCATGGTCGCGGACACGGTCGTCGCTGGTGTCGGACAGCGGGAACGTCCGGACGACGGCCGGCCGAGCCTTCGCCTCCTGCTCGGGCGCCTCTTCCAGGAGGACGTGCGCGTTCGTCCCGCCGAAACCGAACCCGGACACGCCGGCCCGTGCGGCGCGGCCCCGCTCGGGCCACGGCGTCTCCTCCGCGACCACCGCGAGGCGCAGCTCGTCGAACGGAATGTGCGGATTCGGTTCCTTGTAGTGCGCGCTCGGCGGTATGACCTTGTGATGCAGTGCGAGGACGGTCTTGATGAGCCCGGCCATGCCCGCGGCGGACTCCATGTGCCCGAGATTGGACTTCGCGGACCCCAGCAGCAGCGGTTCTCCGGGATCGCGGCCCGCGCCGAGGACCTCGCCGACCGCCTTCGCCTCGATCGGGTCGCCGAGGAACGTCCCCGTCCCGTGGGCCTCGACGTAGTCGACCTCGCGCGGGTCGACGCCGGCGGCCGCGTACACGTCCCGCAGCAGGGCGCGCTGCGCGTCGGAGTTGGGGGCGACGAGGCCGTTGGAACGCCCGTCGGAGTTGACGCCGGACCCCCGGATGACCGCGAGGATCCGGTCGCCGTCGCGCGTCGCGTCCGAGAGGCGCTTCAGCACGACGGCGCCGCAGCCCTCCGCGCGGACCATGCCGTCGGCGGACGCGTCGAACGCCTTGCAGCGCCCGTCGGCGGCCGTCCCGCCGGCGAGGTCGAACGTCATCGTCACGGTCGGCGACAGCAGCAGGTTCACTCCGCCGGCCAGCGCCACATCGGCCTCGCCGCTCCGCAGCGCCCGGACGGCGAGGTGGGTGGAGACCAGCGACGACGAGCACGCGGTGTCGACGATCATGCTGGGGCCGCGCAGGTCGAGCAGGTACGACAGCCGGTTCGCGATGATGCCGAGCGCGGCGCCCGTCGCCGTGAACGGCTCCAGGGACGCCAGGTCGGACGCGGTGAACGCCGCGTACTCCGGCGCCGACACGCCGACGAACACGCCGGTCCGGCTGCCGCGCAGCGACGCCGGGCCGATGCCCGCGTGCTCGAACGCCTCCCACGCCACTTCGAGGACGAGCCGCTGCTGCGGGTCCATCACCGCGGCCTCCCGCGGCGTGATCCCGAAGAACTGCGCGTCGAACCCGGCGACGTCGTCGAGGAAGCCGCCGAGCCGCGTCGTCCTGCCGAGCAGGTCGCCGACCTCGGGGGAGCCGTCGTCGAACGGGTCCCAGCGCCCCTCCGGCACCTCGCGGATCGCGTCGCCGCGCCCGGTCAGGAAGCGCCAGTAGCCGGCGGGGCCGGTCAGGTCGCGGTCGCCGCCGGGGAAGCGGAGGCCGACACCGACGACGGCGATCGGCTCGCCGTCCGCGGCCTGCCGCACGGCCGGTCCCGGTTCGTCCCGCCGCGCGGGCGCCTCGCCGCCCGCCAGCGCCACCGAGAGCTTGTTGATCGTCGGGTGCTCCCACACGAGCGTGGCCGGCAGGGCGCGGCCGAGCAGCTGCTCCAGCTCGCCGGCGATCGCGACGGCGTCCCGGGAGGCCAGCCCGAACTCCTCAAGGGGCCGGTCCGGGTCGATCTCGGCGGCGGTGGTCCGGGAGCGGCGCGCGATCTGCTCGATCAGGTGCCGGCGGACCGAATCCTCGCTGATCCGAGTCTCGTCGTGCGTGAGGTGGGGCGCGGCTCCGGAACGATCATTGCTCTGCATGCGCTGGGTTCCCCCCATGAAACCGGGATCGTTCATCGAAGCGGAGGGACCAACTTTGTCTTACGCCCGCGCGCTCACGATGCGCACCCAGACCACTTTTCTCGCACCCGTCTTGTCACGGTGATGACAAGACTCGGCAGTAACCAATGTGGCCTGATGGGATAGTTGTGGAACCTAGGCCCGGAGTCAGGGCTGAGTAACGAGATGCGAACCAATAGTAACAATAGCGACGACTCTATTTAGGGGGAAGCGGCGGATTTCCGCGGACGGTGCGGAAGTCACCGCCGCGCAGAAGGGTGACCCGGGGACGGTACCGGTGGGCGCTGGCGGTGGTGGCCGTCAGCGCGTTCATGACCACCATGGACAACACGGTGGTCTTCACCGCGCTGCCCACGATCATGGACGACCTCGGGATGTCCTCCTCGGCGAAGGACTGGGTCGCCGCCGGGTACATCCTGATGTTCTCCTGCCTGATGATCACCGGCGGGCGGCTCAGCGACGTCTTCGGCTGCCGGCTCACCTTCACCACGGGCATGGTCGTGTTCACCGGGGCCTCGGCGGTCTGCGGGCTCGCGCAGAGCTCCGACGTGCTCATCCTGGCCCGCATCGTGCAGGGCGCCGGCGCCGCCCTCGTGCTGCCCGCCACGCAGGTGATGGTCACCGTCGGGCGCAACGACAAGCAGCGCTCGCTCGGCAACATCGTGTTCATCGGCGCCGCGTCCACCGCGACCGCGTTCGGCCCCGCGATCGGCGGGTTCATCGTCCAGCACTGGCACTGGGGCTGGATCTTCCTCATCAACATCGTCCCCGGCGTGCTGGTGATCCTGCTCGGGCTGTTCGTCCTCACCCCGCACGGCGAGAACCGGCACGCCCGCATCGACCTGCCGGGCGTGCTGATCTCCGCGACGATGCTGTTCGCGCTCATCTACGGGCTGGAGTCCGGCAACAAGCACGGCTGGGCCGACCCGTCGGTGCTCAGCGTCTTCGTCCTCGGCGCGGTCGCCCTCGGCTGCTTCGTCCTGGTGGAGAGCTGGGCCCCCGACCCCATGATCGACCTGCGGTTCTTCCGCAACCGGGTCTTCACCGGCGGGCTGGTGTCGCAGATGCTCTACGGCATCGGCTTCAACGGCATGATGTTCTACTCGCAGCCGTTCCTGCAGCGCTTCCTCGGCTTCTCGCCGACCGAGGCCGGGCTGGTCATGCTGCCCCCCGCCATCACGATCATGCTGCTCACCCCGGTGGCCTTCCTGCTGGCCGCCCGGATCGGCCCGCGCCCCACGATCGGCGCCGGGATGGGGCTGATGGGCGTCGGCATGTTCCTGTTCTCCGCCCTGCGGACCGGCGACGGCTACGCCGACCTCATGCCCGGCGTCCTGCTCATCGGCGTCGGCGCCGCCATGGGCATGCCGCTGGTGATGTACGTGCTCAAGGCCGTCCCGGAGAAGCGTGCCGGGGTGGCGAGCGGCGTCATCAACGTGATCCGCGAGGCGTCCGGCGCGTTCGGCATCGCGATCGTCGGGCTGCTCGTGCACGCCGTCCCGGACGAGGGCGCGAGCGCCGCCGACCTGGAGACCTTCCGGCACGGCACCGCCTCCGGCCTCATCCTCGGCGCCGCCGTGGTCCTCATCGGAGGCCTGATCAGCGGGGTCACCCTGCCGAGCCGGCGCGGCTGGCTGGGCCCCAAGCACGGCAAGACGGCGCCTCTCGTCGCGTCCCCGCCGCGCGCGGCGCCCGATCCGGCCGCGACGCCCCGCGACCCCGTCCCGGTCCTCACCGCGCCCGACCTCGTGCCCGTGCGCGAGCCCCTGTCCGAGCCCGTGCCCGAGCCTGAGCCTGTGCCCGAGCCCGTGCGGGAGCCCGTGCCCGCTCCGGTCGCGCTGACCGCGCCCGCTCCTCCCGCCGAGCCCGTCCCCCTCGCCCTCACCTGGGAGGACGAGTCCGTGCCCGACGAGCCCGCCCCCGATCCCACCCCGGGCCCGCACTGGTGGACCGACGCCGAACCCAAGCCCGCGGACGACACCTTCACCTGGACCGACGACTCCCCGGCGGCCCCGTGGCCGCCCCCGCCACCGTCCCCGCCGCCGCCCGGCGCGGCCGAGGACGCCGCCGAGCCGGGCGCCCCGGATGCCGGCCAGGCCGTGCACGAGGAGCACGGCGAGCGGATATGGCGGGTCGTCGCGCGGCCCGGCGCCGCGGAGGCGGAGCCTGCCGGCGGCGAGGTGGGGCCGGACGTGGGCGGCGACGCCGCCGCGGACGGTGGCGACGGCCGGCCGGCGCCGCCCGAGGGGTGGTACGAGCCGTACGTGCCCGACGACGAGCCCGCCGAGGAGCCGGAGATCGCTCCGCGCGAGGACGCCTGGTAGGAGGCAGCGTGAGCCGAATCGTGATCTTCGCGGCGGGGTCGCGGGGCGACATCCAGCCCTGCGTGGCGCTGGGGAAGGCGCTGCGGGCCCGGGGGGACGACGTGCGGCTGGTGGCGAGCGCGCGGTACGCGCCGATGGCCGCCGCGGCGGGCCTGGACCTCGCGCCGCTGACCGCCGACCCGGCGGAGATCCTGGAATCGGACGCGGGCCAGGAGTTGCTGGCCGGAGGCCGCAACCCGATCACGTTCCTCGGCGGGTTCCGGCGCATCCTCGGGCCGATGGCGGAGCGATTGCTGGCCGAGTGTTCGGACGCCTGTAAGGACGCGGATCTGATCCTGGGCCCGACTCTGGGTTTCCTCCCGCGACACATTGGTGAACATCTCGGTATTCCTTGGGCGCTGATTCATTTCCAGCCGAGCGAACCGACCGGTGCGTTTCCGCATCCTTTCGTTCCGCAAGCGCGCGTATTCGGTCCGTGGTCGAATCGGCTGAGTTTCCTCGCGGTCGATCAGATCGCCTGGCAGTTGTCGCGCCCGTTCATCAATCCCTGGCGCGAGGAGGCGCTGGGATTGCCGCGGCAGCCGCTGCGGGGCCGGCGGACCGGCGGCGCGACGGTGCTGGCGTGCTTCAGCCCGGTCGTGGTCCCGAGGCCGAAGGACTGGGGGCCGAACGTGAACCTCACCGGCTACTGGTTCCTGGACGAACCTGAGTGGGAGCCCCCTGCGGAGCTGGCGGAGTTCCTGGCCGCGGGGCCGCCGCCGGTGTACGTCGGGTTCGGGAGCATGGTGCCGAAGGACGCGGAGATGACCGGGCTGGTGGTGCGGACGGCCCTCGGGCTCGCCGGGGTGCGGGGCGTCGTGCAGGGCGATCCGGCGGGTTCGGACGAGCAGGTCTTCGCCGTCCGGGACGTCCCGCACGCGTGGCTGTTCCCGCGGATGGCGGCCGTGGTGCACCACGGCGGCGCCGGGACGACCGCGGCGGGGCTGCGGGCGGGGGTGCCGACCGTGGTGTGCCCGTTCTTCGGCGACCAGCCCTACTGGGGCGAGCGCGTGGCCGCCCTGGGGGCCGGGCCCGCCCCGCTGCCGTTCCGCGCGATGACGGTGCCGCGGCTCGCCGCGAGGATCCGGCGCGCCACCGGCGACCCGGCGATGGCGGACCGGGCGGGCGAGCTGGGCCGGCGCATCCGGGACGAGGACGGCGTCGGCCGGGCGACGCGGATCATCGACTCCCTCCTGCGCTGAGGGCATTCTGCACGCCCGGGGCTCAGGCGGAGTCGTCGGGCTCCTCGCCCCAGTGCCAGCCGGAGCCGTCGGGGTTGGGGACGATCACCCGCCTGGTGCGCGGCGGCTGCGCGGGGCGCGGCTGCGGCGGGCCGTCCGCCCACGGGGTCCACGGGCCCTGGCCGTTCCCGTTGGGGTCCTCCCCCGGAGGCGTCCGGAAGACGATCTGGGGTGGCTCGCTCGGCTGCCGTGCGGGGCGGAAGGCGTTGTTCGCGTCCACCTGCGGGCGCTCGGGCGGCGCCGGCGCCGGCGCGGGCGCGGGTGCGGGAGGCTCGGGAGCCGGGGCCGGAGCCGTCGCGGGCGAGGTCGCCTTCTCCCAGTGGATCGCGTACGGGAAGGGCTGCTCGTCCGGGAGCGGGGGCGGGACCGCGGTGGCGCCGGCGGGGGCGAACGCGGTGCGCTCGCGGAGGTCCATGCGGGCGTGGAGGCCGGCGAGGAACCCGGGCAGCCACCAGTTCGCCGAGCCCATGAACCGCATCGTGGCCGGGACGAGCAGCGAGCGGACGAGGGCCGCGTCCACCACGACGGCGACGAACATGCCGACGCCGATCAGCTTCACGACCGTGATGCCGGCCATGCTGAACGCGCCGATGACCAGCAGGAACAGCAGTGCCGCGCTGGTGATGATGCCACCGGTGTGCTGCATGCCGGAGGCGACGGCGAGGCGGTTGTCGCGGGTGAGGTCCCACTCCTCCCGGATGCGGCTGAGCAGGAACACCTCGTAGTCCATGGACAGGCCGAACACGACCGCGAGGATGAGGATCATGCTGGTGGCCTCGACGCCGCCCGTGGGGGTGAAGTCCAGCAGCCCGGCCAGGTGCCCGTACTGGAAGCCCCACACGATCGCGCCGAACGAGGCGCCGATCGACAGCACGTTCATGACGATCGCCTTCAGCGGCAGGACGATCGACCCGAAGAACATGAACAGCAGGAAGAACGTGGAGATCCCCACGACGAGCGCCATCTTGGGCAGGGACTCCATCAGGCTCGACATGAGGTCCATCTGCGCGGCCGTGCTGCCGCCGACGTCGATGTGCATCGGGTAGCCGTCCTTGGACAGGCTCATCCCGCGGATCTGGGTGACGAGGTCCTGGGCGTGCCGGTCCATCGGCTCGTACTTGTGCGTCACGGAGATGCGCACGCCCCCGTAGGTGCCGGAGTAGCCCGTGTACTGCGCGTCGGAGACGCCGGGGAGGGCGGTGAGGCGCTTCCTGAACTCCTCCAGGTAGGGCGGGATCGGGTCGCCCTTCCCGGTCGGCTTCCAGTCGCGCGGGATGAGGTCGCCGGACACGACGACGTCGATGGGCTCGGCGGACCCGTTGGGGAAGTCCTTCTTGACCGTCTCGACCACGGCGCGGGTCGGGCTGTCCGGGGGCAGGACGCGGGCGTCCACGCTGCCGAACTGGACGTTCAGGAACGGCCCGAACATCACGGCGAGGATGACGAGCACGACCGCGAAGTACGGCAGCGGGTGCTTCATCACGCTGGTGCCGAGCCGGTACCAGAAGCCGCTGTGCGGGTCGCGCTGGGCGCGCCTGGACGTGGGACGCCGCCACGGCATCCGCCCGATCTCGACGCGCGGCCCGAGGAGCGCCAGCAGCGTCGGCAGCAGGACCGTCGCTCCGAACACGGCGACCATGACCGTGGCGATGCCGGCGAGCCCGATCGTCCGGAGGAACATCTGCGGGAACAGCAGGAGCCCCGCGAGAGCGGCGGAGACGGTGATGCCGCTGACCATGATGGTGCGGCCCGCGGTCGCCATGGTGGCGGCGAGGGCGGTCTCCCGGACGGGCTTGAGCGACTCCTTGTACGCGGCCTTCGCCGCCTTGCGCGCGACCTTGTCGCGTTCGCGCTTCCAGGGTTTGCCCTGCGGCAGCCCCTGCGCGGCCATCCCGCGCTGTAGTTCCTCCCGGAAACGGCTGATGATGAACAGCGAGTAGTCGATCGCCAGGCCGACGCCCATCATCGTGACGACTTCCAGAGCGAACGACGTCACGTCGGCGGCGTACGTCACCAGGTGCAGGACGGCCAGCCCGCCGATCATCGAGAACACGGCCACGGCCATCGGCAGGAACGACGCGACCAGGGCGCCGAACAGGATGACCAGCAGGATCAGCAGCGGCAGTGCGGTGATCATCTCGGCGCGGATGATGTCGCTGACGACCTGCGTGCCGAACTCCTCGCCGAGGGGGACGGCGCCGCCGTACTGGACGCGGAGCCCGGGCGCGACCAGGCGCTCCTTGACGGCGTGGTAGTTCTCGATCTGGGCCGCGCCGTCCTCGCCCTTCAGCTTCACGGCGACGAACGTCGAGCGCCGGTCGTGGGACGCGAACGAGTCCGCGGCCTTACCGTCGAACGACCAGTAGGAGATGATCTCCTCGACCTGGGCCCTGGGCAGCCGCGCGATGGTGGTGACGACGGCCGCCTCGTAGCGCGGGTCGTCCACCGTCATTGTGTCGCTCGTGTAGAGGACGAGCATGTCGGGATTGGTGCTGCCGAAGTAGGTCGCGCCGAGCTTGGCGACGAGCGTGGAGGACGCGTCCGGGTCCTCGAAGCCGCCCTCCTTGAACTTGGCGAACACGCCGAGGCCCCAGGCCCCGGCCACCACCGTCGTGACCAGGATCAGGACAAGACCGGGCCAGCGCCGCCGGTGGATGAGACGCCCCAGCCCCGAAAGCATGATCCTCCTGTTTCGCCACGACCGCCGCGGAGCGCCCTTGCTCCCCGGGGCCGGTCACGAGTGGTCACCTGCGTGCGGCGAGGCGGGCGGCCGTGGTCGGCAGCGCGCCGTCCAGATAGCGCCGCCGCGTCGCCGCACGCGCGATTTTCCCGCTGGACGTACGCGACACGCCACCCGGTTCGATCAACACGAAGTCGTGGACGCTCATCTCGTGCTCGATGGTGATGGCGCCCCGCACGGCCGACTCCACCTCGTCCACGTCCAGGCGCCCGAGAGGAACGCGGCGGTTGCGCTCCGCGACGACGACGAGCCGCTCGGTCTCCTCGCCGGTGAGGGCGAAGGCGGCGACGTGGTCGGGGCGGATCGCCGGGTGGGCCTCCTGCGCGGTGACCTCGATGTCCTGCGGGTAGTGGTTGCGGCCGTCCACGATGATGAGGTCCTTGATGCGGCCCGTGACGTACAGCTCGCCCTCGTGGACGACGCCGTAGTCGCCGGTCTTCATCCAGGGACCGGAGGGCAGATCACCGGGCTCGGCCAGTACGCCGCCGAACGTCTCCTGGCTCCGCTCGGAGTTGCGCCAGTAGCCGGGCGCGGTGTTGGGGCCGTGCACCCAGATCTCGCCGACCCTGCCGTCCGGCTGCTCGACGCGCGTCTCGGGGTCGACGATCGCGACGATCTGGCCGGACGGGTGCCCGCACGACACCAGCGCGCTGGTCCCCTCGTCCCCGTCGCCGTCGCGGAGCCGCAGCTCGCCCTGGGTGAGCGCGTCCCGGTCCGCGGAGATCACCTTCGGCGGGGCGTCCTCGGCCGCCGCGGTGACGAACACGGTCGCCTCGGCCAGCCCGTAGCCCGGCGCCTGCGCGCCCGGACGCAGGCCCGCCGGCGCGAGCGCCTCGGCGAACGTCGACAGCGTCGAGGTGCGGATCGGCTCCGCGCCGTTCAGGCACGTCGTCAGCCCGGACAGGTCCAGGCCGGCGATCTTCTCCGGCGAGGCCATCGACGCGACGTACTCGTAGGCGAAGTTGGGCCCCGCGGTGTAGACGTTCTTGCCGGGACGCGACGCGATCAGCTGCAGCCACCGCATCGGGTTCATGATGAACGACACGGGGTCGGTGTAGATGGCGTGGTCGCCGCGCACCAGCGGCAGCGCCATCGTGGCGATCAGCCCCATGTCGTGGAACAGCGGGAGCCAGCTCACCAGCTCGGGGTTCGGCCGGTCGGGCGCCCAGCCGGCCCAGAGCTGCGCGGCGTTCGCCGTCACGTTCCCGTGGGTGATCTCCACGCCGGCGGGGCGGCGCGTGGACCCCGACGTGTACTGGAGGTAGGCGAGGTCGTCGAACGCGACGGGCTCGTCCTCCCACTGCCCGGCCAGGGCGAGGTCGATCTCCTCGGCGAACACGATCTCCTTGGGCCGCGGGACGTCGTGGTCGGCGAGGAACTTCTCCACGTGCGGCAGCGCGTTCCGCGTCGTGACGATCACCGCGGGCTCGGCGTCGGTGTAGGCGCCGATCAGCCGGTCGGCGTGCCCCGGCAGGTCGGGAGAGAACAGCGGCACCGCGATGACGTGCGCGTACATGGCGCCGAGCATGGTCATCATGTAGTCGAGCGTCTGCGGGAGCAGCAGCGCGGCGCGCTCGCCGGGCCCGGTGACCCGGCGCAGCGTCACGGCCGTGGCGCGCGCGTGCCGGTCGGTCTCGGCCCAGCTCAGCGTGGTGTGCGCGCCGGAGGGGTCCGCCGAGTAGTCGACGAAGGTGTAGGCCGGGGCGTCCGGCTTCTCCCTCGCCCACCGCGCGATCCGTTCGATCAGCGGGGTGCGGCCGGAGCCGCCGGGCAGGAGGTCGGGAAGCAGCGAGCCCAATGCCATTGATCATCTCCCGAGGAGGGGGCCGGGGGGCCGTGTGCGGTGCCGTGCGGGGTCGGGCGCCGCAGGCGGGCGTGCGCCGCGCCTGCCGGACGCCCCTCCTTGGACGCCCCCGGCGACCGGCGATGATCGTCAAGCTACCGGATGGTAGCCAGTGCGCGATATTAGCTCGCGGTCACATTCGCCGAACCGCGGTTTGTCACCGCCGTGACAAGAGGAAATCGCCCTTTACACGGGGGCGTATGAGCGGTCACGGACCGTGCGGGAATCACTCTTCCGCGGCGAAGATCCGCTGCACGATGCCCCTGCGGTGCCGCCCCTGGTACGTCGTCTCCGGGTTGACGTCGTCCGGGAGTTCGGCGAGGTAGCGGCTCTCGGCGTCGATGAGCTGCTCCAGTTCGCCGCGGTCGAGGAAGACGCCCTTGCATCCCGGGCATTCCTCGATGACGACCCCGTGGCGTTCATGGGTGTCGAGCGTGGATTCGCACTTCGGGCACTGCAGTGTCGCCTCTGACATACCGGATCCCCTGTCCGTCACGGCAGTGTTTACTGACTGGCGGTCAGCATACTGACGCCGGGCCGCATTTGGGGTGTTAGCGGCATGGTCATCACGGATTCGGGCGCGCAGTTCCGATGCGCCCCCGTTCGCGTCGTGTGCGTTCTCCCGGCGGCGTCACACCGGCCCGTCGTCCGCGGACCCGGACATCGCGCGGCTCAGCCTGATCCGCCGCCTCCAGAGGGCGATGCACGCGGCACCCCACAACAACCCGATCTCGGCCACGAGCGATGCGCCGACGACGACGGCCCAGTCCGTGTCGTCGCCCTCCTCCGCCCCGACGGGCGCCATCAGCGTCATCCGGGTCCTGCCGGCGGCCACACTGGGGTCCGCCGGCGGGCTCATCTGCGGGAGGACGCTCGTGTCCGGCGGCGGCACAGGCGGCACCACCGATCCGGGTTCCGGCGGCACCGCGGCGCCGGCCTCCGGCTCTTCCGCGGCCTCCGGGTCCGGCACGTCCGGAACGCCCGCCTCGACGTCCACGGGACCCTCGTCCGGGCAGTTCGCGCCCTGGCAGACGGGCACGGAGGCGGACGCTCCCGGCGCCCCCGGCACGACCGGCAGATCGCCCGCATTCGTCTGACCGCCCGCGGGCCGGGACGGGTGCTCCCCGTCACCCGCGCCCGAGTGCACTCGCGGCGTCTCGTGCGGTGTCTTGTGCGGGCTCACCGTGCCGCCGGACGGCCGAGCGGTCTCAGGTGCCCTGGGACCGGACACGCGCGGCCGGCTCGTGGTCGCGCCACTCCCGCGGGGCAGCGCGCCCGCCTTGGGTGTCGTCTTGTGCGGTCTGGGGGCGGTCGTGCTCGGCTTGCCGCTGGACGGACGGCCTGTGGCCTTGCCGCCTCCCTTGGGATGCGCCTTCGGTCCCTTGGGCGGTGCCTTGTGCGGTGCCTTGTGCGGTGCCTTGTGCGGGGTCGGCTTGCCGCCGGACGGGTGAGTGCTCTTGTGCGGCCGGGGACTGGACGCGGTCGGTCTGCCAGCAGGCGGCTTGGTCTTCGTGCAGGGCCTTGCGCCCGTCTTCGCCTTCCCGCTCGCGCAGTGCTCGGGCTTGGCGCGCGGGCTCGGCCTGCCGCCGGACGCGGGACACCGCTTCTTGCCCGCGCAGGGCTTGGGCCTGGTCTTCGGCGAGGCCTTCGCGGGCGGGCTCGGAGCGGCGCCGGAGAAGTCGAACATCGCGAGGGCGGACCGGCGGGACGCGTTGGAGGCGTCCGCCAGCGCGAGGATGCTCAGAGGCTTCGCGGACGGCCCGGAGACCCTGGACGCTGGAATACGGACGGTGCCCTTGCGCTCCTGCGGCTTCGCCCCCACGTCGCCCAACTCGCAGCGCAGCTCGTGGCCGGAATCGGCTTTCGAGCAGGTCGGCGAGTGGCTCGTCCAGACGAGGGGGCGCTCGGCCGCGAGGCGGACGGCGGCGTGGCGCGCGACGCCTCCGCGAGCGCTGACCCGCACCGTGTAGGTGAGCGTGTATCCCCGGCCGTGCGCCGCGTCGCCGGTGGCCGTGATGTCCATGAGCAGCTTGACGCCCGATGGTCGCCCGCTCGGCACGGCCGCGGCGGCCGGGCTCGCCAGCATCAGTGGAACGGCCAGCGCCCCGCTCGCCGCGACGGCGCCATAGCGTGGTCTCCCGCGCCCCTCTCGCACTCGATCCCCCAAACGGTCTCTACGGCTGCCGGGGGGCGGCGACGTGGCGCCGGGCACAGACAGTTATTGCCAGATCATCCACGGGAGTAACGTGCATCACTCTGGCGACCCACCCTCTTTCGTACAGCGGAATCGGTTCTCCGTAGAATCGGGGGGTCGCGACGGGGAGGAGACACGGGGTGGCGGAGGCCGTTCGGTCGCTGGAGCGCGCGTTCGATCTGCTGGAGCATCTGGCGGACGCCGGGGGCGAGATGGCGCTGTCGGAGCTCACGGAGGTCTCCGGCCTGCCGATGCCGACGATCTACCGGCTGATGCGGACCCTGGTGAACCAGGGCTACGTGCGCCAGGAGCCGTCCAAGCGCTACGCCCTGGGGCCGCGGCTCATCCGGCTCGGCGAGGGCGCGAGCCGCCTGCTGGGGACGTGGGCGCGCCCGGTGCTGGCAGGGCTGGTGGACGCGATCGGGGAGACGGCCAACATGGCCGTCCTGGAGGGCGACGAGGCCGTGTACGTCGCGCAGGTGCCGTCCAAGCACTCGATGCGGATGTTCACCGAGGTGGGACGGCGCGTCCAGCCGCATTGCACCGGCGTGGGGAAGGCGCTCCTGTCGCAGCTCCCCGACCGGCGCGTGCGGGAGATCCTCGCCCGGACGGGCATGTCCGCGCACACTCCCCACACCTTCACCGACCCGGACGCGCTCCTGGCGGAGCTGGAACGGATCCGCCGGCAGGGCTACGCCCTGGACGACGAGGAGCAGGAGATCGGCGTGCGCTGCGTCGCGGTGCCGCTGCGAGGTGCGCCGACGCTGACGGCCATCTCGGTGTCGGGGCCGTCCGGGCGCATGACGCGGGAGACCGTCCCGGACGTCGTCCCCATCATGCGCGACGCCGCCGACCGGTTCGCGAAGGAACTCGGGCCGACGGCGTAGGCGGTTCGGTCAGTCGACGGGTTCGCCGACGATCACCGTGGGGCGCCCGCTGCGCTCCCACGTGACGAAGTCGCCCGCGGACCGGACGAGCACGGTGGCCAGCCACAGGGCCAGCCCGGTGTCGTCCACGATGCCCGCGACGGGGATCACGTCGGGGACGGCGTCGATCGGGGAGATGATGTACACGAGACCCAGGGCGAGCAGCCCGAGCGTCCCGAAGGACATGCCCTTGTACTTCCCGCTCAGGACGGACTTCATCATCCTCGGGACGGCGCGGACGCGCTCCCAGAACCCGGGGGCCTCGGGCTCCAGTGTCTCGCGGTAGATCTGCCAGGCCTGCCCGGCGGCGGCCGCACTGCGCTTCCTGTCCACCAGCACTCCTCATCCAGATGTTCGTGAGGGCGCGCCCCCGCGGCGCCCACGTATGACTAGGACGCGAGGGGTGCCCTATTTGTTCCCCTCGACCGACCGTGAGGCGGGTGTCACAGCCGGACCGCTCCGGGCGGCGCCGGAATGATCGCCGTGAACGCCTCCCGGACACGCCGGGGAGACGTCACCGGAAGTGAGTTCTTCGTCACTCTGATGGGCGACGTGCGGCGATTCACGGTGTGTTGCCCGGCGTCTACTGAAAGCATGGGGCGACGCTGGGAGGAGCGCCGCCTCCCGCCGGCACGACCGGCATGGCCGTCGAGCATGGGGAGCTGACGTACCGAGATGACCGGCGAGGATACGAACCGCCCTGTCCATGGAACCGCGTCGGGGGACGCCTACGTCGCGCTGCCGCCGACCGCGGTCGACGCGGTCATGTCCGGCCCGACCCGGCTGGTCGTGGCCTGGCCCGGGTTCGACCCGCCCCGCACGGCGGCGGCGCTGGCGGCGGCGATCCCGATGACGGGCGTGCCGGTGTGGCGCGTCTACCTCGACCTGCCGGGACGCTCGCCCGGCGGGCTCGGGTCGGGCGCGATCCTGGAGAGCGAGAGCATCGAGGCCTACGGCGCGGCCGTGCGGAACGCCGCCGAGCGGCTGCCCGCCGCGCTCGACGAGATCCGCGGCGACCTCGGCCTGCCGGACGGGCCCGTCGCGCTCGCCGGCTTCAGCGCGGGCGCAGCCGCCGCGCTGCTGGCCGTGGCGCGCGGGGCCGTCCCGGTCAGCGCCGCCGCGCTCGTGGCGCCCGTCGTGGCGCCGTCGCGGGCCGCGCGGGCGGTGGAGAAGCGGTCCGGCCGCGACCGCGCCTGGTCCGACCGCGCCGCCGCGCTCGCCGACGAGCTCGACCTCGGCTCGCTCGCCGCCGGCATCGCCGGCCGGGACGTCCCGACGCTGCTCATCAGCGGCGGGAAGGACCGCGTCGTCCCCCCGCGCGAGATCACCGCGCTCCGCGACGAGCTGCGCCGGCACGGCGCCTCGGCGGTGGAGGCCGCCACGTTCCGGATGGGGCACGCGCTGGCCGCCGAACCCGGCACCGAGGCCCGCCCGCCGATCACCGAGGCCGTCCGGGTGGACGGCGTCCTGACCGACTGGTTCCGCGACCACCTCGCCCGCGGCCCGGCCTCGCCGTCCGCGACCCTGGAGGACGTCCCGCAGGTGCACGTCCCGCAGGTGCACGTCCCGCAGGCGGAGGCACGGCAGGTGGACGTCCCGCAGGCGGACGTCCCGCAGGTGGAGGCATCGCGGGAGGTCGTCGCGCTGGGCGACACGCAGCCCGTCGACCCGCGGCACGGATCCTGGGCACCCGGCGGGCAGGACGCCGCCGAGGCGCGGACCGGAGCGGGCGTGGGGCACGGGTCCTGACCGCCCGGCGGGCACCGTGAAGCGCCCGCCGGGCGGGTGCGGGGCATGCGGGGTGTGCGCGGGGATCAGCCGCGGGACAGGACCTCGTACCGGACGGGGATGACGCCCGCGCCCGTGCCGCCGACCTTCTTCATGGCGGCCCTGGACAGGTCCAGGCAGCGTCCGCCCGCGTACGGGCCGCGGTCGTTGATGCGGACGATGACCGACCTGCCGTTGTTCTTGTTCGTCACGCGGACCTTCGAGCCCATCGGCAGCGTCTTGTGCGCGGCCGTCAGGGCGTTCGGGTCGAAGCGCTCGCCGCTTGCGGTCATCTGCCCCTCCCAGTAGTAGGAGGCTTCGCAGGACCCTGAGCCGACGACCTTGTACTTCTTCTTCTTTTTCTTCTTGGGCTTGGCCACCTGGGCGGCCTGGCTGTCGGGCTTCGGCGGCTCCGTCTCGGGAGTCTTCGTCGGGGACGGCTCCGGCGACCGGGTCCCGCCCCGGCTCGCCCGGGTCGGCTCTTCGTGCGGCCGGTCGGCCAGCGGATCATCGGTGGCCCGGGGCGCGGACCGCGCCGCACCGGCGGAACCCGCCCCGCCGCCGGTGTCCGCCAGGGCGAAGGCGCCCACGGCCAGGACGGCGACGGCGGCGCCGGAGACGATCAGGATGGTGCGTAGGCGTGCTCGAAGAAGACGCCTGACAGGGCTGCCCACAGAGGAGTCCTTCGGTCGGGAACAGGACCCCGGACGCCCGGCGTTCACACCGCCGTTCTCGCGGCGTGGTCAGGCGACCTCGATCGTCCCCGAATCCCCCGCCGCCCGCGGGCTCCATGGCCCGCCGCGCCGATCTCTCTCAGGCGCGTCCGCTCCCTCGCGGTCAAGCGTCCGGTGAGTGCGGCCGGAAAGGCATCTTCATTTTTGATCTCTCAAGTGCCGCACAAGTCCTTGACCGTACGGTGTGTCCCGCGTGAATCAAGCCGTAGGGCCCTGATTTGTGGGCTTTGTCACCTCAGTCTTGACCAGGTGAAGCTGATCAACTTCGCACGGTGACCGGGATTGAAGATCGACTTTACTCGCCATAGACCACGAGATCTCGGGCATATAACAATCGCTTGCATGCTAACGGAACGGGGCGTTCCGGCGGAATGTCGCTTCCGCCGGAACGCCCCGTCAGGAGGTTCGTGATGCCGTGATGTCGTGCTGTCGTGGCGCGGTGCCGCCGCGGTGCCGCGGTGCGGTGGGTCAGCCGAGGCCGGCCGGGTTCGCCAGGTCGAGCACGGACGCTTCGGGCATGGACAGGGGGCCGTCCGCCAGCCGGGAGACCGAGCGCTCCTTCGCGGTCAGGACGTCGACCACCTTGCCGGCGCCGCCCTTGGAACCGACGAGCCCGCCGGCCTTGCCCACGGTCTTGCCCGCCGTGTTCACGGCGCCCCCGGGGAGCTCGCCGCCCGGGTGCCCCGCGTGCCGGCCGGTCTTGCGGAGGACCTTCTGCCCGGCCACTCCCCCGAGGCCGAGCATCGACGGGACGTCCGGCAGACCGGACGACAGCCCCGGTACCGGCAGGCTCAGCGGCGTCTGGGCGCTGCGTCCGTGCGGGAGGGGAGCCGCGACCGGCGCCGCGCGGAGGATCCCGTCGACCGCGCCGGTGCCCGTCTCGGCGACCTGGCCCGCCCGGTTGACGGCGGGGGCGGGGAGCGTCCCGGTGACGGGGGCGGCCCCGGTCGCGGTGTCGTAGAGGAGCGTCGTGGCCGGGCCCTTGGCGGCGTTCGCCGGGGCGGCCGCCACGGCGAACGCCGCGACGACGGGAGCGAGGGCGCAGGCGCTCAGCATTTTGATGGTGGACCGGTTCATTTCTTCTCCCCGAGGGATGTGGGATTGACCCTGCACGTATGGTGCGCGCCCGCGCGATATGCGATGACCGGCGCGCCGTCGAGCGGGGACGCTAGTACACGCCGATGTCGCACGCGGTGATTTCGGGGATGAATTGACCGGCCGGAACAAAGATCTACGCGAAGGGGAAGGAAAGTCCGGAGACGCCGAATGGCATTAAGATAGGACAAAGCATAAAGCGGGGGCGCCCCGTGGGACGCCCCCGCCGACGACCCGGTTCCGGGTCGCTCCGCGCTTCCGGCTACTCGGCGGCGCCGAGTCCGATGGCCTGGTCGACCTCGTCCTTGCGGGCCGCGAGCTCGGCCGCGTACCGTTCCTCGTCGACCTTCTCCGCGATCTCCTCGTCCTGCTTCATCAGCGCTTCGAGATCGGCCTTGGCGTTGTCGAGGACACCCATGTCCTGGTATGCGGCCTGCACCTTGTCGCCCCACAGGCCGACGTCCCGGACGCAGGGCACGATCCGGCTGAACAGCAGCGACTGGTAGAGGGTGTACATGTCGGAGTTGTCGACGAATTCCATGCACCGGTCCACCGGCATGTCGAGCTGCTCGAAGATCTCGCGGCCCTTGAAACGGTCGCGCATCAGATAGCAGCCCTCGACGACGAACTCCTCGCGCTCCGCCCGCTCCTTCTCGGTCAGCTCGGCGTAGTAGTCCTTGAGCGCGAGCCGCCCGAACGCCACGTGCCGCGCCTCGTCCTGCATGACGTACGCGAGCAGCTGCTTGACCAGCGGGTTCGTCGACATGTCGCGGTAGAGCCCGAACGCGGCGAGCGCGAGACCCTCGATGAGCACCTGCATGCCGAGGTAGGGCAGGTCCCAGCGGCTGTCCTCCAGCGACTCGGCGAGCAGCTTCGCGAGGTCCTGGTTGATCGGGTAGTACATGCCGATCTTCTCGTGCACGAACCTCGTGTACAGCTCGACGTGCCGCGCCTCGTCCATGGTCTGCGTGGCGGCGTAGAACTTCGAGTCCAGGTCGGGGACGGACTGGACGATGCGCGCCGACACGTTCAGCGCGCCCTGCTCGCCGTGCAGGAACTGGCTGAACAGCCACGAGCCCTGGTGGCGGCCGAACTCGTCCCGCTCCTTCTGCGACATCTTCTCCCAGATGTCGGACCCGAACAGCGGGTTGAAGTTCTCGGGCAGCCCGGCGACGTTGACCGGATCGACCTCAAGGTCCCAGTCGATGCGCTTCTGCGCGTCCCACTGCTTGTCCTTGCCCTTCTGGTACAGGTTCAGCAGCCGGTCGCGGCCCTCGTCGTACTCCCAGGTGAAGCGGGCGTCGCCCGCCATCGGTACGTTCCACGTCTCGGTCGGCACCGGCGTGGTGTAGAGGTCGTAGGAACTCACGGGGGATCCTCCTCCGGGCAGGACGCCGCGCGATCGCGACGCGGGTGTGCTCCGCCCACGGCTTTACATACCTTCGTAACATGTAAAGCGCGCGGAGGCCAGGGAGTCACGGGAACCGGCACCGCTCGGCCTGACCGGAGGGGCTTCGACGCGACGCGCGTCAGCACGACGCGCGTCAGCGCGACTGGAGCGCGTCCAGGCCGACCGCCTGCGCGATGACCAGGCGGCGGTCGAGCCGCGGGTCGTTGATCTCGACCACGTAGCGGTCGCGGAACCCGAACTTCTTGTCGACGGAGAAGACCACCTGGTCACCGGCGTAGAAGTCGAAGTGGTACGGCCAGGCGAACGGCAGGCTCTCCACGTACGGGATGATCTGCCAGACGCGCCGCAGCACCGCGACGAACTTGTTGCGCTCGCTGCCCGTCGTCACGCCGAGGCCGGGCTGCTCCAGATGCCAGGTCGAGGCGAGCAGCGACTTCTTGAAGTCCTTGCGGAAGACGCCGATCGGCTGCCCGTGCGCGTCGGTGACGTCGTACGCCGACGCCAGGTCGATGCGCTTGCGCGCCTTGAACCCGAGGATCGGGCGGGTCTTGGTGTCGTCGGAGTACAGGGTGACCTGTTCCTTGAACGCCAGCCGCTTCTGCTGCGCGAAGGCGAGCAGCTCGCCCTCCTGGCCGCCGCTGCCCTCGGCGTGCACCTCGTACTGGTTCACCATCAGGCGCAGACGTTGCCGGATCAGCAGCTTGCGCTGCGCCTGCAGTCTCTCTTCGTCCAGCGAACTCACCCGTTCTATTGCGTTTTGCCGTGGGAGTCTGCCACAGCGGCGCCGGATCTTGCGGTGTTTGCGCGGGCGCGCCGGGCCGCGGCGGCCCGGGCCCGCCCACCGCCGGGGGCCGCGCTCAGGACTCCTGGATGTGCGCGGCCAGGTACCCGTGGATCAGCCGTTCCGCCTCGGCCACGATCTCGGGGTCGCCGTCCGGGCTGCGGCGGAACGCCATCTTCAGCACGGCGTCGCCGGCCTCGACCGCGATCGCGAGCGCGGTGGCGAGGCCGGGGGTGTCCTGGACGCCGAACGTGTCCACCACCAGCCTGCGGAGCCGGTCGGCGACCACCGCGTTGTTGTCGGCCTCGTCGTCGAGCAGGTTGACGTCCGCGACGTCCCCGAAGCGCAGCACCCGGAAGCCGGGCACGGTCCGGTGCATCTCCACGAAGATCTCGATGATCGCGCCGACCGTGTCGGACCAGTCGCCGAACTCGCCGGCGGCCAGCCGCGCGGCGACCCGGTCGCCGAACTCCTCCAGGTTGCGCAGCGCGAGCGCCTGCGCCACCGCGCGCTTGTCGGGGAAGAACTGGTAGACCGACCCGATCGCCACCTCGGCCCGCTGCGCGATGCGCGTCGTGGTCAGGCCGTCGTAGCCGTCCTCGTCCAGGATGGCCGCGCAGGCGTCGAGCATCCGCTGGACGCGTTCGGCGCTGCGACGCTGGGCGGGACGGCGGCGGAGCGGGGTGCGGATCTCGGTCACGCTGCCATTCTCCCCCGAACGCACCGGTGCCCGGCATGCTCGGCGGGCCGTTCACCACCCGCGGGCCACGGGAGTCTTCCGCGCACACCACCCCCGCACTAATATCCGAAGGCTATTCGCATTTCGCTGGGGCACGCTGGGGAGGGAAACGCGATGGGGCTACCGGAACGCTTCCGCTGGGGCGTCGCCACCGCCGCCTACCAGATCGAGGGCGCGGCAGGTGAGGACGGGCGGGGACCGTCCACCTGGGACGTCTTCTCCCACACCCCCGGACGCGTCCGGGACGGCCACACCGGCGACGTCGCCTGCGACCACTACCACCGCTGGCCCGAGGACATCGCGCTGATGGCGGGCCTCGGCGTCGACGCGTACCGGTTCTCGATCGCGTGGCCCCGCGTGCAGCCCGCCGGGAGGGGACCGGTGAACGCGAAGGGCCTCGACTTCTACGACCGCCTGGTGGACGGCCTGCTCGCCGCCGGCATCTCGCCCGTCGCCACCCTCTACCACTGGGACCTCCCGCAGCCGCTCGAAGACGCAGGCGGCTGGATGGAACGCGACACCGCCTACCGGTTCGCCGAATTCTCCTACCTGGCCGCGACGCGGCTCGCGGACCGCGTGGACATGTGGATAACTCTGAACGAGCCCGTGGTCGTCACGGCCTACGGGTATGCGTTCGGCGTCTACGCGCCGGGCAGGACGCTCATGCTGGACGCGCTCCCCACCGCGCACTACCAGCTCCTCGGCCACGGCCTCGCCATCCAGACCCTGCGCAGCCGCGGCGCCCGCAAGATCGGGCTGACCAACCACTACTCCCCGGCCTGGGCGGCGACCCCCGGCGACCAGCCCGCCGCGGACGCCTTCGACGGGTTCATGAACCGGCTGTTCACCGATCCCGTCCTGCTGGGCCGCTACCCGGACCTGATGGCGGACGCGCCGTTCGTGCGTCCCGAGGACATGACGCTCATCTCCGCGCCCATCGACTTCCTGGGCGTGAACTACTACAACCCCACCCGGGTGACGACGCCCGCGGAGGGGCCGCTGCCCTTCGACATCACCGACATCACCGAGTACCCCGTGACCGGGATGGGCTGGCCCATCGTCCCGGACGCGTTCCTGTCGCTGCTCCGCATGCTCGACGCGCGCTACGACCTGCCGCCGCTCTACATCACCGAGAACGGCTGCTCGTTCCCCGACGAGCCCGGCCCGGACGGCGCCGTGGACGACACGTCCCGCATCGAGTTCCTGGACGCCCACATCAACGCCATGCGCACCGCCGTCGACGAGGGCGTCGACATCCGCGGCTACTTCGCGTGGTCGCTCCTGGACAATTTCGAATGGGCGGAGGGCTACCGCCCGCGCTTCGGGCTCGTCCACGTGGACTACGAGACGCAGAGGCGCACGCCGAAGAAGTCCTACGGCTGGTACCGCGACCTCATCGCCTCGTCCAGGAACCGGCTGTGACCGCCGCCTGACCGTCCGGCGAGACGCGGATAGTCTGCCCTTCCGGACCGTCGTGGAGGTGGTGAATGCCGGAGACCCGTCCGCTGCGCGTGACCGATCCCCGCGAGCTCGGCGGATACCGGCTGACGGCCCGCATCGGGGAGGGCGCGCAGGGGGTCGTCTTCCTCGGCGAGTCGGACACGGGGGAGCGGGTCGCGGCGAAGGTCCTGCACGCCGACATCGGACGGGACGAGCGGGCCCGCACCCTCTTCGAGCGTGAACTGGCCGCCGCCCGGCGCGTCGCCCCGTTCTGCACGGCCCGCGTCCTCGCCGCCGAGGCGGACGGCGACATCCCCTACATCGTCAGCGAGTACATCGACGGCCCCTCGCTGCGGGACCGGATCGCGGACGGCGGCCCGGCCTCCCCGGACGAGCTGGTGCGGCTCGCCGTCGGCACCGCCACCGCGCTGGCCGCGATCCACGAGGCGGGTGTCGTGCACCGCGACTTCAAGCCCGCCAACGTGCTGCTCGGGCCGGACGGCCCGAAGGTCATCGACTTCGGCATCGCCCGGCCGCTGGAGGCCACGTCCGCCACCCTGACCGGCGCCGTCGGCACGCCCGCCTACATGGCCCCGGAACAGGTGGCGGGGGCCACCGGCGGGGCGCCCCTGGACATGTTCGCGTGGGGCTGCACGATGGCGTTCGCCGCGAACGGCGCCCCGCCCTTCGGCGGCGCCTCGGTGCCGGTCATCATGCAGCAGGTCCTGTACGGGGAGCCCGACCTCGGCGCCCTGACCGGCGACCTGCGCGCGCTCGTCGCGTCCTGCCTGGCCAAGGACCCGGCGGGACGCCCGACCGCGGTCCAGGTGCTGCGGCGGCTACTGGGCGTCGGCGCGGACGCGAACCTGCTCGCGGAGGGCACCTCGGCCGCCACGCGCCCGGCACCGGACGCCACGGCGCCGGGCACGCCCCCGGCCACGGCGCCGGCCGCCGCCTCGCCATCGTCCGCCCCCGCGCCGCCGTTCGCCGCGCCGCCGTTCGCCGCGCCGGCGTTCCCGCCCGCACCGCCCGCGCCGCCACCGGGCTTCCCGCGGCCGGGCGGCCCGCCGCCGGCCCGGGGCCGCACCGCCCGTCCGCTGCTGATCGCCGGGGCGGCCGCCGCCACCGCCGTGGTCCTGGCCGGCGCGCTCGTCACCGCCGTCCTGCTCATGGACGGGGACGGGGAGAGGGCGAAGGGCGGGATCGGCACCCGGTCGCCGGTGGCGGGATCGGGATCGTCCGGCCCGTGCCGGTACCTTCCGGCGACCACCGCGAAGATCAAGCAGTCCGGGACCCCGCCCGCCACGCCGCCCGCGAAGCGCGCGACCCGCGCCGACGTCCACACCAACCTCGGCACGATCGTGATGGAGTTGGACCCGGCGAAGGCGCCGTGCACGGTCAACTCCCTCGCCCACCTCGCGGGCCGGAAGTTCTACGACGGCTCCCGATGCCACCGGCTCACGACGGACTCGTCTCTCAAGGTCCTCCAGTGCGGCGATCCGAGCGGGTCGGGAACGGGCGGCCCGTCCTACCGGTTCGACGACGAGAGCCTGTCGTCCGCGAAGTACACGCGCGGAACCGTGGCCATGGCCAACTCGGGGCCGGACACCAACGGCAGCCAGTTCTTCATCCTCTACGCGGACACCAGGGCGCTGCCGCCCAGCTACACGGTCTTCGGGCGGGTCACCACCGGCATGGAGGTCATCGACCAGGTGGCCGAGTATGGCGTGAAGGACGGCGGCACGGACGGCGAACCGGAGCGGAAGCTCACCATCACCGAATTCCGCACGACTTAGTCCGGCTTGGTGGAGACATGCTGGTCGATCACTTCCCGCTCCTCGGACTGCGGCTGACGAGGTGAGGGCCGCCGTCCTGCACCTGGCGTTCGCCGCGTCGTCCGCGGCGAACTGAGGGTCGAACACCGTATGCGGCTCACCCGGGAGGACGGGGAACGGCACCGCACCGTCCCCGTCACCATGGAGGGGCTCGCCCCGTGCCTCCCCATGTTCGGGCTCCCGGGATCAGGCGCCGAGGACGCCTAGAGGGTCGGCCAGCAGGGCGGCGAAGCCCAGCTCGGCGGCGCCGACCAGGGTGGACTCGTAGCCGAGCGCGGCCGTGCGGAGCTCGACGTGCTCCCGGGAGACGGGCAGGCCGCTCGCCGCCACGCGAGCGCGGACCTGGGACGCCGCGCCCCGGTAGATCTCCTGGAGCATGCCGCCGAAGACGACGACACCCGGGTTGAACAGGTTGATCAGGTTGGTGACGCCGATGCCGAGCCAGTCGCCGACCCGGTCCAGGGCCCGCCGGGCGGCCTCGTCCCCGGCCTCCGCCGCGTCCACCACGGCCCGCACGCCCTCCCGGCCGACCGGGCCGCCGGCGCGCCCGGCCGCCTCCAGCAGTGCCGCCTCGCCCACCTCCGCCTCCAGGCAGCCGCGCGAGCCGCAGTTGCAGGGGCGCCCGTCGTACGGGTTGACGATCATGTGGCCGAGCTCGGCGGCGTAGCCGTCGTCGCCGTGCAGCGGCTTGCCGCCGACGATGATGCCGCCGCCGACGCCGATGTCCCCGTGCAGGTAGACGAGGTTCCGGCTGCCCGCGCCCGCGCCGCGTTCGAGCTCGGCGAACGCCCCCAGATGCGCCTCGTTGCCGACCTTCACCGGCAGGTCCAGGCCCAGCCGCTCGCCGAGGGCCGGGCCGAAGTCGAGATCGGTCCACCCCCGGGTGGGAACCAGCCGCACCTTCCCGTCGGCCGCCCTGACCAGGCCGCAGAACGACGCGCCGACCCCCGCGCACGCCGCCTCCGGCGGGGCGGCGGCCACGAGCGCGCGCCCGAACCCGGCGAGGATGGCGACCACGTCCTCCAGGTCGTCCCGGCCGCGCCGCCGGAGCGCCTCCCTGCGCTCCAGGACCGTCCCGCCGAGCCCGACCCTGGCCGCGACCAGCCGGTCCATCGCGACGTCGAAGGCCAGGACGTACGCCCGCCCGGGGTCGGGACGGACGACGAGCGACGGCCGCCCCGACCGTCCCGTCGCCGCGGACGGCTCCTCCCGGACCAGGCCCGCCGCCGCGAGCTTCGCGATCAGCGCCAGGATCGTGCTGCGGTTCACGCCCATCCGGGCGGCGAGGTCGGTGCGCGACACCGCCCCGTCCCGATGCACCTCGCGCAGGAGGATCCCCAGGTTGCGCCGCCGCGTCGCGGGGGAGACCCGCCCGGTGCCGCCGGTGCCGCCGGTGCCCGGCATCAGCGCGGACGACATGGTTCCTCCTCACGATGCGCTGCGGCCAAATTACCCAAGCCCGTGGAGCCTCAGTCCTCCCCGGCGTAGCGGGCGGCCAGTTCCGTGCCGATCCGCGCCAGCTCGTCGCGGACGGAACGAGGTTCCAGGACGTCGATGCGCCCGCCCCAGCCCGCGAGGTCGCGCGCGATGTCCAGCGGGGTCGGCGCGCCCACCCGGACCCGCACGCGTCCCTGCTCGGCGGCGCCCTCGGTGCGGCAGTGCCGCCCGAACCGCTCACGCAGCACGAACACGAACCGCTCCTCGATGAGCACGGTCGCCCAGGTCCGGGAGCGGCGCCGTTCGATCTCCTCGACGGTCTCCTCCCAGGCGGCGGCGAGGGCGAAGCCGTCCGGGCGCGCGGCACGCGCCTGCGTCGGCTCGGCCCGCTCGATGCGGTCGACGCGGAAGGTGCGGCGCCCGTTCGCGGTCCCGGCGAGGAGGTACCAGACGTCGTCCTTGTCGACCAGCCCCCACGGGTCGACCAGCCGCTCCGTCCGCTCGCGGGTGCGGCCGGCGTAGGTCAGGCGGACCTTGCGGCGGCGGACCACGGCGTCCTGGAGCACGCCGACCAGGGCGGGGCGGGGCCGGTCGCGCCCGCCCCACCGGGCGGGATCGACCATCGTGGCGGCGGTCGCGGCCTCGGCGTCCGCACGGAACGTGCTGGGCAGGGCCCGGACGAGCTTGCGCAGCGCCGCCTTCGCCTCGGCCGACACGCCCGCCGCGGGCCCGGCGAGCAGGAACAGCGCCTGCGCCTCCGCCGCCGTGAGCCCGCTGAGGTCGGTGCGGGCGCCGCCGACGAGCGACCAGCCCCCGCCGCGTCCGGGCCGCGGGTAGACGGGAACGCCCGCGGCCGACAGCGCCTCCAGATCGCGGCGGGCGGTGGCGACGGACACCTCCAGCTCGGCGGCCAGCTCGGCCGCCGTCACCCGGCCCCGGCTCTGCATCAGCAGCAGGGCGGCGACGAGACGGTCGGCGCGCATGGTTCACATTCTCCCTCAAAGTGCGCAGAAGGTGAGCACTTTGAGGGAGAGCATGGAGGTATCGACCCCGAGGGGGACCAGCGATGATGCACTTCCAGGACGCGGCGGCATGGGAGGCGTGGCTCGCCGCGCACCACGACTCGGCGGACGGCGTCTGGCTCAAGATCGCGAAGAAGGCGGCGCCCGTCGCGTCCCTCCGGATCGCCGAGGCGCTGGAGGCCGCCCTGTGCCACGGGTGGATCGACAGCCACCGCAAGGCCCTCGACGAGCACTTCTACCTGCAGCGGTACTCGCGCCGCCGCGCCGGCAGCCCCTGGTCGCGGATCAACGTGGAGCGGGCGGAGGCCCTGATCGCCGCCGGGCGGATGCGCTCGCCCGGCATGGCGGAGATCGAGGCCGCCCGCGCCGACGGCCGCTGGGACGCGGCCTACGCCGCGCAGCGCGACGTCACCGTGCCGCCCGACCTCGCCGCCGCGCTCGACGCCGACCCCCGGGCCGCGGCCGGCTTCGCGGCGCTCGGCAAGACCGGCCGCTACCTGGCGATCCTCCCGCTCCTCAAGGCCCGGACCCCGGCCGGGCGCGCCGCGAGGCTGACGAGGACGCTCGCCGGCCTGGCCGCTCATTCCCCGTCGTAGACGAGGAGGCCGTCCTCTCGCAGTCGCGCGCCCGGTGTGGGCGGGTGCTCGGTCAGGCGGCCGTCGTGGGCGAGGTGCAGTACCGTCCGGCCGCGGGCGAGGACCGCGAAGTCGGCGATGAGGCGGCGGTGGCAGCGCCACCACACCGACTCGCTGCACATCACCGCCGTGCGGTGCTCTCCGGCCTCCCGGAGGAGGGCGTCCATGGCGGCCAGGAACTCGGGCCTGCGGGTGTGCGCGGCGTAGCCGCGGAAGGAGTCGTTGCGCCAGAAGGTGTCGGGCGCGTCCGGCTCCGGCCGCCGGAAGCCGCCGAGCCGTCTCTCCCACCGGTAGCCCACTCCTTCGGCGGGCAGCCACACCTGCAGGGCGTCGCGGTGGACGTCCGGGTTGCGCCGGCTGCCGGGAGCGGTGCGCACGTCCACCACCGACCGGACCTCCGCGTCGCGCAGGAGCCGGGCGAGGTCTTCGCGCTCGGCCCTGCCGTGGCCGAACGTCAGGAGCGCCTCCACCCGGCCACGCTTCCCGTTCGGCGCCGGTCTTATGCGGCGGCGAGCCGATAGGTGGTGCCGCTGCTGCCCTGCACCCAGGCGTCCGGGAGGGCGGCGGCCAGGGCGTGCTGGGCCCGCCAGCCGGTGCAGTGGCCCGGGACGACGAGGCCCGGCGCCAGCTCGGTCAGCGCGGCGACCGTGGGCGGGATGACCGGCTCGAAGGCCGGACCGCTCAGGTGGAGCCCGCCGACGAGCGCGTGCAGCCGGTCGACGCCCGTCAGCCGCAGCGCGTGCCGGACGATGTTGACCGCACCCGCGTGCCCGCACCCCGTCAGCACGACGAGCCCCCGGCCGCGGACGTGCACCACGAGGGCCTGATCGTCGAGCACCAGCGGGTCGTGCTCCCAGCCGGAGCCGGTCCAGGCCTGGTGCGCGGGCGGCATGCCGTGCTCGAACTCGGTCGTGCGGTCCACCTCGCCGGTGATCAGGACGCCGCCGTCCAGGAGGAGGGACGGCTCGCGGCGTTCGATGACCTCGAAGCCCTCGCCGCCCAGGGCCTTCCTGCTGAGCGTCGGCAGCTCCTCCACGGGCTCGCCGGGGACGGCGAGCCGGCGCTTCGTCCACGCCAGCGGGTGCAGCACCATCGGCAGCGACCGGACGCCGCCCCGACCCGCCAGGCCGGCCAGCCCTCCGGCGTGGTCGAAGTGGCCGTGGCTGAGCACGACGGCCTGGACGTCGCCGAGGTCGACGCCGAGCCGGGCGGCGTTGGTGACCATCGCGTCCGGCGACAGGCCGGTGTCGAACAGCAGCCTGGTGGACCGGCCGCCCCGGCGCACCGTGACCAGCGCGGAGAACCCGTGCTCGGCGATCATCCCGGTGGGGGTGCGGCCCTCCTCGAACTGCGGCGCCGTCACCATCCCGGCGCCGAACCCGGCCCGGCGGGTCCGCTCGTCGCTGACGAGCAGGGCGTCGTAGACGTTGTCCACCAGGGTGAGGATCTCGACCTCGTCCACCGGCTCCAGCGCGATGGGATCGACCGCCGCCCCGCGCACCGGACGCGGCATCGACGCCCGTGCCTCCCCGGTTCCACCCGATGTCTCGCACATGGTGGCAGCCTATCTCCGCCGCCGTAGACTAAATGATCATGGTTTGTGCCGTTAAGGAGCCGTGCCGTGGGTGACGCGATGACGGGTTCAGGGGACGACGCCGAGCCGGTTCCCGGCGTGGACGCCGGCACGCCGAGCGTGGCCCGGATGTACGACTACTTCCTCGGCGGCAAGGACAACTACGCCTCCGACCGCGCCGCCGCCGAGGCGGTGGTCAAGGCGCTGCCCACGGTGGAGGGCGTCGCGCGGGCGAACCGCGCGTTCCTCCAGCGGGCCGTGCGCCATGTCGCCGGCCTCGGTCTCGACCAGTTCCTCGACATCGGCACCGGGCTGCCCACGCAGGGCAACGTCCACGAGATCGCCCGCGAGTCGCAGCCGGACGCCCGCGTCGTGTACGTGGACAACGATCCGATGGTGGTCGTCCACGCGCGGGCGCTGGTCGCCACCGACGAGCGCACCGCCATCATCCAGGCCGACGTGCGCGAACCGGACACGATCTTGGGCGACCCGGACGTCCACCGGCTGATCGACGTCGAGCGCCCGGTGTGCGTGCTGTTCGTCGCCGTCCTGCACTTCCTCCCGGACGAGGACGACCCGGCCGCGCTCGTCCGGCGCTTCGTCGACCCGCTCCCGGCCGGCAGCCACGTCATCCTGTCCCACGCGGCCGCGGAGGAGCGGCGCAACGCGCAGGTCGGCGAGACCTACCGGTCGGAGTCGGCGAGCGCTCCCCTCGTGGCCCGCACCCGCGACCAGGTGACCGCGCTCCTGGACGGCCTCACCATCGTCGAGCCGGGCGTCGTCCCCCTCCACGAATGGCGTCCCTACGGCGGCGAGTACATCAGCGACGCCGGCTGGACGGCCGTCGCCCGCAAGCCCGGCTGACGGACGGCCCGGCTCAGCCGAAGCGGGCGAGGAGCTCGCCGGACGGCCCCTGGAACCGCATCACGAGGATGTCGTGGACGGAGACCGGCACCGTCCGTCCCCACGAACCCTGCGCGTCCTCGACGTTCATACTGCCCAGTGCGACGTTGCGGCCCTCGCGGGTGGTCAGGGACACCTGGTAGGCGCCCGGTCGGCGCGCGGCGGTCATCGTGACGAACAGCCAGGCGGGCGAGCCCTGGTAGGCGAACACGTAGCCCGCGGGCTCCGCGCCTCCGGCGCCGCCCGCGTCGACGGGGACCGTGCGCAGGTACCGGCCGTGGGCGACGGAGAGCGTCTGGCGGTAGCTGTCGGCGAGGTTCCGGTCGCTCTCGGTCCGCTGCCAGACCGCACCGCCCGACGCTCCGGCGATGACCACGGCCGCCGCGGCCAGCACGAGGGCGTTGCGCAGGCGCCGGGACCGGCGCCGGCGCAGCATGGGCGCGAGCGCGGCGGCCTCGAACCCGGCGGGCGGCTGCCGCTCCGGGACGAGCCGGAGCAGCTCGTCGACGATCGCCGTCTGGGCCTCCAGCTCGCGGTGGCACCGGCCGCACCCGGCGATGTGGCGCAGCGCCCGCGCGCGCTCCTCGGCCGGCGCGACGCCCGCCGCGAGCTCGGGCAGGAGGCGCCTTGTCTCGGCGCAGGCGGGACTGTCAGTCATGGGTCACCCCCAGCGCCTCGCGGAGTCTGGCGAGCCCCCGGCGGAGCCGGGTCTTCGCCGTTCCCAAGGGTATGTGCTCGCGCTCGGCGATCTCGCCGGCCGTCAGCCCGTAGTACACCGACAGCACGATGGGCACGCTCTGCTCAGGGGGGAGGGCCCGCAGGGCTTCGCGCAGCTCCTCGGCGTCCTCGTAGCTCGTGGTGGCGACCGCCCGCTCGTCGCCGGTGAGCGTGTGGAGCAGGATGTGCGGATCGACGGGCCGGTCGCCGCGCAGGCGCATCGCGTCCACGGCGAGGTTCCGGGTGATGGTCAGCAGCCAGGTGACGGCACGGCCCTTGCGGGGGTCGTAGGCGCCCGCGTGCCGCCAGGCGCGCAGGAACGCCTCCTGCGCCACCTCCTCCGCTATCGCCGAGGATCCGACCAGCGCGTACGCCAGTCCGTAGACGCGGGCCTGGTACCGCCGGACGAAGACGGCCGCCGTTTCGGCATCGCCCGCGGCCATGCCGGTGAGCAGTGACTCATCGGAAAGATCCCACATGTGCAATACGGGCGCGAGGGTCAAAAGGGTTCACGAAACGACGAATCTCTTCGGCGCGCCTCGCCGTATTACCGCGGACATGGATTCCGGAGGCGAGGAGCGACTCGTGCGAACGAAGATCCTTATGGCCGGCGTCGCCGCGGCGGTGCTGGGGCTGGGCGCGTGCGGCGGAAGCCCGGAGACGGGCACGGAGGCCGCGGGCGGGGGCGGCGGCGGTCCGTCGGTGAAGATCGAGGCGCCGGCGGCGGGCGCGGACGTGCGGGCGCCGGTGACGTTGAGGTTCAGCAGCAGCGAGGAGATCGGCCCCGAGGAGTCCGGCAAGGACCACGTCCACGTGATCATCGACGGTAGGACGGACGACTACACGGTCGTGACGTCCTCGCCGTTCCAGATCAAGGACCTGCCGGCCGGGCGGCACACCATCGGCGTGACGCTCCAGCACGCCGACCACTCCTCGGCGGGGGCGAGCGCCAAGGTCGAGGTGAACGTCACGAACGGCGGTTCCGGCGGAGGCGGTTCCGACGGAGGCGGCTCGGGCGGCGGCGGCATCTATGACTACTAGGCCGCAGGACACGCGTGCACCCGGGACGCGCCGGTGCGCCACGGTCGAGCGGTACACCCGGCCCGTGCGGTGGTTCCACGCGGCCGTCTATCTCGGGGTGTTCCTGCTGCTGGTGACCGGCTGGTGGCTGCTCCTCGGGCATGAGGGCCGGCCGAGCCTGGCGGCCAAGCTGTTCCGCCTGCCGGACACCACCCTGCACAAGGACGCGGGGTGGGCGCTGACGGGCCTCGTCGCCGCCGGTCTCGTCCTCGGCATCCGCGCGGTGCGCACGTTCGCGGTGGAGTCGCTGCGGTTCCGCCCGGGGGACGCGCGATGGCTCCTCACGTGGCCCGCGGCGGCCTGGACGGGACGGTTCGCCCGGCATGACGGCCACTTCGATCCGGGGCAGCGGATCGCCAACGTCCTCCTCGTGCTCGGCCTGCTCCTCCTGATCGGGAGCGGGGCGGGGATGGCGACACTGCACGGCGGTCCCACGTTCGCCGTGCTGGTCCGCGTCCACACATGGGCCACGTACGCCTGCACGCTGCTCATCGCGGGCCACGTCCTCGTCGCGTCCGGCGTCCTGCCCGGGTACCGGGGCGTGTGGCGGTCGATGCACCTCGGGGGCCGGCTGGACGCGCGGGTGGCCGGGCGGCTCTGGCCGGGCTGGCTCGAACGCACGCGGGGCGGCCGGCGGGACCGGCCGTGAGCTGCCCGTCGCGGACGGACGCCGGGGCCTACGTCCTCGGCGTCCTGGCGCCCGGCGACCGGTCGCGCATGCGCGCCCACCTGGAGGGCTGCGCGCGGTGCCGGGCAGAGATCGCCGATCTCGCCCCGGTCGCCGACCTCCTCCGGAGCCTGGCCCTCCGGAGGAGCCGGCCCGCCGGAGGCGCCGCCGGCAGAACGGTCAGGGGCGGAGGGCCTTGTGCTCGTCCTCCTCGGCCCGGCTCGGCGGGGAGGCCAGGTCGCGCCGGAAGCGGGCGTTGAGGGCGATGCGCACGCGGCCGAGGCGGGTGCGGGCCTCCGGCGGGGCCACGCCCTCCGTCTCGGGACGGCCGAGGGGCACCGCGGAGGGCGGGCGGGGGTCGGTCACGGGGGCCAGGCCCTCCTCGCCCGCGGGCCGCTCGACCTCGATGTACTCCCCGCTGGGGAGGCGCCGGATGATGCCGGTCTCCAGGCCGTGGTGGGCGAGCGCGACGTCGCGGTGCTGGAGGCCGAGGCAGATCCGGTACGCGGCGATGTAGGCGAGCACCGGGCCGAGGATGATGGCGCAGCGGAAGAACCAGGTCGTCCAGAACAGCGGGATGTCGAAGCGGTCGGCGATCACGTCGTTGCCGCCGGCCGCCCAGAGCACCCCGTAGAAGACGACGCCGGCGCTGCCGATGCCCGTCCGGGCGGGGACGTCGCGGGGACGGTCGAGCAGGTGGTGGATGCGGTGGTCGCCCGTGACCCACCGCTCGACGAACGGGTAGACGGCGAGGCCGGTGAACAGCACGCCCGGCACGACGAGCGCGGGGACGAGGACGCTCATCGGCAGGGTGTGGCCCCAGGCGTTGATCTCCCACGCGGGCATCATCCGCAGCGCGCCCTCCAGCCAGCCCATGTACCAGTCGGGCTGCGAGCCGGAGCTGATCGCCCCCGGGTCGTACGGGCCGAACAGCCAGATCGGGTTGATCTGGAAGAACGTCGCGAGCAGCGCGGTCACCGCGAACACCCACAGGAAGAACGCGGTCGTCTTGGCGATGAAGACGGGGAAGAACGGATAGCCGCGGACGGTCGTGTTCGAGCTGCCCTTGCCCGGGAACTGGGTGTGCGTCTGCCGCCACGTGAGGACGATCGCGTGCAGCGGGATCAGCGCCGCGAGGATGCCCGGGATCAGCAGGATGTGGATGACGTAGAGCCGCGGGATGATGTCCGTCCCCGGGAACTCGCCGCCGAACAGGAACATCACCGCGTAGGAGCCGACCAGCGGGATCGAGGCGATGACGCCTTCGAGGATGCGGATCCCGGTGCCCGACAGCAGGTCGTCCGGCAGCGAGTAGCCGAACAGGCCGTTCACCATGACGAGCATGAACAGCACGATCCCGATGAGCCAGTTCAGCTCGCGGGGCTTGCGGAACGCGCCGGTGAAGAAGTTGCGCAGCAGGTGGATGGCGATCGCGGCCATGAACACGTTCGTCGCCCAGTGGTGGATCTGCCGCATGAGCAGCCCGCCGCGCACATCGAAGCTGATGTGCAGCGTCGACGCGTACGCCTCGCTCATCCGGACGCCCTTGAGCGGCCCGTACGAGCCGTTGTAGACGACCTCGTTCTGGCTCGGGACGAAGAAGAGCGTCAGGTAGACGCCCGTCAGCAGGATGATGACGAACGCGTACATGGCGATCTCGCCGAGCAGGAAGCTCCAGTGGTCGGGGAACGCCTTGCGCAGCGACTTGCGCGCGAACGCGGCGGCGCCGAACCGCTCGTCGACGGCCCGGCCGGCGGCGGCCAGGGACTCGGGAGGTACGCGGTCGGCGGGGTTGGCAGGCACGTGACCACCTCACGGAGTACTCGTCCGTCCCTTCACTGTCGCACCGGAAGGGCGGTCAGGCCAGTGCGTCCGGGAATTGTGGAGGACCGTTCAACCACCCGGCCGGAGCCGGTCGTATATCGACCTAGACTTTGCGCCCGAGCACGTCACGGGTCATGATTTGCCCCACATAGGTCACATAAGTAAGTAATTACCCCGTGTGTCCGGCGCGCAACGCAGGGGGACCGAGCTGGGAGGTTCTGTGGCGGACGACGGTTCGACCACCAGCGGGCGCCCGTGGGCGGATCTGCCGAGAGAACTGGCGGATCACATGCGACCCCACCTCGACGAGGTGGCGGACGACATGATCCAGGAAATCCAGACGCGCGTCAGGGAGTACGACCGGCCGGGCGACGGTTCCTATTCGGGGACCCTCCGCCTCGCCGTCGAGCGCGTGCTCCACTACTTCGTCGACCGGGTGGCCGATCCCGGCCATGATCCGGCACCGGTGACCGACTTCTTCCGCGCCATCGGCCGCGGCGAGGCGGGCGAGGGGCGCAGCCTCGACGCCATGCAGACCGCGATGCGGGTCGGCGGCATGGTCGCCTGGCGCCGGATGACCGAGGGCGCCGAGGCGCTGAAGGTCTCGCCGCGCACGCTCGGCGCCGTCGGCGAGGTCCTCATGCAGTTCCAGGACGAGCTGGCGCACGCCGCCGCCGAGGGCTTCTCCCAGGCCAAGGCGGCCGTCGCGGGCGAGATGCAGCGCCGCCGCAAGCGCCTGCTCGACCTGCTGTTCGCCGACCCGCCCGCCGCCCAGGAGGCCATCGCCGACCTCGCCGCCGCCGCGCACTGGCCCGTCCCGCGGACGATCGCCGCGGTCGCGCTCGGCCGGCACCCCCAGGACACCCGGCAGCCCGCGTTCCCGCCCGACGTGCTCGCCGACCTCACCCGCCGCACGCCCAGCCTGATCATCCCCGACCCGGACGGCCCCGGCCGCGCCAAGCTCGTCGACCGGGCCCTGGCCGGGACGCTCGCGGTCGTCGGCCCGACCGTCCCGCTGATGGAGGCGGCGCGCTCGATCCAGTGGGCGCGCAAGACGCTGTGCCTCGTCCAGCGCGGCGTGATCGAGGCGGAGAGCGGCGTGATCCGGAGCGTGGAGCACATGTCCACGCTGATCCTGTTCCAGGACGAGGGGCTCATCACCTCGCTCGCCGACCTGCGGCTCGCGCCGCTCGCGCACCTGCGGGCCAGCCAGCAGGACCGGCTCGCCGAGACGCTGCTGGCCTGGCTCCAGTCGGGCCGCAACGCCAACGAGGTCGCGATGCGGCTGCACGTCCACCCGCAGACCGTCCGGTACCGGCTGCGCCAGCTGGAGGAGCTGTTCGGCGACCAGCTGCTCGACCCGGACCTGCGCTTCGACCTGGAGATCGTGCTGCGCGCCCGCGCGCTGCTCGCCGACAACGCGGGCGAGCGGATCATCCCGCCCGCCCGGGAGGCGGTCGGCGACTCCGGCGAGGTGGTCAGCCTCAGGCGGAGCTGACCGGCCCCCGCTCGGACCGGGCCAGCCGGGACGACCTCAGCCGCTCGGCGGTGGCGACGCGCTCGGCCAGCCGGGTCTGCGCGTCGCACAGCAGCCACAGCTCGCCCTCGTCCGCGGCGACGATCTCCTCAAGGCAGCCGTTGAGCAGCTGGTAGTCCGACAGCGGCGTGACGCGGGTGGCCCGCAGGCCCCTGCTCGAGCGTTCGCTGTGCCAGCCGGGCATGCACATGGACACCGACATCACGCGGGACTCCCTCGGTCGGCCTATGGTAGGTCTACCATAGGACGACCAAACACCGCCCACAACGCGTTCGGCAGAACCCCAAGAGGACGCCGGCGCGGTGGGGATCTGTACGGTGTGAGGTCAACGCAGTGACCCCGGAGCAGGATCTGATATGCCGCGACCTCCCACGAAGGCACAGGCGATCGGCAACGCGCTCGCCGCCCGCATCGTCGAGGGCGAGCTCGACCCGGGGGCCTGGCTGCCGTCCGAGCGGGAACTGGCGCGCGCCTACGGGGCCGACCGCTCGACCGTCCGGCGGGCGCTGCGGATGCTCGCCGACCAGGGCCTCGTGGAGCTGCGGCACGGCGCGGGCGCGCAGGTGCGGACGGCGCCGAAGGTGCGGCGCGCGGCGGCCGACATCACGCGGCAGGTCGGCGAGTGGCGCGGGTTCCACGTGTCGGCGCAGAAGGACGGGCACAGGCCGTTCACCCGCACGACCGTCCGGGAGATCGAGGCGTGCGAGCGGCTCGCGCCCCGGCTGGACGTCCCGCTCGGCACCCGTGTCCTGGAACGCGGCCGCCTCCAGGGGGTCGAGGGCGGGCCGCCCGTGCAGACGGCGACGACCTGGGTGATCCTCGACGTCGTCGAGCGGATCCCGGTGCTGCGGGAGGTCGACACCGGGCCGGGCGGCATCTACTCCCGCCTGGAGGAGGCGGGCTTCCGGATCACCTTCGAGGAGTCGGTGACGTGCCGGCTCCCCCGCGCGGACGAGCAGGAGCGGCTGGAGATCGGTTCCGACCAGCCCGTCCTGACGCTGTGGCGCCGCGCCTACGACCAGGAGGACCGCGTCGTCGAGGTCACCCACCGGGTGGTGGTCGGCGACCGGCACGAACTCGTGTACCGCTACGGGTCGGGAGCGTGAGCACCAGATGAGCGAAGGGGACGGGCCCGCGGTCCGCCGGGTCGGCACGCGGGTGGTGTACGAGAACCCGTGGATGGTCGTCCGGGAGGACGAGGTCGAGCGGCTGGACGGCTCGCGCGGCATCTACGGCGTCATCGACAAGCCCGACTTCGTGCTGGTCATCCCCATCGAGGGCGACGGGTTCCACCTCGTCGAGGAGTACCGGTACCCGATCGGCAGGCGGACGTGGAGCTTCCCGCAGGGCTCGCTCCCCGGCCGGCAGGACGCCGATCCGGAGGAGCTCGCCCGGCTGGAGCTGGCGCAGGAGACCGGCCTGCGCGCCGGGACGCTGAGGCATCTCGGCTACCTGAACTGCTCGCACGGGACGAGCGGGCAGGGCTTCAACATCTTCGTCGCGTCCGACCTGGAGGCGGGCGAGACCGACCGCGAGCCCGAGGAGCAGGACATGCGGCAGAAGTGGGTGTCCCGGGAGGAGTTCAAGGCGCTGATCCGGGACGGCCGCATCACCGACGACTCGACGGTCGCCGCGTACGCCCTCCTCACGATCGAGTCGAAATGGTAGAGCAGTCCGCCGTGTTGCTGGACGGACGGCTCTCCAGGATGGTGCGGGCCCGCTCCCGGGCCAGGTTCGTGCTCATCGCCGCGTCGTCCTCCCGCAGGTCGAAGGCGATCGAGCGCAGCGCGCACGACCGCATCGGCTCGGGCAGCCGGTCCAGGGCGGGGACGGCGTCGGCGGACAGGTTCCGCAGGTAGCCGACGTCGATCTTCCCGGTGTCGGAGTACCGGGCGACGTTGTGCTCGGCGATGAACCCGTCCGGGTTGACCCCCGCCAGGGCGATCATCGCGACGGCACCGCTGGCGGCGACCGCCCGCGGCAGCCAGGCGACGCGGCCCTTCACGATCCCGGCGACGGCCACCAGCACCACGACGAAGCCGAGCCACAACTCGAACGCGTGCACCCACAGGCGCAGCCTCGTCCAGCCGTACGTCTCCTCGTACAGGTACAGGCGGCGCAGGGCGACGGCGACGACGACCAGGGTCAGCACGCAGAGCAGCCCCAGCAGGGTCCGGACGGTGATCCGGTCGGCGCGGGTCGCGGAGGGCGCGTACCGCTTCGCCACGGCGACGACCACGAGGACGAGCACGGTGACGACGACGAGCTGGAAGAACCCCTGCCGCGCGTACTCGGCGTAGGTGAGGCCGGTGGAGCGGAGCAGCTCGTCCTTGTCGTCGGCCAGGAAGATGCCCGCCTGGATCGTGCAGAACACCAGGAACAGCAGGTCGAGCGCGGCGATCGGCACCGCCCAGGACCAGCGGCCGGCGGGCTTGGCCCGCTCGGGGATCAGGATGTGCAGCGGCGGAGGCGCCTGCCCGAGGAACGCGCCGGCGCACGCGAGCATCAGCGTGACGGCGCCCGCGAACCCGTAGACGAAGACGGTGCCCGGCGAGACCTCCGGGACGAGCCCTTCGGCGAGGCTCCCGAACGCCGCGTCCGCGCCGACGAACAGCGCGCCGAACACCGCGATCAGCCCGGTCGCGATGAGCCCGGTCCGGATGACCGGCCAGGTGTTGCGCCGCCCGGACGTCGCCGCCCCGTAGGCGCCGCGCGCCGTCCACGGCACCATCAGGGCGCCCGCCGGCAGGACGGCGAGCCCGCCGCACAGCACCTCCGCCCAGGACCGCCCGCCGGCCGTCCCGTACGAGCCGACGGCGACCGCGAGCAGGAGCGCCGGGGCGACGACCCACTGCGCGTCCCGGACGGCGGCGGTCGCGGACAGCGCGACCGCCAGCGGCACGAACGCGAGGGCGGTCCGGTTCAGCCGCGCGAACCGCCCGTACTTCGCGGAGGCCGGGCGCGTCATCCGTCCCGCCGACCACGTCGACGCGCCCGCCAGGTAGGCGACGGCGGCCGCGGCGATGAGCACGCCGACGCCGAGGCCGTCCATCAGGGCGGGGCCGAGCGCGGCCGCCCCGATGACCGCCGTGATGACCGCACCCGCGACGAGCGCCGGCGGCATCGCCTGCGAGGGCTGCTTCCAGGCGGTGAACGCCTTCTCCAGCTTGGTCGGCGTGTAGACGAACGGCTGCGCCGGGGGATACCCGGGCCGCTGCGCGAACGGGTTCACGCCGGGCGGCGGCGGCACCTGGGGCGCGCCGGGCGGCGGCACCCGGGGCGCGCCGGGCGCCAGCTGAGGCGCGGCCCAGCCCGCCTGGGGTGCGCCGGGCGGCGGCGCCCCGGGCGCGCCGGGCGCGTTCCCGGTGCCGGCGGCGGGCCGGGCGGACGCGTCCGCTCCGACCTTCGCGGGAGTGCCGGGCGCCTCGGCGGAGCCGTCCGCCGGGGGTTCGCCGGGTCCGGGTGACTTCCCGGGCGGGTCCTGTGGTGGGTTCGTCATGTGGGTTCTCCGGAGATCGGGGGGATCACGACGCGGATGCGGCAGCCGGTCGGGGTGTCGAGGACGGTGATGTCGCCGCCGTGCAGGTCGGTGGCCCAGCTCGCGATGGTGAGGCCGAGGCCCGTCCCGCCGCCGGGCGTGCCCGTGCCGGACGCCGCGCCGCGGGAGAAGCGCTCGAAGACGCGGTCGCGCTCTTCGGGCGGGATGCCAGGACCCTCATCGGTGACTTCGATGACCAGACCGCCCTGCGAGTTCCCGGGCGGCCGGGCCGTGACGGTGACGGGCTTGCCGGCGCCGTGCCGGGCGGCGTTGTCGAGCAGGTTGGCGACCACCTGGTGGAGGCGGTCGCGGTCGGCGGCGGCGCGCAGGCCCGGGGTGACGTCGGACTCGAAGACCGCCTCCGGGTGGCCGCCGCCCGCCTCCGCGACGACGTCGGCGATGAACGCGGCGACGTCGATGTCGGTGACGTCCAGCACCGCCGCCCCCGCCTCGACCCGCGACAGGTCGAGGAGCTGGGTGACGAGGCGGCCGAGCCGCTCGGTCTGGTCGAGCGCGGTCTGCAGGACGTCCGGCGTCGCGGGCGTGACGCCGTCCGCGACGTTCTCCAGGACGGCCCGCAGCGCGCTGATCGGGGTGCGCAGCTCGTGCGAGACGTTCGCGACGAACTCCCGGCGCTGCCGGTCGACCTCGGCGAGGTCGGCGGCCATCCGGTTGAACGCCTGCGCCAGCTCGCCGACCTCGTCCCGGGACGTGGCCCGCACCCGGCGGCTGTAGTCGCCGCGCGCCATGGCCCGCGCCGCCGCCGTCATCTCGCGCAGCGGCGCGGTCATGCCGTGCGCGAGCAGCTGGATGACGACCAGGGAGATGAGGACGCCGACCGGCAGCGTCTGCCGGGCCCGGAACCCCAGCGGGTAGCCCCACAGGACGATCAGCACGGCGACGCAGGCGGTGACGACCACCACGACGCCGAACTTCACCTTGATCGAGCGGAGCGGGTCCAGCGGGCGGGGCAGCTTCGCCCACAGCCTGTGGATGACGGCGGTCACGGGGCCGCCTCCATGCTGTATCCGACGCCGTGCACGGTCCGGATCAACCCCTGGCCGAGCTTGCGGCGCAGGGCCTTGACGTGGCTGTCCACGACGCGGGTGCCGGACGCGTCCGCCCAGTCCCAGACCTGTTCGAGCAGGACGGCGCGGGTCAGCACCGCCCCGCGGTTGCGCAGGAAGCAGGCGAGCAGGTCGAACTCGGTGGGCGTCAGGTGCACCTCGCGGCCGTCCCGGCGGACGCGCCGCGCCCGCTGGTCGACCTCCAGGCCGCCGAGCCGCACCGGCCCGTCCGCGGCGTCGATCGCGGGCCGTTCCACGCGCCGCAGCACGGCGCGGATGCGGGCGACCAGCTCCCGCATGCTGAACGGCTTGGTCACGTAGTCGTCCGCGCCGACGCCGAGGCCGACGAGCAGGTCGGTCTCGTCGTCGCGGGCCGTCAGCATCAGCACCGGCACGGGACGCTCCGCCTGGACGCGCCGGCACACCTCCAGCCCGTCGAAGCCGGGCAGCATCACGTCCAGGACGATCAGGTGCGGCCGGTACCCGCGGGCGCGCTCGACCGCCGAAGGGCCGTCACCGGCCACCTCGACGGCGAAGCCCTCGGCCGCGAGCCGGTCGGCCACCGCGCGCGCGATGGTCGGCTCGTCCTCCACGACGAGGACGCGCGTCTCGTTCTCGGTCACGGAACCAGACTCTAGAAGCCCGGTATGCATGCCCCGAGTGCGATTTGTGCAGGACCTGTGAAGATCTCCGGGTCAGATCTCCCACGTGTGGACGGGTTCGTTGTCGCGCAGGTGTTCCGCGTAGGAGCGGGTCATCATGCGCAGCGCGTCGTGGCGGGACACGCCGTGCTCCTCTTCGAGGTGGCCGACGGTGCCGATCTGCCAGGCGGCGCCGGTCCGCCCCGTGACGCAGCGCCGCTCGATGATGCCGAGGAGGTGGTCGCGGCGGACCGGGTCGACGCCCCAGCGGTCGAGGCCCTCGTGGGCGAGGGGGAGCAGCTTGCGCAGGATGAGCTCGGGCGCGGGCACCTCGCCCATGCCGGGCCAGTAGAGCGTCGAGTCGAGGCCGTCGCGGGCGGCGCGGTGCAGGTTCTCCTCGGCGGTGGCGAAGGACATGCGCGTCCAGACGGGACGGTCCGCCTCGGCGAGCATCCGGACGAGGCCGTAGTAGAAGGCGCCGTTGGCGACGACGTCGGCGACGGACGGCCCGGCCGGCAGGACGCGGTTCTCCACGCGCAGGTGCGGCCGGCCGTCCACGACGGCGTAGATGGGACGGTTCCAGCGGTAGATCGTGCCGTTGTGGAGGGTCAGCTCGCCGAGCTCGGGGACCCCGCCGTCGTCCAGGATCTCGCGCGGGTCCTCCTCGTCGCACAGCGGCAGAAGGGACGGGAAGTAGCGGGCGTTCTCCTCGAACAGGTCGAAGACGGAGGTGATCCAGCGCTCGCCGAACCACACGCGCGGCCGGACGCCCTGGGTCTTCAGCTCGTCCGGGCGGGTGTCGGTGGCCTGCTCGAACAGGGTGATGCGGGTCTCGTGCCAGAGCCGGTGCCCGAACAGGAAGGGGGAGTTGGCGCCGACCGCGACCTGGGCGCCCGCGATGGCCTGCGCGGCGTTCCAGTAGGCGCCGAACTGGTCGGGGCTGACCTGGAGGTGGAACTGGACGCTGGTGCAGGCGGCCTCGGGGATGATCGTGTCGGCGTGCATGCGCAGCGGCTCGGGGCCGTCGATCGCGATCCGCATCTCCTCGCCGCGCGCCGCGAAGATCTGGTCGTTGAGCATCTTGTAGCGGGCGTTGGCCGACAGCGACTCCTCGCCGATGTCGGTCTTGCGCAGCGTCGGCAGGATCCCGATCATCACGAGCCGGCCGCCGACCTCGCGGGCGCGGCCGTCGGCGTGCACGAGGTGCTCGCGGACCTCGGTCTCCAGTTCGCCGGTGTTCTCGCCGCCGAGGATCCGGGGCGGAATGTTGATCTCCAGGTTGAACTGGCCCAGCTCGGTCGCCCAGGCCGGGTCGGCGATGGCCTTGAGGACGTCCGCGTTGCGCATCAGCGGGTCGCCGAGCGAGTCGATCAGGTTGAGCTCGATCTCCAAACCTATGTGGGGCCGTTCGAAGTCGAACTGGGATTCGCCCAGCATGCGGGCCAGCACGTCAAGACACCGTCGTACCTTGTCGCGATACCGCCGCCGATCCTCGCCGCTGATGGTGACCGAGGCCACGTCCCTGCCCATGTGTCCGTCCCTGGTGCTCCGGAGGAACCGTCATAAAACGGGATGTCCCGGTGAGCGAAGGTGAAAACCCGGCGCGGAATTTCGGCCTCCCCGTTTCGTGACCGCCCGGTAGCGTGTGTCCTTGTGCCGGGAGACCGGGACGTCGGCCAGGAGGGTCCATGCGCGTGCGCCCCCGTTCCATCCGGGCCAGGGACACACTCGTCGCCGCCGTCATCGCCGCCCTCGTCCTCGGCGTCACCGCGATCGGCGCCGACTACGCCGTGCGCAGCGCGGTCAAGGCCGATCTTCTCCGCGAGACCCAGGTGGACGCCCGGCGAGTCAGCGGCGCCGTCCGCGACGGGACGCTGGAGGGCCCGATCCGGGACGACAGCCGGGGGCGCGTCCTCGTGCAGGTCGTCGAGCCCGGCGGGCGGGTGGCCAACGCCACGCCCGCCGCAACGGACATGCCGCCGGTGAGCAGACTCTGGCCGTCGAGCAACCTGCGGGTCCGCGACTTCACGACGTGCCACGGGTCCTGGCCGGGCCGCGAGTGCTTCGTCGTGGAGGCCATCCGCGTCAGCACCGCGGCCGACTCCGTCGTGGTGTACGCGGCGAACCGGCAGCCGTCCTACCTGGTCAACGGCCTGCTGGAGGCGGTCCTCGCGGTCGCCGTGCTGCTGCTCGCCGGGTTCGCCGCGTGGGTCACCTGGCGGGTCGTCGGCCGCACCCTCGGCCCGGTCGAGGCGATCCGCGCGCAGCTCGCCGAGATCAGCGCCACCGACCTCAGCCGCCGGGTGCCCCAGCCGGCCGGGGAGGACGAGATCGCCCAGCTCGCCCGGACCGCGAACGAGACGCTCGACCGGCTGGAGCGCGCCGTCGGGCGGCAGCGGCAGTTCGCCTCCGACGCCTCCCACGAGCTGCGCACCCCGATCGCCGGGCTCCGGGCCAACCTGGAGGACGCGACCATGCACCCGGAGGACAACGACCTGCGGGCCGTCGTCGCCTCGGCGCTGCGGGACACCGACCGGCTGGAGTCGATCGTCACCGACCTGCTGCTGCTCGCCCGCATCGGCACGGGCGGGACCGCGTCGCAGCGCCCGGTCGACCTGTCCGAGCTGGCGGACGCCGAGATCCGCCGCCGCGCCTTCACCCTGAAGATCGACACGGAGATCGCCCGCGGCGTCACGGTCCGCGGCGTGCGCATGCAGCTCGTCCGCCTGCTCGGCAACCTGCTGGACAACGCGGAGCGCTACGCCGACACGCGGATCACGGTGGAGCTGTCCGCGGCGGACGGCGTGGCGCTGCTGACCGTCACCGACGACGGTGTGGGCATCGCGCCCGCCGACCGGGAACGCGTCTTCGAGCGCTTCACCCGCCTGGACACCGCCCGCAGCCGCGACGCCGGCGGCACTGGCCTCGGCCTCGCGATCGCCCGCGAGATCGCCCAGGCGCAGGGCGGGACGCTGACGGTCGAGGACAACCCGTCCGGCGCCCGCTTCGCGCTCCGGCTGCCCCTCGAATAGCGCGAAGGGCCGCCCGTGAACGGACGGCCCTTTGCGGCGGGGAGGCTCAGGCGCGGACGGCCTGGACCTCGAGCTGGATGTCGACCTTGTCGCTGAGCAGCGCCTTCTCGCCCTTCAGCGGCACGTTGAACTCGATGCCCCAGTCCTTGCGGTTGATCGTGGTCTCGGCGGAGAACCCGGCGCGCGTCCCGCCCCAGGGGTCCTCGGCGACGCCGTTGAACTCCACGGACAGGGTGATCGGGCGGGTCACGTCCTTGATGGTCAGCTCGCCGTCCAGGAAGTACTCGCCGCCCTCGGCCCGGACGCCCTTGGTCGCGAACTTCATGACCGGGTACTTCTCCACGTCCAGGACCTCGGAGGCGCGCACGTGCGCGTCCCGGTCGGCGTGGCGGGTGTCGATCGAGGCGACCTTGATCTCCGCCGCGGCGGTGGACTCGGAGAGCTCCTCCGTGATCTGCACGGTGCCGCTGAAGTCGGTGAACACGCCCCGCACCTTGGTCATCAGGTGCCGGATCACGAAGGTGACCTCGGAGTGCGCGGGGTCGATGTTCCAGGTACCGGCGGTCAGCTCGGGGGTGACGGCGGCGATGCTCATGCTGGCTCCTCAGGGAAGGATACTTGAAACTTCAACGACTTGTCGAAGGTTAGTTGAGGGTTCAAACACGTGTCAATCCCGGATTGTTCCGGACACTCCACCCCATGAGGTGGATCACACCCCGCGACTCGCTCCGCACACCGTGCAACCCTGGCGGGGCCTCGTGCGTAGACAGCGGGCACAGAGGCGAGCCGGAGCCCCCCTCCGGCGGATCACTTGGAGTCTTCGTGAGCGACGAACCACCGCGCGCCGCCCGGACGGCGGCCCCGGCACTGCTGGTGACGGCCCTGCTCGTGACCGGATGCGGAGGTGGCGGCAACCCCGGTTCGGGCGGCGGAGCGTCGCCCGCGGGCGGCTCGGACAAGCTGCCGCAGGCGACCACCTACACGACGCTGAACGACCTGCCGCACGACACGGCGCCGTCCGGCACGACGGACGGCACGGTGGTGCACCCGGACGCCGCCGTCCCGGTGTCCGCCAAGCCCGGCGCGCCCGCCGTGGCGGAACTGCCCAGCACCCAGCTGAAGGGCCCCACCTGGGTACCCGTCCTCGAGTCCCGGCCCGGCTGGCGGCGCGTCCTGCTGCCGAGCCGCCCGAACGGCGTGACGGGCTGGATCCCCGACTCCGGCCTCAAGGCCGCGCGCAGCTCCGGCGTCATCGAGGTCGACCTCAGCGACCGGCGGCTGACCCTGTCCCGCGACGGCCGCAAGACCGGCGCCTGGTCGGTGGCCGTCGGCGCGCCGAAGACCCCCACCCCCACCGGGCGGACGTTCCTGCTCGCCTCCCTGGCGCCCGAGAAGCCGACCTACAGCCCGCTGATCCTGCCGGTCGGCGCCCACTCCGCCACCCTCGACACCTTCGGCGGCGGCCCGGGGACGGTCGCGTTCCACGGCTGGCCGTCCAAGTCCGTCTTCGGCAAGGCCGTCACGCACGGCTGCGTGCGCGTCCCCGCGGACGCGCTGAAGCAGCTCGCGGAGGTGCCGCTCGGGACGCCCGTCCACATCACCGAATGAACGTCCGGCCGCCCGGCCGGTCCCGCTCCACCCCCTGAGATCACCAACCCCCCGAAGGAGAAATACCGTGCGTTTGCAGGCACTCACCAAGTGCGCGGCCGTCGCCGGCGCGCTCGCCCTGCCGTTCACGCTGGGCGTCCCCACCGCGTCCGCCACCGGCAGCGCCGGCTCCGCCTCCGCCATCTCCGCCAGCGGCCCGGTCGCCCTCCCCGCGATCCCCGCGGTGACGTCGGCCGCCCAGCAGCCGGAGCGCAAGAGCGTCGCCGAGCTCCCCGCCAACCCGCTGCTCGAGGCGCGGCTGCTCAACGCCGCCGCCGGGTCCGGGTACGCGCGGGCGTCCGTGGCCGACCTGAAGGCCGTCAAGCTCGGCCTTTCCGCGCACCTCGTCACCGCCAAGTGCAAGGACGGCACCGGCGTCTCGAACCTGGTCAAGGCGAGGCTGAACGGCCGGACGCTGAAGGCCGCCGCGACGCCCAACACGACCGTCCACGTCAACGTGCCCCAGGTGGGCAACGCCACCGTCACGCTGAACCGGCAGGTCCGCGCCGCGGACGGCACCCTCACCGTCACGGCCATCGAGGTGAGCGCGACCATCGCCGGCAAGACCCAGACCGTCAGCATCGCGTCCGCCACCTGCGGCAAGGGCACCCCGTCCCAGCCGGGCCAGCCGTCGGAGCCGTCCGACCCGGGCACCCCGTCCTCCCCGGCCACCCCGCCCGGTGAGGCCCCGACCCCGACCCCGATCCCCGGCGACCTCCCCGTCACCGGCTGACCGGCCGCAAGGGCCCGCGCATTCCGGGGACGCGGGCCCTTGCACGCCACCCCCGCCGGGTTGCGGTACCGCCCGGCGTCAGACGTCCGGTCCGCGCTCCGGGACGCGGGCGTCGCGGCGGAACGTCGTGCGGTAGTCCCTTGGGCGCTTGCCGGTGTGCCTCGCGAAGAGAGCGGCGAAGGTTCCGGCGTCCCGGTAGCCGACCGTGGCGGATATGGAGGCGATCGACCGGTCCGTGGTCTCCAGCAGGTGGCGGGCGCGGCGGACGCGGGACGACTGCAGGTAGTCGAGGGGGCTCCGGCCGGTCTCGCGGGCGAAGCGCCGCAGCAGCGTCCGCGGGCTGACGTTGAACGCGGCCGACAGCGCCGCGAGGTCGTAGCGGGAGGCGAGGTTCTGGTCGAGCCACCGCATCACCCTGCGGGAGAACTCGTCTCCGGGCTGCGGGAGGACCCGGGTGTCGACGTACGGGGACTGCGACGCGCGCGCGTCGTCCACGAGCGCCATGCGCGCCGTCGTCCGCGCCACGCCGGCGCCGCTGTGGCGGCGGATCAGTTCCAGCGCGAAGTCGTACATCGCGCTGAAGGCGGCCGTCGTCGTCACCCCCGTGTCGGTGACGACGATGTGGTCGGTGCCGACGTCGGCGTCCGGGCAGCGGCGGGCCAGCTCGTCCGCGAAGAGCCACGCGGTCGTGGCCCGGCGCCGGTCGAGAAGCCCCGCCTCGGCGAGGAGGAACGCGCCGACGCAGATCGAGACGACGGCGTCGCCCCTCGCGGCGTGCGAGCGGATCGCGGCGATCTCGGGGGACAGGGACGCGAGCATGGCGTCCACGTCCAGACCCGGATGGAGCTCGAACCCGGGCACGACGAGGACGTCGACCTCCCGCACGGGAGCGACCGCCAGCGCGACTCCGCCGGACGCGACGACGCGGCGGCGGGGCGAGACGATCGACACCTCGTACCCGGCGCGGTCCGGGCCGGCGACGTGGGCCGCCATGGTGAGCAGGTCGGGGACGCCGAACACCTCGGACGCGAAGCAGCCCGGATAGGCCAGCACACCGACCCGAAGCGCGCTCACACGTCCTCCCCACCGTCCTTGGTGGCGAGATTACCCCTGTATATGGCGATCTGGCCCATCGCCGGTGCGGGGTGCCCGGGGCCACGCTGGTCGCCATGAGCGAGAAGAGCGATGCGATCACGGACTTCAGCCGGCGGCTCGTCGATGTCGACGGGGTGGTGAAGACGGTCTACTCCGCAGGGGCGGGGCCGGCTGTGGTGGTGATGCCGGAGATGCCGGGGATCAGTCCGGACGTCCTGCGACTGGCGCGGTGGGTGCGGGACGCGGGGTTCACCGTCCTCGTGCCCTCGCTGTTCGGGGTCGACGGTGCCTATCCGACGGCCGAGGACGGCGAGAAGATCGTGCGGCGGGTGTGTGTCAGCGCGGAGTTCCGGGCGTTCGCCGGGGGCGGCACGAGTCCGGTCACGGCGTGGTTGCGGGGGCTCGCGCGGCAGGCGCACGCCGAGTGCGGCGGTCCGGGGGTCGGCGCGATCGGGCTGTGTTTCACGGGGAACTTCGCCCTCACCATGGCGCTCGAACCGGCCGTGATCGCGCCGGTCGTGAACCATCCGTCGCTTCCGCTGGACGATCCCGCCGGGCTGGAGCTCAGCGACGAGGACGCCCGCGCGGTCAGGGACCGGGTCGAGCGCGACGGCGTGAAGGTGCTCGCCTACCGCTTCGACAACGACCGCTGGTGCACCGGCCAGCGGTTCGCCGCCTACCAGGCGCTGCTCGGTGACGCCTTCGACGGGCGGGTCCTGCCGGGTGAGGCCGCCAACACCGAGCCGCCGCCGTTCTTCCGCGATGTGGTCGGGACCCCGCACAGCGTCGTCACCGCCCACCTCGTCGACGAGGACGGGCATCCCACGGTGAAGGCCAGGGACGAGATCCTCGCCTTCCTGACCGAGCGCCTGGCGTCCTAGGACGCGGCGGCCTCCGGGTGGGCGGTGAGGAGGGGGTGGGCGCTGCCGTCGAGGAGGACCTTCGCCACCAGGTGCGGGTCGTCGGCCATGGGGACGTGGCCGCAGCCCTCCAGCCAGACGAAGCGGGCGTGGGGCAGGCGGCGCTGGGCGCGGATCGCCTGGCTGCGCAGGAGCAGGCGGTCCTTGGTGCCCCAGGCGATCGTGACGGGGACGTCCGCGCAGGAGCCGAGGAACCGGGTGGTGCGGCCGGCGCGGAGGGTGGGCTCGAAGCCGGGGGCGTTCCGCAGGGCGCGGGCGTCGCCGGTGAGGGCCTCGACGTCCATCCGGTCCGGGCGGCCGTAGATCATGCCGAACATCAGGGCGCGGCGGCGCGGCGAGCGGGCCAGCCGGGTGAGGAACGTCTCCGGGACGCGGGCGCCGGGCCGCGAGGCGCGCAGCACCGACATGCCGTAGCGGAATTCGAGGGCGTTGAAGAAGCCCGCCGGGGACAGGGCGGTCGCGGAGCTGGCGAGGCCGCGGTCGGCGGCTTCGAGGGCGAACAGGCCGCCGAGGGAGTTGCCCGCGATGTGCGGGCGGTCCAGGCCGAGGGTGGCGAAGGACTCCGCGAGGGCGGAGACGGCGGCGTCCAGCGTGTAGGGGGTTCCCGGCGGGAGGGGCGGGGAGTCGCCGAAACCGGGCAGGTCGACGGCGATGACCTCGCGCTCGGCGGCGAGCAGGTCCATGACGGGCGCCCAGCCCTGGCGGCGGTGGCCGATGCCGTGCAGCAGGACGAGGGGCGGCCCCTCGCCGAGGCGCTCGAAGACGATGTCCACGGCCGCAGGGTAGGCCGGAAGTTACTCAACGGTCACTAGTGATGCTCGTCACTGCGTGCACTCGGCGGGCCTGCGGTGTTCGAGGGCGGTGCGGAGCTGGGCGCGGCCGCGGTGGATCCGGGAGCGGACGGTGCCGAGCTTGACGTTCAGGGACGCGGCGATCTCCTCGTACGAGAGGCCCTCGATGTCGCAGAGGACGACCGCGGCGCGGTACTCGGGGGCGAGCCCGTCCAGCGCCTTCTGGATGTCGTGGTCGAGATGCCGGTCGTTGTAGGCCTGCGCCGGGGACGGCTCGCGGCCCTGGAGGCGCTCGGCGGCGTCGTCGCCGAGGGCGTCGAACCGGATGCGCTGCTTGCGGCGGGCACGGTCGAGGAAGAGGTTGGTCGTGATGCGGTGCAGCCAGCCCTCGAACGTGCCGGGGCTGTAGGACGACAGTGAGCGGAAGACCCGGATGAAGACGTCCTGCGTCAGGTCCTCGGCGTCGTGCCGGTTGCCGGTCAGCCGGTACGCCAGCCGGAACACCCGGGTCGAGTGCTCGCTGACGATCTCCTCCCACGTCGGCGGGGTCCACGCCATCGCGCCTGCGCTCACCACTACCCCCGTCTGATACTGAATCGTTACGGCCAAGCATGCCGGTACCCGGATAAGAGCCGTGTAAGGACCGCCCGGGTGGCCAGATGAGGGCATCGGGTGTGTTATTCATCTCATTGGACGCGGCGCCAATAGGGATTGAGTTCGCCGGCCGTTCGTGGAGAGGATCGGGACGGTCCCCACCCCGACATCGCGAGGACGCGGCATGGCGCGAAGCTACAACCTGGCCGATCTGCTCGAAATCCTCGCCGAGGCGGGGCCGGACCGCCCCGCCCTGGTGGCCGGGGACGAGCGGCGGACCTACCGGCAGCTCGACGAGCGGGCGAGCCGGGTCGGGCACCATCTCGCGGCGGCCGGCGTCCGGCCCGGGGAGCATGTCGCGATCCTCGCCCACAACCGGGCCGAGTGGGTCGAGGCGATGTTCGGCGCGTTCAAGATCCGCGCCGTGCCGGTCCCGGTGAACTTCCGGTACGTCGCCGCCGAGCTGCGGCACGTCCTCGCCGACTCCGGCTCGGTCGCGCTGATCGGGGAGCGGTCCCTGCTGGCGAAGGTGGAGGAGATCCGCGCCGAGCTGCCGGGGCTGCGGTACGTCGTCGTCCTGGAGGACGGGGAGGGGGACGGGATCCCTGACGCGGTCGAGTACGAGAAGGCGCTCGCCGCGGCCGGCCCGGGCGCCGGCTTCCCGGAGCGGTCCAGCGACGACCGCTACATCATGTACACGGGCGGCACGACGGGCTACCCGAAGGGCGTCGAGTGGCGCTGCGAGGACATCTTCTTCGGCGCGCTCGGCGGCGGGAACGTCCTCGGCGACCCGATCGGCGGCCCGGAGGAGATCGCCGCCAACGCCGACCAGCCCGCGATGGCCGTCCTGGACTGCGCGCCGGTGATGCACGGCGCCGGGCAGTGGGTCGCGTGCATGGGGTTGTTCAGCGGCGCGAAGGTCGTCCTTTACACCGACCGCGCGTTCGACGCGGACCGGGCGCTGCGGCTGCTCGCCGAGGAGCAGGCGAACGTGCTGATGCTGGTCGGGGACGTCATGGCGCGGCCGGTCGCGAAGGCGCTCGCGGGCGGCGGCCACGACACGTCCTCGCTGATGGCGATCGCGTCCGGCGGCGCGCCGCTGACGGAGGGCGCCAAGGCGGCGCTCCAGGAGCACCTGCCGCACATCATGTTCCTCGACAACTACGGCGCCTCGGAGACCGGAGCGTGCGGGCCGTCCGTCGGCGGCAGGGAGGGGACGGCCCGGTTCATGATGAAGCCGGAGATCACCGTCCTGGACGACGATCTGAACCCGGTGAAGCCCGGCGAGATCGGCAGGCTCGCGCGCAGCGGCCACATCCCGCTCGGCTACTACAACGACCCGGAAAAGACCGCGTCGACGTTCTTCACCGACACCGGCGGCACCCGCTGGTCGATCCCCGGCGACTACGCGAGCCTGGAGGAGGACGGCACGATCACCCTCCTCGGCCGCGGCTCGCTGGTCATCAACACCGGCGGGGAGAAGGTCTACCCGGAAGAGGTCGAGGTCGCGCTGAAGGACCATCCGGCCGTGGACGACGCGGTCGTCGTCGGCCTGCCGGACGAGCGTTTCGGGCAGCGCGTCGCCGCCGTCGTCGCGCCGCGTCCCGGCAGCACGATCACGCTCGAGGAACTGACCGAATACTGCCGCGGCCGCCTCGCCGGCTACAAGCTGCCGCGGCAGATCACGCTGGTCGGCGAGGTGCAGCGCACGGCCGTCGGGAAGTCCGACTACACGTGGGCGAAGAGCGTCCTCGCGTGAATTGCAGGGGCGCGGCTTATACCACGCTCCCGGACCTTTTCCCGGGCAGGGACCGGTCAAGAATCAATTGATGCCGAGGGAGCGTGCCTTGGGTGCGTTCCGGCGATTACCTCCGGCATGAGTGGGGATCGGCTGATTCCGCTCGCGCGACGGTATCGCCTGCTCTCCGTGGTCGGCAGGGGCGGCATGGGCACCGTTTGGCGGGCCTACGACGAGATGCTGGACCGGTACGTCGCCGTCAAGGAGGTGCAACTCCCCTCGCGCATCACCGAGAGCGAACGCAGGGTGATGTGCCGGCGCCTCCTGTGCGAGGCCCGCGCCACCGCCGCGCTCCGCCACCCGGGCGTCGTCGCCGTCCACGACCTCATCGTCGAGGACGGCCGGCCGTGGATCGTCATGGAGTTCCTGGAGGCGTGCTCGCTGAACCGGCTGGTCACCGAGGGCGGGCCGGTCGGCGTCCGGCGGACCGCGGAGGTCGGCGCCGCCGTGCTGTCGGTGCTCCGCGCGTCGCACGCGGCGGGGATCCTGCACCGCGACGTCAAGCCCAGCAACGTCCTGATCTGCGACGACGGGCGGGTCCTGCTCAGCGACTTCGGCCTGGCCGTCCACAACGGCAAGGGCCCGGAACCCGCCGACACGCTGCTCGCGGGCATCGAGGGCTCTCCCGCGTACCTCCCGCCGGAACGGGTGAACGGCCAGCCGAGCGTGGAGGCGTCCGACCTGTGGTCACTCGGAGCGACGCTTTACATGGCGGTCGAGGGTTTCTCGCCGTTCTTGCGCTGCCATGCTCTCGCGTCCATGGTGGCCGTCCTATTGGGCGACTATGCCCGCCCGGTAAGGGCCGGACCGCTCACTTCCGTCATCGAGGGGCTGCTGCGGCAGAATCCGGAAGACAGATTGACGGCCGAAGCGACCGCGGAAATGTTGCGGAACGTCATCGGAACCGTCCCCGAATCGGGTCTCACCCGGGCGGTGATCCCCCGCCCGCGCCGTTTCCCCGCGCCCCGGAACCCTTTCCGCGGCAGGGCCTCCCGGCCGGCGGCGGCGCGGGCGCGGACCTTCCGGGGCCCGCGCGTCCCGTGGACGCTGCGTGACGGGAGGCGGCCCGGCGGCGCTCCGCCGTGCGGGTCGCGCTGGACGGTCCCGGTCCTGCCGCGGGGACGGCGCCTGCGCCCGGGGGCGGTCGCCAGCGTGGCGGTCCTCGCGGCGCTCGCGGCGGGGGCGGGCACCTGGACGGCCCGGTGGACGTCGGTCGGCAAGGGCGACGCGGTCGCGCTGCGCCCGGCGGCGGGCGTGACGGCGAAGACGGCGCGCTACCACGAGACGGGGGCGTACTCGGTGCGCGTGCCTGCGGGGTGGCGGGCCGAGCGGCGCGGCAACGTCATGACCTGGAAGGACACCGGCTCGAAGCGGGGGCTGCGCATCGCCCCGGCCCCCGGCGACCCGTTGGTGGGCCTGCGCGCGGAGGAGGACGGCGCGCTGGCGGAGCATCGCTACCCCGGCTACCGGCGGCTGCGGCTGGAACCGGCGCCCGAGGTCGCCGCGGGCGCCGCCGAATGGGAGTTCACCTGGCGCGAGGGCGCCCGGGAGGTCCGGCACGTGCTGTGCGGGCGCGCGGCGGGATACCAGTTCTGCTTCTCGGCGCCCGATCCGGACTGGACGCCGGGCCAGCGCCTCTACGACAAGATCCTCAGATCGTTCAAGCCGGAGAAGAACGAGTAAGGACGAGTGACGCCGAGGACGAGTGACGGGGCGCGGCCCGGTCAGGTCGTCTGCTGGAGGCGGAGCAGGAACTCGGCGTTGGACGAGGTCCCCTTCATCTTCTCCAGGAGCTGCTCGACGGCCTGCTGGCGCTCCAGCCCCTGGAGGGCGCGGCGCAGGCGCCACGACAGGGCGAGCTCCTCGGGCGACATGAGCAGCTCGTCGCGGCGGGTGCCGGACGCCTCGATGTCGACGGCGGGGAAGACGCGGCGGTCGGCGAGGCCCCGGTCGAGCTTCAGCTCCATGTTGCCGGTGCCCTTGTACTCCTCGAAGAAGACGTCGTCCATGCGGGATCCGGTCTCCACCAGCGCGGTGGCGAGGATGGTGAGCGAGCCGCCGTTCTCGATGTTGCGGGCGGCGCCGAAGAACTTCTTCGGCGGGTAGATGGCGGTGGTCGCGACGCCGCCTGCGAGGATGCGGCTGCTGGAGGGCGCCGCGAGGTTGTACGCCCGGCCGAGCCGGGTGATCGAGTCGAGCAGCATGACGACGTCGTGGCCCTGCTCGACGAGGCGCTTGGCCCGCTCGATCGCGAGTTCGGCGAGCGCCGTGTGGTCCTGCGCGGGCCGGTCGAACGTCGAGTGGATCACCTCGCCGCGGACCGACCGCTGCAGGTCGGTGACCTCCTCGGGCCGCTCGTCGATGAGCACGACCATGAGGTGCACCTCGGGGTTGTTCTGCGCGATCGCGTTCGCGACGGCCTGCAGGACCATCGTCTTGCCGACCTTGGGCGGCGACACGATCAGCCCGCGCTGGCCCTTGCCGATCGGCGCGACCAGGTCGATGACGCGGGTCGCGAGCGGCCCGGTGTCGAGGCGCAGCCGCTCGTCGGGGTAGAGCGGGGTCAGCTTGCCGAACTCGGGCCGGTGCGCCGCCTCCGCCGCCGGGAGGCCGTTCACGGTCTCCACGCGGGCGAGGGAGGAGTACTTCTCCCGGCTGGACTTCGGCGGCCGGGCGGTGCCGGCGACGGCGTCGCCGGGCCGCAGGTGGTGCGCCTTGACCTGGGCGAGGGAGACGTGCACGTCGTCCTGCCCGGCGAGGTAGCCGGACGTGCGGACGAACGCGTGCTTGTCCTGGACGACGAGGAGGCCGTGGAACGGGACGGCGGGCGCTTCTTCGGCGGCGCGCCGCCCCTGCCCGCCCTTGCGGCCGCTCTGCGCGGGCACGCCGTGCGACTGCGCCTTGCGTCCGGTGGCGGGGGGTTCGGAGGTGAGGGTGGAAGTGGACATGCGGGTCCCTTCTCAGGCCGGCGCGGAACGCTCCGCGCCGCCCGGGGTCGAAGCCCGCGCACGGCGGCGGAACCCGCGGCGCGTACGCGAGGGGAATGCGAGGAATGCAGCTCGGTTCACCGGGCTGACGTGGCTCCCTTGGTGCGGCGATCCCGCACGCCTTGCCGCGTGCGGAACGGAGAATCACCGGGCTCTCAGATGGCCCGGGCGGGGAAGAAGCGCTCCCGATGCAAGTCGCGGACATCCGGAGTCGCTGCCTCGACAGTACAGCACCGGAAGGCCCTTCCGCATTCCCCAAGGTCAGTGACGGCGGTGCCGGACCCGGTCGCTAGCATCGCGGTCGCGGCAGAGCGAGGGAGGACGATGGGCGAGGGACTGGTCTGCGAGGTCGCCGGAGGCGTCGGGACGGTCACGATCGACCGTCCGGCCAAACGGAACGCCATGTCGGCGGACATGTGGCGGGCGCTCCCCGGCATCCTGGACGGCCTCGCCGCCGATCCGTACGTCCGGGTCGTGGTGCTGACGGGCGCCGGCGGGAACTTCTGCGCGGGCGCCGACATCTCCGAGCTGGCCGACATCCACCGCGCCGACGACTCGCACCTGTCGACGGTGGCGGAGCAGGCGCTCGCGGCGTTCCCGAAGCCGACCCTCGCCGCGATCGAGGGGTACTGCGTGGGCGGCGGCTGCCAGCTCGCGGCGGCCTGCGACCTGCGGTTCGCGGCGGAGGGCGCGCGGTTCGGCGTCACGCCGGCCAGGCTCGGCATCGTCTACCCGGCCGCCGCGACGGCGCGGCTCGTCGGGCTCGTCGGGGCGGCCGCCGCGAAGTACCTGCTGTACTCGGCCGACCTGGTCGACGCCGCGCACGCCCTGCGCGTCGGGCTGCTGGACGAGGTCGTCCCGGCGGGCGGGCTGGCGGAGCGCGTGGCCGCGTTCGCCGCGACGCTCGCGTCCCGGTCCCTGCTGACCCAGCAGGCGACCAAGGACATCGTGGACGCCATCGTCGCCGCCGGCCCCGTCGAGGAGAAGGCGCGGCGGTGGCACGCGGAGGTCGCCGCGAGCGGGGAGGTCGAGGAGGGCGTCGCCGCCTTCCTCGAACGCCGCGCGCCCGCGTTCACCTGGACGTCCCCGCGGAGTTAGGGCGCCTCGCAGAACCGGCCGAGCGGGAGGCTGCGCAGGCGCGCGGCCGTGCCGGCCGGGTCGTCCAGCAGCCGGGCGGCCTCGGGGCGGACCAGCTCGGCGAGCGGCAGCACCCCGCACACGAGCGCCTCCGGCGTCCGGACGATGACGAGCGGCCCGACCTGCGCGCCGCCGCGCTCGGTGTCGCGCAGCGCGCCCATCAGGCTCCGCGCCTTCCCGGTGGTCTCCGTGCAGTTCTCCCGGATCGCGGCGACGAGGTCGAGGAAGTCGCTCTCCAGGCCGCGCGGACTGCGTCCGGACAGGTAGTAACGGTCGCGGTCGGTCAGCTCGACGCGGAGCCCGTGATGCTCGGCGAACCGCTCGTAGGGGCCGGCCAGCGCGGGCCGCGCCTCCGCCGGGACGACCGTGAGGGCACCGGCGACCAGGTCGCCGGGGTCGGCGCCGAGGGACGCGGCCACGGCCCCGTCGAGCCGCCCGGCGAGGTGCGCGCGGAGCCCGGCGACCTCGGCGGCGAGCCGGTCCACGGCCTCCCGCTGGTCCTCGGCGGCCTCCCGCTGCCGCTTGAGCCGGTCGCTGACGTCCGGCACCAGCCGGTCGTTGATCTGCGTGATCAGCGACCTGATCCGGGCGTCGGTCTCGGCGAGCGCCTCCCGGTCGCGGTCCTGCTCGGCCGTGAGCCGGTCGAGGCGCTCCCGCTGCGACGTGCGGAACGACTCCAGCTCGTCGCGGGTGCCCTTGAGCGCGCGCAGCTGCGTGCGGATGTCGGCGATCTCGGGCGCGCCCGGCGTTCGCCGGCGTTCGAACGCCAGGTAGAGCTCCCGCCCGGCGATGGCCAGGCACAGCAGAACCAGAATCACCGTCATAGCGCCCTCCCGGGGCCTGCTCGCCGGGCAGACTATGCCACCCGGCGTGGCCCCCGGTACCCGTGGGACGAGCGGGGCGACCGTCAGCGGGTACGCCCTGTCAGCGATTGAGGAACGCGAGGACGGCGAGGACGCGGCGGTTGTCGTCGCCGGTGACGGGCAGGTCGAGCTTGGCGAAGATGTTCGCGGTGTGCTTGGTGACGGCGCGCTCGGTGACGACGAGCTTCTCCGCGATCGCGGCGTTGGAGCGTCCCTGCGCCATCAGCTCCAGGACCTCGGTCTCGCGCGGGGTGAGGCGGGCCAGCGGGGTGTCGCGGGTGTTGCTGGCGACGAGCCGGGAGATGACCTCCGGGTCCATCGCGGTGCCGCCCGCGGCGACCCGGCGGACCGCGTCCACGAACTGGGCCGCGTCGAACACCCGGTCCTTGAGCAGGTAGCCGACGGCGCCGGTGCCGTCGGCGAGCAGCTCCCGGGCGTACAGCTGCTCGACGTACTGCGACAGCACGAGGACGGGCAGGCCCGGAACCTGCCGCCGCGCCTCCAGCGCCGCCTGCAGCCCCTCGTCGGTGAAGGACGGCGGCAGGCGCACGTCGACCACCGCCACGTCCGGGCGGTGGTCGAGCAGCGCCTTCAGCAGGGACGGGCCGTTGTCGACGGCGGCCGCGATCTCGAAGTCGTGCGACTCCAGGAGGCTGACCAGGCCCTCCCTCAGAAGGGCGAGGTCTTCGGCGAGGACAACGCGCACGGCAGCTCCATGGTCACGATCGTCGGGCCGCCCACGGGGGAGTTGAGGGCGAGCACCCCGTCGAATGTACCGATCCGCCGTTCGATCCCGCGCAGCCCGCTGCCGCGGTCGAGGGACGCGCCGCCGCGGCCGTCGTCGGTCACGCTGATCCGCAGCATCCCCCGCTCGTACCGCATGTCGACCCACACGCGGGACGCGCCGGAGTGCTTGGCCGCGTTGGTGAGGATCTCCGACACGGCGAAGTAGGCGGCGGACTCGACCGGCGGCTCGGGACGGGCCGGCAGGTCCGCCGACACCTCGACCCGCAGCGGGTGGTCGAGCGCGAGGGCCTTGACCGCGTCCCCGATGCCGCGGTCGGCCAGCACCGGCGGGTGGATGCCGCGGACGAGGTCGCGCAGCTCGTGCAGCGCCTTCGCCGACGACTCGCGCGTCTCGGCGAGCAGGATGCGGGCCTTCTCCGGGTCCTTGTCGAGCAGGTGCTCGATCGCGCCGAGGCTCATCCCCATCGCGACGAGCCGGGCCTGCGCGCCGTCGTGCAGATCGCGCTCGATGCGGCGCAGCTCGGCGGCGGACGCGTCCACGGCGTCGGACCGGGACTCGGTGAGGTGCTGGACGCGCAGGGCCAGCTCCGACTTGCGCGTCGGGCCGAGGATGGCGCGGCCCCAGTGCCCGTAGGCGTTCATCATCTTCGGGCCGAGCAGGGACCCGGCGGTGATGCAGGCGGTGGCGACGACCACCGTGGACAGGATCCGCCCGGCGTCCTGGTCATAGCCCTCGGTGACGTGGATGTAGGTGTACCACTCGCTCCCGCCGTAGTGGCCGATCATCCCGCCGGCGAACGCGGCGAGGACGTACCCCCAGATCCCGTACAGGATCAGCAGGCCGGGCAGCGCGGCGGTGAAGATCGCCACGAACGGGTCGGCGACCACCCAGAGGTAGTCACGCCAGGTCGCCGGGTCGGAGATCAGCGCGATGAACCGCTTGAACATGCCGTTAAGGCCGGGTTCCTGCTCGGGTTCCGGCAGGTACGGGCGCTCGATGCGGACGTCCGTCCACTTGTTGATGCGCTCCCGGTAGGCGTCGAGCTGGGTGCGCAGCAGCATCGTCGCGGACGGGAACAGCAGCACCCCGACGAAGCTCGTGATCATCGAGATGACCGTGATGAACCACAGGCCGACGAGGGTCGCCGGGACGCTCAGCAGCCACAGTGCCAGGCCGCGCCAGGGCGCCCGGACATGCCGCTGCAGCCGAGTCTCTTTCACCAGTTCACCGTCCACCGGGTCCTCCACGGGTCGCTTGCCGTCTGGCGTCCAGTCTTCCGGCGGGCGTCCCTGTGCACAGTGTGCCCGTCACCCGGCCCGGCGGTGTAGTTGAGTACACCCCCGCACGCCAGCCAGTCCCATGTCGCCCCGGGTGCGGGCTTCCTAGCTTCATGGGTGCCACCTCGCATTCGACCCGCCCCGCACTCGACCACTCAGGGGACCCCATGAAACGGAATCTCGCCGCGGCGCTCGGAGGCTGGAGCGCGCGGCACCGCATGACCGCCATCCTCGGCTGGCTGCTGTTCGTCGTCCTCGCCTCGGTTCTCGGCGGGGCGGCCGGCCAGGTCACGATGGAGGACCACGAGCAGGGCACCGGGCAGTCCGCGCGGGCCGAGCAGATCCTCACCGACGCCGGGGTCGAGGACCCCGACCACGAGACCGTGCTGCTCTGGGGGGCCGCGGCGGGCTCGCCCGAGATGCGGCGGGCGGTCGCGGCGGTGCGCGCGAACGTCTCGGCCACCGGGGTGATCACCGAGCTCCGGCCGGACGTGACGTCCAAGGACCGCCGCCACGTGATCGTGCAGTTCACGGTCAAGGAGACGCCGGACGATCCGCTGCCCGCCATCCGGGGCGCGGTGGAGAAGGCGCAGCGCGACAACCCGTCCGTCCGGATCGGGGAGTTCGGCGGCGCCACGGCCGACGCCTGGTTCGACAAGGCGCTCGGCGACGACTTCCGCCGGGCCGAGATGACGGCCGTGCCCCTCGCGCTCGGCATCCTGCTGGTCGCGTTCGGGGCGCTGCTCGCGGCGGTGCTGCCGGTCGTGCTGGCCTTCACCGCGTTCCTCGCCGCGGGCGGGCTGCTCGCGTTCACCAGCCACGCGCTGCACGTCGACCAGACGACGAACTCGGTGATGCTGCTGATGGGCCTCGCCGTCGGCGTCGACTACTGCCTGTTCTACCTGCAACGGGAGCGGGAGGAGCGGCGCCGGGGCCGCGACCGGGAGACGGCGCTGGCGATCGCCGCCGCCACCTCGGGACGCTCGGTGCTGGTCTCCGGCCTCGCGGTGATGGTCGCGATGTCCGGGATGTTCCTGTCCGGTCTGCTGCTGTTCAAGGCGATGGCGGTCGCGACGATCCTCGTGGTGTTCATCGCGATGCTCGGCTCGGTGACCGTCCTGCCGGCCCTGCTCTCCCTGCTCGGGGACAAGGTCGACTTCGGCCGGATCCGCCTTCCCCGGCGCCGCGAGGGGCGTGCCGGGCTGGTCGGGACGATGCTGAAGCCCGTCCTCGCGCGTCCCGGGATCGCGGCCGTGCTGTCCGCGGGGCTGCTGCTCGCCCTGGCGGCGCCCGCGCTCGGCATGAAGACCGAGCGGCTCCGCATCGACCAGCAGATCCCGCCCGGCGAGGAGATCGCGCAGACCTACACGCGGCTGAACGAGGCGTTCCCCGGCAACCCGGAGCCCGCGCTCGTGGTGGTGAAGGCCCGCGACATCGACGCGCCGCAGGTCAAGGCCGCGATCGCGGACCTGAAGCGGCGGGCGGTCGCGTCGGGCGAGATGAACGAGCCGATCGACGTCACCGTGCACGGGCGGGAGAACATCGCCGAGATCGAGGTGCCGCTCGCGGGGACGGGCTCGGACGCGGCGTCGAAGCACGCGCTGGAGACACTGCGCGAGCAGATCGTCCCGCAGACCGTCGGGAGGGTCGGCGAGGCGCCGGTCAGCGGACAGCTCGCCTGGTCGGTCGACTACAACGACCAGCTCAAGTCGAGCATCGTGCCGGTGTTCCTGTTCGTCATGGGCATCACGTTCCTGCTGATGCTGGTCTTCTTCCGGTCGCTGCCGGTCGCGCTGTGCTCGATCGTCCTCAACCTGCTGTCGGTGGGCGCCGCCTACGGGGTGATGGTCGCGGTCTTCCAGCACGGCTGGGGAGACGGGCTGGTCGGGACGAAGGGCGCCGGGGCGCTGGAGTCCTGGATCCCGCTGTTCGTCTTCGTGGTCCTGTTCGGGCTGTCGATGGACTACCACGTGTTCGTCGTCTCCCGGATCCGCGAGGCCTACGACCGGGGCCTGGACACCACGCGCGCCGTGCGGGAGGGCATCGGCGCCACGGCCGGCGTCGTGACCGGCGCCGCGGTCATCATGATCGCCACGTTCGGGATCTTCGGGACGCTGTCGATGCAGGACTTCAAGCAGCTCGGCGTCGGCCTCGCCGTGGCGGTGCTCATCGACGCGACGATCGTCCGGGTGGTCCTGCTGCCCGCCGTCATGTCCCTGCTCGGACGGGCGAACTGGTACCTGCCGCGCTGGCTGGGGTGGCTGCCCGGCGTCTCCCACGGCGAGGGACCCCGCCCCCGCCCCGGCGCCCAGGCCGCTCGTCCCGCGGATCTAGTGCGCCGCCTGACCTTCGTCAGAGGGCGACGAAGGTCAGGCCGCGCTTCTTCATCTTCGGGATGACGGTCTTCAGGGCCTTGAGGGTCTGGGAACGGTCGCCGCCGCCGTCGTGGACCAGCATGATGTTGCCCGCCTTGCCCTTGAGGAGCGAGCGGCGGATGTGGCCGACGCCGGGCCGGGCCCAGTCGCGCGGGTCGACCGCCCAGTCGACCGGCAGCATGTCGTGCTCGGCGACGAGCTCCAGGATCGTCTTCGACCAGGCGCCGCCGGGCGACCGGAAGAACTGCGGGACGACGCCCGTGATGTCGGCGATCCGGTCGTGCGCCTCGACGATCTCCTTGCGGACCCGCTTGCGCGAGAGGCCCGCGATGGAGATCGGGTGCGTCTCGGTGTGGTTGCAGATCTGGTGGCCCGCGTCGGCGATCCGGCGGGTGAGCTTCGGGTACTCCTTGACCTGCTCGCCGATGATGAAGAACGTCGCGTGGACCTGGTGCTCGGCGAGCAGGTCCAGCATCCGCGGCGTGTACATCGGGCTCGGGCCGTCGTCGATGGTGAGCGCGATCGACTTCGGGGGCGGCGGCGGGTACAGCTCCGACAGCTCGCGGATGGGCTTCTCCGACGCGGTGAGCTTCGCCGGCGTCCACGCCGCCGGCCGCGGCGTCGGGGTCGGAGTAGGGGTCGGCGTCGGATGGATGACCGGTCGCGCGCGGGGCGTCGCCGTCGCCCAGCCGGGGCCCCGGGTGGGGTCGGACGTGCGCGCGGAGTCCGCGCCGAGTGCGGCGAGTCCGGCGGCCGCGCCCATCAACCAGAGAGCTTTGCGGCGGGACGCCCCACCTGAGTCCTCAACCTCCACAAGTCCAACGCTATCGGGGTTTTGCGGGGGTAGGAGAGGCCTATGGGATCACAATCGGCTCACCCGCGGGGAAGGTCGCGGGCGTGAACGCGGCGCCGCAGGCCGGGCCCCTCCCGGCGTTCGCCCCGCACGGGAAGACGACGGCTTCTACCGCGACATCTCCCCGTTCGCGCGCGAGGCGGCCGGACCCGTCGTCGTCGGCTACGTCCGGACCTACTTCTAGCGGTATCCGATTTACCTGAACATTCGTGTTCGCCTAGGTGTTACGGTTTCCAATGCATTTCGGGGGCCGGACGTCCCAGCCCGGAACGAGGCGGGACGGCCGTGCGATCACGGCCCGGCGCAGCCGGCGAGCGGTGCCCGTTGTCCAGGCAGTGCGCCACGGGGGCCGATCTGTACTGGACGACACCCGTACCGCGCGTCGCTGACCCCGTCGCCGGGCCCGATCCACCGGAAGAAACCGCGCGGCCCCGCGGTTCCCCCCGGCCCGTCGGCATGCCCGGCGGTCAGGGGAGCAGGCCGGCGCGGCGGGCGGTGGTGACCGCTTCCAGGCGGGTGTGGCTGTCCAGCTTGCGCATCGCCGAGCGCAGGTAGCTCTTCACCGTCTCCGGCAGCAGGCCCAGGTGATCGGCCGTCTCCGCGTTCGTGCAGCCGAGCGCGACATAGGACAGGACGTCCAGCTCGCGCGGCGACAGGACGGGACGGGGCGACCCGTCGGGCTCGTCCAGGCCCGCCGCCGCGAGGCGCAGCGACGCCTCCCGCAGCCGGTCGCGGGTCGGCGCGTCGCCGACCTGCTCGGCGAGCGCCCGGAGCTCGGCGTGCACCGCCCGGACCTCCTCCCAGCGCGCCGCCGACGTGGCGGGCCGCGCCCGCGCCAGCGCCTCGTCCGCGCGGTCCTGGACGGCGAGGTCCTGTTCGAGGTCGCGGGCGACCTGGACGGCCGCGCCGACGACGCGGTCGGCGAGCGACAGGGGCTCGCGCAGCGCGCCGTAGATGACGCCGCGGCACCGCCGCCGCACGACGATCGGGACGGCCACGATCGACAGCAGCCCCTCGCGCCCGACGGGCTTGTCGTAGTCGTGGCTGATCGACGCCGCGCACGGGTAGTTGCTCACCCACGCCGGGCGCCCCATCGCCATCGCCTTGCCGCCGAGCCCGTTGCCCTGCCGGACGACGAGCCCGTCCAGCGAGTCGGTCGTGTTGCCGACGAGCTCGGTGATGCGCAGCCGGTCCTGGCCGCTGAGCGCGCCGCCGAACACCATGGGCAGTCCCGTCGTGCGGTGCAGGGTCAGCACCGCCGACCGGACGGCTCCCGCGTCATCGCCCATGCCTCCGAGCATGCCCTGCGCGACCCCCGTGACGAAAGGCTCCGGTGCCCGGAAAGTCAGGCGTGTCGGGTCGCGGCGGCGTCCTCCAGCCCGAGGATGTCGACCGCCTCGGCGCGCATCTGCACCTTGCGGATCTTCCCGGTGACCGTCATCGGGAACTCGTCCACGACGTGCACGTAGCGCGGGATCTTGTAGTGCGCCAGCTTGCCCTCGCAGAACGCGCGCAGCTCGCCGGCGGTCAGGCCCGGCACGCCCTCGCGCAGCCGCACCCACGCCATCAGCTCCTCGCCGTACTTCTCGTCAGGCACGCCGATGACCTGCGCGTCCACGATGTCGGGGTGGGTGTAGAGGAACTCCTCGATCTCGCGCGGGTAGATGTTCTCGCCGCCCCGGATCACCATGTCCTTGATCCGGCCGGTGATGTTGACGTAGCCGTCGCCGTCCATCACGGCGAGGTCGCCGGTGTGCATCCAGCGGGCGGCGTCGATGGCCTCGGCCGTCTTGTCGGGCTGCTCCCAGTAGCCGAGCATCACCGAGTAGCCGCGCGTGCAGAACTCGCCGGGCACCCCGCGCGGGACGGTCACGCCCGTCTCCGGGTCGGCCACCTTGATCTCCAGGTGCGGCAGCACGGTCCCGACCGTGGACACCCGCCGGCCGAGCGAGTCGCCCGCGCGGGTCTGCGTCGACACCGGCGACGTCTCCGTCATGCCGTAGCAGATCGCGACCTCGCTCATCCCGAGCCGGTCGATGACCTGCTTCATCACCTCGACCGGGCACGGCGACCCGGCCATGATCCCGGTCCGCAGGGTGGAGAGGTCGAGCCCGTCCAGCGACGGCTCGTTCAGGACGGCGATGAACATCGTCGGGACCCCGTACAGCGACGTGCAGCGCTCGGCCGCGACCGCCTCCAGCGTCGCCTTCGGGTCGAACGCCGGCGCCGGGATCACCACGCACGCGCCGTGGCTCGTCGACGCCAGGTTGCCCATCACCATGCCGAAGCAGTGGTAGAAGGGGACGGGGACGCAGATACGGTCCTCCTCGTCGTAGCCGCACAGCTCGCCGACGAAGAACCCGTTGTTCAGGATGTTGTGGTGCGACAGCGTCGCGCCCTTGGGGAAGCCCGTCGTCCCGGACGTGTACTGGATGTTGATCGGGTCGTCGGCGGTGAGCGTCCGCCCGATCTCGACCAGGACGGCCGGGTCGCCCGCCTGGCCCGCCTCGACGAGCGCGTCCCACTCGGGGGTGCCGATGAGCAGGACGTCCCGCAGCGCGGCGCACTTCGGGCGCACTTGCTCGATCATCGCCGCGTAGTCGGACGTCTTGAACGACGCCGCCGCCACCAGCGTCCGGATGCCCGCCTGGTTGAGGACGAACTCCAGCTCGTGCACCCGGTAGGCGGGGTTGATGTTGACGAGGATCGCGCCGAGCTTGGCCGTCGCGTACTGGACGAGCATCCACTCCGCGCAGTTCGGCGCCCAGATCCCGACCCGGTCGCCCTTGACCACACCGAGGTCGTGGAGGCCGACCGCGACGGCCTCCACGTCGTCCAGGAACTGCTCGTACGTCCAGCGGCGGCCGGACGCCCGGTCGACGAGCGCGTCCCGCTCGGAGAACGCGGCGACCGTCCTGTCGAGGTTCGCGCCGATGGTGTCACCGAGCAGGGGGGTGGTCGATACGCCCGATGCGTAGGAGAGTGTCATCGCAGGTCCTCCTCCCGGAACTCGCCCTCGGGCCGGTCGTCCGGACCGGCGTGCTTGCCGAGCTCGCTCGTCCGCAGCTCGACCCGGCGGATCTTCCCGGAGATCGTCTTCGGCAGCTCGCCGAACTCCAGCAGCCGCACCCGCTTGTACGGGGACAGCTGCGCCCGGCTGTGCGCGAAGATCGCCCTGGCCGTCTCGGCGGTCGGCTCCCAGCCGTTGGCGAGCGTGACGTAGGCCTTCGGGACGGCCGCCCGGACCGGGTCGGGCGACGGCACGACCGCGGCCTCCGCGACCGCCTCGTGCTCGATCAGCACGCTCTCCAGCTCGAACGGCGAGATCTTGTAGTCGGACGCCTTGAACACGTCATCGGCACGTCCGACATAGGTGATGTATCCGTCTTCGTCGCGGGAGCCGATGTCGCCGGTGCGGTACAGGCCGCCGGCCATCGCCTCGTCCGTGCGCTCCTCGTCGCCGTGGTAGCCGGTCATCAGGCCGAGCGGCCGGTCCTCCAGGTCGAGGCAGATCTCCCCCTCGTCCGCGGGCTCCCCGGTCAGCGGGTCGACCAGCACCACCTGGTAGCCCGGCACGGGGCGTCCCATCGAGCCCGGCTTGACCGGCTGGCCGGGCGTGTTGGCGATCTGGACGGTCGTCTCGGTCTGCCCGAACCCGTCGCGGATCGTCCGGTCCCACGCGTCCCGCACCCGCTCGATCACCTCGGGGTTCAGCGGCTCCCCGGCCGCGACCACCTCGCGCGGCGGGGTGCCGAGCCGCCCGAGGTCGGCCTGGATCAGCATCCGCCACACGGTCGGCGGCGCGCAGAAGCTCGTCACGCCGCACCGCTCCAGGGTGTCGAGCAGCCGGTCGGGGTCGAACCGCGTGTAGTTGTAGATGAACACGCACGCCTCGGCGTCCCACGGCGCGAAGATGTTGCTCCACGCGTGCTTCGCCCAGCCCGGCGACGAGATGTTCAGGTGGACGTCCCCGGGCCGCAGGCCGATCCAGTACATCGTCGACAGGTGGCCCGCCGGGTACGACGCGTGCGTGTGCTCGACCAGCTTCGGCTGCGCCGTCGTCCCGGACGTGAAGTAGAGGAGCAGGGTGTCCCGCGACATCGTCAGCCCGTACGGGGTGAAGGTCTCGGCCTCCTCGTAGGCGTCGGCGTACCGCAGCCACCCCTCCGCCGGCTCGCCCACGGCGATCCCGGTGTAGTCGCCCTCGACGCCGTCGAACTTCCCGGTGTCGGCCGAGCCCACCACCACGTACCGGGCCTTGCCGCGGGTCAGCCGGTCCTGGAGGTCGGCGGTGCCGAGCAGCGGCGTGCACGGGATCAGGACCGCGCCGATCTTCATCGCGGCCAGGACCGTCTCCCACAGCTCCACCTGGTTGCCGAGCATCAGGATGATCCGGTCGCCGCGCCGCACGCCCGCCCGGCGCAGCAGGTTCGCCGCCTGGTTGGACCGCCGCGCCATCTGCGCGAACGAGTACTTCGCCTCGGAGCCGTCCTCCTCGACGATCCACAGCGCGGGCGAGTCGTTCCCCTGGGCGATCTTGTCGAACCAGTCGAGCGCCCAGTTGAAGCCGGTCAGCACCGGCCAGCGGAACTTCTCGTAGGCCGTCGCGTAGTCGTCGCGGTGCGCGAGCAGGAAGTCGCGCGCCGCCCGGAACTCGACTGCGGGCATGGTCTCTCCTCGTAGCAGCCACGGACACCCGGTCAGAAGGATCGTTGGCCATCCGAGTGACCTACGCCACCCCCGAACGGGGGTGGCAGGAGTGGTCTTACCCGCTCGTGACGAACGTCGACCGCGGCGAGTGCCCCCTGTGGTCACCCGTTTGCCCCGGGTCCGGCCGATGCGGTTTCGGGAACCCGGCCCGCCGTCGTGCACCGCCGTGCTTCGATGCTGCTTTACTGCTTTGTCCGAAAAGTGTGACGGGTGACCCCGCCCGTCGGCGAGCAGTTCGAGCAGGCGCCGGGCCCGTCGCCGGCCGTCATGCGGGGGTCCCGAGGTATCCCTTGATCACCACCAGGGCGTCGGTGATGCGCTCGGCCTCGGCGATGGGCTGCCGCCAGGACGTGTAGTACCAGTAGCGCCCTTCGTCCCCGTCGTGCGGGCGGCAGGTGATCGTGTCGCCGGACCCGCCCCGCTCCCCGCAGACGCTCCGCGCGGTGGACGTCTCGTTGCGGACGACCAGCCCTCCGGCCACGGACTCGACGGTGAAGCCGTGCGCCGTGAGGTGCATGCCCAGGGCCTTCAACCGGACGTACGACTCGGCGCCCGGCGCCTCGTGCTCGGGAACGCTCACGGCCGTCCCCTCATGGCCTCGGCGAGCGCCCCCCGCTCGGGCAGCCGCGTCCGCGCGTCGCACGGCACGCCATGCCGACCGGGCCTGAGGGGCATTATTCTCACTCTCCCTGAATTGGTGCATAGCGGCGTCTTTGTCATGGGGAGACCTCGTTGTCCGTCGCGGAGCCGGAATGCTTGCGATCAGGTTCACACGCCGGGTCAACGACGCCCAGTGACCATTCCACACTGACAGTCAAGGCGGGCCTGGGACGCCCTCACCGTCGACACCGATTCCGGCGCACGCGCCCTGCTCCGACTCAGCCCGGCGCCTTGCGGCTGAGGTGCTCCCAGGCCTGGTACTCCGCGGTGCGGGCCTCGGTCATCTGCTGGACGAGGTCGTAGGAGGTGCCGCCGACGATCAGGCGCAGCGGTGGTTCGGGCAGGTCGACCAGGTCCAGGAGCACCGGGGTCGCGGTGCTCGGGTCGGGGCCGGCGTCGTCGCCCCACATCTCGGCGAGCCGGGCGCGCAGCGGCTCGTACTCCGGGCGCGGCTCCGCCATCGTCAGGCCGCGCGTGAACAGGTCCGTGCCGTACCCGCCGGGCTGCACGATCGTCACCTTGATCCCGAACGGCGCGACCTCCATCGCCAGCGCCTGGCCCAGCGAGTCGAGCGCGGACTTGCTCCCCGCGTAGAAACCGGCCGACGCGACCCCGCCGCCGGTCCCCATCGTGGTGACCTGCAGGATGTGGCCGGAGCCCTGCGCGCGCAGGTGCGGCACCACGGCCTGGGTCACCCAGACCGCGCCGAAGAAGTTGACGTCGAACTGGGCGCGGATCTGCTCCTCGGTCGCCTCCTCGACCATGCCGAGCAGCATGGCGCCCGCGTTGTTGACGACGATGTCGAGGCGGCCGAACGCCGCGGCCGCCTCGTCCACGACCCGCCGTACCGCCTCGCGGTCGGTGACGTCCAGCGTGAGCCGGACGAGGCCGTCCGGGTGGGCGGCGGCCAGATCCGCGAGAGGCGTGAGGTCGCGCGCCGCGGCGACGACGCGGTCTCCGGCGGCGAGCGCCGCCTCGGCGAGGGCCCTGCCCAGGCCCCGCGACGCGCCGGTGATGAACCACACTCGGGCGGTCGTCATGTGATGTCCTTCCGTCTGTGGCTAGACGAGACGTTTCGTCTCGCTGCCTTCGCACTCTAGGCGGCGCCGCCGGCTTTGGCAAGACGGATCGTCTCGTCTCGGCACGGTGATAGGCTCCCGGACGTGTCGCAACCCAGAAGGCCGGATCCCGCCCGGCGGAGCGAGCGGTCCCGGCGGGCCGTCCTGGGCGCCGCGCGCGAACTGGTCTCCGAGCTCGGGTACGCGAAGGTGTCCATCGAGGCCATCGCCGCCCGTGCCGGGGTGGGCAAGCAGACGATCTACCGCTGGTGGCCGTCCAAGGGCGCGGTGATCTTCGACTCGTTCCTGGAGCTGAGCGAGGGCGGGGACGGGGTGCGGCTGCCCGACACCGGTGACCTCGAGGCCGACCTCAAGACCGTCATGCGGGCGACCGTCGCCGAGTTCGCCGACCCGGCGTTCGAGGCGCCGATCAGAGCGCTCAACCTGGAGATCATCGGCGACCCCGCGCTGGCCGCCCTCTACCGGGAGAAGCTCGCCGGCCCGGTCGACGAGGGCAAGAAGGAGCGGCTGCGGAAAGCGCAGCGCGCGGGGCAGTTGGCGGACGACGCCGACCTCGACCTGGTGCTGGAGTTCCTGTACGCCCCGCTCCACCAGCGCTGGCTGCACCGTGCCGGGCCGCTCACCCCGGAGTACGCCGACGCGCTGGTGGAGGCGACCCTTCGCGCGTTCGCTCCTTGAGTACCGGCCGGCCGGCTCGGTCAGTCGATGGGGCCGAGGGTGGCGAGGGCGTCGTCGATGGCCGCGAGGAGGTCCAGCGACGGGTCCTCCTCCCAGCGGAGCATGACGTCGAGCATGATGCCGAAGGCCGCGCCGATGAGGGTGCGGACGTCGCCGGGGGCGCGGCCCTCCCGCTCGGCGAGGATGGCGGTCACCGTGCGCATCGTGTCGACGAAGTTGGCGAACGCGGCGCCGCGCAGCGCGGGGACGGACAGGATGAGGACGGCCCGGTCGCGTCCCGCGGCGAGGTCCTCGGAGGTGAACCCGCCGAGGACGTCCCGCAGCGCGGCGCGCAGGGCCTGGACCGGGGTCAGCTCCGGCGGCTGGGCGCGCAGCGACGCGAAGATCAGGGGATCGGCCTCGTCGCTGATGACGAGGTCCTCCTTGGTCGGGAAGTAGCGGAAGACGGTGGTGTGCGCGACCTCGGCGGCCTGCGCGATCTGCTCGACGGTCGTGGCCTCGTAGCCGCGCTCGCGGAACAGCCGCAGGGCCTCGCGCTGGATCGCGGCCCGGGTCCTCGCCTTCTTCAGCTCTCGCAGGCCCTGCTTCGGCGGCATCCTCGGCCCTTTCGCTACCTCGTCCCGACCGAGGAGCCTACTGTCACCTCCGCCGGGGCGTCCCGGAGCCGCTCGCCCTCCACGTCCACGTGCGGCAGGACGCGGGCGAGGCGGGCGGGCAGCCACCAGCCGGCGCGGCCGAGCAGCGCCATCACGGCGGGGACGACCGTCATGCGGACGAGGAACGCGTCGAAGAGCACGGCGGCGGCCAGCGCGAAGCCGAACGACTGCACCATCGGCGTCGCGGACAGCAGGAACCCGGCGAACACGCAGACCATGATGATCGCGGCGGCGGTGACGACGCGGGCGCCGTGCGCCAGCCCGGCGACGGCGGCGCCGGTGGGTGAGGCGCCGCGGACGTGCTCCTCGCGCATCCGGGTGACGAGGAAGACCTGGTAGTCCATGGCCAGCCCGAACACCATGCCGATCAGCATGACCGGCAGCACGTTGACGATCACGCCGGAGGCGTGGACGCCGAGCGGTCCCTCCAGCCGGCCCTCCTGGAACACGGCGACGACCGCGCCGAACGTGGCGGCCACGCTGAGCAGGAAGCCGAGCGTGGCCTTCAGCGGCACCAGGAGCGAGCGGAACACCAGCGTCAGCAGCAGGAACGCGAGGCCGACGACGACCGCGAGGTAGGGGACGAGCGCGCCGGCGAGCTTCCCGGACGTGTCGATGTCGATCGCGGTCTGCCCGGTGACCGCGACGGTCGTCCCGTCCCAGGAGCGGTCGCGGATGGTGTGGATGAGGTCCTCGGTGGCCTCGGCCGTCGGCCCGGTGTCGGGGACGACGCCGACCAGCGCGGTGTCGCCGGCCGGGCTCACCACGGGCGGGTCGACCGCGGCGACGCCGTCCAGGGCGCTGACCGTCGTCGCGACGCGCTCGGCGGCGGCCTTCGTGTCGCCCTCGGCCTGCACGACCAGGGTCAGCGGCCCGTTGATCCCGGGGCCGAACCCGTCCGCGAGCAGGTCGTAGGCCTGGCGCTGGGTCGTCCCGGGAGGGGCGGTGCCGTCGTCGGGGAATCCGAGCCGCAGCCCGAGCGCGGGCGTCGCCGCCGCGAGCAGCCCCGCCACGGCCACGACCAGCACCGGGACGGGGTGGGAGGTGACGAACCGCCCCCAGCGCAGCCCGGCGGAGCCGCCGGGACGGCGGCGGGCCGGCGCGCGGCGGCCCGCGAACCCGAGCAGGGCCGGGAGCAGCGTGAGCGCGACCAGCACCGCGACGGCCACGGTGAACGCGGCGGCGAGCCCGAGTTTGGTCAGGATGGGGATGTTCACGACGGCGAGCCCGGCCAGCGCGATGACGACCGTCAGACCGGCGAACACCACGGCGGATCCGGCGGTGCCGGTGGCCCGGCCCGCCGCGTCGGCGGGCTCCCGGCCGTCCAGGACCTCCTCGCGGTAGCGGGAGATGATGAACAGCGCGTAGTCGATCGCGACGGCGAGGCCGAGCATGAGCGCGAGCGCCAGGATGTCGGAGCTCAGTTCCACGAACCCGGACGCGGCGCCGATCGCCGACAGCCCGATGACGATGCCGACGGCGGCCGTGAGCAGCGGCAGCCCCGCCGCGACGAGAGAGCCGAGCGTGACCAGCAGGACGACCGCGGCGGCCACCACGCCGAGCAGCTCGCCCGCGCCCTCCTCGGGGGGCGCGACGGCGTCGCCGCTCAGCTCCGTGCGGACGCCCGGGACGGCGGCGGCCTCGCGCAGCGCGTCGCGTTCCGCGCCGGTCAGCTCCGTGGCCCGGACGCGGTAGGCGACCTCCGCGAGCGCGACGCGGCCGTCGGGCGAGACGGTGTGCCGGGCGTAGGGGGAGGCGACCTCGGCGACCTTCGGCGCGGCCTCCATCCGGGCGACGGCCTGCTCGACGGCGGCCCGGGTCGCGGGGGCGGTCAGCGACCGTCCGGCCGGGACCGCGAACACGACGCGGGCGGACGCCCCACCGGCCGCGGCCTGCGGGAACCGCTCCGCGACCAGGTCGTTCGCGCGTTGCGCCTCGGTGCCGGGGACCGAGAAGGCGTCGGGTGCCGGCTCCGACAGGAGGGCCGCGCCGGACACGCTGAGGACGAGCAGCCCGGCCCACAGCAGGACGACGAGCCTGCGCCGCCGGAAACAGAAGCGCCCGAGCCGGGCCAGGACGACCGCCACGACACCCCACCACCAATCACTAGTAGAGTAGGAAGTGTTAGTGAGCTAGCGCGATCTGTCAACCGTGCCCGGAAACGTGAACGTGCCGCCCTCCCCGTGGGAGGACGGCACGTTCGGTGCTGCGAAGGATCAGTCGGTGGCGTACTCGGCCGTCTCCGCGCCGGTGGTGACGCGGCGCAGGCCGGCGTTCTCCAGCACCCGGGCGGACGCCGGGTTCGCCAGCTCCACGGTCGCGACGACCGTGTCCACGTCAGGCGCGGCCAGGGCGAACGCCACGATGGCGCGGGCGGCCTCGCTGGCGTAGCCGCGGCCCCGCCGGGACTCCACGACGCCGTAGCCGAACTCGACGCGGCCGTCGCCGGGCGGCCAGAACAGGCCGATGGCGCCGACGACCAGCCCGGTGGACCGCTCGATGATCTGCCGCTGGCCGTACGCGCCGAGCGCGTCCGGGTCGCGGGCGATCACGCCGGCGATGACGCGGTCGCCCTCGGCGGGGAAGTCGTCCGCCCAGTGGGCCTGCCGCAGGCCGTCGACGACGGCGGCGACCTCGGCCGCGGTCCACGGGCGCAGGACGAGACGATCGGTGATCAGGTCGGATGAAGACAAGCGTGGCTCCTGCTCGAACTGGACGTCCGGGCCGCGCTCAACGGCGCGCGCACCGGACAAGGGCATGCTGACGAAGGGCCGCGCGGGCCATATTCATCAACCTCCCTCGTCGCAGGAACGCGATGCAGGCTACTACTACCGGATGTAGGGCGGCGCGACGCCCCAGCCCCAGTGCGGCATGGGCGCTTCCAGGGGCGGCTTGGCGTCCGGCTGGGAGTTGGCGAGCGCGATGCGCGTCCCCCACTCGATGTAGGACGCGAACGCGGCGCGGAACTCCGGGTCGTCCGGGAGGCCGGTCTCGTCGGCCGCGTTCATCGATGCTGTAGCGGATGTACTCGACGATCATGACGGCCCCCACGTGCCTCCGGTCGGGTAATCACCGTAATCCTGTAATCACCCGACCGGAAGGCGGTGGGTCAGTCCGCGGGGGCGGAGGAGCGGCGGAGCCAGGCGACCACGCCGGCCGCCGCCGCCAGGACCAGCGCGATCAGGCCGATCCAGAGCCAGCCCGACGACCCGCCCGACTCCTGCGCGGACGCGGCCTTCGTCGCGGACGGCGCCGGCGCGGCGGGCCGGGCGCCGCCCGATGACCCCCGCACGGTGAACGCGTAGGAGCCGCTCACGGGGTGGCCGTCCGCCGACACGACACGCCAGCCCACCGTGTACTCGCCGTTGGGCAGCGCCCCGGTGACCGCCTGCGTGACCTTGTTGTCGACCGCGCGGGGCGGCCCCGCCTGATACTGCCGGTCCGCGGCGTCCGTCAGCACGACGCGCGGCAGCCGGATCGGATCGGAGTAGGTGAGGACGATCTCCGACGGCGCCGCGACCGTCGCGTCCTTCGCCGGGCTGGCGCCGGTGAGCGCGGCGTGCGCCGAGGCGGGGGGCGCGGTGAGCGCGAGCACCGTCCCGGCGGCCGCGGTGCCCGCGGTGACCCGGAGCGCCGCCCGGGTCATGCCCGGCTCCGCGCCCTGGTCACGCCGTACGCGCCGACGCCGATGCCGATCACGCCCACCGCGAGGCCGGCGCCGCCGAGCAGCCGCGCCGTCCCGTCATCGGCGGACGCCGCGGGCCCGCTCGCCGAGACGGGCTTCACCTGGGCGCTCAGGCCGGTTCCGGTCGCGGTGCCCTCGGGGAGCAGCTTCAGGACCGGCGACGGGTGCTCCGGCTCCGCGGCCCCCTCGGCCGGAGGCTCCTCCCACTTGACGACCTCGCCGCCCGTGTAGGTCTGGTCGGCCTTGAAGACGAGCTGGCCGGTGTCGGTGGGCAGCGGTCCGAGCGAGACGTCGAACTCCTGGAACCGGCCGGGCTCGATCTCGCCCCCCGACCAGGTGATCTCCGTGATCGCCTCGGTCAGCTCGGCGCCGTGCGCCTGGATCGGCTTCGGGAGCTTGGACTTCTTCGTCTTCACCGTCCAGCCCGGGGTCGGGCGGACCGACACCGACGCCAGCGGATGGTCGGCGGGCAGGTGCACCACGACCTTGGTCGTGGACGCGTCGTCGCGCTCGTTCGGCACGCGGAACGAGACCTTGGCGTACGAGCCCTGCTCGGCCGCCTTCGGGTTGACGGTGACGTGCGCGGACGCGGCCGCGGCGAACCCGATCACGGCCATGGAGGCGAGCGACGCGACGGCGCCTGCGCGCCGGGCGCCTGGAAGGAAACGCATGGAGGAACTCCGTTCGAGTCGTACGGGAAAGGCCGGACGCGCCAGGAAGCGGCGTCCGGTGATGTACTGCGCTCGGGCTCAGAGGTGAGCGAGCGCCCTCGAACGCGGCGGGGGACCCCGCCGGACCACCTGGTGCCGCAGGGACCGGCCGGTGGCCGTGATGGCGGCCGGTGCTCGCGCCGTCCGGCGGGGACGCGCCGGCGGCTCGGCCGGCTCGACGGCGAGGAGGGCCAGGAGCAGCCGGATCGGACGGTTCGCCAGCGCGGCGACCTGCCGCGCCAGCGCCCACGCGGCCCGCTCGCCGCGGCGCAGCCACCAGGCCGCGACCAGCGCGGCCACGCAGTGCGCGAGCGTCATCGCGAGGCCGCTCCCGGCGCCGCCCTGGGCCGCCCCGCCGGCCATCGCGGCGTGCGCCTCCGGCATGTGATGCCCCGCCGGCCCGGACGCGGCGGCGAAGAGCGTGTGCAGCGCGAACTGCCCGCCGAGCAGCCCGCCGAAGATCGTCGCCAGCGAGCGCTCATGGCCCGCCAGCACCGCCGTCACGCCGAGGACCGCCGCGAACCCCGCCAGCGCCGACCAGGCCGGGACCGGCACCCCGCTCGCCAGGACGTGCCCGAGGGTCGCCAGCGTGACGCACACCGTGGCGAACACCACGGCGCGCGCGGTCCTGAACAGCGGCTGCGAGGCGGGCGGGGGCATGGCGCCACCATCGTCCCACCCCGGGCCGGGGTCGCGCATCCGACCCGGCGAATCCGCGACACACCCAACATCTTGGGGTTGTGCAAAGATCGTCGACTACATGTAGGGTTCAATCCCGTGCTGGTACGCCCCCGCCGCACGTGCGGCGGGGGCGTCGTAAGAGGGAACCCGGTGCGAGTCCGGGACTGCCCCGCAGCGGTGAGCGGGAACGACCGCCGTCATCACGCACTGGGCCACGCGGCCTGGGAAGCGACGGCCAGTAGGACGCCTTTCGAGGCGGCGCCCGCGAGTCCGAAGACCTGCCCGCACGACCGGTTCGGGGTCCGTGGTCGGCCCCCGGATCGCCACGTCCAGGCCTCGCGGGTGGGCCGGGGGCGGAGCGCGGCATGCCGCCGCGTCCCCGTTCGCATGCCTCCGCGAGGCGGCTTGCGAGGGGAGATGCACGTGACACAGGCTCTGGCCGCGCCGCCTTCGGCGCCGATCGCCGCCGAGGTCGAGGCGGCCTGCGACGGGGTTCCCGGCGTGGACGCCGGACGGCTGCTCGCCGCCGTCCGGGCCGCCGGCGGCGACGACGCCGGCGCGCTGCGGGACCTGGCGATCGGCGAGGCCGCCGCCCTGGTGCCCGCCGAGCCCGGCTACTCCAGGGTCGCCGCCCGGCTCCTCGGCGGCCGGATCCGGGACGAGGCCGCGTCCGCGGGGGTCCGGACGTTCGCCGAGTCGGTCGCCGCCACGCACCGGGAGGGCCTGCTGGCGGACGCTCCGGCGGCGTTCGTCGCCGCGCACGCGTCCGCGCTGGACGCCCTCGTCGACGAGTCCGCCGATGACCGGTTCGAGTACTTCGGGCTCCGGACGCTCTATGACCGGTACCTGCTGCGGCATCCGCGGTCGCGGCTCGTGCTGGAGCGCCCGCAGCACTTCCTTCTGCGGGTCGCGTGCGGGTTGTCCGAGACCGTTGGCGAGGTCGCGGAGCTGTACGGGCTGCTCAGCACGCTGGCGTACCTGCCCAGCTCGCCGACGCTGTTCAACTCCGCGGCCCGCCGCCCGCAGCTGTCGTCCTGCTTCCTGCTCGACTCCCCGCGGGACGAGCTGGAGTCGATCTACGAGCGGTACGGGCAGATCGCGCGGCTCAGCAAGTACGCGGGCGGCATCGGCGTCTCGTGGACGCGGGTGCGGTCGCGCGGCTCCCTGATCCGCGGGACGAACGGGCACGCGAACGGGATCGTCCCGTGGCTGCGCACGCTCGACGCGTCCGTCTCCGCCGTCAACCAGGGCGGCCGCCGCAAGGGGGCGGCCTGCGTCTACCTGGAGCCGTGGCACGCCGACGTCGAGGAGTTCCTGGAACTGCGCGACAACACCGGCGAGGACGCGCGCCGCACCCACAACCTGAACCTGGCCAACTGGATCCCGGACGAGTTCATGCGCCGCGTCGAGGCCGACGGGACGTGGTCCCTGTTCGACCCGAAGGAGGTCCCCGAGCTGGCCGACCTCTGGGGCGAGGCGTTCGACGAGGCGTACCGGGCGGCGGAGAAGGAGGGGCGGTTCGTCCGGCAGATCCCGGCCCGCAAGCTCTACGGCCGGATGATGCGCACGCTTGCGGAAACGGGCAACGGGTGGATGACGTTCAAGGACGCCGCCAACCGCGCCTGCAACCAGACCGCCGAGCCCGGCCAGACCGTCCACCTGTCCAACCTGTGCACCGAGATCCTTGAGGTGACCGCGGACGGGGAGGCGGCCGTCTGCAACCTAGGCTCGGTGAACCTGGCCGCGCACGTGGACGCCTCCGGGATCGACTGGGAGCGGCTCCGCTCGACCGTGCGCACCGCCGTCCGGTTCCTGGACCGCACCATCGACAGGGGCTTCTACCCCACGCCGGAGGCGGAGAAGGCGAACCGCAAGTGGCGGCCGGTCGGTCTCGGCGTGATGGGCCTCGCGGACGTGTTCTTCACGCTCCGCCTGCCGTTCGACTCGCCCGAGGCGCGCGAGCTGTCCACGCGGATCGCGGAGGAGATCGCGCTCGCCGCCTACACCGCGTCCGCCGACCTCGCCGCCCTGCACGGACCGCTGCCCGCCTACGGCATGACGCGGACGGCCCGCGGCCGGCTTCACCCGGACCACTTCCCGGAGGCGGTGCCGTCCCGTCCGGACGCCTGGGAGGCGCTCCGCGCGCGCGTCGCCGACGTCGGGCTCCGCAACTCGCTGCTGATCGCGATCGCCCCGACGGCCACGATCGCGTCCATCGCGGGCTGCTACGAGTGCATCGAGCCGCAGGTGTCCAACCTGTTCAAGCGCGAGACCCTCTCCGGCGAGTTCCTGCAGATCAACCGCTACCTGGTGGACGACCTGAAGGCGCTCGGGCTGTGGACGCCCGCCGTCCGAGAGGCGATCAAGAAGGCGAACGGCTCCGTCCAGGGCCTGCTCGACCTGCCGGACGAGATGCGCGCCCTCTACCGGACGGCCTGGGAGCTGCCGCAGAAGGCCCTGATCGACATGGCCGCCGGCCGCACCCCCTACATCGACCAGGCGCACTCGCTGAACCTGTTCATGGAGACGCCGACGATCGGCAAGCTCTCCTCGATGTACGCCTACGCGTGGCGCAGCGGGCTCAAGACCACCTACTACCTGCGGTCCCGTCCGGCGACGCGGATCGCGCAGACGACGGTCGCCGCGGCCGTCTGCTCCCTGGAGAACCCGGAGACGTGCGAGGCGTGCCAGTGAACGAGCGAGCGATGCTGCTGGACCCGGGCATGGACCTGACCCTGCGTCCTATGCGCTATCCCGGCTTCTACGAGCGGTACCGGGCCGCGATCCGCAACACGTGGACGGTCGAGGAGGTCGACCTCGCGTCCGACCTGGCCGACCTGGCGCGCCTCACCCCCGCCGAGCTGCACCTGGTCAACCGGCTGGTCGCGTTCTTCGCCACCGGCGACTCGATCGTGGCGAACAACCTCGTGCTCAACCTCTACAAGCACGTCAACGCGCCCGAAGCACGGCTCTACCTGTCGCGGCAGCTCTTCGAGGAGGCCGTCCACGTCCAGTTCTACCTGACCCTGCTGGACACCTACCTGCCCGACCAGGACGAGCGCGCCAAGGCGTTCGCGGCGATCGAGCACATCCCGTCCATCCGGTCGAAGGCGCGGTTCTGCTTCCGCTGGATCGACTCGCTCGGCGCCCTGGACGAACTTCGTACCGCCGACGACCGCCGTGCGTTCCTGCTGAACCTGATCTGCTTCGCGGCCTGTATCGAGGGGCTGTTCTTCTACGGTGCCTTCGCCTACGTGTACTGGCTGCGGTCGCGGGGCCTGCTGAACGGTCTCGCGTCGGGGACGAACTGGGTCTTCCGTGACGAGTCCATGCACATGGAGTTCGCGTTCTCCGTCGTCGACACCGTCCGGGCCGAGGAACCCGAGCTCTTCGACGCGGACCTCACGGCCCAGGTCACCACGATGCTGGAGGAGGCCGTCCAGGCGGAACTCGACTTCGCCCGCGACCTGTGCGGCGACGGCCTGCCCGGGATGAGCGCCGGCGACATGCGCGCCTACCTGGAATACGTCGCCGACCAGCGTCTCGTCCGCCTCGGGCTCCCGCCCCGCTACGGCACGGCGAACCCGTTCGCCTTCATGGAGTTGCAGGACGTCCAGGAGCTGTCCAACTTTTTCGAGCGCCGGGTCTCGGCCTACCAGATCGGAGTGGAGGGCAGTGTCACCCTCGACGAGGCGTTCTGACGAACTTCCCCGCCGGGACGCGCGTTGAACTGGGAGACGCTAGGCGGAGGAGACAGAACGTGGCTTCACTCATAGACCGGATCATGAAGTTCGTCCGGGGCCCGCAGGGGCAGAAGGCCCGCGCGAAGGCGGACCAGTTCGCGCACAGCCCGCAGGCTCAGAAGGCGCGGGCCAAGGCCGAGCAGTTCGCCCACGGCCCGCAGGGCCAGAAGGCGCGGGCGAAGGCCGAGCAACTGGCCCGAAGTCCGCAGGCCCAGAAGGCGCGGGCACGGGCGGAGCGCATCATCAACGACCCCCGCAACCAAGAGAAGGCCCGCAACCTCCTCTCCCGCCTCCGCGGCAGCCCTCGCCGCTGACCGCGAGGACCGACGGCCCGCCCGGACCGGGCGGGCCGTCGGTCTGCCCGGCACGATCCCCGGACCGGTGTCACCCCCGGGCACTACGTTCTCGGCATGATCAAATCCAGCCCCCCGCTCTCCGACGAGGACGCCCTGGAGATCCCGCGATCCTGGAAGCGGCATCTGCATCCCCGGCGCGGCGGACACCCCGGCCCGAAGATCACGGTGGCCGGCGTGCGCGAGGACGAGCTCTTGGCGCCCTACGCGGCCGAGATCGAGACGGCGCTCGGCCACCGCGCCACCGACCCGGCCCTCGCCGCGGCGGCGCGCGAGCACCTCGCGGGCGGGGCCGATCCGCTCGGCGCGGCGGTGATCGCGGCCATCCCGGAATCGGTGTACCGCAACGGCGAGATGGCCGTCCGGTTCCTGGACGCGTGGATCACGACGTACGGGCCGGCGTTCGCCGTCCACGCCTTCGTCGAACGGTGCGATGTCGGGGCCGGCGGTCCCTACGGCGCCGCCAAGGGCGGCGTGGTCTCGCTGCGGGGACGCGGGTACTGGGGCGACGACGCGGCCAAGCGGCTCCGCTCGATACTCGCCGCGGCGGACGACGCCGCCTACCGGGAGGCCGTCGCGCTGCTCTCCGGTCTGCGCACGACACCGTCGAGGCGGATGGTCGCCGCCTATCTCGTCCCGACCGAGCTGGAGTGGGTCGCCGAACGCTGCGCCGCACCCGCGAACACGATGCCGAGGGAACTCCTGCTGCGGTCCCTGGGATCGGCCGAACACCTGGAGATCCTGGGCACCGAGGCGCGCATCTCCGTCTCCGACTGCTACTACATCGAGAACCTCCTCACCCTGGCCGAGGGAGTGGGGCCCGCCATCGCGCCGTTCATGGCCGACGCGTTCGACCGGCACCACGACAGCGCCCCGCGCCGCAAGGGCCTGCTGGAGGCGCTGGGCCGGCTGCCCGGTGACGAGACGTTCCGGTTGATGCTGGAACGTGCCGGGAACTCGCACATGCGGGCCGCGCTGCGCGAGACCATGCGGCGCACTCCGATCCGGGCGACGCGCGTCCTGGCGACGGCCGTGACGGCCGGGGACGCCACGGCGGAAGAGCTGCTCGCCGACCATGTGCGCGCCGACACCGGATCGGTGGCGCGCGCCCTGCCGGACCTCCCGGCGCAGGCCCGCGCGGTCGTCGAGAAGCTGATCACGGCGGACGGCCGCCTCCCCGAAGCCTCGGCGGACGAACTGCCGCGCCTCCTGGTCGACCCGCCCTGGGCGCGGCCGGAGCCGAAGCGCAAGCCGGTCGTCCTCAAGGGCCTGGCCCTGCCCGAAGAGCGGGCCATGGCGTGGGAACCCGGTGAGCGCGACGCCTGGCTGCGCACGGAGATCGCCGACCCGAGCGGAGGCGGTGTCACGATCCGGTCCGTCCGGCCGTCCGCCGCGCCGGACGCGACCTGGGAGAAGCGGATCGCGAACATCCGCGCGGGCGTGACGCTCGACCCGGTCGAGCGGGAACCCTACTGGCAGGCCGCGATGCTGGCGAAGGGGCCCGAGGAACTGGTCCGCCCTGCAGTGCGCGAGTGGCGGCCCGACTGGAACCGCCGAGGGCTCGGTACCCGCAACGCGTGGGCACCGGACCATTGGCTCAGGCCCCTCATCGCCCGCTTCGGCCTCGACGCGCTCCCCGTCACGCTGAGCTTCGCCAGAGCCAGGCCCGCCCGCGGCACCGAGCTGCTGCTGCCGTTCCTCGACGGTGAGGTCGCCAGCGCGATGGCCGACTGGCTGCTGCGCGTCGCCGGGGCTCGCGACGGCGCCGCCGCCTGGTTCACCCGCCACGGCCGGGCGGCCCTGCCCTATCTGCTCCCGGTCGCCCTCGGAAAGGCCGGGCGGGCCCGCAAGGCCGCCGAGTACGCGCTGCACTTCCTCGCCGGCGCGGAGGGGAAGGACGCGGTGCTCGACGCCGCCCGCCCGCACGGCGAGCAGGCCGTCGCCCTCGCGACGACGCTCCTGGACGGGGACGCGGAGGAGCTGCTGCCCCGGAAGAAGGCCCGCGAGTTCTCCACCGCGGACGCACCGGCCCTTCCGCAGGTGCTGCTGCGCGGCGGAGAGCGCGCCCTGCCCGTGCCCGCCGTCCGCCACCTGCTCACCCTCCTGGCGCTCTCCGCGTCAGGGGAGCAGGACCCCGGCCTCGACGGCGTCCTGGACGCCTGCGATGAGCGGTCGCTGGCCGGGTTCGGCCGGGCGCTGTTCCGCCACTGGCGGGAGGACGGCGCGTCCCCCGACGACGCCTGGCGGTTCCGTGCCCTCGGCCGGCTCGGGGACGACGACACCGTACGCGAGCTCGTCCCCCTGATCCGCGCCTGGCCGGGAGAGGGCGGCCACCACCACGCGGTGCGCGGGCTCGACGTGCTCGCCGAGATCGGAACCGATCTCGCGCTGCGCGAGGTGCACGCCATCGCCCAGAAGGTCAGGTACAAGGGCCTGAAACAGCGCGCGCAGGACAAGGTGGACGAGATCGCGGCGGCTCGGGGCCTCACCCGGGAGCAGCTCGGCGACCGGCTGGTCCCGGACTTCGGCCTCGGCGCCGCCGGCACCCTCGTCCTCGACTACGGGCCGCGGCGGTTCACCGCCGGTTTCGACGAGATGCTGAGGCCTCATGTCGTCGGCGAGGACGGCAGGCGGCGGGCGAACCTCCCCAAACCCGGAGTGCGCGACGACGCCGATCTGGCATCCGCCGCCTACCGGCGCTTCACCGACCTGAAGAAGGACGTCCGGGCCATCGCGGGCGTTCAGCTCCAGCGCCTGGAGCTGGCGATGACGACGGGCCGCCGATGGTCGCCCGCCGAGTTCCGCGAGTTCTTCGTCCGGCACCCGCTGGTGTGGCACATCGCCCGGCGCCTGGTATGGCTGGCCGAGCACGGCGGCACGGCCACGGCGTTCCGGATCGCCGAAGACCGCACCTTCGCCGATGTCACCGACACCGCCGTCGCGCCGCCCGGCGAGGCCGCCGTCGGCATCGCCCACCCGCTGCACCTCGCGGGCACGCTGGACGCCTGGTCGACGATCTTCGCCGACTACGAGATCCTGCAGCCGTTCCCCCAGCTCGGACGGACGGTGCACGCGCTGACCGAGGACGAGAAGGCCGGCGGGAGGCTGACCCGCTTCGAGAACGTGACCGTCCCCTTCGGCAACGTGCTCAGGCTGGAGCGGCGCGGCTGGCACCGCGGGCCCGTGAACTCCGACGGCGGAATCGACTGCCTGGTCCGGCCGGTCGAGGGAGGGCGGTATGTCGTCGTCACGCTGAAGACCGGCCTGTTCGCGGGCCATGTCAGCGCATCGGGCGACCAGACGTTCGAAGCCGTCTGGATCGGCGCCGACCCGGCTCCGGACGTCTTCTCCCATCCTCCCCTCCAGGGCGCGCCGTACAGGTTCGGCGAGCTGGCCCCGGTGACGGCCTCGGAGGTGATCGCCGACCTCGAGTGGGCGGCATCGCCCTGACCGGCCGGCGGCCGGCGGAGGAATGCAGTACGCCCGCGATGTTCCGAACTTTCTGGAGTGGGCATGCGTTGAACTGTCAAGGCTAGGCCGAGGAGGAAGAACGTTGGCTTCTCTCATCGACCGGATCAAGCACTTCATGCGGAGCCCGCAAGGGCAGAAGGCGCGGGCGCGGGCGGAACGGCTCGCCCGGGACCCGCGTACCCAGGCCAAGGCGCGCGGGCTGCTGGCCCGGGTGCGCGGAGGCCGCCGGCACTGACGCCCGCGACGGCCCGCCCCGCATCGGGACGGGCCGTCCGGCGCGGGGTCAGCCGGTGTCCAGGTTGGCCAGGTAGGCCTCGTTGCCCTGGGCGCCGGCGGCCGCGTCCGGTGGGACGGTCTCTTCCAGCCGCGCGAAGGCCGAGGCACGCCCCCGGCCATCTTGTTGCCTACTAGACGTAACTGCAAATCATTTGCAATAGTGGCCGCATGGCCGAGTACACGCTTCCCGACCTGCCGTACGACTACGCCGCCCTGGAGCCGGCGATCACCGGCGAGATCCTGGAACTGCACCACTCCAAGCACCACGCCGCCTACGTGAAGGGCGCCAACGACACGTTGGAGAGGCTCGCCGAGGCACGCGGCAAGGAGCGGTTCGGCGGGCTGGTCGGTCTGGAGAAGACGTTCGCGTTCAACCTGTCCGGGCACGTCCTGCACTCGATCTTCTGGGACAACCTGTCGCCGGACGGCGGCGACCGTCCCGACGGGGACCTCGCGGCGGCCATCAACGAGCATTTCGGGACGTTCGAGGCGTTCCAGGGGCAGCTCACGGCGGCGACGTCCACGGTGCAGGGGTCCGGGTGGGGCGTCCTCGCGTGGGAGCCCTTGGGCAAGCGCCTGGTCGTCGAGCAGGTCTACGACCACCACGGCAACGTCGGCATGAACACGACCCCGCTGCTGGTCTTCGACGCCTGGGAGCACGCCTATTACTTGCAGTACCGCAACGTGCGTCCCGACTACGTCGAGAAGCTCTGGTCCCTTGTGAACTGGACGGACGTGACGGCGCGCTTCGACGCGGCCCGCACGTCCTGAGAGCGGCGGCGTCCTCGCGGGCGCTGCTCAGGGGCGGCGTTCACCTGGCCGGGATCGTGCTCAGAACCCTTCCTCGCGGCCTGGTGAACGCCGCTTCTCTGGACGCGCCTAGTCTGCTCTCCATGACCGGCGAGTATCTGCACTGGGAGACCGTCCCGACGCGGTGGAAGGACAACGACGTCTACGGGCACGTCAACAACGTCGTGCACTACTCGCTGATGGACACCGTCATCAACGCGTGGATGATCCGGACCGCCGGCTTCGATCCGGCGGCCTCCGAGGCCATCGGGCTCTGCGTCGAGTCGCACTGCGAGTACAAGGCCGAGGTGTCGTTCCCGGACGCGATCCGGGTCGGGCTCCGCGTCGGGAAGCTCGGCCGGTCCAGCGTGCGCTGGGAGGTCGGCATGTTCCGTGACTCGGACGGCGCGCCCGTCGCCGAGGGGCACTTCGTGCACGTCTTCGTCGACCGCCGCAGCCGGCGTCCGGCCGAGATCACCGGGTCCCTCCGCGCCGAGATGGAGAAGATCCTGGCGGCGGACGCCTGACCGGTCATCGGAAGCCGTACGAGCCCACCTCGTCCAGCATGGTCAGCTCCGGCGGATCCTCGCAGAACTCGTCCAGGGCCGCGCGGTAGCGCTGGAAGGCCTCCAGCGGGCGCAGCACCTCGGGCCCGCTCATCTCCGCGAACGCCACGAACGTGACCTTGTCGTCGAGCTGGTAGGACGCGTAGCGCAGCCCCTCCGGCCGCACCCGGTCCAGCTCGGCGTAGACCTCGCGCAGCAGTTCCAGGCTGCGCTCCACATGCTCGGCCCCGACCTTGCTCCGGATCATCACGTGCATCGCGACCTCCTTTCAGACAACAGCCTGTATTCTGAAAGACAGACTGTCAACTCAATTCGGTATCCTGGCGGCATGGTGCGCAAGTACGAGCAGCGCCTCCGCGCGGAGGCCGCCCAGGAGACCCGCCGGCGCATCCTGGACGCCGTCCACGCGCGCCTGCGCGAGGCGCCGTCGGAGCCCGTCAGCATCGACCGGATAGCGCGGCTCGCACGCGTGGCGCGGCCGACCGTCTACCAGGTCTTCGGCTCGCGCGCCGGACTCTTCGAAGCGGTCGGCGCCGACCTCCTGGACCGCGGCGGCTTCCAGGACATGCTCCGCGCGTCCGCGCACCCCGACGCCCGCGAGGCCCTGCGCGGCGGCATCCGCGGTGTCGTCGCCATCTACGCGTCACAGCGCGACGTCCTCCGCGCCCTGCACTCGATGGCGATGCTGGACGCCGCCGCGGTCGGCGGCGCCGTCCAGAGGCTGGAGGCGCGCCGTGCCCGGGGCATGGAGCAGACGGCCCAGCGCCTGGCCGCCGCGAACGCCCTGCGCCCCGGCGTCACCGCCGCCGAAGCCACCGACGTCCTCTGCCTCCTGACGAGCTTCGACAGCTTCGACCACCTCCACACCGCCCGCTCCCGGCCGCCCGAAGAGGTCGCACGGATCCTCACCGAGACCGCCGAACGCACGCTCTGCTCCTGAGGCGGCGCTACGTGAGGACGTGGGTGGTGAGGAGCCGCTCGAAGTCCGTCTCGAACGCCTCGTACCGGGCGCGGAGTTCCGGGCCGGGCCAGCCCGCCGGGAGGAGGTCCGGCGGGAGCAGGGGATCGTTCAGGAGATGGCGCAGGATGGCGGCGGCGTAGGTGAAGCGCTCGGCGATCGTGGTCGCGCCGGCGAGGGCCGTGCTGAGGGCGCCGGCCTCGGCCGTCCAGGCGTCCAGGTCCCAGAGGGCGGCGGCCAGGGTCGCCGGGTCCTCTTCGGGGCGGCCGACGAGGAAGGTGCACTGGCGGACGACCGGGCCGGGCCGCGGCCGGGTCAGGTTGGCCGGGCGCAGCCAGGTGCCCTCGCGGAGTTCGGCGAGCCGGAGCGTCGACATGGCCTGGCGGAGCGCGGCGCGGTCGGCGGCGGGACGGCGCTCGGCGGTGATGACGGCGATCTCCCAGGTGCCGTCCCAGGGCCGGGTCGGGGGGAGGCGGGCCTCGTCCTGGCGGGCCTGGCGTTCGAGGAGCCGCTCGGTGAGGGCGTAGGTGCCGCCGGACTGGACGAGGTCGCCCGCGGTGACCATCCGGGAGAGCGCGACCCGGATCGTCCCCTCCGCGATGCCGAACAGCTCGCCGACGCGGACGAGGTACCGGGCGGGGAGCCGGGGCGGGTGAACGCCGAGCAGCGTGCTCAGGACGACGGACCGGGCGGTGAGCGGGCGGATCTCCAGGCTGTCCATGTCTGGTCAGGAGCCTATCGGCCCCGCGGGGCGGGGATGGGATTACGTTCTTCCTTCAGATGATAGAGAAGTGTAATGTCGTGAGCATGACCTCCTACCTGACCGAGTCGTTCGACCGGCTGCCGTTCGGGAGCGCGGAGAAGGCCCGCCGGTACGCGACGGAGCGCTACCAGGGCGCCGCGGGCCTCAACTGGTACGACTGCGACCCCACGCTGCGGTTCCTCATGCGGCGCCATCTGGGGGACGGCTTCGGCTGGGCGGAGCCGCGGCTCAGGGAGATGGGCGCGCTGATGGGCGGGCCGGTCGCCGCGTGGGCCGAGGAGACCGACCGGAACCCGCCGCGCCTGGAGAAGTACGACCGGTGGGGGCGGGACGTCAGCGAGGTCGTCATGCCGCCGTCGTTCGAGGCGGCGCGGCGGGAGATCGTGGCGACGTCGTTCACCCGGCCCGGCTTCGTCGCGGAGGCGAAGCGCGCCGGGGTCGACCCCGCGCCGATGGGCGTCGCCTGGAGCTACCTGCTGGACCAGGCCGACATCGGCATGGCGTGCGCGCTCGGCACGGGCGGCGACATGGTCGTGCGGCTGGCGGAGCTGTTCGCGCCCGAGGACGTCAAGGCGCGGGTGCGGGAGCTGTTCGCGGCCGGGGAGATGTCGGGAGAGGCCGCCCAGATGCTGACCGAGCGCTCCGGCGGCTCGGACCTCGGCGCCCTGGAGTCGACGGCCTCCCGGGACGGGGACGCCTGGCGCCTCAACGGGTTCAAGTGGTTCGCGTCCAACGCCAACGGCTCGGCGTTCGTGGTGCTGGCCAAGCCGGAAGGCGCCGTGGACGGCGTGCGGGGCATCGCACCCTTCCTCGTGCTCAGGGAACGGCGGGACGGGTCGCGCAACGGCGTCCGGATCCGGCGGCTCAAGGACAAGCTGGGCACGCGGTCGGTCGCGTCGGCGGAGATCGAGTTCACGGACGCGGAGGCGTTCCTGCTGGCCCCGGGGTCGAGCGCCGGCGAGGGCGGGGACGGCAAGGGCCTCGCCCGCATGATGGAGCTGACGAACGGCGCCAGGCTCGGCATCTCGATGATGGGGCTCGGCTGCGCGCGCAGGGCCCTCGTCGAGTCGCTCTGCTACGCGCGGGCACGGGAGGTGTTCGGCACCTCCCTCATCGAGCAGCCGCTCATGCGCAGGAAGCTCGCCGAGCTGATCGTGGAGACCGAGGCCGCTCAGGCCCTCGTCTTCGACGGATACCTCGGGCGGCCGCGGCTCAGGATCGGGGCGGCGCTCATCAAGCTGAGGGCGGCCAGGCTGGGGGTGACGGCCGCCAGCGACGCCATCGAGATCCACGGCGGGAACGGCTACATCGAGCAGTGGCCGGTCGCGCGCATCCTGCGCGACGCGCAGGTCAACCCGATCTGGGAGGGCGGCGACAACATCCTGTGCCTGGACGTCCGCCGCGCCATCGAGCGGCAGGACGCGCACGAGCCGTTCCTCGAAAGGCTGACCAGCGCCGTCCAGCAGGCACCGGCCGGGGACGATGCCACGGCCGGGTTGGTCAGCGAGCGCATCGGGCATCTCAGGGAGGCCATAGACAGGTGGCGCGGGCTCGACAGGACCGTCGCCGAGGCACGGCTCTACCCGCTCGCCCAGTACATGGCGGACGTGTACGCGGCGGCGCTGCTGCTCGAGCAGGCGGGCTGGGAACGCGCCGATTCGGGGGAAGACCGCAAGGCGCTGGTCGCGCGCCTCTACGCTCGGACCCATCTCGCCGACGCCGGCCCGCTGCGCGCGATCGACGCCCCCGCGGAGGACCTCGACCGCTTCAAGGACCTGGCGGACGGCGCGTTCATCGGCGTCTAGGAGGCCCTGTTGGCGGTGCCATCCGAACATGTGCGGATCGAGCGGGACGGTCCGGTCACGACGGTGGTCATGTCCCGTCCCGAGACCCGGAACGCCGTGGACGGGCCGGCGGCGCGCGAGCTCGCCGCCGCGTTCCGCGCGTTCGACGCCGACGAGGGCGCGAGCGTCGCCGTCCTGTGGGGCGAGGGCGGGACGTTCTGCTCCGGCGCCGACCTGACGTCCATCGGCACCGAGCGCAGCCCGCGCGTCGACCCGCCCCCGGCGGACGGCCCGCTCGGCTGCACGCGGATGCGCCTGTCGAAGCCGGTCATCGCGGCGGTCGCCGGCCACGCGGTCGCGGGCGGGCTGGAGCTGGCGCTCTGGTGTGATCTGCGCGTCGTGGAGGAGACGGCGACCTTCGGGGTGTACTGCCGCCGCTGGGGCGTCCCGCTCGTGGACGGCGGCACGTTCCGGCTGCCCCGCCTCATCGGCGCGAGCCGCGCGATGGACCTGATCCTCACCGGGCGCCCGGTGCCGGCGCGGGAGGCGTTCGAGATCGGCCTGGCGAACCGGCTCGTCCCGCCGGGGGAGGCGCGGGAGGCGGCCGAGGCCCTCGCGGCCGAGCTGGCGAGGTTCCCGCAGGCGTGCCTGCGCAACGACCGGGCCTCGGTCCTGGAGGCCGAGGGCCTTCCAGAGGACGAGGCGATCGCCGTCGAGCACCGGCACGGGACCGGGTCGCTGGAGGACGCCCTGCGCGGCGCCGCCCGGTTCGCCGGCGGGCACGGCCGGCACGGCGATTTCGCCGACATCTGATGCGCGCAGATCATTGACCGTGCAACTATCGGAATCGTAGGTTTCCCATGGGCGACCGCCGAGACCGAGGGAGCGAGAGCGATGACGCTGACGGTGGACGAGGCGGGCCGGGCGCTCGCCGACCCCAAGGCCTACGCCGACGACCGGCGGTTCCACGAGGCGCTGGCGCTGCTCCGCCGCGAGGCTCCCGTGCACTGGGTCGACGACGCGCCCGACTACACCCCGTTCTGGGCGATCACCCGGCACGCGGACGTCCTGGAGATCGAGCGCAACCACCAGGTCTTCCTCAACGAGCCCCGCCCGATTCTCGGCACCGCCGAGTTCGACGCGTTGAACCGGGAGCGGGCCGAGCAGGGCATCGCGCTGCGCACGCTCATCCACATGGACGACCCCGACCACCGGGTCATCCGCGCGATCGGCGCGGACTGGTTCCGGCCGCGCGCGATGCGGGCGCTGGAGCCGCGCGTCCGCGAGCTGGCGAAGCGGTACGTCGACCGGATGGTCGACCTCGGCGGCGAGTGCGACTTCGCGCGGGAGGTCGCCGTCCACTTCCCGCTGTACGTGATCCTGTCGCTGCTCGGCCTGCCCGAAAGCGACTTCGACCGCATGTTGAAGCTGACCCAGGAGCTCTTCGGCGGCGATGACGACGAGTTCCAGCGCGGGACGACCAACGAGGAGAAGCTGCAGGTCCTGCTCGACTTCTTCGCCTACTTCCAAGGGCTGACCGAGGCGCGCCGCAAGGACCCGACCGACGACCTCGCCTCCGCCATCGCCAACGCCCGCGTCGACGGCGAGCCGCTGAACGACTTCGACACCGCGTCCTACTACGTCATCATCGCCACGGCCGGGCACGACACGACCAGCGCGACGATCGCCGGCGGCCTGCACGCCCTGATCGAGCACCCCGACCAGCTCGACCGGCTCCGCGAGAAGCCCGAGCTGATGCCGCTGGCCGTGGACGAGATGATCCGCTGGGTCACGCCGGTCAAGGAGTTCATGCGCACGGCGAACGAGGACTACGAGCTGCGCGGCACCACGATCCGCAAGGGCGAGGCGGTGCTGCTCTCCTACCCGTCCGCGAACCGGGACGAGGACGTCTTCGACGACCCGTTCCGCTTCGACGTCGGGCGCGACCCGAACAAGCACCTGGCGTTCGGGTTCGGCGTCCACTACTGCCTGGGCGCCGCGCTGGCCCGCATCGAGGTCCGCGCCTTCTTCGAGGAGCTGCTGCCCCGGCTGGACGCGATCGAGCTCGCCGGGACGCCGGAGAGCATCGCCACCACGTTCGTCGGCGGCCTCAAGCGCCTTCCCGTCCGCTACTTCATCGCCTGAAGGAGCCCGGGTGCAGGTCGACGCAGCGGTGCTCCGCGCCGCGGACGCCCCCTACTCGATCGAGCCGCTCGACCTGGCCGACCCGGGCCCCGGCGAGATCCTCGTGAAGATCGCGGGGGCCGGGATGTGCCACACCGACCTGCTCGGCCGCGTCCCGGGGGACCTGGTCGCCAAGCCGGTCGTCCTCGGCCACGAGGGCTCCGGCACGGTCGAGGCGGTCGGGCCGGGCGTCACCGGGGTCGCCGAGGGCGACCACGTGGTCATGTCGTTCGACTCGTGCGGGACGTGCGAGAGCTGCCGCGCCGCCCTCCCCGGCGCCTGCCCGCGGATGACCGAGCTCAACATGCTCGCGATGCCGCCGGACGGGACGCCCCGCGCCACCGGGCCCGGCGGCGAGCCCGTCCACACCCGCTGGTTCGGGCAGTCGTCGTTCGCGAGCCACGCGCTCGGGACCGTCCGCAACGTCGTGCCGGTCCGCCGGGACGTGCCGCTGGACGTGCTCGGGCCGCTCGGCTGCGGCGTCCAGACCGGGGCCGCGTCCGTGCTGGTCTCGCTCGGCGTCCGCGCCGGCGAGGACATCGCGGTGTTCGGCGCGGGCGCCGTCGGGCTGGCCGCCGTGATGGCCGCCCGCGTCGCGGGCGCCACCACGATCATCGCGGTCGACTTGCACGAGTCACGGCTCGACCTGGCCCGCGAGCTGGGCGCCACCCACGTCCTCAACGGGGCCGACGACGACATCGCCGGGCGGATCCGGGCGATCTCCGGCGGCGAGGGCGTGCGGTACTCCTTCGACACCACCGCCGTGCCCGAGGTCGTCTCGGCGGCGGTCGCGTCGCTGCGCACCTCCGGCGTCTGCGGCCTCGTCGGCGTCGGCGCCGCCGAGTACCGGCTGGACGCGAACCTGCTGCTCATGGGCCGGACGGTCAAGGGCATCATCGAGGGCGACGCCGTCCCGCACACCTTCATCCCGAAGATGATCGAGCTGTGGCGGCAGGACCGGTTCCCGTTCGACCGGCTCGTCACGTCCTACCCGCTCGACCAGATCAACCAGGCGGAGGCGGACGCGACGTCCGGCAAGGTCGTCAAGCCCGTACTGATCCCCTAGACCACGCGGTGGAGGAGGTCGTCGCCTCGCGCGAGGCGGCGGCAGTTCTCCGCGGCGACCGTGAAGTACCGGTCCCACGTCTCGCCGGTCAGCCACGCCACGTGCGGCAGGACGACGACGTTGTCGAGGGCGAGCAGCGGGTTCCCGGCGTCGACCGGCTCCTTCTCGAAGACGTCCAGCCCGGCGCCGCCGAGATGCCCCGACTCCAGCGCCGCCACCAGCGCCGGCTCGTCGATCACCGCGCCGCGCGCCGTGTTCACCACGATCGCGCCCTCCGGCAGCAGCGCGAGCCGTCCGGCGTTCAGGAGGTGGTGCGTCTCGTCCGTGAGCGGGATGTGCACGGACACGATGTCGCTGGCGCGCAGCAGCTCGTCCAGCTCGCGCCAGGCCGGGTCGCCCGGACGCCGCGTCCGCGACGTGTAGACGACGTTCGCCCCGACGGCCTCCAGCATGCCGCGCAGCAGCGTCGCGATCTCGCCGCCGCCGAGGAGGCCGACCGTCCGCCCGGCCAGCTCGCCGCCCACCAGGGACCGGTCGGCGGGCCAGCCCTCACCGCGCCGCGTCCGCGCGTCGAACGCGACGACCCGCCGCAGCGTCGCCAGCATCAGCAGCAGCGACGTCTCCGCCACGGCCTGCGCGTTCCGGCCGGGCATGTTCGCGACCGCGATCCCGCGCTCGCGCGCCGCGTCGAGGTCGATCGTGTTGACGCCGGTGCCGAGCTTCTGGATCAGCTTCAGCTTCGGCGCCCGGTCCATGTCGGCGGCCCCGAGCGGGCGCAGCACGTGCCAGATCACCTCGGCGTCCGGCAGCAGCTCCGCGAAGCGCTCCTCGTCCTGTTCCGAACAGGACACGATGTCGAGGCCGGGCTCCTCGTGATCCATGTCGTAGTGCAGCAGCACCCGCATCCTGGTGACCCCTTTCGTCCGTCCATGGAACCCCGCCGCGCGGGCCGGGTGTTCCCGGGGGACCATCGTGCCGATCATGTGGAGGCCGGGCGCCACCGCCCCGGGACGGCCGGCGGAAAATCGCGTGCCGGACGGTGGCCCGTGTGGCACGCTCAAGCGCCTCCGCCGCCGTCGACGAGGAGACCCCCGATGAACGAGCTCGAGGAACGGATGCGCGCCCGCGAGTACTTCCACTCGCTGACCCTGCTCCCCGGCACCTGGGCGATCGTTCGCGTGGACGGCCGCTCCTTCTCGCGCTTCACCGAGGCCCGCTTCGACAAGCCCTTCGACCCGCGCTTCTCCGCGCTGATGGAGGAGACCGCGACGGCTCTCCTCACCGAGCTGGGCGGGCGCTACGCCTACACCGAGAGCGACGAGATCTCCGTCGTCCTCGACCCGGCCTTCGACCTGTTCGGCCGCGAGGTGGAGAAGCTCGTCTCGCTGTCGGCGGGCATCGCGACGGCCGCCTTCACCCATGCCGCCGGTGAACCGGCCGTCTTCGACGGACGCGTCTGGATGGGCACCGGCCTCGACGACGTCGTCGACTACCTCACCTGGCGCCAGGACGACGCGGCCCGCTGCGCCCTCAACGGCTGGTGCTACTGGACCTTGCGCCACGAGGGCCTCTCCCCGCGGCAGGCGACCCGGGAGCTGGACCGCACGTCGGTCTCCGCCAAGAACGAGCTGCTGTTCGCGCGGGACATCAACTTCAACGAGGTCCCCGCCTGGCAGCGGCGCGGCGTGGGGCTGTGGTGGGAGACGTACGAGAAGAAGGGCCACGACCCGATCCGCAACGTGGACGTGACCGCCACCCGCCGCCGCGTCCATGTCGAGCGCGACCTTCCCATGAAGGACGCCCACCGGGACCTCGCCCGCACCATCCTGGAATGACCGCCCTACCCGGCCTGCGCTTCGGCGCCCCAGTCCCAGAGGGCTTGGAGCACCGGGCCCAGACGCCGGCCCCGCGGAGTCAGCGTGTATCGGGTCCGGGGCGGCCAGCCCGGCTGCCTGCGCCGTTCGAGCACGCCCGCCTGGAGAAGACGCGACGGACTGGGAGCGGATCGTCCTCATCTACGGGGCGCTCGGCCGCCTGGCGCCCTCGCCCGTGGTCGACCTGAACCGGGCGGTCGCGGTCTCGATGGCCCACGGACCGGCCGCGGCCCTCCCCATCGTGGACGCCCTGGTCACCGCCGAGGCGCTGCCGAACTCGCACCTGCTGCCCGGCGTCCGCGGCGAACTCCTCACCCGCCTCGGCCGCACGGACGAGGCGCGCACCGAACTGCGGCGCGCCATCGACCTGTGCACCAACGACCGCGAGCGCACGGTCCTGCGCCGCAAGCTCGCCGCCCTCGGCTGAACGGCGAACGCCAGGGGTCCTTGAACCAAAAACAATCTTGTGACCAGCGGGAACAGGCGATGGTGGCGATGAGTTCTGGTCGTTCATGGAGTCGGTTCTCCGACACCATCTCGATGTCGGACCGGCGAGGGAGTGAACCGGATGGCCGCCGAAGTGCGGAGAGAGCAAGCACCCCAGCGGGACATGGTCGCGCTGGGCGAGGACCAGATCGAGGACGCGGTGAAGGCTGAGCGGCGGCGGCTCTCCGACTTTCTCGAAGACCTCGACGAGGCCGAGTGGGGCGTGCGGTCGCTGTGCGCCTCCTGGACGGTGCGGGAGGTCGTCGCCCACCTGACGCTCAGCACGCGCGCCACGTTCGGATCGGTGATCCTGCCCGCGATCAAGGCGCGCGGCGACCTCGACCGGATGGCCGCGATGATGGCCCACGACCGGGCGGTGAGGTACACGCCGGACGAGCTGGTGCGGCAGCTGCGCGAGAGCGCCGAGTCGTCCCGGCGGATGCCCGGCAGCTCCCCCATGGACCCGCTGATGGACCTGCTCGTGCACGGGCAGGACATCGCCCGCCCGCTGGAGCGGCACCATCCGGTGCCGATCGCGCTCGCGGTGCCGGCCCTGGCCTACGTCGCCGCCAGCCGGTTCCACGGCGGCAGCGGGCGGGTGGCCGGCCTGACGCTCGTGGCGACCGACGCGGACTGGTGGTCCGGCCTCGGGCCGCAGGTGCGGGGGAACGCCGAGGACCTGCTGCTCGCGGTCTCCGGCCGGCCGGCGGGGCTCGCGGGGCTGACGGGTCCCGGGGCCGGGCTGCTGGCTGCACGCCTGGGCGGAGGCTGAGCGCTTCCCGGTTCGGTTCCGTCCGGTTAGTCTGCTTGTGGCGTCCATGCCGGTTGTTCGTGCCTTGCGCCTGGGAGGGTCCCGTCCGCGGGATCCGTACGGCTCTTGCACCGGCTCCTCTGTGTCCCCCGCTCAGCTGAGGAGTCGTCCCCATGAAATCCCCCCGCAAGCGATGGCCCGCGCTGGTCGCCGCGCTGGCCTCGGCCCTCGTCGCGGCCGCCGTGTCGCTGGTCGCGCTGTCCGTCCCGTCGTCCGCCCGGCCCGTCCCCCTGATCGCCTGCACGTATCCCGCGTGGGCGGAGGGGGCCTCGTACAAGGTCGGCGACAAGGTCGTCCACGATGGTCGCGGGTACGAGGCGATCGTCGCGCACACCGCCCACCCGGGTGCCGGCTGGAATCCGGCGTCCACACCGACGCTCTGGCGCGGGCTGGGCGCCTGCGACGGAACGACGCCGCCCACGACGCCGCCCACGACGCCGGCCGAGGACGAGGTCTGCGCCGTGAAGCCGAAGCCCGCCGGGAAGGTGCTGCAGGGCTACTGGGAGAACTGGGACGGCGCGTCCAACGGCGTCCACCCGCCGTTCGGCTGGACGCCGATCGGTGATCCCGCCATCAGGCAGCACGGCTACAACGTGATCAACGCGGCGTTCCCCGTCATCCGGTCGGACGGCACCGTCCTGTGGGAGGACGGCATGGACGCCACGGTCAAGGTCGCGACACCCGCCGAGATGTGCGCGGCGAAGGCGGCGGGGGCCACCATCCTGATGTCGATCGGCGGCGCGACCGCGGGCATCGACCTCGGTTCCAGCGCCGTCGCGGACCGGTTCGTCGAGACGGTCGTGCCGATCCTGAAGCGGTACAACTTCGACGGGATCGACATCGACATCGAGACGGGCCTGACGGGCAGCGGGAACATCGGCCGGCTGTCGGCGTCGCAGGCCAACCTGATCCGCATCATCGACGGAGTGCTCGCTCGAATGCCGTCCGGTTTCGGGCTCACCATGGCTCCGGAGACGGCGTACGTGACCGGCGGCAGCGTCACCTACGGCTCCATCTGGGGCGCCTACCTGCCGATCATCAAGAAATACGCGGACAACGGCCGGCTCTGGTGGCTCAACATGCAGTACTACAACGGCAGCATGTACGGCTGCTCCGGCGACTCCTACTCCGCCGGAACGGTCGAGGGATTCGTCAAGCAGACCGAATGCCTGAACAACGGCCTGACCATTCAGGGGACCACGATCCGGGTGCCCTACGACAAGCAGGTGCCGGGCCTTCCCGCACAGCAGGGCGCCGGCGGCGGATACATGTCGCCGAGCCTCGTGGGCCAGGCCTGGAACCATTTCAACGGGCAGCTGAACGGCCTGATGACCTGGTCCATCAATTGGGACGGGTCGAGGGGCTGGACGTTCGGCGACAACGTCCGAGGTCTCCAGGGACGTTGATCGCGCGCCGCGGGGCGGGCGCCCGGCCCGCCCCGCGGCTTGACCTTGACGCCGGTGTCAGGGGTTACCGTCGTCACCGGCCATGAAGGCGAGGAGGGCCGATGCTGATCGGGGAACTGGCCGCGCGGGCGGGCGTCAGCACCCGCACGCTGCGCTACTACGAGCAGCAGGGGCTGCTGCCGGCGCGGCGCGCGGCCAACGGCTACCGGGAGTACGAGGAGTCCGACGTCCGGCTGGTCGCGGAGATCCGCGGGCTGCTGGCGTCCGGGTTCTCGCTGGACGACACCCGCCCGTTCGTGGACTGCCTGCGCGCCGGGCACGCCGACGGCGCGTCCTGCCCCGAATCGGTCGCGGTCTACCAGCGCAAGCTCGCGGAGATCGATGCCGAGATCCGCACCCTCATCCGCCGCCGCGCCGACATGGCCGGCCAGCTCGAGCGGGCCTGCCCGGGCTGCGCGCTGACTCCCGAGGAGGAGACGAATGATCACGCTGACGGCCGAGAACTTCGACGAGCAGGTGCTCCGCGCCGGCAAGCCGGTACTGGTCGAATTCTGGGCGGACTGGTGCCCTCCCTGCAAAATGATCGCGCCGATCCTTGAGCAGATCGAGGCCGAGCACGGCGACCGCCTGACGATCGCCAAGCTCAACGGCGACGATCACCCGCAGATCGTGTCCCGGTACGGCGTCATGGGCTTTCCCACGATGAACCTGTTCCGCGACGGCGAGGTGGTCCGGCAGATCGTCGGCGCCAAGCCGAAGCGCGCCCTTCTCGCCGATCTGGACGGCCACTTCTGAGCCGAGGGAACGCAATCCTCTGATCCGTCGTCCTATTGACTGAACGTGACGACCGGTATCTGGAGGGTTTAGTGCGAACGTTGTTGAATGTCGTGTGGCTGGTGCTCGCGGGGTTCTGGATGGCCCTGGGCTACGTGGTGGCCGGGATCATCTGCTGCGTTCTCATCGTCACGATCCCGTTCGGCGTCGCCGCGTTCCGCATCGCGGCGTTCACGCTGTGGCCGTTCGGCAGGACGGCCGTCCCGAAACGGAGCGCGGGCCTCGGTTCGATGCTGGGGAACATCATCTGGATCATCGTCGCCGGCTGGTGGCTCGCGCTCGGGCACCTGGTCACGGGCGTCCTGCTGTGCATCTCGATCATCGGCATCCCGTTCGGCATCGCCAACTTCAAGCTGATCCCGATCTCGCTCACCCCGCTCGGCCACGAGGTCGTCCGGTCGGACGGCCGCTCCGGCTTCTGACCGAGGTCCCGCTCCGTCAGGACGTCCAGGCCTGACCGGTGAGGCGTTCGTAGACCTCGATGTAGCGGGCCCGGGTGGCCTCGACGACGTCGTCGGGGATGGCCGGGCCCGGCGGCGTGCGGTCCCAGTCGAGGGTGCTGCTCCAGTCCCGGACGTACTGCTTGTCGAGCGAGTGCTGCGGACGGCCCGGACGCCACTGGTCGGCCGGCCAGAAGCGGGACGAGTCGGGCGTGAGCACCTCGTCGGCGAGGACGAGGGCGCCGTCCGGGGCGCGGCCGAATTCCAGCTTGGTGTCGGCGATGATGATGCCGCGCTCGGCGGCCAAGGCCGCGCCGCGCCGGTAGATCTCCAGCGTGACGTCCCTGAGCCGGGCGGCCGTGCCGGCGCCGATCTCGCGGACGACGTCGTCGTAGGTGATGAACTCGTCGTGGCCCTCGGTGGCCTTGGTGGTCGGGGTGAAGATCGGCTCGGGCAGCCGGGACGCCTCGACCAGGCCGTCCGGCAGGGAGATGCCGGAGACCGCGCCGGACTTCCCGTACTCCTTGAGGCCCAGGCCGGTGAGGTAGCCGCGGGCGATCCACTCCACGGGGAGCATGTCGAGCCGCCGGCAGCGGATGGCGCGCCCTGCCCACTCGTCCGGCACGTCGGTCGCGGACACGATGTGGTTCGGGACGATGTCGGCGAGCCGCTCGAACCACCAGAGGGACAGCTGCGTGAGGATCTTGCCCTTGTCGGGGACCGGTGTCGGCAGCACGACGTCGTAGACGCTCACCCGGTCGGACGCGACGAGGACCAGCTCGTCGCCGTCCGCGTAGACGTCCCTGACCTTGCCCGAGTGGACCAGCTCCATGAGGCTCCCTATCTCGCACTCCCGCCGGACAGGAGTTTCGCACAGGGCGTCCCGCCCGCCCGCGGCGGCACCTCACTCCTCGATGTGCACCCGGACGCCGCCGAGCGACGCGTCCGCCGCGTCCAGCGGCTTCCCGCGCTCGTGGCAGGCGGCGGCGATCGCGGCGAGGTCGGCGCACGTCCCGCCCGACCAGCAGCTTCTCGCCGGGACCCGCCACCGACAGCATCGCGCTCCTGACCGAGAGGGAGCTGCCGCAGGTGGAGAAGAAGGTCCGCTCGGCGTGGACGGCGTCCGCCATGAGCTCCTGTGGCGCGTTGGAGCACCCCGTTGCCCGACTCGCGGTCGTCCAGGCCGGAGATCGCGAGGACGTCCGACCGGAACACCGCGTCGTGGGGGTGCCTCCGTAACGCGAATGGGCGCGTGGCCATCGGGTAGGGCGGGCGTGAACGGCCGACAGGGAGTGAGGGATGAACGATCGAGTACCGGCCGAGGCGGAGCTGGCCTGGGAGGACTTCCACCGGCTCGTCAACATGACGTCCGACGAGCTGCGCGTGTGGCTGCTCACGGACGCCTCCGGCGAGGAGGCCTTCCCGGCGGACGGCGCGGGCCCGGGGGTGTCGGAACTCGGCGCCCGCGTGGTCGACGTGCTGCGCAAGCGGAAGGTCGACCTCACCGAGAACGACGCGGAGGTCATGCAGGAGGTCGTCGCCTTCGTCGAAGACCGCCTGGAGAACCGCCCGCCGAACGCGGAACGGGACGAGGAGTGGCGGCACGCGCTGATGAGCGTGGGCCACGACCCGCTGCGTCCCGAACCGTTCAGCGCTTAGGAGGCGAACACCCCTGAACGACGTGGAGGCCGCCCCGGGGACGTCCCGGGGCGGCCTTCGTATCGGTGCAGAAGGTCAGGGGACCTCGGTCTGCGGGCTGTAGCCGTCGTCCTCGCCGCCGGGCGTCTCCGCCTCCGCGACCGGCGGGTCGGTGGGGCCGGGGGCGTGCTCGTCGGCAAAGTCGGCGTCGTCCTCCTGGGGTGCGTTCGCCTCGGCGCGCCGGTCGGCGAGCGGCTTGTCCTGGTCGTTCCTGCGGTCGCCCATCAGCCGCGCATCCTCTCGATCGCGTCGCGGACGCGGTCGGTGACGGACGCCATCGGGCCGACCGCGAAGTTCTTGGTGGGCGACTCCACGCCCTGGTGGGGGTGCGTCGGCGCGACCGCCTCGGCGGCCCGGACGGCCTTGGCCATGCCCCGCATCTGCTCGGGCGTCGCCTCGCGGGCGATGCGCGGGAACTCCTCCTTCTCCTCGTGCGAGGCGTGCGCCTCCAGGTCCTTGTGGAACCCGGCGAACGTCTCGTGGAAGTCGGCGGACTCGGGGTCCATCTTCTCCAGCTCCGACAGAACGCCCTTGGCGTCGTGCTCCTCCCGCAGCCGCTCGTCCACGATGGACGAGCCGTCGCCGATGGCGCGCCGCGCGAACGGATGGACGATCTGCTCCTCCGCGGTCTCGTGCACCGCGAGGAGTTCGCGCAGCCGGTCGAAGGCGTCCTTGCGCACCTGCCCGTGGTTCTTCTCCACCGTGGACGCAAGCCGGCGGATCTCCTCGTGCTGCGCGAGCAGCAGGTCCACGACGTTCTCGGCCTCTGCGGCCATGATCGACCTCCTCCACTGGGTTCGAACGGGCCGATACCCGGAGGGCGGGGTTCAACCCTCGGGGCCGCGGGTGGCGCTGAGTAGGCTGACCCCATGCTTTACGGGCGGGACGGGGAACTGGCCGCGATCGACGGGCTTCTCCGCCGGGCCCGTGACGGTCACAGCGGCACCCTCGCCCTGCGCGGCGAGGCCGGGATCGGCAAGTCCGCGCTCCTCGACCACGCGGCCGCCGCGGACGGCATGCGCGTCCTGCGGGCGACGGGCGTCGAGAACGAGAGCGCCATGCCGTACGCGGGTCTGCACCTGCTGCTCGGGCGGTTCGCGGACCGCTTCGGCGGCCTGCCGGAGCAGCAGGGCCTGGCGCTGTGCGCGGCGCTCAACATGGGCGGGCGGCCCGGGGAGGGCGACCGGTTCCTGGTCGGGCTCGCGGTGCTGACCCTGCTGTCCGACCTGGCCGAGGAGCGCCCGCTGCTGGTGCTGGTCGACGACGCGCACTGGATGGACGCCCCGTCCGCCGGCGCGCTGCTGTTCGCCGCCCGCCGCCTGGAGGCCGAGCCGATCGCGATGATCTTCGCGGCGCGCGACGCGGACGCGCCGGAGTTCGCCGCGGAGGGGATACCGGAGCTGCGCCTGCGCGGCCTCGACCGGGACGCCGCGCGGCGGCTGCTCGCCGAGCGCACCGCGACGCTGCCGGGGCGGATGGAGCAGGAGGTGCTGGTCGCGGCGATGGGGAACCCGCTCGCGCTGCTCGAACTGCCGGCGCGGGGCGGCCACGGGTCGGCGTACGAGCGGATCCGCCGGTCGTACGCCGAGCGGATCGCCGCGCTGCCGGAGCGGGCGCGGCGGCTCCTGCTGCTGGTGGCCTCGGACGACCTCGGCGACGTCGGCGTGATCGTGGCGGCGGCGGGGCGGTGCGGCGCGTCCGTCGACGACGCGGCCCCGGCCGAGCGGGCGGGGCTGCTGCGCACGACGGCCGACGGGCGGCTGGAGGTGCGGCATCCGCTGATCCGCACCGCCGCCGTCGAGGAGGCGCCGCTGAACGCGCGGCTGGCGGCACACCGGGCGCTGGCGGAGGCGTACCGGGAGCGCGGCGACGACTGCCATCACGCGTGGCATCTGATCAGCGGGGTCACCGAGCCGGAGGAGCGCATCGCGGCCCTCCTGGAGAAGACCGCCGAGACGGAGCGCGACGCGGGCGGCAACGCGTCCGTCGCCGCGATGTACGAGGCCGCCGCCGAGCTGAGCGAGGACCGGGCGGAGCGCGGGCGGCGGCTGGCGGCGGCGGCGCGCGCCGCGGCCGACGCGGGCCTGCCGGAGCGGGCGGTCCAGCTGGCGGCCCGCGCCGAGCCCGACCTGCCCGATCCGGTGGCACGGGCGGAGCTGACGCTGACCCGGGCCTCCCTCGCCGACGAGCAGGACCGGACGCGGGACGCCTACCGGCTGTTCGCCGAGACGGCCGCGTCCGTCGTCGATCTCGACCCGCAGACGTCGGGCTACCTGTACTTCCAGGCGGCGTCCGCGGCGGCCAACGCCGGGGACTTCGCGGCGCTGGACGACATCGTCGCCGAGGGGGTCCGCGCCGGCGTCCCGAACGCGTCCCACCTGCGGGCGCTGAGCCGGGTGTTCGCGGGGCAGCGGCCGCTCGCCACCGGCGCCGAGCTCGCGGACGGCGTGGCGGCGCTGCGGGAGCTGATGGAGGCGATGGGCACCTGCTACGGGCCGCGCGACCGGATCCGCGCCGGGCTGTGGCATCTGCTGGTCGGGGACCTGCGGGGCGCCGCGGAGGCCGCCGCCGCGCTGGAGCGGCGCCACCGCGAGGAGGGCTCGATCGGGCTGCTCGCCGCGGTGCTGATGCTGCGCTCCCGGACGGACCTGCTGCTCGGCCGGCACCGCGACGCGCTCACCGCCGCCTCGGAGGGCAGGCGGATCGCCGCCGACACCGGGCAGCAGCGGATCCGCGTCTACCTCGACACCGTGCTGGCGCAGCTCGCCGCGATCGGCGGCGACGAGCGCCGGTGCGCCGAGCTGACGGAGGAGGCGCTGGCGCGTGGCGTCCCGCCGAGCAGCGTGCACGCGGCGTCGGCGCGCGCTCTTCTCGACCTGGGCCTCGGACGGTACGAAGCCGCCGTCGAACGCCTTTCGGACGTCCTGTCGGGCCCGAACCGGCAGGGCGCCATCGCGGCCCTGCCGGACCTGGTCGAAGCGGCCGTCCGGGCCGGTGTTCCAGAGCGCGCGCGGGAAGCCGGTGAGTGGTACGGCACGTGGGCCGCGCATGTAGGGCGGCCATGGGCCGAGGCCATCGCGGCGCGCTGTGCCGCTCTTCTCACCCCGGACGACCCTGACGCGCTGTACTCGCGTGCCCTGGAGCTGCACCGTGAGGGCGGGACGCCGTTCGAGCAGGCGCGTACCGAGCTGCTGTACGGCGAGTGGCTGCGAAGGTCGCGGCGCCGCAACGACGCGCGGGCGCGGCTGCACTCCGCGCTGGAGGCGTTCGACCGGCTCGGCGCGGCACCGTGGGTCGAGCGCGCCCGCGCCGAGCTGCGCGCCGCCGGGGAGAGCCTCACCGACGGCGGGGACGGGCGGGACGTCCTCGCCGGCCGCCTCACCCCGCAGGAACTCCAGGTCGTCCGGCTGGCGGCGACGGGCCTGAGCAACCGGGAGATCGGCGCCCAGCTCTTCCTCAGCCCCCGGACGGTCGGCTACCACCTCTACAAGGCCTACCCGAAGCTCGGCGTCGCCGGCCGCGCCGAACTCGGCCGGCTCGACCTGAACTAGCTCCTGTCCCGCACGAACGAGACGAGGCCGGGCGCGTCCTCACCTTCGAGGACGATGCCGAAGTCGGCGGCGAGCGTCGCCGGCAGGTCGGCGGGGGTGAGCGTGCGGGTCTCGACCGTGCCGTCCGGGCGGGTGAGGGTGTGGGTCGTCCCGTCCAGCACGTGGAGGACGTCCGGCGAGAACCTCTGTACGAACGGGCGGGCCGTGAAGGGCGAACGCGCGTTGGTCGAGACGTAGTAGTTGAACACCTCGAAGTCGATGCGGAACGTCTCGTTCAGCGGGAACGTGTGCCGCTGGACCCATCCGTCCGGGCCGCGCTGGTGCATTTCCCAGCCCGCTGTGCTGGGCGTCCACGTCTCGACCGTGCGGCCCCGCTGAAGCCGGAAACCCCAGCCGTCCTGGACGGCCTCCTCCCCGTCGACGAGCCGCAGAGGCTCCAGCGGCCCGGCGCCGAAGCCCACGTCGCAGAGCCACGCGGGCTCGTCCCGCGACCCTCCCGGCGGGCGGACGTGCAGGAGCGCGTGCGTGGACGGCCGGAGCTTCGGCGAGCCCAGCGTCACCCGCGCCGCCAGCGCGATCACCTCGAAGCCGAGCCGCTCCAGCACGGCCGCGAACAGCCGGTTGTGCTCGAAGCAGTAGCCGCCGCGCGGGCTGCCGACGAGCTTCGCCTGGACGGCGTCCAGCGACATCTCCACCGGCCGCCCGAGCATGATCTCCAGGTTCTCGAACGGGATGGACGTGACGTGCGCCCGGTGCAGGGCGCGCAGCGTCTCCACTGTGGGGGCCAGGTCGCCGTCGTGGGCGACGCGCTTCAAATAGGCGGGCAGGTCCAGCAGGTCGCCCTGCCACCCGTAGCCGAGATCCTCGCTCATGCACGTCGTAACAACGGACGAGGCGCGGATCTTTCCGTGCGCCGCACGGTGCCGATGTTCATGACCCGGCGCAGAAGTGCCCGCCCGGATGCTTTGCCGTTCAGGTACCCGCCCGGCGTATTAGTGCGGTTCTCGCCGGGGCAGCCCCACAGCGCCGGGGATCTTCGGGGAAGGGGCAGGCATGGAGAAGAAGGGCAGACGGCCGTCCGCCTGCGTCGCGGGGTTCGTGCTCGCCTGCGCCGCCGCGACGCCGGTCATGGCCGCGCCGGCGTCCGCCGCGGACGGCACCGCCTCCCGGAGCGTCACCTACCAGGCCGCGCTGGAGCCGCTCAACCACCAGAACGCCTCCGGCTCGCTCACCCTGCGGCTGGACGGCCGCCGCGCCACGATCGACGAGCACTTCGAGGGGCTGACCGGCACGTCGGAGGGCATGCCCTACCCGCACCTCCAGCACATCCGCGGCGGCGGGCGGGGCGACTGCCCCACCATGGCCGCCGACGAGAACGGCGACGGCATCGTCAGCGCCACGGAGGGCGCGCCCTTCTACGGGCCGGTCCAGACGACGCTGTCCGTCACCGGGAGCACTTCGGCGGAGGCCGGTACCGACGTCGAGACCGCGCCGACCGGGGCCGAGACCGACTACACGCGCGTCACCACCCTGGACGCGGCCACGCTGCGATCGCTGCGCGCGGGCACCGCCGTCGTCGTGGTGCACGGGGTCGACCCGGCCCTGCTCAGCCCCCGCATCCAGAAGAAGCGGAGCGAGCTCGTGCCGTCGCTTTCCCTGGCTGCGACGTCGCCCGTTCTCTGCGGCGTCCTGAGAGCCATGCCGGACGGCGGCGCCGTGACGGGCACCGGGTCCACCGCGGCCCACGACGCGCCGAGCAAGATCGTGCAGGGGGCGTGGGTTCTGGGCGGCGCCGCCGGGCTGGCGGCCGTGGCGCTGCTGGCGCGCCTTCTCCTGCGGCGCCGAGGGCGGACGCGGGGGTGACCGCGAGGGGGCTCGCGGCCGCCCTCTGCGTGGCCGCGGCGATGGTGGCGGCGGCCTCGGGGGTGGACGGCCGGGCCGCCGGGGACGATCCCGCCGCACGGGCGGTGGCCGTGTCCCGGACCTCGCCCCCTCCGCGTCGAGCCGTGCCGCCCGCCCGGCTCCCCGCGTCCCCGCCGGTCCGCCTGGTCATCCCGGCCGCGGGCGTCGACTCGCCCGTCGCGCGGGCCGGGCTGCGCCCGGACGGCTCGCTGGAGCCGCCCCGGCCGCCGAACGAGGACGAGGCGGCCTGGTACACGGGCTCGGTCACCCCCGGGCAGCCCGGCACGGCGGTGATCGAGGGGCATCGGGACTCGGCCTCGGGTCCGTCGGTGTTCTACCGGCTCGGCCGGCTCCGGCCGGGGGAGCGGGTGAGCGTGCTGCGCGCCGACCGCGCCACCGCCGTCTTCACCGTGGACGCCGTCCGCACTTTCCCCAAGGACGGCTTCCCCTCGCGGGCCGTGTACGGCGACACGCGGGAGCCGTCCCTCCGGTTGATCACGTGCGGCGGGGACTTCGACGCGCGTGCCGGGCATTACCGCGCCAACGTCGTGGCGTTCGCGCGGCTGACCGCCGTCCTCGGCGACGGGTAGTGCGGCGCGCGGGGCCGCCGCCCTGAACGGGACGCGGGCCCCGGGCCGTACTTCGAGGTGACGGGCGACTTTCCGGAGGGCGAAGGAGCCGTCGCGGTGGGCGTCGAGGACGTGGTGCGAGCGGCCGGCCGGGTGCCGGGCGGTGCGGGCCCCGTGCCCGGTGCCCGCCGGCGCGGGGGAGGCGGTGCTGTGGAAGGGACGCGGGACCGCGTGGTGATCGGCGAGATCATGCTGCCGGGCGTGCGGCGGGCGGTCGGGTGCGCGCGGAGCTTCGTCCGGAACGTGGCGGCCGGCCATCCCGCGCTGGACGACATGGTCATGGTGGCGAGCGAGACGGTCGCGAACGCGATCGCGCACACCGCGTCCGGGCGCGAGGGCGGGCTGGTGACGGTCGTCCTCGCCGTCGAGGCCGGCGCGTACCGGCTGGAGGTCGGCGACGACGGCGCGGCCGGCGGGCGCCCGCACGTCAAGCCGGAGGCCGGGGCGGAGACCGGCCGCGGGATGCGGATCGTGGACGCGCTGGCGGAGCGCTGGGGGTTCCGGGCGGACGGCGCCCGGACGGTCGTGTGGGCCGAGTTCCCGGCCCCGCCCGCCGCGGAGCGGGGCCGGGGCCGGGGCCGGGATACGGACGGGGAGACGCCGGTCAGCGGCCCCGGTTGAGCTGCCGGGTCGGCATCTGCCGGACGTTGCGGCGGTTGTTGTTCGCGAGGTTCGCCTTGAAGTCGGAGTTCTTCCGCCGCTGCTTCTTCTTTCCGTTTTTGGCGAACGGGTCGTTGTTAATGGCACGCATGAAGAGACCACCTCCGGGCACGGATGAATTCGGCCGTGAAAGGGCGGATGAAAAGGGAATGAGGGTGCGCGGCGACGTCGCAGGTCACACGAGGGGTGTGCCTGCGATACGGGAGCGCCGAGGAAGCGACGGGAGTGGGCCCGCGGCGGTGCCGGGGGCGGCTCGACCGGAGAAGGATCAAAGCTTCATGCGTAAGAGTTAGCCACAGTCGCGCCGGAGTGTCAACCCGGAAAATTGCGTTTCCGTGGACCTCTTTTCTGTCGCGGGGTGGGGGGTGACCCCAACCCCGGAACCGCCCGGATGGCGCGATCGGTGGGGTACCCATCGTTGACGCCATGGACGCCGGGTGGACAGCCTGGAGGCATGCGCGTGGTGTCGCGTCGGTGTGCAGCGGCGCGCTCCTGCCGGCCGAGGCCGGAGTGCTGGACGTCCGCCGGCGTCACGGCCGGGATGGACCTGGTGCTGGCGCTGTGTGCGCCGCTACATCCAGTACGAGCCGGCGCCGCCGTACATGGCCGGCGAACCCGGGTGATCGCAACGAACATTCCGCCATACCAGTGATGATCTTCGCTTATCGGCATAATCACGCGAATGGCGCTATCGCTTCCGGTGAGGTTCCGCAGCGACGGCGTGCGGGTGGCCGTGGAGACCGACCCCCTGCACGCCCCGCTGCGCGACTTCCTCATCAACGACCTGGGCGAGGACCTCTCCGCGATCGCCCGCGCGCAGGGCCGGCTGAACGGCGACCCCGCCCGGCCCTGGCAGGAGCACTACCGCTACCACCGCCTCGACTTCGACGGCACGATCGTGCACGTCCGGGACGTCGCCGGATGGGCGTCCTGCGACCTCGACCCGGCCGTCCTCCGCCAGTGCCTGGACGAGTACCTCCAGGAGGTCGGCGCCCTCAAGAGCCGCCGGAGCCTCGAACGCGGCCTCGGCCAGGCCCGCGAGGGCGAGCCCGTGGCCACGTCGCTCGCCCTCGGCGCGGTATCGCCGCGCACCCAGGGCTGGGGCCTGATCCAGACGCCGCGCGCCGTCCTGGAGGACCTCGCGGGGCTGACCCCGCACCCGGACGCCTGCCTGCCGCACGGCGTCCTCGGAACCGGCTCCGGCGCGTGCTGGGCCGACCTCGCCGTGCTGGACGAGACGGGCACGCGCCTGCGCGGCGGCACCAAAACGTTCATGCCGAGGGGGATCGACCCTGAGCGCCTCATGGGCGAGCTGGGCAACGCCCTGACCCAGGCCCGCTTCCTCAAGTCCATCCCGGGAGCGTGGTCGGGGGTCGTCGCAGGGGTCCCCGTGCACGGCTACGTCGACCCGGAGACCGTCCTGCGGCTCCCCTGCGAACCGATCGAGATCGGCGGCGTCGTCCGGCGCGTCAGGGTGTTCTTCCCGGAGCTGGCCGATTCGGGTGTCGACCTGGAGTCCGCGGCGTCCGCCGCGAGCGAGCTCACCGCGTCGGTGAACGGGCCGCGGCACGTCCTCACGGCGTTCCTGCTCCACGACCTGCAGAGCCATCGGCACCACCTGGAGGTCCTCCGCGCGGCCCGTCCCGGCTGGGAACACACGGGCAACGCCTGCCACCTGCGCCTGGACGTCCAGACCGTCCGGCTGGAACACCTGTGGCTCCCCGGCCACGCCTGCGAGATCCCCACCGGAGAGTTCGGCGGCATCCTCTACGAGTACGAACGGCTCCTCACCTCCTGACGCTATCCTTCGCAGCCGGGAGAACGGGGGAGGGACGTCCATGGTCGTTGCGGGACGACTCGTCGACCGCCTCCTCGGCCTTTCCGAGTCGCCGTCGCCGCACGCCGAGGTCGTGCGCGACCTGCGCGTCCCCATGCCGGACGGGATCGCGCTCGTCGCCGACCTCTACCGCCCGCGCGGTGCTGGCCCGCTCCCGGCCGTCCTGATCCGCACCCCGTACGGCAAGCGGCAGGGCGCCGTCCGGCTGTTCGCGGGCGTCCTCACCCGGCGCGGGTTCCAGGTCGTGGTCCAGAACGTGCGCGGTGTCCTCGGGTCTGAGGGCGAGTTCCACGCCTTCCACGACGAGAAGGACGACGGCCTGGCGACGCTCAGGTGGCTCCGTGCCCAGCCCTGGTGCGACGGCAAGGTCGCCATGGTCGGCGCCAGCTACCTGGGGTTCGCCGAATGGGCGGCCGCGCCCTATGCGGACCCGCCCTTGGAGGCCATGGGGCTCGGCATCACCGCGTCCGAGTTCGTCAGTTCCTTCTACCCGGGCGGTGCGCTCGCCCTGCACAACACGCTCGTCTGGTCGTCGCTGATGGGCACGCAGGACGAGAGAAGGCGGCCGCTCCACAACAGGCGCGTCCGGCAGGCGATGCGGCACCTGCCGCTGGACGAGGCCGACATCGCGGCCATCGGACGTCCCGAGACCTTCCTCCGCGAGGTCGCGGCCCATGCCGAGCCAGGCGACGGCTTCTGGGAGGGCACCGACCACAGCGCCGCCGTCCCGCAGACGACCGCGCCCACCACGATGGTGGCGGGCTGGTGGGACCTCTTCCTGCGCCGCCAGCTCAAGGACTTCACCGCCCTCCACGCGGCCGGACGGGACGTCCGCATCACCATCGGCCCATGGGGACACGACCTCAGAGCGCTCCGCGCGACGCTCTCCGACCAGGTGTCCTGGCTGAACGCCCACCTCAACGGAGACAGGGCCCAACTCCGCAAGGCGCGAGTGAGGCTGCACCTGCAGAAGGCCAATACGTGGCTGGACTTCGACCAGTGGCCCCCACCCGAGACCCGGACCACGCCGCTCTATCTCTCCCAAGGCCTCACCTGGGACGTGCCGGACGAGGACCCCGCCACGTTCACCTACGACCCCTACGACCCCACGCCGAACGTCGGAGGCCCGCTGCTGTCGCCCGGCAAGGGCGGGCAGCGCGACAACGCGCCCCTCGAACGCCGCGACGACGTGGTCGTCCTCACCGGGGCGCCGCTGACCCGTGACCTCGACCTCATCGGTCCCGTCTCGGCGACGGTCCACGTCCGCACCAGCACCGGCCAGGGCGACCTCTTCGTCCGCCTCTGCGACGTCGACCGCGACGGCGTCTCGCGGAACGTCACCGACGGCATCGCGCGCATCGCGGCGGACGGCGTCGTCCGCGCCGAGATCGAGATGCACCCGACCGCCTACCGCTTCCGGCGCGGCCACCGCCCGCGCGTCATGCTCGCGGCCGGCGCGTTCCCCCGCTTCGCCCGCAACCCCGGCACCGGCGAGCCCGCGGGCCGGGCCGTCGCGTTCCGCCGCACCCGCTTCGAGATACTCCGCACCAGGAGCCGCCCCTCCGCCCTCCACCTGCCCGTTTGGGACGGCTAAGTCCGCTTCCGCGACGGAGCGTCATCCGTTCGTCGCACACGGTGTCCCGTTCGTCGACACGGGCGGGCAAAGCCTCGATCCTCCCGCGGGTGCTCGCTACGTTCTTCACGTCCGCGGAACGGCCGGTGCGAAACCGCTTCGGGGGGAGCGGTCGGTCCTGTGAGCGCACCGGGCCGGCATGGCGGAACGGGGAGAGAGGGGTCACTTCGGGGGGAGTGGCCCCTCCGTCCGTTTCACGGACCCTCCCGCTCGGCCGCGCGGCGTGTCGCGGCGTGTCGCGGCGTGGCGCGGAAATCCCAGCTCCAGCTCTCAAGATCGGCGTCCGGCGGGCGCCGCCGCACCAAGAGCGATCTCCCTGCGGCGGGTTACCGGAATTCTTCGCAAAGGAATTGCCGGGGCCGTGAAAAAGGTCCGGGACACGTGTCAATCAAGCGGAGATCGCGGCGTCATGCGGGATGTTTCCCCTTGTGCTGCCAAATGGCCGATCCGCGGCGCCGGGCCGGAAAACTTGACCCGGAGGAAGTCGACTTCGGGGAGCGCCTGCGAAATGGTTCTCCCCATGCATTCACGTATTCGAAACACCGGGCCGTCCGGTCCCACCGGATGGCTGCTGGCCTTTCTCGGCGCCCGCGAGCAGGCGCTGCGCACGCACACCGGGGTCGCCGCCGGACCGGCCGAATGGCTGCTGGTCTTCCTGGAGGTCGAGCGCGCGGAGCTCGCCGCCCGGCAGCGTCCGGCCGCCCTGCTGTCGCGGCGCGGCAGGTCCGAGGAGTCCCCGTTCGGCCGGCTCACCGCCCGCAGCGCCTGAAGGAGCGGCCCCGTGACCATCGAGATGCTCCTCGCCGCCGTGATCGGCGGCGCGCTCGGCCTCGCCGAGCTCCTCACCCGTTACCGCGACAAGCCCGTCGCGGCCCTGCTGTCCCCGGGCGGGCTGCTGTTCGTCTTCGTCAACGCCAGCGCGTCCGTCGTCGCGCTGATCGCGATGACCGCGTCCGGCTGGACGTTCGGGCTGCCCCCCACCACGCCCCCGGCGAGCCTCATGATCGTCCGGGTGATCGCGGCGGGGATCGGCTCGGCGGCCGTGCTGCGGATGTCGTTCGGCCCGGCGCACAGCGGAGGCACCGGCCCCGTCGCCCTGCTCGGCGGCATCCTGCGGGTCGCCGACGGCGAGCTGGAGCGCAAGCGCGCGCTCAGCCGGCTGTCGCACAACGACCTGTCGGGCCTGTCGTTCGAACGCGACCACGCGGCCCTCGCCGAGCTGTGCTGCCACCTCCTGCGCGAGTTCGACCTCGCCGAGGCGCAGCGGCTCGGGGGCCTCGCGGCCGAGCTGAGCAGCCGCGACGACCTCACCGACGCCGACAAGCTCGACTGCTGGGGGCTGGAGCTGACCCGGCTCGTCGGGGAGCGCGCCCTCCGGCAGGCGGCGCGGCGGCTGCGCGACCGGCCTCGCGACGAGCTCCGCCCGGCCGCCGGCCAGGCGGCGGCCCAGGCCGCCCCAGCGCCGGACGACCACCTGCTGGAGACCGCCCCGGCCCGCCCGTCGGTGGCCAAGACCTCCCGCCTCGCCCCGAGCGCCAACGGCAGGACGGAACGCAAATCGTTCAGCGACGCGTGACACCCCGGGAAATACCGGTGCGCCCCCTTCCGGGTGCACCGGTATTTTCGCTGGGCCGGCCGCTACCGGGGCCGGACGGACAGCGGCGGGGCGCCGTCGGCCTCGTCCCGCTCCTCCAGGGCGGCCGCGATGCGGTGCAGCGCCTCCGCCATCGAGACGAGCGCCTGCACCTGTGCGGCCGCCATGAGGTTCGCGGGCGAGGGGTCGGCGGCCTGGGCCTCCGCGGCCGCCTCGCAGGCCTGCTGGCTCCACCAATGCACGCCGCGATCCTAATCGAGGGCGCGAACGCGGCTCCCGCCGCCGCGCCGCCCGCTGCCCGCCCCGGCGGTTCTTTGCCGGCAGAGACGAGAGGGCCCCGCCCGTGAACACAGAGCAGCGCACCGCGCCGGCCGCCCGGCTCCCGCGCTGGGCCGGGAAACCGGTCCGGCGGCTGACCGCGGGAGAGCTCGCCGAGGCGCTCGCCTACCTGGAGCGGCACCGGCCCGAGGACGACGTCCTCGGCCGCGCGCTCGCCGGCGAGTTCGCCCGCCGCACCGCCGCCGCGGAGTTCGCCCGCCGAGCCGCCGCCGGCCGCTGACCGCCACCCCGGCGTTTCCGGCACCGGCGTGCCGGGCGAATCCACAGCGCGGCACCGGCGGGTCCCAGGGCGCTTCGAGGCCGCAGAGAGGGTATACGTGCGGGCATGGAGGTACGACTGCGCAGGGTGTACGAGCCGCCTTCGTCCGATGACGGGAAGCGGATCCTGGTCGACCGCGTCTGGCCGCGCGGGCTGTCCAAGGAGGACGCGCGGCTGGACGAGTGGCTGAAGGACGTCGCCCCGTCCACCGAGCTGCGCAAGTGGTACGGGCACGACGCCGAGAAGTTCGAGGAGTTCGCCCGCCGCTACGACGCCGAGCTGGCCGAGCCCGAGCGCGCGTCCGCGCTCGACCACCTGCGGGAACTCACGAGCGAGGGCACCGTCACCCTCCTCACCGCGACCAAGGACGTCGAGCGCAGCCAGGCCGCCGTCCTCGCCGACCGCCTCCGCGGCAAGGGCTGACACCGCGGCAAGGGCTGACACCGCGCCTTCTACGCGTACTGGACGGGCCGCTTGAATTTCCCGGCCGGTTGAATGGAACGCTCCTTCCAGCGCCCATGCCGGCCGTTTTCACATTGGACGTTCCAATGTGCCTGCTCTCGCCCGTTCAGAAGAGGGTCTTTTGCTGTTTTCAGTGGGTCATGAAAAGTGAAAAACGGCGATTGACCCTTCTGACCTGGGAAGTTTACGCTCCCTTTGCGCAGGTCCCAGCGAGGAGGAATCGCATGCGTAAAGGGATTGCCGTTTCCGCTGCCGCCGCAATTTCCGCGGGCGTCCTGTCCGCCACGCCGGCGTCCGCGGCGCCGCTGCGGGCGCCCGGACCGGACGGGGTGACGATCGAGATCGCGACCGTCAACGGGTCGGGCTGCCCGGCCGGGACGGCCGCCGTCGCCGTGTCGGACGACAAGGAGGCGTTCACCGTCACCTACAGCGACTACACCGCCCAGGCGGGCGGCTCCTCCGGCCCGACGGACTTCCGGAAGAACTGCCAGATCAGCATGAAGGTGCACGTCCCGCAGGGGTTCACCTACGCGATCGCGTCCACCGACTACCGCGGCTTCGCGTGGCTGGAGCCGGGCGCCGGCGGCATCGAGAAGGCGAGCTACTACTTCCAGGGCATGCCGCAGACCGCCGCGGTCTCGCACAGCATCCAGGGCGAGTACGCCGACAACTGGCAGTTCACCGACACCAACGACGTCGCGCAGCTGGTCTACAAGCCGTGCGGCGAGGAGCGCAATTTCAACGTCAACACCGAGCTGCGCGTGCTCAAGGGCACCTCGGACCCCGCGAAGACCAGCTTCATGTCGATGGACTCGACCGACGGCAGCATCAAGACCACCTACCACTTCGCCTGGAAGAAGTGCCCCCCGTGGTGACGGCCGCCGGACGAGAAGGCACCGAGTAAAGGAGAACCCCCGATGCGAACTCGACTGACCGCCGCGGCGGCGTGCGTGGCCGCCCTGGCGCTGCCGCTGTCCGCCGCCCCCGCGTCCGCCGCCGCGGATCCGCCGCCGCCCGACCGGATCGTCATCGACGTGCTGACCGTGAACGGGTCGGGCTGCCACGCCGGGACGGCCGCGGTCGCGACGGCGAGCGACAACACCTCGTTCACCGTCACCTACAGCGACTACCTGGCCCGGGCGGGCGGGAACTCCGACCCGACCGACTTCCGGAAGAACTGCCAGATCAACCTGGGCGTGCACGTCCCGCAGGGCTTCACCTACGCGATCGCCGGCGCCGACTACCGGGGCTTCGCGCACCTGGAGGCCGGGGCGAGCGGCATGGAGAAGGCGAACTACTACCACCAGGGCATGGCGCAGACGACGCCCGTCAGCCACACGATCCGCGGCGGCTACTCCGACAACTGGCAGTTCTCCGACCGGACGGACGTCTCCGAGCTGGTCTTCAAGCCGTGCGGCGAGGACCGCAACTTCAACATCAACACCGAGCTGCGGGTGTACAAGGGCACCTCGGACCCGTCCAAGACCAGCTTCATGACCTTCGACTCGACCGACGGCAGCGTCAAGACCACCTACCACTTCGCCTGGAAGAAGTGCCCCGCCTGACCGGGGCCCCGAACGCCGGGCCGCGTCCCCGACCCAGGGCGGGCGCGGCCCGTGCACATGCCGGGACCTGCGGCGAGGCGCGTCCGGGCCGGTGGAGATGAGGTTTTACAGTGGAGGTGACGCGAGGAAGGGATCTTCACCATGCCGTTGGCCCCCCGCCTGCCCGCACCGCCCGAGACCCTGGAGCTCCTGGAGGAGTCCTACGCGAGGGTGCTGAGGCGCGATCCGGGTGAGCCGGAGTTCCACCAGGCCGTGCACGAGGTGCTGGAGTCCCTCGGCCCGGTGCTGGCCGCGCGGCCCGCGCTCGCCACCGCCAAGCTGGTCGAGCGGGTGATCGAGCCGGAGCGGCAGATCATGTTCCGCGTCCCCTGGCAGGACGACCGGGGCGAGATCCACGTCAACCGCGGCTTCCGCGTCGAGTACAACGGCGCGCTCGGGCCGTTCAAGGGCGGGCTCCGCTTCCACCCCACCGTCAACCTCGGCATCGTCAAGTTCCTCGGCTTCGAGCAGATCTTCAAGAACGCGCTGACCGGGCTCGGCATCGGCGGCGGCAAGGGCGGCAGCGACTTCGACCCGCACGGCCGCTCCGACGAGGAGGTCATGCGGTTCTGCCAGTCGTTCATGACCGAGCTGCACCGCCACGTCGGCGAGCACACCGACGTCCCCGCCGGCGACATCGGCGTCGGCGCCCGCGAGATCGGCTACCTGTTCGGCCAGTACCGCCGGGTCACCAACCGGTGGGAGGCCGGGATGCTGACCGGCAAGGGCATGCTCTGGGGCGGGTCCGCCTGCCGGACGGAGGCGACCGGGTACGGCAACGTCATGTTCACGGCCGAGATGCTCCGCCACCGCGGCGAGGACCTGGACGGCCAGCAGATCGTCGTGTCCGGCTCCGGCAACGTCGCGATCTACACGATCGAGAAGGCGCAGCAGCTCGGCGCGAACGTGATCACGGTGTCCGACTCCGGCGGCTACGTGGTGGACGAGAAGGGCATCGACCTCGACCTGCTCAAGAAGGTCAAGGAGGTCGACCGCGGCCGGGTGGCGGACTACGCCGACCTGCGCGGCTCCTCGGCCCGGTTCGTCGCGGGCGGCCGGGTGTGGGACGTCCCCGCCGACATCGCGCTGCCGTCCGCGACGCAGAACGAGCTGGACGCCGACGCCGCCGCGATCCTCGTCCGCAACGGCGTGAAGGCCGTGTCGGAGGGCGCGAACATGCCGGCGACGCCGGAGGCCGTCGCCGCCTTCCGGGAGGCGGGCGTCGCGTTCGGCCCGGGCAAGGCCGCCAACGCGGGCGGCGTCGCGGTCAGCGCGCTGGAGATGCGGCAGAACGCCAGCCGCGCCGCCTGGTCCTTCTCCCGGGTCGAGGAGGAGCTGTTGGCGATCATGACGAACATCCACGCGACCTGCTACGAGACCGCCGAACGCTACGGCGCCCCCGGCGACTACGTCGTCGGCGCCAACATCGCCGGCTTCGAGCGCGTCGCCGACGCCATGCTGGCCCAGGGCCTCGTCTGACCCGGCCCCGCAGCGGCGGATCGACGTGCGCGACCGACCGGTCAGCGCGATCGCCGCGCGCTGGGGCTTCGCCGACGCGGCCGCGTTCAGCCGGGTGTTCCGCGCCGCCTACGGGCTGCCGCCGGGGGAGTTCCGGCTGGCCGTGTCGGTCACATCCGGAGCGGCACCGCCTCGATGACGCCGAACGCGCCGGCGTCGTGGTCGACGGCGACCCGGGTGAGGTGCAGCCCGGCGCGGTTGAGCAGGTCCGCGTACTCGGCTCCGGTCCGCTGCCGGGCGCCGCGCGCCATGATCAGCATCTCGAGGTCGATCCACTTGGCGCGGGACGGACGGATGTCGTCGGGCAGCACCGCCTCCAGCAGCAGCACCCGCCCGTTCGGGTTCATGGCGCCGCGGCAGTTCGCGAGGATCCGCACGGCGCTGCCGTCGTCCCAGTCGTGCACGATGTTGGACAGCACGTAGGCGTCCCCGCCGGACGGGACGGACTCGAAGAAGTCCCCGCCGATGTACTCGCACCGGTCGGCGACGCCCGCGTCCTCCGCGGCCCGGCCCGCGCCGTCGACGACGTGGGGCAGGTCGAACACCACCCCGTGCGCGTCCGGATCGCCGGCCAGGATCGCCGCGAGCAGGGCGCCGTGCCCGCCGCCCACGTCCACGATCTTCGAGCCGGGCTCGAACTCGCACGCCGCCACGACCGGCGCGATCACCAGGCCGGACACCGCGGTCATCGCGGCGTTCAGCACCTGGCCGTCGGCGGGGTGGTCGCGGAAGTGGTCGAATCCCATCGCGCCGTGCACGTGCTCGAACGCCGGCTCGCCCGTCCGGACGCTGTGGGCGAGCGCCGTCCACGCCTCCCGGTGGAACGGCCGCCCCGTCATGATCGCCCAGTCGCGGAGCGAGCCCGGGACGCCGGTGCGCAGCACCTCGCCGAGCGGGGTCGAGGCGAACCGCCGGCCCTCCAGCTCCCGGAACAGGTCCAGGTCGGCGAGCGCCCGCAGCAGGCGGTACAGCGCGTCCGCGTCCGCGCCGACCGCCCGCGCGATGTCGTCCACGTGCCGCGGGCCGTCGGCCATCGTGTCGGCCACGCCCAGTTCGGCGGCGACGCTGATGGCCTGGGACACCCAGGTCCGGGTGGTGAGGTCCATCATCTGGGCGGTGAGTTCAGGATCCATGGTCGTGCCTCCCCGTAGGTGTTCAGCCCGATTCTGCTGCGGGGACGCGCGGAGGTCCTTGGCACTGGGCGCACGACCATTGACGACCGGTGCACGGCAGGACCCCGGCGTCTTCCCGCGCGCGCTGCTGCCCCTGCGTGACCGGGACCTCGGCACGCTCACCGGCACCCGCGTCCCGGGCACCGGCGGGCCCGGCGCGCTGATCTCCTCGCTGGCCCGGCAGCTGCCCGGCCAGCTCGACGGCATGGGCGCCGCCGCGCACCGGCTGGGCGGAGCCGCCCTCGACCTGCTGACCGCGGTGTTCGCGGCCCGCCTCGACCGGGCCGGCGACGTCTCCCGGGACGCCCGGCACCGCGCCCTGCTCCTGCGCGTCCACGCCTACATCGACGCGCGGCTCGGCGACCCCGGGCTGACCCCCGGCCGCATCGCCGCGGCCCATCACATCGCCGTCCGGCACCTGTACACGCTGTTCGAGGCGCAGGGGACGAGCGTGGCCGAGTGGATCCGGCTCCGCAGGCTCGAACGCGTCCGTGCCGACCTGCTCGACCCGGCGCTGCGGGCCCGCCCGGTCAGCGCGATCGCCGCCCGCTGGGGCTTCCCGAACGCCGCGCACTTCAGCCGGGTGTTCCGGGCCGTCCACGGCGAGCCGCCCGGCGAGTTCCGAGCGCGGACGGGCAACGGCCCCGCCGACGCGGTCAACGACCGCTGACCTCGGGCGGAGCAGGACGACCCCGCTCCGCGTCCGGTCCGCCTTTCGGCAGGCCGTCCTCGTGTTTTCGGCAAGTCTGCACGGGCAGGGACTCGACCGTTGCTATGACGTGTCCTTGGACGACCGGGGGGTTTCTGAGATGACCGCGGGGTGGTACGGGTCCGAAGGGATGGACCCCTTCGAGGAGATGCTCGCCCGCTACTTCGGGGCGCGGGCGCACCGCCGCCCGATGGAGCGGATCAGCATCGCGCGGCTGATGAGCGAGCCGGCGCGCGAGCTGGTGCGCGACGCGGCCGCGCAGGCGGCGCAGTGGGGCAGCCACGACCTGGACACCGACCACCTGCTGTGGGCGGCGACGCGGCAGCAGGGCACGCGGCAGTGGATGGCGCGGGCGGGCGCCGACCCGGACAAGATCAGGGCGGAGATCGAGGGGCACGCGCGGCGCGGCGACCCGCGGGAGGTGCCGCCCGAGCTGACCCCGTCCGCCAAGCGGGCGCTGCTCGACTCGCACCAGGTGTCGCGCGCCCTCGGCTCGTCCTACATCGGGCCCGAGCACCTGCTGTTCGCGCTGGCGCTCGACCGCGGGTCCACCGCGGGACGGATCCTCGACCACGAGCACGTCACGCCGGATTCCCTGCAGCAGGCGGCGGCGGGCGGCGGCCAGCCGCCCGGCGGGCCCGGCGGCGGGCAGCCGACCGGCACGCCCACGCTGGACGAGTTCGGCCGCGACCTCACCGCGCTCGCCCGGGAGGGCCGCATCGATCCCGTCATCGGGCGCGAGGACGAGATCGAGGAGACCGTCGAGGTGCTGTCGCGGCGCACCAAGAACAACCCGGTGCTGATCGGCGACCCGGGCGTCGGCAAGACCGCGATCGCCGAGGGGCTCGCCCAGCGGATCGTGGACGACGACGTCCCGGAGACGCTGCGCGGCACGCGGCTCGTCCAGCTCGACCTCGGCGGCGTCGTCGCCGGCACCCGCTACCGCGGCGACTTCGAGGAGCGGCTGAAGAAGCTCGTGGACGAGATCCGCGAGCACGCCGACGAGCTGGTCGTGTTCATCGACGAGATCCACACGATCGTCGGCGCGGGCAGCGCGGAGGGCGCGATGTCGGCGGGCAACATGCTGAAGCCGCCGCTGTCGCGCGGCGAGCTGCACGTGGTGGGCGCCACCACCATCGACGAGTACCGCCGCAACATCGAGAAGGACGCCGCGCTCGAACGCCGGTTCCAGCCGATCCTCGTGCCGGAGCCGAGCGCCGACGACAGCATCGAGATCCTGCGCGGCCTGCGCGACCGGTACGAGGCGCACCACCAGGTGCGGTTCACCGACGAGGCGCTGGTCGCCGCCGTCGACCTGTCCAGCCGCTACCTCACCGACCGCTTCCTGCCGGACAAGGCGATCGACCTGATCGACCAGGCGGGCGCCCGCGTCCGGCTGCGGTCCGGGACGCGGGACGGCGGGCGCCGCGGGCTGGAGCAGCGCCTGGACCGGCGCCGCCGGGAGAAGGACCAGGCCGTCGCGGACGAGGACTACGAGAAGGCGTCCGAGCTGCGCGACGAGATCGGCCGGCTGGAGAAGGAGCTCGCGGAGACGGAGGAGAACGGCGGGCCCGCGGCCGTCCCCGAGGTGACCACCGAGGACATCGCCGAGGTCGTCTCCCGGATCTCCGGCGTGCCCGTCACTCAGCTCACCCAGGCCGAGCGGGAGCGCCTCGTCGAGCTGGAGGAGCACCTGCACCAGCGCGTCGTCGGGCAGGAGGACGCGGTGGCGGCGGTGGCGCGGGCCGTCCGGCGGTCCCGCGCGGGGATGGGCGATCCGGACCGGCCGATCGGCGGGTTCCTGTTCCTCGGCCCGACCGGCGTCGGCAAGACCGAGCTGGCGAAGGCGCTGGCCGAGGCGCTGTTCGGCAGCCGCGACCGGCTGCTGCGGTTCGACATGAGCGAGTTCCAGGAGCGGCACACGGTCAGCCGCCTGATGGGCGCGCCTCCCGGGTACGTCGGCTACGAGGAGGCGGGCCAGCTCACCGACGCCGTCCGCCGGCAGCCGTACTCGGTGATCCTGCTGGACGAGATCGAGAAGGCGCACCAGGACGTGTTCAACGTCTTGCTCCAGCTGCTCGACGACGGCCGGCTCACCGACGCGCAGGGCCGCACCGTCGACTTCCGCAACACCGTCGTGATCATGACGAGCAATCTCGGCTCGGAGCTGATCACCGGCACCACCGAGATCGGGTTCGGCTCGGCCGACGGGGAGGGCTCCGCGCTGAGCGACCGGATCATGCGGCGGCTGCGCGAGTCGTTCCGGCCCGAGTTCCTCAACCGGATCGACGAGATCATCGTCTTCCGGCGGCTGGAGTCCGGGCAGCTCCGCCAGATCACCGACCTGCTCCTGGACGAGACGCGCCGCCGCCTCCGCGCGCAGGACGTCACGGTGACCTTCACCCCGGAGGCGGTGGACCTGCTCGCCGAGCGCGGCTACCAGCCCGAGTTCGGCGCCCGCCCCCTGCGCCGCACGATCCAGCGCGAGGTGGACGACGAGCTGTCCGATCTGCTGCTCGCGGGCGACCTCCGGCACGGCTCGCACGTGGAGGTGTCGGCGGTGGACGGCGGCCTCCAGTTCGACGTGAGCACCGCACCCGACGCTAGGTAAGGGTTATAGTCCTCCTGTAACCCTTACAGGAGGAACGGGTGCACATCCCTCTCGCCGACTACACGCCCGGCATCGAGCTGGCGAACGAGCTGGTCAGTACGTCTCCGACCGTCCGCGGTACGGAGGCGCTCCCTGACGCCGAGGCATTGGCGGCCCTGCTGGCGGGGCACGGGCTCCGGCCGTCCGCCGAGGACGTCTTCCCGGTCCAGCTCCTGCGCCGCGAGGTCCGCGGGATCATCGAGACCGAGACCGCCGAGCAGGCGGTGGCGGGCGCCGCCGTGCTGACCCGGCGCGCCGGCCGCGCGCCGGTCCTGCGCCGCGACCCGTCGGGGCGGTGGCGGTGGCACGTCCCGGCCGACCCGGACGCGCCGCTCGCCGACCGGCTCGCCGCGATGATCGGCGTCGCGCTGGCGGGGGTCGTCCGGGCGCTCGGGCACGAGCGCTTCCGCGCCTGCGCCGCCCCCGGCTGCCGAGGGGTGTTCGCCGACGCCAGCCGGGCCGGACGGCGCCGCTACTGCATGCCCGAGCGGTGCGGGAACCGCCTCAACGTCGCCAACCACCGCGCCCGCCGCCGGGAGGTGACCCGATGACGCTCACCGGCGCCATCCGCCTCCCGGACGGCACCCCGATCCGGGGCCGCGGCCTGCGCGCCCCCCTGCCGGACGGGCCGCTGCCCGAGTTCGGCCTCTACCTGGGCTCCGGCCGCCTCCGCCGCAAGCACGAGCCGGACCTGCGCTGGCCGTCCGCCTGGATCGTGTGGCCCGACTTCCTGCTTCCCCGGGACCGCGACGACGCCGTCCGGCGGATCCGCGCCCTGCACGAGAAGGCCCGCTCGGGCGCCGCCGCCGAGGTCGCCTGCGGCGGCGGCGTCGGACGCACCGGGACCGTCATCGCCTGCCTGGCCGTCCTGTCCGGCCTGGACCCGGCCGAGGCCGTCGCGTGGACGCGCGAGCACCACCACCCGCGGGCCGTCGAGACCCCGTGGCAGCGCCGCTGGGTGGCGTCCTTCCCGCCGCCCGCCTAGCCGAGGATCAGCGCCGCGCCGTGCTCGCCGATCATCATGCTCGGGGCGTTGGTGTTCCCCCCGGTGATGCTCGGCATGATCGACGCGTCCGCGACGCGGAGTCCCTCGACGCCGCGCACCCGCAGCGCCGGATCGACGACGGCCCGCTCGTCGGTTCCCATCCGGCACGACCCGACCGGGTGGTAGACGGTCGTCGCGCGGTTCGGCAGCTCCTTCACCAGCGCGGCGCGGTCCGGGAACTCCGGGCCCGGCGACAGCTCCTCCTTGACGTCCCCCGCGATGGCCTTGCCCGCCATCACCTCGCGGACCAGCTCGATGCCGTCCAGCAGCAGCCGGGCGTCGTCCGGGTCGGACAGGTAGCCCGGGTCGATGACCGGCGCGGCCAGCGGGTCGGCCGACGCCAGCCGGACCGTGCCGCGGCTCTTCGGGTAGATCAGCGTCGGCATGACCGTGAGCGCGGGCCGCTTGTCGACGGCGTGCCGGACGGGCGCGTCCTGGTTCGGGAACGGGTACGACCACGGCAGGGCGTGCAGCTGGATGTCGGGGACGTCCCCGGCCTGGCCGCTGCGGACGAACCCGACCGCCTCGAAGACGGAGCGGGCCACCCACGTCCCGCCCCGCGTCCACTCCTTGACGACGCCCCGGGCGAAGTAGGGCGCGGTGCCCTTGTTGCGGGCGGTGTCCATGACGAACGTCATCGGCACGAACATGTGGTCGTGCAGGTTGTCCCCGACCGGCAGGTCGGCGCGCACCTCGATGCCGTGCTCGCGCAGGTGCGCGGCCGGGCCCACGCCGGACAGCATCAGCAGGTGCGGCGAGCCGAACGCCCCGGCCGCCAGCACCACCTCCCTGGACGCCCGGACGGTCCCCTTCCCCTTCTTGGTGACGACCTCGACGCCCGTCGCGCGCCCCTTCTCGATCACCACGCGGGTCACGGTCACGCCGGTCAGCACGGTCAGGTTCGCCAGGCCGTGGTCATCCAGGTAGCCGACGGACGAGCTGTAGCGCAGCCCCCCGTCGACGCTCTGCTGGAAGATCCCGACACCCTCCTGCTCGGCGCCGTTGTAGTCGTCGTTGCGCTTCACTCCAACGGTGTCGGCGACCGCCTCGATGAACGCCTGCGACGCCGGCGTGAGGTCCTTCTGCCGCGTCACGTGGATGGGCCCGCCCGCGCCGCGCAGGTCGGTGGCGCCGCCCTCCCAGTTCTCCAGCCGCTTGTAGCTGCCGAGCACGTCGTCGAAGGCCCAGCCCTCGCACCCCTCGGCGGCCCAGTCGTCGTAGTTCCTGCGGTGCCCGCGCACGAACAGCATCCCGTTGATCGACCCGGACCCGCCGAGGACGCGTCCCCGCACCTGCGGGATCTTCCGGTCGAGCGCGTTCTGCTGCGGCGAGCTGTAGAACCCCCAGTCCAGCCGCTTCTTGAGCTGCGGGACGTTGTGGAAGACGGCGATCAGCCCGGGCTTGCGCACCAGCGGCGACCGGTCCGGCCCGCCCGCCTCGACCAGGACGACGCTCGCCCCGGACTCCGCCAGCCGCCTGGCCAGCACGCACCCGGCGCTCCCGGCCCCCACCACCACATAGTCAGCGCTCTGGTCCATGACGTCCTCTCAGCGGCCGGTCAGGCGACGGGTCGAGTGCGGCGATCGTAAGAGCGCCCGCGAGCCCCGCGGACCCCAAGTCCCGATCACCGGAACCTTCGCGACGGGAGGCCCCGGACGAGTCCGCCACGGCTTTCGGCCTGCACCGACCGTGGCGGGGCGGTCGGGCTTTTGGTGGATAGTGCCGATGGTTCGGGCTGATGGTCGGGTGATGCTGCCAATCTTCGTGGCCGGATGCGGCTGGTTCGGTTCCCGGCCTGCGCTGGTCTTGTCCGGACGGATCGCGTGTCACTCCGGTGGTCTTGCCCGTCATCCGCGGGGGAGTTACCGTTCCACCAATTCGATAGGAAAGTTTCCTATCCGATGGAGCCGCCATGCCCCGCTCCCCGCCGCCCGCTCCCCTCGCGGCCGCTCCCCGCCGCGCCGAACGACAGACCACCCCAGCACGCAAGGACCCCCCGCTATGAAGAAATCACGGCGCAGGCTCGCCGCTCTCGCGGCCGGCCTCGGCATCGCCCCCCTCGTCACGGTCCTGCTCCCGGCGACCGCGGCCTACGCGCACGGCTACGTGTCGGCTCCGCTGAGCAGGCAGGCCCAGTGCGCCCAGAAGATCGTCCAGTGCGGCGACATCCAGTGGGAGCCGCAGAGCGTCGAAGGGCCGAAGGGCCTGACGAGCTGCAGCGGCGGCAACGCGCGGTTCGCCGAGCTCGACGACGACGGCAAGGGCTGGCGGGCGACCACCGTCGGCCGCCAGGTCACCTTCACCTGGACGTTCACCGCCCGGCACCGCACCACCAACTTCGAGTACTACGTCGGCGGCCGGAAGGTCGCCGACATCGACGGCGGCGACCAGCAGCCCCCGGCCACCGTGTCGCACCCGGTCGACCTCGGCGGGGTCTCCGGACGGCAGAAGGTGCTGGCCGTCTGGAACATCGCCGACACGCCCAACGCGTTCTACGCGTGCGTCGACCTCCAGGTGCAGTGATGGCGCGCCGGAGGGTGAGGCACGCCCTGATCGGCCTCGTGGCGGTCATGGCCGCCGCGCTGTCGGCCGTCCTGCCGACGGCGTCCGCGGCGAACGCGGCCGCGTTCGTGGTCAGCGAGGCCCAGTTCAACCAGATGTTCCCGAACCGCAACGCGTTCTACAGCTACGGCGGGCTGACCGCCGCCATGGACGCGTTCCCCGGGTTCGCCAACACCGGCAGCGACACGGTGAAGAAGCAGGAGGCGGCGGCCTTCCTCGCCAACGTCAGCCATGAGACCGGCGGGCTCGTCCACATCGTCGAGCAGAACACCGGCAACTACCCGCACTACTGCGACGCGAGCCAGCCCTACGGCTGCCCCGCCGGGCAGGCCGCCTACTACGGGCGCGGTCCCATCCAGCTGAGCTGGAACTTCAACTACAAGGCGGCGGGCGATGCCCTCGGCATCGGCCTGCTGAACAACCCGTGGCTGGTGGAGCAGGACTCCGCGGTGGCCTGGAAGACCGGGCTCTGGTACTGGATGACCCAGCGCGGTCCCGGCACCATGACCGGGCACGACGCCATGGTCAACGGCCGCGGGTTCGGCGAGACGATCCGCAGCATCAACGGCAGCCTGGAATGCGACGGCCGCAACCCGGCCCAGGTGCAGAGCCGGGTGAACGCCTACCAGAGGATGACCCAGATCCTCGGTGTCCCCGCCGGTGACAACCTGACCTGCTGACGCGGGCACCGGCGCACCGCCCCGGCGGAGGTCCGCCATCCTCCGCCGGGGCGGTGTCACCTATCGGGGGTCACGCGTCGTAGTCGATGGTCAGCTCCGGGGTGGCCGGGACCGACTGGCAGGTGAGGACGTACCCCGCGTCGACCTCGGCCGGGTCGAGCGCGAAGTTGCGGCGCATGTCGACCGCGCCCTCGACGACCCGGGCCCGGCACGTCCCGCACACGCCGCCCTTGCAGGCGAACGGCAGGTCGGGGCGCACCCGCTGCGCCGAGTCGAGGACGGTCGCGTCCCGCCGCTGCGTCAGCGTGGTGGAGCGCCCGTCCAGGACGATCGTGACCTCGGTGGCCGGGCCGGACGGCGCGGACCGCGTGCGGTTCGGCTCGGGCGGCACCTCGTCCACGTGGAAGAGCTCCTGGTGGACGCGCTCGCGCGGCACCCCGAAGCCGCGCAGGACGTCCCGCGCGCCCGTGACCATGCCCAACGGCCCGCACACCCACCAGTGGCCGACGTCGGCGACGGGCACGAGGAGCGGCAGGAGGGCGCGCAGCCGGTCCGCGTCCAGCCGGCCGCTGAACAGCTCGGCCTCGCGGGGTTCCTGGGACAGGACGTGCACCAGCTCGAACCGGTCCGGGTGGGCGTCCTTCAGATCGGCGAGCTCGTCGGCGAACATGACGGTCCCGCTGCGCCGGTTGCCGTAGAGGACGGTGACGCGGGCGGCGGGGTCGGCGAGGGCGGACGCGGCGATGGACAGCACCGGGGTGATCCCGGAGCCGGCCGCGATCAGCACGTGGTGCTCGGCCCCGGGGGCGTCGAGCACGAACGTGCCGGACGGCGGCAGGACCTCGATCACGTCGCCCGCCCGCACCTCGTGGACCAGCCAGGACGAGAACAGCCCGTCCGGGATCTCGCGGACCCCGATACGCGGCGCCGCCCCGGCCGGGGCGCAGATCGAATAGGAGCGGCGCTCCTCCCGGCCGTCCAGGACGCGGCGGAGCGTGAGGAACTGGCCGGGCCGGAACGCGTACGCGTCCGCCAGCTCGGGCGGGACGTCGAAGGTGACCGCGACCGCGTCGTCGCAGAGCGGCTCGACGTCCGCGACGCGCAGCGCGTGGAAGCCGGCGCGGCGCGGTGCGACCTCGGTGAGCGTCACGGCTCAGATCTCCTTGAAGTGCTCGAACGGCTCGTGGCAGGCGGCGCAGCGCCGCAGCGACTTGCAGGCCGTGGACCCGAACCGGGACAGCTCGGCCGTGTCGGCGGACCCGCAGCGGGGGCAGGCGATCCGCCGGGTCGGGCCCAGCGTGAGCGGGATCGGGCCGGACGCGCGGAGCGGCGCGGGGCCGGGCGGCGAGACCCCGGCGGCGGCGAGCTTCCGGCGGCCCGGCTCGCTGATCCAGTCGGTCGTCCACGGCGGGTCGAGCACGGTGCGGATCCGGACCTCGGCGTACCCGGCCTCGGCGAGCCGGTTCCGCAGGTCGTCGCGCATCGCGTCCAGCGCCGGGCAGCCGGTGTAGGTGGGGGTGATGGTCACCTCGACGCGGCCGGGCCCCTCGGTGACGTCGCGCAGCACGCCGAGCTCGGCGAGCGTGAGCATCGGCAGCTCGGGGTCGGTGACGGTCTCGGCGATCGCGCGGGCGCTCACCACTCCGCCCCCGGATGCTCGCGGGCCAGCCCCTGCAGCTCGGCGAGCAGGGCGGTCATCGCGGCGGGATGCTCGCCGTCCCGCCCAGCCACGCGGGACGGGACGGGCCCCGGACGCTGGAGCGTCGCCGCCGCCAGCACCTCGTCGACCACCGCGTCGAACTCCGCGCGGACGGTGGACGGGTCCACCCCCGCGCCCGCGTCGGCCATCCGCCTCTCGACCTCGTGGACGCCGAACAGCTCGTCCGTGTGCGGCCAGACCTCGTCCACCGCGCGCTGGGCGCGCTCGTGGGAGAGGTCGGTGCCGTCGCCGAGCCTGATCGTCCACATCGCGGCGTGGTCGCGGTGGTAGGCGACCTCCTTCACGCTCTTCGCGGCGATCGCGGCCAGGACCGGGTCGCCGGACGCGGTGAGCCGGTCCAGCAGCGCCAGCCGCCACGTCGCGAACAGCAGCAGCCGGACGGTCGACCGCGCGAAGTCGCCGTTCGGCAGCGCGGTGAGGCCGACGTTGCGGAACTCGGGCGCGTCCCGGAAGTAGGCGAGGTCGTCCTCGCCCCGGCCCTTGTCCTCGGCGACGCCGGCCCGGGCCAGCAGCAGCCGGGCCTGGCCGAGCAGGTCGAGCGCGATGTTGGCGAGCGCGACCTCCTCCTCCAGCTCGGGCGCGTGCGTGCACCACTCCTGGAGCCGGTGCGACATGACCAGCGCGTCGTCGCCGAGCATCAGGCAGTAGGCGGCGAGGTCGGCCCGGTCGAGGCCGTCCGGGACGGAGGCGTCGATCCCGGCGAGCGGGTCGTGGAACCCGGTCCCGAACGCCCAGCGGGGATCGCCGTCGTCGCGGGTCAGCGCGTGGAACGGGTTGTCGGAGTCGTAGTCGTCGTGGCCCATCGGAGCCTCACATGTGCGGGACGTCGTCGGGGATCTCGTAGAACGTCGGGTGCCGGTAGACCTTGTCGCCGCTCGGGTCGAAGAACGCGTCCTTCTCGTCCGGGCTGGACGCGGTGATGTCGCGCGCCTTGACCACCCAGATGCTGACGCCCTCGTTCCGCCGCGTGTACAGGTCGCGGGCGTTGCGCAGCGCCATCGTGTCGTCGGCGGCGCGCAGCGACCCGACGTGCACGTGGTTCAGGCCCCGCTTGCCCCGGACGAACACCTCGTACAGCGGCCAGTCCTTCTCCATCAGGACGCCTCCCTCTCGACCGGCCGCCCGGCGTCGCGCGCGGCCTGCTTGGCGGCGTACGCGGCGGCGGCCTCGCGGACCCAGGCGCCGTCCTCGTGGGCGGCCTTGCGCACCGCGATCCGCTCCGCGTTGCAGGGGCCGTCGCCGCTGATGACGCGCTTCAGCTCGGACCAGTCGATCTCGCCGAAGTCGTGGTGGCCGCGCTCCTCGTTCCACCGCAGGTCCGGGTCGGGGAGCGTGACGCCGAGCGCCTCGGCCTGCGGGACGGTCATGTCCACGAACCGCTGCCGGAGCTCGTCGTTGGTGTGCCGCTTGATCTTCCAGGCCATGGACTGCGCGGTGTGCGTCGAGTCGGCGTCGGGCGGGCCGAACATCATCAGGGACGGCCACCACCAGCGGTTCACGGCGTCCTGCACCATCTCCCGCTGGGCCGGCGTGCCGCGCATCAGCGTCATGAGCAGCTCGTAGCCCTGCCGCTGGTGGAACGACTCCTCCTTGCAGATCCGGATCATCGCGCGCCCGTAGGGGCCGTAGGAGCTCCGGCACAGCGGCACCTGGTTGCAGATCGCGGCGCCGTCCACCAGCCAGCCGATCACCCCGACGTCGGCGAACGTCGGCGTCGGGTAGTTGAAGATCGACGAGTACTTCTGCCGGCCGGAGATCAGCCGCTCGGTCAGGTCGGTGCGGTCGGCGCCGAGCGTCTCGGCCGCCGAGTACAGGTACAGGCCGTGGCCCGCCTCGTCCTGCACCTTGGCGAGCAGGATCGCCTTGCGGCGCAGCGACGGCGCGCGGGTGATCCAGGCGCCCTCCGGCTGCATCCCGATGATCTCGGAGTGGGCGTGCTGGGCGATCTGCCGGACCATCGTGGACCGGTACCTGTCGGGCATCCAGTCGCGCGGCTCGATCCGCTGGTCGCGCTCGATCGTCCGCTCGAACCGCTCCGGCGACATCGGCCCTCCCATGAATTACCAACCGTCCGTTCAGTCAGTATTTTAGCCCGGTACCGGCCCGCCGGGAAAGGCCGCGGACCCCGCGGACGCTGCGATAATGACCGCCTTGACGTCCTCCCCCGCCTGAAGGCGGGGGATTCCAAACCATCGACCTACGAGAGGCGGATGGGGTGAGGTTCGCGGTTCGTGGCCCCGCCTGGTGGCTGGAGGGCTCCCCGCGCTGCCACCGTGCGTCCCACGGCGGTGTCTTTGATGTTGCGTGCGGCGTTGACGTCGGCGTGGGCCCGGTGCCCGCAGGCCACGCACCAGAACACCGCTTGGCTCTCACGGTTTTCCGATGCGCGGTGCCCGCAGGCATGGCAGGTCTGCGAGGTGTAACGCGGGTTGACCTTGATGACGCGGCCGGGCGCCTTGTCCTCCAGCCGTGCGACCAGCACACCCCACCCGCTGGCCAGGATCGCCCGGTTCAGCCCGGCCTTGGCGCCCACGCCCGCGCCGGGAGCGTCGATGGTGCCGCGTGCCGAGCGGGTCATGCCCCGCACGTTCAGGTCCTCGACGGCGATCACATCGAACCCGGCGGCCAGTCCGGTGGTGGCCTTCTCCACCCAGTCGCGGCGCCGGTCGGCCTCGCGGGCCTTCACCCGGGCGATGGCGGCCTTGATGCGGGTGCGGCGGTTCGACCCCTTGGCGGCGCGCGCCAGCCTGCGTTGCAACCGCCGCAGCCGTTCGGCCTCCCGGCCGGTCAGGGCGGGGGCGTGCAGCAGTTCCCCGGAGGACAGCGCCGCCGACACCGCAACGCCCCGGTCCACACCCACCACCGCACCGTTGCCCGGCCCCGGGATCGGGTCGGGGACCGTAGCGAACGCCACATGCCAGCGCCCGGCACGGTCACGCCTGACCCGGAACGACTTCACGCCGCCGGGGACGGGGCGGGACCAGCGGAACCGCACCCACCCCACCTTCGGCACCCGCACCTCACCCACCCGCCGCGACAGGCGCCGCACATCCCACTGCCGCCCGCGCTTCCCCACGATACGGAACCCCTCGTGCACACCGGCTTTACGCCACCCCGGCCGCCGGTGCGTCCCGCCGAAGAAGTTCGCCATGGCCTGGGCGAAGTCCTTGAGCGCCTGCTGCTGAACGATCACCGACCCGCCGGCCAGCCACCGAAACGCGGCGCGGGCCTCGGTGAGCTGGCGGCACTGCGCCGCGAACGAGGGCGCCGGACCGCGCCGCGGCGTCCACCAGGCGTGCTGCTCAACGGCAAGGTTCCACACAAAACGGGCATGCCCGCAATGCTCCAGCAACCCCGCCTCCTGGACGGGGGTCGGGCACAGCCGGTACCGGGACACGCAGCCGACCGTAACGGCCACCACCGACAGAGCCAGGAGACCACCGTGCCGCATCGTTCCGCGTTTCCTCCCCGCCCTCAAAAACGGGGCATCCACGCTGAAGGTCTCGGGTGACCAACGAGGGCGGCAGGCGGGCGAACCGGCGCGGCCGGCCGGGCTACGACAAGGAGTCGCTGCTGCGGGTCGCCGTCACGGTGTTCAACGAGCGCGGCTACGACGGCACCAGCATGGACGACCTGGCGAAGCGGCTCGGCATCAGCAAGTCCGCGATCTACCACCACGTCTCCGGCAAGGACGAGCTGCTCCAGCTCGCCGTCGACCGCGCGCTCGACGGGCTCTTCGCCGCCGCGGACGAGGCCGTCGCCCTGCCGGGCCGCGCGATCGACCGGCTGGAGCACCTCGTGCGCGCCAGCGTCGCCGTCCTCGTCGCCGAGCAGCCGTTCGTGACGCTGCTGCTGCGGGTGCGCGGCAACACCGCCGTCGAGAAGCGGGCGCTGGCGCGGCGCCGCGAGTTCGACCGCCTCGTCTCCGGGCTCGTCGCCGAGGCCGAGGCCGACGGCGACATCCGACCCGACGTCGACCCGGCGATCGCGGCCCGGCTGCTGTTCGGCCTGGTCAACTCGCTGATCGAGTGGTACCGGCCGCGCGGCGGCGCGGGCGCGGCCGAGATCGCCGACGCGCTCTGCAAGGTCGCGTTCGACGGCCTGCGCCGCCGCCCCGCCGGTGACGCTACAGATTCGTGACGAGGACCTCGGGACGCTCCACGCAGTCGGCCACGAACCGCAGGAACCCCCCGGCGACGCCGCCGTCGCACACCCGGTGGTCGAAGGTGAACGACAGCTGCGTCACCTTGCGGAGCCGGACCTTCCCCTTGTGCGCCCACGGCTTCTCGACGATCCGCCCGACGCCGAGCATCGCCGCCTCGGGATGGTTGATGATTGGGGTCGAGCCGTCCACGCCGAACACGCCGTAGTTGTTCAACGTGAACGTGCCGCCGGTCAGGTCGGCCGGGGCCAGCCGCCCCTCGCGCGCCGCGTCCGTCCGCTCCCGGAGCGCGGCGGCGAGCTCGGCCAGCGTCATCGCGTGCGCGTCGCGGACGACCGGGACCACCAGACCGCGGTCGGTCTGCGCCGCGAACCCCAGATGGACCTCCGGCACCCGGACGATCTCCTGCCGCTCGACGTCCACGGAGGCGTTGAGCTCGGGGTGGCGCCTCAGCCCGGCCAGGCAGATCCGGGCGAACAGGGCCAGCATCCCCACCTGTGCGCCGGAGCGCTGGATGTCCGTCCTGAGCTTGACCAGGCGGGTCGCGTCCACATCGACCCACGTGGTCGCGTCCGGGATCTCGCGGCGGCTGCGGGACAGCCGCTCCGCCGCCGTCCGGCGCGCCCCCTTCAGCGGGACGCGCACCACGCCGTCCCGGTCCTGGGGCTCGCCGGTACGCGCCGCGATGGCGGTCTCGACGTCCCGCCGCAGCACGACGCCGCCGGGGCCGCTGGGCGCCAGCGCCCCGACGTCGATGCCGTTGTCCAGCGCCAGGCGCCGCACCACGGGCGAGATGACGCGGGGGACCTCGCCGCGGGCGGGCATGTCGGCGGGCGGGGCCGTCCGCGTGGAGTCGGGCCGCGCCACCCGGCGCCGGGACCGCCGCGACTCCCGCGTCCCGTACCCGACCAGCACGTTCCCGGACCCCGCCCGCTCCTCCTCCCGGTACCGCTCCGCCGCCGCGTCCCCGGCGGTGATCGCGACGAGCGGGGCGCCGACCTCCACCACGGCTCCGGCCTCGGCGTACAGCTCCGCGACCGTGCCCGCGAGGGGGACGGGGACGTCGACGGCGGCCTTGGCCGTCTCGACCTCGACGATGCTCTGGTCGACGGTCACCGTGTCGCCGACCTTCACCTTCCATTCCAGGATCTCGGCCTCGGTGAGCCCCTCGCCCAGATCGGGAAGCCGGAAGACCGTCGCCTCGCTCATCGGGCACCGTCCAGGAACCGGGTGTCGGGACGGTCGTCGCGCTGGAGGCGGTCGAGCGCGTCGAGGATCCGGTCGGTGCTCGGCAGGTGATGGTGCTCCAGCATGGGCGGCGGGTACGGGATGTCGAACCCCGTCACCCGCAGCACCGGCGCCTCCAGGCTGTGGAAGCAGCGCTCCTGCACGCGGGCGGCGATCTCCGCGCCGACGCCCGCGAACCCCGCGGCCTCGGCGACCACCACGCAGCGTCCCGTCCGGCGGACGGACGCGGCCACGGTCGCGTCGTCGAACGGGACGATCGTCCGCAGGTCGACGACCTCCAGGTCCCAGCCCTCCCCGGCGGCCGCGCCGGCGGCCTCCAGCGCCACCGGCACGCTCGGCCCGTAGGCGACGACCGTGGCGTTGCGGCCGGGGCGGCGGACCGCGGCGCGGCCGAACGGCTCGGTCCGGTCGAGCCGCGCGACGTCCGACTTCGACCAGTACAGCTTCTTCGGCTCCATGAAGACGACCGGGTCGGGATCGTCGATCGCCTCCCGCAGCAGCGAGTAGGCGTCCTCGACGGTGGCCGGCGTGACGACCTTCAACCCCGGCGTGTGCGCGTAGTAGGCCTCGCTGGAATCGCAGTGGTGCTCCACGCCGCCGATCCCGCCCGCGTAGGGGATGCGGATGACGAGCGGCAGCGCGACCTTCCCGCGCGTGCGGTTCCGCATCTTCGCCACGTGCGACACGATCTGCTCGAACGCCGGGTAGGCGAACGCGTCGAACTGCATCTCGACGACGGGCCGGAACCCGCCCATCGCCATGCCGACCGCGAACCCGACGATGCCCGACTCGGCGAGCGGGGTGTCGAAGCAGCGGTCGTCGCCGAACTTCGCGGCCAGCCCGTCGGTGATGCGGAAGACGCCGCCGAGCGCGCCGACGTCCTCGCCGAACACCACGACCCGCTCGTCCTCGTCGAGGGCGTCCCGCAGGGCGGTGTTGAGCGCCTGGGCCATGGTGATCACGACAGCGCCTCCTCGGCCTCGATCTCGGCCCGCAGCTGCGCGCGCTGCTCGTCCAGCTGCGGGGTCGGCGTGCCGTGGACGTGGTCGAACAGCCCCATGGGGGCGAGGTCCGGGTCCGCGTTCATGCGGGTGCGCAGCCGCTCGGCGAACTCCTCGGCCTCGGCGGCCGACGCGGCGACGTCGGCGTCGGTGAGGTGCCCGCGGCGCCGCAGGTACGTCTCCAGCCGGGCGATCGGGTCGCGCCGCCGCCACTCCTCGGCCTCCGCGTCCGGCCGGTACCGGGACGCGTCGTCGGCGTTGGTGTGCGCTTCGAGCCGGTAGGTGTGCGCCTCGACCAGGAACGGGCCGCCGCCCGACCGGGCGTGCTCGACGGCGGCGGCGAGGACGGCGAGCACCGCGACCGGGTCGTTGCCGTCCACCCGCTCGGAACGCACGCCGTACCCGATGCCCTTGTAGGCCAGGGACGGGGCGGCGGTCTGCCGGTCGAGCGGAACCGAGATGGCGTACTGGTTGTTCTGCACCAGGAAGACGACGGGCGCCTTGAACACGGCCGCGAAGTTGAGCGCCTCGTGGAAGTCGCCCTCGCTGGTGGCGCCGTCGCCGACGCAGGCCAGCGCGACCCGTCCCGTCCCCTTGCGCCGCTCCGCGTACGCGAGGCCGGCCGCGTGGACGGTCTGGGTCGCGAGCGGCGTGCACTGCGGCGCCGTGCGGTGGACGCCGGGGTCGTAGCCGCAGTGCGCGTCGCCCCTGAGCAGCGAGAGCACCTCGACGGGGTCGATGCCGCGGGACACCAGCGCGACCGACTCCCGGTAGGTGGGGAAGAACCAGTCGCCGTCCTCCAGCGCGAGCACGGCGCCGACCTGGCACGCCTCCTGCCCGTGGCTGGACGGGTACACGGCCAGCCGGCCCTGCTTCGTCAGCGCGGTCGCCTGCGCGTCGAACCGCCGCCCGACGACCATCGCCCGGTGCGCCCGGCGCAGCAGCTCCGGGTCCGGCACCGGGTAGCGCTGCCGCCCGCGCACCGCCGCGCCGCCGTCGGTCAGGAACCGCACGGGCTCCGCCGAGGGCAGCAGCTCCTCCACCCGGCCCGCCATACGCCCCCACCTCCGCACTCGATCGGTGCTAGGAATATGAACCAGACCGGACATAAGACTCAATAGACGGCATAAATCCAGGACGTACGGCCCAGTAACGGAGCTCGGATGAACCATCTGTCGCCCGCGGCCCCGCCGCCCGCCGGACCCGCCGGACGATCGGCGGCGCCCCTCGACGGCGTCGACCGCGCCATCCTCCGCGAACTCCAGGCGGACGGCCGGCTGTCCATGCGCGCCCTCGCCGAGCGGGTCAGCGTCTCCCGCTCCAGCGCCCACGCCCGCGTGGAACGGCTGGTCGCCGACGGCGTGATCACCGGCTTCACGGCCCGCGTGGACCCGGTCCGCGCCGGCCTCGGGACGGCGGCCTACGTGCTGGTCACCATCGAGCAGAACTCCTGGCGCCAGGTGTCGGCCCGCCTCCGGGAGGTCCCCGGCATCGAGCACCTGGCCTTCGTCGGCGGGGACGTCGACCTCGTCATGCTGGTCCGCACACCCGACAACGCCTCGCTGCGCGACATCGTCCTCGCCCGCGTGCACGCCCTCGAAGGCGTCCGCTCCACCCGGACCTGGCTGATCTTCGACGAGACCCCGACGCGCCACCCCGAGGACGTCGCCGAGGCGCCGTGACTGAACGCCCGAAAGGCGGGTTGACGGGCGGAGGGTGCGTCCTTACTTTCGGCTGAAAGCGCTTTCTCCACGGGCCGCCAGCCGAGAGGAGTATCGGTGAACGGATCCCGGCGGGCGTTATGGGAGCGCTCTCATGATGCCGCCCGCAGCGAGTTCCACGGGTTCTTCGAGCGGCACCACCGCGAGCTCGCGCGGCTGGCCTACCTGCTGCTGGGCGACCCGGACGGCGCCGACGACCTCGCGGCCGACGCCCTGGCCGCCGCGTGGCAGCGGTGGGACCGGGTGCGGGCCGCCGACCAGCCGCTCGCCTACGTGCGCCGGATGGTCGTCAACATGTCGAGGAGCCGGATCAGGGCCCTCGTCCGGGAGCGCGACACGCTGGAGCGGATGCGGGCGGCCGCCGGGGAGCACGTCCCGCCGCCGGACGTCCCCGCGGCCGTGGACGTCCGGGCCGCGCTGCGGCGGTTGCCGCAGCGCAAGCGCGCCTGCGTGGTCCTGCGGCTCGCCTTCGACCTGTCCGAGAAGGACACCGCCCTCTGGCTCGGCGTCACGGTCGGCACCGTGAAGAGCCAGACCTCCAAGGGCGTCGCCGAGCTGGTGAGGCAGCTGGCGGACCGGCCGCCGGAGCGGCGCGGCAACCTTCCGGGCGCGGTCGGCGACTAGGAGGAAAGGCTTTCCCGCCCCCCGCCCTGGGAGTCGCCGTGAGATCGACTTTCCGCCTTGCGCTCGCCCTCGTCCTGGCCGGATCTGCGATGCCGCCGCTCGGGCCGCCCGCCGCCCGGGCAGAGGCCGTGGCACAGGCCGCCGCGCGGCAGGCCGAGGACCTCGACCGTGGCCTGATCAGCGTCCGGTCCGGCAACGGCAACCATGTCGGTTGGCGCCTGCTCGGCACCGACCCGCCCGCCACGACCTTCAACCTGTACCGGGGCACGGCCCGCGTCGCCACGGTCACGAACTCGACGAACTTCTGGGACGAGGGCGCACCGGCCGACGCGTCCTACACCGTCCGGCCCGTCGTGGACGGGGTCGAGGGCGCGCCGTCCGAGGCAGCGCTGCGGTTCGGCGACGGGTACCTGGACGTGCCGATCCAGCCGCCGGGGTCCGGTTACAGCGCGAACGACGCGAGCGCGGCCGACCTCGACGGCGACGGCCGACTGGAGTTCGTCCTCAAATGGGACCCGTCCAACTCGAAGGACAACTCGCAGAGCGGCTACACGAGCAACGTCTACATCGACGCCTACCGGCTGGACGGCACCCGGCTGTGGCGGATCGACCTGGGCCGCAACATCCGGGCCGGCCAGCACTACACGCAGTTCCAGGTGTACGACTACGACGGCGACGGGCGCGCCGAGGTCGCCATGAAGACCGCGGACGCCACCGTCGACGGCACCGGCAGGGTCATCGGCGACGCCTCCGCCGACCACCGCAACTCCAGCGGGTACGTCCTCACCGGCCCCGAGTACCTCACCGTGTTCGACGGCCGGACGGGCGCCGCGCTGGCGACCGCGGACTACGTCCCGGCCCGCGGGAACGTGTCCGACTGGGGCGACTCGTACGGCAACCGCGTGGACCGCTTCCTCGCCGGAACCGCCTACCTGGACGGCGTCCGGCCCAGCCTGATCATGGCGCGCGGGTACTACACGCGGAGCGTGATCGCCGCGTGGGACTGGCGGGACGGCCGCCTCACCCGGCGCTGGACGTTCGACACCGACAGCTCCACCAACACCGGCCGGGGCTACGACGGGCAGGGCTCGCACAGCCTGTCGGCCGGCGACGTCGACGGGGACGGCCGCGACGAGATCGTCTACGGCGCGATGGCGGTGGACGACGACGGCCGCGGCCTCTGGACGGCCCGGACCGGCCACGGCGACGCCCAGCACCTCGGCGACCTCGACCCGGCGCGTCCGGGCCTGGAGTACTTCAAGGTCAGCGAGTCGTCCGGGCAGCCGTCCTCGCTCTACCTCGACCCGCGCACCGGCCAGGTCCTGTGGTCGACGCCCGCGTGCTGCGACAACGGCCGCGGCGTCGCCGGGGACATCTGGTCCGGGCGCCCCGGCGCCGAGCTCTGGTCGGCGTCGGTCTCCGGGCTGCGCAGCGTCACGGGGAACGACGCGGGGCGCAAGCCGTCGTCGATCAACTTCCTCGCCTGGTGGGACGCCGACCCCGTGCGCGAACTGCTCGACGGCACCCGCGTCGACAAGTACGGCCCGTCCGGAGACACCCGGCTGCTGACCGCGTCCGGCGTGCACTCCAACAACGGCACGAAGGCCGTCCCGTCGCTGTCCGGCGACCTGTTCGGCGACTGGCGCGAGGAGGTCGTCTGGCCGTCCGCCGACGACACCCGGCTCCGCATCTTCACCACCAGGGAGGTCACCGACCGCAAGATCTACACGCTCCTGCACGACACCCAGTACCGGACCGCGCTGGCCTGGCAGAACACCGCCTACAACCAGCCGCCGCACCCGAGCTTCTTCCTCGGGGACGGCATGTCCGCCCCGCCCCGTCCGCAGATCTACGTGCGATGACACGAAGGAGACCCCGCATGGCCACCAGACCCCTGCTCATCGGAACGCTCGCCGCCGCCCTCGCCGCAGCCGGCGTCACCGCCGCCGGCGCCGCCGTCCAGGCCCGTCCGGCCGCCGCGGCCGAGGCGTCCCCGGTCGGGTACGCGAGCATGAACGGCGGGACCACCGGCGGCGCGTCCGGCGCCACGGTGACCGCGACGAGCGCGGACCAGCTCGACTCCTACGCCACGTCGAGCACCCCGTACACCATCAGGATCACCGGCACGATCGCCGTGTCGGGCATGCAGAAGGTGGCGTCCAACAAGACCATCATCGGCGTGGGCTCGTCCGGCCGGATCACCGGCGGCGGGCTCAACGTCTCCGAGGCCAGGAACGTCATCATCCGCAACCTCACGTTCACCGGCGCGAGCGACGACGCGATCAACGTCCAGTACTCGACGAACGTGTGGATCGACCACAACGACCTGTCCGGCGGGCACGACGGCCTGACCGACATCAAGCGCGGGTCCGACTTCGTCACGGTGTCGTGGAACCACTACCACGACCACGACAAGACCGCCCTGCTCGGCCACAGCGACGGCAACGCCGGCGAGGACCTCGGGCACCTGCGGGTGACCTACGCGCACAACTGGTTCGACGGGACGGGCCAGCGCCACCCGCGGGTCCGGTTCGCCAACCCCGTGCACGTGCTGAACAACTACTACAACGACATCGGGAGCTACGGCGTCGCGTCCACCGAGAACGCGGGCGTCTTCGTCGAGCGCAACTACTTCGAGAACGTCGAGAGGCCGACCTCGCTCCAGGAGGGCTCGTCCGACGAGGGCAACATCAAGGTCCTGAACAACTACCTCGTCGGTTCGGGAACGCCCGCGACCCGCAACCCCGGGTCCGTCGCGGCGATCCCGTACCCCTACACCCCCGAGTCCAACGCCACGGTGAAGGGGACCGTCATGGCCGGCGCGGGCGTCGGCCGCATCTGACCGGACCGTCCGGGCGCGTCACCGCTTCAACGGCGAAGCCGGTGGCGGGCCGGGTCACTCGTAGGGGTCGGCGGGCTTCTTGATCTTCTTGAGGGACCGTCCGCGCAGCGTCTGCACGACCGTCGCCTTCCGCCCCGTCGCGGGCGGCTCCCAGACCCCGTCGACCTGCACCCACGTGTCGGCGGGCGGGCGCGGGAGGCCGCGCACCATCACCGGGAACGGGACGGCGTCGCCCGCGCAGCAGGCGACCTTGAGGCGGGTGAGCTGCCAGCCCCGCGCCCCCTTCCCCGCCGGGGTGACGAACCCCGTCAGCCGGACGGGAACGCCCGTGAACGTCGCGGGGTCGCCCGTCTGCGCCTGGTACGCCCGGCCGATGAACTCGCCCATCGTCATCGGGACGGGCTCGCCGGTGCTCGGCAGCGCGGCGAACCCGCCGGACGGCGCGGGCGGCGGCGCGGTCCGGCCGGTGTTCCGGGCGGCGGTGAACGAGCCGAGCGCCGGAGGGGCGATCACGAAGATCGCGAGGACGGGCAGGCAGAGCAGCCAGGCCACCCGGGGCCCGCCCGCGTGTCCGTGCCCGTCGTCATGGGGGTCGTCGTGCGAGCCGCCCGTGTCGCGCCACTCCCGGCGCAGCCCGGCGGCGCCCAGGACCAGGAGCGCCGCGGCGGCGATCACCAGCGGGTACCGGAAGCCGGGCCGGACGTAGTTGACGTACTCGCCGCTGCCCAGCGTGATCCACAGCATCGCGGCGCCGACGAGGACCAGCAGCAGGTTCTGCGCGGGCCTGCTCACGACAGCAGCCCTCCCACCAGGACGCTGACGCCCACCGCCAGGCAGAAGGTCAGCGGGACGAACCGGACGGCGAACCGGCGGCCGAAGAAGCCCGCCTGCAGTGCGATCAGCTTGAGGTCCACCATGGGCCCCACCACGAGGAACGCCAGCCGCGCGGTGGTGGAGAACTGCGACAGGCTGGCCGCGACGAAGGCGTCGGCCTCGGAGCAGATGGACATCAGCACGGCCAGGAACGCCAGCAGGAGCACCGACAGCGCGGCGCTGCCCGCCGCCGACTCCACCCATGCCGCGGGCACGACCGCGTTGATCGTCGCGGCGGCGCACGCGCCCACCACCAGGAACCCGCCGGCGTGCATGATGTCGTGCCGCATGGCCTGCCGGAAGGCCTCCAGGCGCCCGGCGGCCCCGTGCGCGTGCGGGCGGGACGGGATACTGATCCACTCGCCCCTGCCGAGCAGCAGCCACACCCACCCCGCCAGCACCGCCACGACGAGGGACGCGGTGAACCGTCCGGCCACCATCTCCGGCCTGCCGGGGAAGGCGACCGCGGTCGCGACCAGCACGACCGGATTGATCGCGGGCGCGGCGAGCAGGAACGTGAGGGCCGCGGCCGGCACCACCCCGCGCGCCATCAGCCCGCTCGCCACCGGTACCGAGGCGCACTCGCAGCCGGGCAGGACGGCCCCCATCGCGCCCGCGACCGGGACCGCCGCCGCGGCCCGGCGCGGCAGCACCCGCCGCCACACCGCGGGCGGGACGAACGCGGTGATCGCGGCCGACAGCGCGACCCCGAACACCAGGAACGGCAGCGCCTGCACGCACACCGCCACGAAGATCGTCGCCCAGGCGTCCAGCGCCCGCCCGTCGACGTCCGGCGCCACGAGGACCCGTCCCGCCACCAGCGCGGCGGCCAGCGCGGCGAACGCCCACGCGGCGCGGGTCCCCGGCGCCGCCGGAGCGGGGCGCCCCCAGTCACCGGGCGGGAGCACCTCGTCCTCGGCCACCCGGAGGCCGACCCGATCACCCATGCGGGCCATGGTTCCAGAGCCGGACGGCGGGTTCGGGTAGGACGCTCGCGAGGCGTCCTTCCCGCCACTAGACGGAGGATAATCCTCCAGTTATGATCTGGAGGAAATTCCTTCACAAAAACGTCCGCACCTGGAGGCCGGTCATGGCAGTCGAGCTCAACCACACGATCGTCCACGTCACCGACAAGGCCGCGTCGGCCCGCTTCTACGCCGAGATGCTCGGCGTGGACTCGCCGGCGCCGTTCGGCCACTTCCTGACGGTCGCGCTCTCCAACAACGTCACCCTGGACTTCCTGGACGCGCGCCCCTCCCCCTCGCCGCAGCACTACGCGTTCCTCGTGAGCGAGGACGACTTCGACGCGATCTACGGCCGGATCCGCGAGCGCGGCCTCACGCACTACGCCGACCCGATGCGCAGCCGCCCCGGCGAGATCAACCGCAACGACGGCGGCCGCGGCGTCTACTGGGACGACCCCGACGGGCACCTCCTGGAGATCATCACCCGCCCCTACGGCGGCGGCTGAGGCGGAAGCCGGGAAGGAAGGGGCGCCCAGGTCCCGCAGCCCTCCCCGCGGGCGGGACGCGGGCCCGTGGTGGGCCACGAAGACCGCCAAGGACGGCCGCTTCCGCAAGGCGTTCAAGGCCAAGCGGGACGGAACCTGGCGCGCCTACTTCCCGGGCACGAGCAACTTCGACCGGCAGAAGTCGCGCGACGACTACGTCGACGTCCGCTGGCCGGCCGGGCCGCCCTGGCCGCCGGACGCGGCCAGGGTGTCCGCGTGCCGCGGGGCGGCGACCGCCAGGTAGAGCAGCACCATGCCGACGATCTGCGCGAGGTGGTAGACGGACGTCGGGTCGAGCGCGACGCGTTCGGTGACGCTCGGGTCGAGCGCCTTCGCCGCCGCCGCGGCGCCGCTGGCGACCATCGCGACGATCACCGGGACGGCCATCGGATGGCGGCGGTGGGCCGCCCACCCCCAGAGCGCCAGGATGCAGATCATCGTCAGGCTCTCGCAGGCCAGCAGGGCCGACACCCCCGCGTGCCCGGTGACCGCGAGGATGACGTACGCGACGATCCCGACCGACCGCAGCAGCCAGAAGGTTCTCCCGTGGCGCGGGCCGAGCACCTCGGCGACGGTCGCCGCCAGCAGGTAGGACACCGCGATGACGACCATCGCGCTGATCACGGCCCAGCTCGGCTCGCTCCACCGCTCCGAGTACTTCACCACGCCGTGGTGGACGAACCCGGCGAGCGCCGCCAGTCCCGCCCACCAGAAGGACGTGCGCCAGTGGCGGTGCGCCGCCGACGCGCGCCCCAGCCGGGCCGCGAGCGCCACGACGATCAGCCCCAGGGCGAGATCGGTCAGTGCGGGCGCGGGTTCGGCAAGCACACTTCGCACGTTACCGGCATATCGCCTAGCAGGTCACCGGCGCCCCGGCCGTCCGGAGTCAGGCGGTGCCATGGCTCCCGCCGCTGGTCTTCCCGCCCCCGCCGCCGTAGCCGTTCATGATCCTGTCCACGACGACGCGGTAGCCGACGTCGCCCGGCCGGTGGCGGTACCTGATGCTCCACTTGGCGGACCCGGGGGCGGCCGGGATGTCGACTGCGGTCCGCCACGGCAGCTCGACGTTCTTCAGGGTCGTGCTCTTCCCGTTGACCGTGTACGTCAGCGAGGTCAGCGTGACGTCGCCCGTCAGGTAGAACTCCAGCACCCGGGTCCGCTCGGCGGGCGACGACGGGGTGGCGGGCGCCGCCTGCGTGGTCGTGGACGGCGTGGTCGTGGACGGCGTCCCACCCGCTTCGGCGCCGCCTGATCCGAAGCCCGGCCCGTCCAGGAGCAGCACGCCCGCGGCGAGGCAGCCCACGACGAGGACGCCCGCGCCGGACAGCAGTGCCCGCCGGGGCCTGCGGGGCTTCGCCGGACGCGGCCGGGGCGCCGGCGGGTTCTCCATCGCGGCGGCCTGCCGGCGGATCTCGGCCGCGATCGGCGGTGGCGGCCAGGCCGCCTGCCCGTCCGGCGGGGCCAGCCGTCCGGCCAGCTCGGCGGGCTCCGGCCGGGCGTCCGGGTCGGAGCGCAGGCACTCGGCGATCGCCGTCCGCAGCCCTTCGTCGGCGATGGAGACGGATCGCTCCGCGGGCGGGGCACCGGTGCAGGCGAAGGCCAGCGTGCAGCCCAGCGAGTACACGTCGCTCGGCGGTCCGGTGGGCTCGCCCGCCTCCTGCTCGGGCGACATGTAGCCGCGGGACCCTGCCGGTGTGCCCGGCGCCTCCCCGCCCGTGTCCCGCCCGGCCGCGATGCCGAAGTCGATCACCCGGGGCCCGTCCGCGGTGAGCAGCACGTTCGCCGGTTTGAGGTCGAGGTGCACGTACCCGGCGCGGTGGATGAGGCCGAGCGCCTCGGCGAGCCCGGCGGCGAGGGACCGGACGGCGTCCGCGGGCAGGGGGCCGTTCCGCCGGACGGCGTCGCGCAGCGAGACCGCCGGGAGGAACTCGGCCGCCATCCACGGCCGGGGCGCGTCCGGGTCGGCGTCCAGCAGGCCGGGCCCGTACGGCCCGCCGGCGGCCCGGGTGGCGGCCACCTCGCGGCGGAAGCGGGTGCGGTGCTCGGGATCGCCCGCGAGGTCGGCGTGCATCACCTTCACCGCGGCGGCGCGCCCGCTCGCGGACCGGCCGAGGTAGACGACCGCCATGCCGCCCGAGCCGGCCCGCGCCAGCAGCCGGAACCGCCCGGCCTGCCGGGGATCGGCGTGCTCCAGACCCTGCATCCGCTAACCCCCGCCCGGTGGGGTGAGCGCCCGCACGTATCCGCCGGCGGTGCCGATGAACACCGAGCCGCCGATGGCGACGGGCGCCGACGTCCGGACCGTGACGTCGGCCGGGTACGTCCAGACCGTGTGCCCGTCGGCCGCGTCGAGCGCGTAGACGTTCCGGTCGGCGCAGCCCACGTACACCCGGTCGCCTGTGGTGCCGAGCGCGTTCCACGTGTTCCGGGACGCCTGCGGCCCGACCCGCCGCGACCACACGACCTCACCGGTCGCGGCCCGGACGGCGGACACGTCGCCGGCCGCGGTGCCGAAGTGGACCACCCCTCCGCCCGACCCGAAGCCGAAGCTCTCGTAGACCGTCTCGCCGATCTGCCTCTTCCAGGCGAGCGCGCCGGTGTCCGCGCGCAGCGCGTGCACGGCCCCGCGCCCGTCGCAGAAGATCACCAGCCCGTAGCAGGCCTGCGGATAGTGCGCCCAGTACGCCGGATAGGTCCATCGGGGACGGCCGCTGCCCGCGTCCAGGGCGGACACCTTCGTCCGGTCGACCGTGATCACCAGGTCGTCGGTGACGGCGATCCCGAGCTCGGGCTTCACCCGGGCTTGCCAGCGGCGGTCGCCGTCCGCCCTGTCCAGGGCGGTCACCGAGTCGTAGCCGAAGCAGGCCGTCGACGCCTCCGCCACGGGGTACATCGGGACCTTGCGCTCGGACGGCCACGGGCGGCTCCACCGCTCGTCGCCCGATCCGGCGCGGAGCATGGTGAGGCGCGAGGCGAAGTGGTCGACGACGAACACCTCATCGCCGTCCACGCTGACGTGGTCGATACCGAAGGAGCGGTGCTTCCAGCGCGTCTTCCCCGTGTCGGGGTCGAGGGCCTTCAGCATGCCGTCGCCGTGCGCCAGGAGCACCCCGCCGGCGGCGAGCAGGTCGGGGTAGTAGTCGTCCACCTTCACCTTCCACCGCGACGTCGCCCGGGGCGGCGGGGCGGTCGGCGTCGCCGCGGCCGGCTTCGGCGGCGTTCCCGCGGCCGCCCGCGCGCCGCCGCTCCGGTCGCGCCGCAGCGTGACCGCGCCGCCGATCACCCCGGCGGTCGCGAGCGCGGCGGCTCCGCCGACGAGCAGTGCGCGCCTGCTCGGCGAGCCGTTCACGGCGTCCCCGCCCCCGGCCGTGGCCTCGGGCTCGGCGGTCTCCTCCGACATCCGGTCCTGGTCGGGGACGGTCGAGGGGGCCGGCTCGTCCCCGGGCGGCGCGTCCTCGGGCATCCTCCGGGCGCGGGCCGTCCGGCGGTCGATGGCCTCGGCGACGCCCGCGGGCAGCCATCCGGAGCCCTGCGCCGGCCCGGCCCCGTCGAGCCTGGCGAGGAGGTCGGCGGCGGTCGGCCGCCGCTCGGGCTCCAGGTGCAGGCAGTCGCCGATCAGGTCGCGCAGCCAGGGGTCGGCCACCCCGGCGAGGTCGGCCCGCGCCTCCTTCACCCGCCGCAGGACGGCGGCCATGCCGTCGTCCGCGAACGGCTCCACCCCGGACGCCGCGTAGGCCAGCACGGCGCCGAGGGAGAACACGTCGCCGGCCGGCCCGGTCCGCAGCCCATGGGCCTGCTCGGGCGACATGAACCCGGGGGTACCGGGGGTGGCGCCCACCCGGGTGATCGTGATGGCGTCGTCGGGCCGGGCGATGCCGAAGTCGATCACCCGGGGCCCGGCGGCGGTGAGCATGATGTTCCCCGGCTTCAGGTCGCGGTGCGCCAGGCCGGCCCGGTGGATGTCGGCCAGCGCCTCGGCCAGCCCGGCGGCCAGCGTCCGGACGGCGGGCCCGGGGAGGCTCCCGTGGCCCCCGACCGCCTCCCGCAGCGTCAGCCCGGGCAGGTAGGCGGCGGCGAGCCAGGGCGTTTCGGCGTCCGCGTCGGCGTCCAGCAGGGACGCGGTGAAGGCGCCGCTGACGGTCCGGGCCGCGTCGATCTCCCGCTTGAACCGCGCCCGGAACTCGGCGTCGGCGGTGTACCGCGCGCCGATGACCTTGACCGCGACCAGCCGGCCGCCCGGCGACCGTCCGAGGTAGACGACGCCCATGCCGCCGGCGCCAAGCCGGGCCAGCAGGCGGTAGGGGCCGACCCTCTCCGGATCGCCCGGCCGCAACCGCTGCACAGACCCGCCTTCCCACGCACACCCAGGAGCCACAGACCTCGCCCCATGATGGCGCGGCGCCCCACCGGACCACCACCCCTCGAACAGCGGACGGTGACGGACAAGAACGTTAGCGTGGTCCCCGGAAGGCTCCCGGTGCGAAAGGGCGGAGACGGTGCCGCGGACGCGACCCAAGGTGGAGTTCTTGCCGGCGCAGATCAGGAGCCTCTCCGACGGGCTCCCCCCGGCCGAGCCCGGCACGCTGTTCGCCCTGGGGGCGCGCGGCGGGATGAGGGTCGCGCCGGACGCCGGGTTCACGCTCGTGTTCGGACGCCAGGAGGACGCCGTCCACGTCTGCGTCGGGCCGGGCGACACCCACGTCAGCCGCAGGCACGGCCACATCCAGCGCGAGCACTCGCGCTGGATGCTGTACAACACCGGGAAGCTGGCCATCCGGTTCCCTGGGTCTCGCCTGGTGCTGCGCGGCCAGTCGGCGGAGCTGCCCGAAGCCGGGTACACACCGCTGTTCATCGTCGCGCCGGAGCAGGAGCACCTGTTCGAGGTGCGGATCGCGGCGGGCGCCGTCCCGCCGGGGAGCGGCGCCCGCAACGAGGCGCCGACCGACGAGCGCAGGCCCTGGCGGCTGGAGCCGTCCGAACTCCTGGTGCTGGTGTGCCTCGGCCAGCGCTACCTGCGCCACGACCCGGACCCGCAGCCCCTGACCTGGGCCCAGGTAGCCGACGAGCTGAGCCGTCTCCAGCCGCGGGCGGGCTGGAACCAGAAGAAGGCGGCGCGCCGCGTCGAGAAGGTGCGCCACCGGCTGAGCGGCCGGGTGCCGGGCCTGCTGGAGCACGAGGTCACCCCGCCGATCGGCAACGCCCTCAACGTCAACCTGATCCGGAACCTGCTGATCACCGGCACCCTCACCCCGGACCACCTGCGCCTCCTGGACGACCCGAAGGAGCAGGACGAGGACTGACCCGGCGGGCGGCGCCTGTCAGCTCACGGGGACGCTCCGGGTCGGTTCGTAGCCCGGGAACTCCACGGTGATGTTCGTGACCTCTGGCGGCAGCCTGTAGGCGTTGGCGTGCGTAATCGTCCCGCCCGGCAGGACCCTGTAGTCGCGGCCCGTCGGCTGATTGCACACGCACCGGTTCTGAGTGTCGCGCAGGGTGTAGTAACGCATCCCGGTGGCCTCGTCATAAAGCGTCACGCCCATGGTGCCGTCACTGGCGCCGCCGTAGTAGAAGACCTTCGTGACCGGAAGTGTGAACCGGGTCGTGCTGGTGAACGGTTCACCGTCGGTATTGGTCAGCTTCCAGACGAGGTTGACCAGTCCGGGCGGCGAGCGGCGCAGTTCGGTGACGTCCAGTTTGAGCGAGCGCACTTCCGGCGCTTCCGGTCGGGGCGGGCTGACGGGATTCGTTCGCGCGGCCGGCCGCGACCCGCCGTCCGGCCGCGCCACCGGAGGTTGGGAGAAGTTGATCGCGTCGTCCCCGGTGTCGTCGGTGTGGCCGTCGATCCGCACGGTCGCGCCGGCCGCCCGGTCGATCTGTCGCGCCACGTCGGCCAGGACCGCCGGGGCCTTCGCCGACAGGTCCGCCCGGTCCACGGCGAACAGCACGTCCGACGACAGCCGGACGCTGCGGGTCCCGTCGCCGTCGTCCACCGCCCGGTCCCCGCCCTCGGCGGTGCTGATCAGCGGGAGGATCTTCGGCCGCCCGGCCCCGGCCGGGTCCGTCCCGCCGGGCGGCCGGACGGGCCCTTCGCCGATGGGGACGTCCGGGAACACCCGGGTCTGCGGCACCGAGACCGAGATGCGCTTCACCTCGGGCGGCGGTGCGGGCACGACCGCGTAGAACTCGGCGGAACGGCCGGGTTGGACGATGCTGTTGAGCGTGTCGCTGCACAGGCATTCACCGCCGGCGCCGATCAGGGGGAAGTACCGCTTGCCGCCGACCGTGTCGACCAGGGTGATCCGAGCACGGCGCAGAAGAGCGCGGCGGGCGCGATCGAACGATGCGCGGATCTCATCTTTCCCCGTTCCCCGACTGGCAGAGATGCTCAGCGTCACACGGAGGACGAAGAGGCCGATTGCCTGCCGCTGCACGGCTATTGCCGGCGCATGCACGATCAGCGGTCGGGCTATTTCGGCGGCCGATCCGAATGCATGGCCCGGTACTCACCGGGCGGGATCCCATGGACGGCGCGGAAGAGCCTGCTGAAGGACGCGGCGCTGGGGAAGCCCCAGCGTGCCGCTATCGCCTCCACCGGCCTTTCCAGCAGCGCGGTGTCGGCCAGGTCGCTGCGGCACCGGTCCAGCCGCCGGCGCCGGATCCATTCGGCGACCGTGCACTCCTCGGTCTCGAACAGCTTGTGCAGCCGGCGGAGCGACACGTGGTGGGCCGCCGCGATCATGCCGGGCGTCAGCTCCGGGTCGCCCAGGTGCTCGTCGACGAAGGCGTAGATCCGGCGCAGCAGCACCTCGCGCCGGACGTCGGGCGGCGTTTCCGCGTCCAGCCGCCGGGCCAGGACCGCGGCGACCAGATCGAGCGCGGCGGTGGAGACCCGGGCCGCCTCGGACGGGCCGTAGGTGCCGAGGTCGGCCGCCACGCGCGTCAGCAGCGCCGACAGTAGCGCGCCCGTCCCCTCCCGGCCGGACAGCGCCACCCCGGTCACCCGGGCCACCTGCTCCGGGGGCAGCGGCAGGAGCGCGCGGGGTACCAGCAGCGTCATCATGCGGCCGGGCGACCGCGCGAGGAGGCTCAGCGGCCGCGTCAGATCGGCCAGCGCGACGTCGCCCGGCGCCAGTTCCGCCCGCCGGCCGTCCTGGGCGACCGCCAGCCGCCGGCCCGACGCCGGCAGCCAGAGCTGGTAGAGGTCGGCCTCGTCCCGGCGGATCATCGCCGGCGTGCGGTGCAGCTCCGCCGCGCCGGCGGCGCCGACCCCGAAGGCCGTCGCGACGGCCGCGGTGACCGCCCCCAGCGCGTCCACCCGGCTCTCGGCGCGGAACACGGTGCGGCGGCCGTAGGGCGTCCGGAAGCCGCAGGCGAGGTGCTCGCGGGTGATCGCCTGCCAGTAGTCGTACCGCTCCGACGCCGGCACGTCGCTCGTGGAGATCAGCATGCCCGTCACCTGCCGCGCAGGACGGCGGCTTCGCCCCCCAGCCTAACCAGTCGCCGGTGAAAGCCGGATGTAAGGGAGGGCTTCCACAATGGCGTGCCGACATCACGGCGAACGACCAAGGGGGACGACATGTCGGCCACGGCCCGGCAGGAACCGGCGACCGAGTATCTCCTCGGCACCAGCATCGACCTGGCCCGCGAGCAGCTCGCGCACCTGCAGACCCTGCTCGACCCGTACACGAAGGGCGCCCTGGACGCCGTCGGCGTGGGCCCCGGCCTGCGGTGCCTCGACGTGGGCGGCGGCGGCTCCATCTCCCGGTGGCTCGCCGCCCGGACGGGGCCGTCGGGCGGCGTCCTCGCGGTCGACATCGACACCGGGCACCTCGACGGGGCGGCATCGGATGGCCGGCGCCCACGACGGCGCGCTCGACCAGTATCGAGCCGCGCTCGAACTGGCGCGGGCGGGCCCCGTCCCGTACGACCAGGCCCGTGCGCACACCGGGATCGGCGACGTCCACCACCGGCTGGGCGACACGGCCGCCGCCCGCGACCACTGGCGGAGCGCCCTGGAGATCTACTCGCGCCTGGGCACCACCGACGTCGGCGCGCTGCGCGCCAGGCTCTCCGGAGAGAGCGTCAGCCGCGGATGTAGCCGTTGACCATCTCGGCGAGCTCGTCGACCATGCGGTCGTGCGGGATGGGCGGGCGGTCCAGGACGTACTTGATGGACAGCAGGCCGACGGTCTCGGTGATGATCCAGAGTGTCGCGTCGATGTCGAGGTCCTCGCGGAACGCGGCGCGGTTGACCAGCAGGTAGACGCGGATCAGGTCGGTCAGCCGCCGCTGCAGCGCGGCGAGCTTGTCGAACGGGCCGAGCCGCGGGACCTGCTCGACGATGATGCGCAGCAGGTCCGCGTTCTCCTCGAACAGCCGGATCTGGACGTCCAGCAGCGCGCGCCCCGCGGCCTCCCACGGCTGCCGCATGGTGGCCTCGATCTCGGCGCCGAGCCGGTCGGCGAGATGGTCGGCGAACCGGTCCAGGACGGCGATGACGATCGCGTCCTTGTTGGGGAAGTACTGGTACAGCGACCCGTTGCTGATCCCGGCGGCCTTGGCGATCCGGTTGGTGGAGGCGCCGTCGTACCCGCGCTCGGACAGAACGCGAGTGGCGGCCTCCAGGATGCGCTCGACCGTGCGCCGCGACCGGTCCTGCGTGGGGATCCTGCGGGGCGAAAGCCCAGGTGACGGGGGCATCGGCAGTTCCTTCGGAAACGCGACTTGTAAGCGACTATTTATTCGCGTTTAGCTTACAGCAGTCGCTTCTTTTCGGGAGGTCGCGCAGATGACGGTGACCGAGGGGACGCCCGCGAGCCCACCGGCCGGGCGGGAACGCCGCGAGGAGCCGGTCCCGTTCGGGCCGGGTTCGCTGCTGTGGGAGCAGATGGGGCTCTACACGTCGGCGATCGCGGGCAACAGCGTCTTCATCCTCCAGGTGATGCATCCGGCGATCGGGACCGTGGTCGACCGGCTGTCGAGCTTTCGCACCGACCCGCTCGGGCGGGCGGCGCGCAGCTTCGCCTCCGTCCAGACCTGGGTGTACGGGGGGCGGACCGCCATCGAGGAGGGCAGGCGGCTGCGGGAGATGCACAAGCCGCTCAGCGCCGTCGACGAGGACGGGAACCGCCACCACGCGCTGTCGGCCGAGCCCTGGGCGTGGGTGCACCTCACCGGCTTCTACGCCGCCGTCGCCGCGGCGAAGTACTTCGCTCCCGCGCCGCTGACCCCGGAGGAGGAACAGCAGATCTTCGACGAGTTCCTCCAGCTCGGCAGAATCCTGCGCGTGCCCGAGCGGATGCTGCCGGAGAGCATCCCGGACTACTGGGACTACTTCCACGACATGGTCTACAACACCCTCGTCCCCCACAAGGTGGCGCACGAGGTGCTCGCCCAGATGGGCCAGGTCCCGCCGAACGTGCCGGGGCCGCTGCGCCCGCTGGTCGCCCCGGTGAGCGCGGCCACCGGGCGGCTCGGACGGCTGATCACCATCGGCACGCTCCCGGAGGCCGCCCGCGAGAAGCTCGGGCTGCGGTGGACGGCGGCGGACGAGCGCCGGCTGCGCCTTGCGGGGCAGGCCATCGGGCGGAGCACGCCCCTGCTCCCCGAACGCGTCCGCTACATGCCGATCGCCTACCGCGCCCGGCAGGCGGCCCGCGCCCAGGAGCGGCTGGAGCGCGCCCTGGCGGAACGACCCATGTGAGACGCCCGGCCGCCGGCAGCGGGACGCCGAGGCACCGCGTCATCGCGCGCGCCGGTCGAACGCCTTCCCACCGGGATAGGAGACGAGCTCGAACTGCATGCCCCACGGCGCGAGGAAGTACACCCACCGCTGCCCTTCGCTGGGGCCCTTGCTGGACGTCGGCTCGCCGAGCAGCGGGACGCCGCGCTCCTTCAGGTACGCGACGGCCGCGTCCAGGTCCTCGACGTAGAGGGCGACGTGGTGGCCCCCGACGTCGCTGTTGCGGGGGACCGCCTCCGCCTGGCCGGGCGCCTCGTACTGGAACACCTCGAAGATCGCCTGACCGCCGCAGCGGTAGAAGTGCAGCCGCCGCATCACCGCCCGCGGGTGGACGTTCAGGTGGTCGGACATCCAGTCGCCGTCGTCGTCGCGGAACGGGCCCAGCGCGTACATGTACTCGCAGCCGAGGACGTCCACCAGGAACCGGTGCGCCTCGTCGAGGTCGGGCACCGTGAAGCCGATGTGGTCGACGCCGGTCATCCCCGGAAGTCCCATCGCAACCTCCCGTATTCGGAACGAATCATGGTAGGCGGCCTCTCTCCGCAGGCCACATGCGGTTTTGCGGGATCCAGCGCCGCGCCTGTCCCCCGTGCGAGCTACCCGGGAGTGTCCACCGAGCGGTGAAGATTCGGATCCGCCGGATCTCTAGCGTCTTCGACGTAGCCGCGGCGCCCCTGACCGCGGGATCTCGGAGGACAACATGCGATTTCTGAAGCAGCTCTTGGCGGTCGGAGTCGTCTCCCTCGTCGGCGGCCGGCTGATGCTCGCGGCGGACTGGAACGCCCCCCTCAGCCTGGGCATCGGCGCCGTGACCATCCTGCTGATCCTCCCGGTGTACGCGTGGGTGGTGCGGCGGACCGAGAAGCGCGAGCCGGTGGAGGTGGCGGTCCAGGGCGCCCCGGTCCGCCTCGGCCTCGGGGCGTTGCTCGGCGCCGGGCTCTTCGCGGCCGTCATCGTCAACATCGCCTTCCTCGGCGGCTACGAGGCCGACGGCTTCGGCTCGGCCGGCGGCACGGTCGCGCTGCTCGGCTTCATGGCCGCCGCCGCCGTGACCGAGGAGGTGATGTTCCGCGGCGTGCTGTTCCGGATCATCGAGGAGCGCACCGGCACGTGGGTGGCGCTGACGCTCAGCGCCCTGGTGTTCGGCCTGGCGCACCTGTTCAACGAGCACGCGACCCTGTGGGGGGCCATCGCCATCGCGATCGAGGCCGGCGGCATGCTGGGCGCCGCGTACGTCGCCACCCGCAACCTGTGGGTGCCGATCGGCCTGCACTTCGGCTGGAACTTCGCGGCGGGCGGCGTCTTCAGCACCACGGTCTCCGGCAACAACGCGCCGGAGGGGCTGCTGCACGGGGTGAACCCGGACCCGTCGCTGTCGAGCCTGATCACCGGCGGCGAGTTCGGGCCGGAGGCCAGCCTGTACACGGTGGTGTTCTGCACGATCGTGACGGTCGTGTTCCTGCGGCTGGCCCGCCGGCGCGGGAACCTGGTCCCGCTGCGCCGCTCCGCCCGGCCCGCCGCGACCGCTACGCTCGCCCGATGATGGACCTCCGGCGGATCCCGGACCGGTGGCGGCGGCTCCCCGTCGTGGTCCGGGATCTCCCGTTCCCGCTGCTGCTGATCGTCCTGTCGTTCCTCCCCGCCCTGCACGGCCAGGAGACGCAGGTCGGAGACCTCCCGAAGCGCCCCTTCGACGCGCTCGCCGCCGTGATCCTCGTCGTGGAGACCCTTCCGCTGGCGGTGCGCCGGCGCTACCCGGGCGCCTCCCTCGCGCTGGTGGTGCTCGGCTTCACGCTCGCCGAGCTCGGCAGCTACCACATGGTCGCGGGCACCGCCGTCGCCTTCGCGCTGGTGAGCGCGGGCGCCCACCTGGACCATCACCGGCGCATCGCCGTCCTCGCCCTCACCGCGGTGTACGTGCCGCTGGCGGTCACGCTCCACCGGATGGGGTCGCCGGAGGGCGTGAGCGGGTTCGTGGTGTTCTACCTGGTGGCGGCCATGGGATGGTGCGCCGGGTCCTGGCTGAGGTCCACCCGGATCGCCGAGGCCGAACGCCGCCGGCGCATCGCCGAGGCCACCCGCACCGCGGAGCGCACCCGCATCGCCCGCGAGCTCCACGACGTCGTCACCCACCACGTGACCGCGATGGTCGTGCAGACCGAGGCCGCGCGGTACCTGACCGCCGCGCCCGATCGGCTCGAAGAGACCCTGGGCTCCATCAGCGAGACGGGCCGGCGGGCCATCGGCGACCTGCGGCACCTGCTCGACCTGCTCAACCCCGACCACGACACCGGCACCACCAGGGCACCGTCCGCCGGCGACCTCGGCACGCTCATCGACCAGACGCGCAAGGCGGGGCAGCCCGTGGACTTCAAGGAGGAGGGCGAGAAGGCGGAGTCGTCCGGCAGCGCCGAGTTCGTGACGTACCGCGTCGTGCAGGAGGCTCTGACAAACGCCCTCAAATACGCCCACGGCAGCCGTACGGTGGTGCACGTGCAGTATGGCGACAGGGACATCACGGTCGAGGTCGGCAACGACGGATCAGGCACGCGCGCCGGCTCTCCCGGCGGCAGCGGGCGGGGCCTCGCCGGGCTCCGGGAGCGGGTCGACGCCCTGGGCGGCGAGTTCCGCGCGGACGGGCAGGCGGGCGGCGGGTTCGTCGTGCGGGCGCGCATCCCCGCGAGGACCTCGTGACCGCACCCGTCCGGGTCGTCGTCGCCGACGACCAGGCGCTGATCCGCACCGGCTTCACCACGATCATCGACGCGCAGCCCGACCTGGAGGTGGTGGGCGAGTGCGGGGACGGCCGCGCCGCGGTCGACCTCGCCCGCGGGCTGGACCCGGACATGGTCGTGATGGACGTGCGCATGCCGGTCCTGGACGGCATCGAGGCGACCCGCCAGCTGGCAGGTGCCGGCGTGCAGCATCCGGTCAAGGTGCTCGTGGTGACGACGTTCAACCTGGACCAGTACGTGTACGAGGCGCTGCGCGCCGGGGCGAGCGGGTTCCTGCTGAAGGACGCCCCGCCCGCGCAGCTCTTGCACGGCATCCGCACGGTCGCCGCCGGCGCCGCCCTGCTGGCCCCCGAGGTGACGCGGCAGCTCGTGGGGAAGTACGCGGCGCGGATCCGTCCGGCCGAGGGCGGGCCGGACGACATCCCGCTGACGCCTCGCGAGCTGGAGGTGCTGCGCCTCATCGCCGACGGCCGGTCCAACAGCGAGATCGCCGCGGTCCTGGTGATCAGCCAGGAGACCGTCAAGACGTACGTGTCGCGCATCCTCACCAAGCTCGACCTGCGCGACCGCGTCCAGGCGGTCGTCTACGCCTACCGCCGAGGGCTGGTGACCTGACCGGAACGGGGGTCAGGCTCTGAGACCGTCCAGCACCACCCGGGTGTGGGCGTCGTCGGGGCGAGCGCCCGGACGGCAGACGGTGGTGCTGAGGATCTCCGCCACCTCCGCGGAGCCGATGTCGCGGCGCAGTCCGCCCTCGTGCCGGGTTTGCTCGACGAGCTCCCGGAGGAGCCCGTCGACCTCCTTCTGCAAGGCCTCCCGGTCGCCGGGGACGGGCCCGCCGTCGGCGAGCGACTTGATGAGGGCCAGCGGCTGTCCCGTGCAGTAGGCGACGACGTCGGTGAGCACGTCCCAGCGAGGGCGATCCTGGGCGGTCAGCAGCCGGATCCGCGTCACCAGGCAGCGGAGCGCGCCGGTCGCGATCTCCTCGACGAGCGCCCGCCGGTCCGGGAAGTGCCGGTAGAGGGTGCCGACGCCGAGCCCGGCCTCCCGGGCGATGTCCTCCATGCCCACGCCGGGGCCGTGCTCGGCGAAGAGCCCGAGGGCGCACGTGACGATCCGCTCGCGGTTGCGCCGCGCGTCGGCCCGCATCGCCACCCCCTGACCTGGAATCCCAGATGCAGATTACCCTGACGGAACCGGAATTTCCGATTCAGGTTGGAGTGACTCATGCGCATCGGCATGTTCGGCCTCGCCGGGACGGCCCCCGTGGACGACCTCGTCGCCCAGGTCCGCCTCGCCCGGGACGCCGGGCTCGACGGCTTCTTCTTCGGGCAGGCGGACTCGTGGGACGCCCTCATGGCCGCGGCGCTCGCCGGGCGCGAGGTGCCCGGCATCGAGGTGGGCACCGCCATCGTCCCGACGTACCCGCGCCATCCCCTCGCCCTCGCCGCCCAGGCGCTCACCGCGCAGTCCATGACGGGCGGCCGCTTCACCCTCGGCGTCGGGCCGAGCCACCCGCAGATCATCGAGGGCGGGCACGGGATCTCCTACGAGCGGCCCGTGCGGCACGTCCGCGAGTACCTGTCCGCCCTGCGCCCGCTGCTGCGCGGCGAGACCGTCGACTTCCACGGCGAGATGCTGACCGCGGCCGGCGCCATGGACGCGCCCGGCGCGACCCCGCCGCCGGTGATCCTGTCCGCGCTCGGCCCGGCCATGCTGCGCGTCGCGGGCGAACTCGCCGACGGCACCGTGACGACCTGGGTGGGCGCCGACGCGATCGCCGACCACATCGTGCCCGCGATCACCAAGGCCGCCGACGCCGCCGGACGGCCCGCCCCGCGCGTCCTGGCCGGCGTCCTGGTGGCCGTCACCGACGACCCGGACGGCGCCCGCCGCGCCCTGGCCGAGCGGTTCGGCGTCGCGCCGCGGTTCCCCGCCTACCGGGCGATCCTCGACCGGCAGGGCCTGTCGGGCGTCCACGAGACGGTCATCGCGGGCGACGAGGACACCGTCGCCCGGGACCTGCGCCGCTTCGCCGACGCCGGCGCCACCGACCTCCTGATCGCCCCCGTCGGCGACACGCCCCGCGTCCTGCGACTCGCCGCCTCCCTCCGCTGAGGCGGGGTCCGGCCGGGCGAGGCGATCGTCCATCGGGGGTTCTCAGGGTTCGCCGCAGGAGTGGCGGGTGATGAGGGTGGGTCGGATGACGATCTCTTCCGGCTCGTCGCGCTCCATCTCCAGATGTAACTAGTTACATCTGACGCGGCGCCTCCCTTCCTGTCAAGAGTCCTCGCGCGTCGCCGGCGGGCTAGGGGATGTCCACCAGGACCTTGCCGACCGTGCCGTTCTCCACCGCCTGCTGCGCGTCGGCGGTGCGGTCGAGCGGGAAGCGGACCAGCGGCAGGCCGTGCTCCTCCCCGACCGGCAGGGCGCCGTCGCCGACCGCGGCGGCGACGTCCTCGGCGCCCGCGGCGAGCGCCTCCGAGCCGACCGTGTAGAGCACGAGGAACTGGAAGCGGGAGTTCAGGAACATGTTCTGCCGGACGTCCAGACGCACCGGCTTGTCGCCGTCGTTGGCGTAGACGGAGATCGTGCCGCAGGTCCGGAGCACGGCCAGGTCCATGTCGAGGTTCGCGCCGAGCGCGACCTCGGCGATGATGTCGACGCCCTCCGGGGCGATCTCGCGGATCGCGGCGGCCGGGTCGCCCTCGCGGTAGTTGACGACGTGGTGGGCGCCGGCGGCGGTGGCCAGCCGGGCCTTCTCCGGGCCGCTGATCGTGCTGATCACGGTGGCACCCGCCCAGCGGGCGAGCTGGATCACCGCGTGCCCGACCGCGCCGGCCCCGCCCGCCGCGAGCACCACGGCGCCGTCGAGCGCGCCGGGCCGCAGCCGGCGCGGACCGTCCTCGGCGACGGTGAGCGCCCGGTGGGCGGTGAGCGCGGGGACGCCGAGCGCGGCGCCGACGTCGAGACCGGCCTCGTCCTGCAGCGGGACCGCTCGCTCGGCGGGCACGACGGTGTACTCGGCGGCGGTGCCGGTGGGCCGCCCGGCGGCGGCCATGTACAGCCAGACCCGCTGACCGGCCCGGCTCGGGTCGACCCCCTCGCCGACGGCGTCGATCACCCCGGCGCCGTCGTGGTGCGGAGTGATCTCGGGAAACTGCATCGGGTTGCCCGAACGGCTCTTCCAGTCGGTCGGGTTGACCCCGGACACCGAGACCCGGACGCGGACCTCGCCGGGGCCGGGGACGGGCAGGTCGCGGTCGACGAGCCGGAGAACCTCGGGACCGCCGTTGTCGCTGTAGATGATCGCCTTCATGTTCCGTTCTTACCTCACTCGATTCCGTGACGCGGGAAGCGCCGCTCGTCAGCCGATCCGACGTCCAGAGCGGCCAGGGTCGCGGCGTCGAAAGTGATCTCGCCGGCCGCGACGTTGGCCTCCAGGTGGACGGCGTCGGCGGTGCCGGGGATGAGCAGCACGTTCGGGGCGCGGTGCAGCAGCCAGGCGAGGCCGACCTGGTGGGGCGTGATGCCCAGCGACTCGGCCGCGGCGTGCACGGCCGGCTCCTCGGTGACCTTGGGCAGGCCGGGGAGGGCCCCGCCGAGCGGGAAGTACGGCACCCAGGCGATGCCCTCGTCCGCGCACAGCCGCAGCAGGTCCTCGTCGTCGCGGGAGACGAGGCTGTAGGCGTTCTGCACGCAGGCGACACCGGCCGGCAGGGCGCGCCGCACGATGTCGAGGGTGACGCTGCTCAGGCCGATCGCGCCGATCTTGCCTTCGTCGCGCAGGGCCGTCATGACCGCGAGCTGGTCGTCGAGGTCGACCCGCTGGTCGCCCTCGGGGCGCGGACCGGGGCCGGAGTCGAGGCGGCGGAGGTTCACCACCGGGAGCCGGTCGAGGCCGAGGCCGCGCAGGTTGGCCTCGACGGCGGAGCGCAGCTGCTCGGGCCGCTGCGCGATCCGCAGCGGGAGCCGCCCGCCCGGGTCGGGTTCGGCGCCGACCTTGGTGACGACGAGGACGCCGTCCTCGGGGCGCAGGGCTTCGCGGATCACGGCGTTGGCGAAGCCGAAGCCGTAGAACTCGGCGGTGTCCACGTGGTCCACGCCCAGTTCTACCGCGCGGCGCAGCAGCGCGACGGCCTCGTCGCGGCGGTCGTGCAGGCGTTCGAGCTGGAGCGCGCCGTAGCCGACCCGGGACACGGTGCGGCCGGCGAATGCGGCGGTGGGGGTGCTGATGGACGCCTCCTCGGTCGATGGGGCGCCGCGGTGGTGCGCGGCTGCCCGCGGCCCACACCGTACAATCAACGGATGACAGATTTCAATATCTGTCATCCGTTGAGCGATGGGCTATCGTCGGTCCCGGTGTACGTTCCGGGGTTGAGTTCGACGGGGGATCTGATGCGCGCAGAACCGCTCGACGCGGAGACGATCGTGTCGGCCACCGAGGAGCTGCTGCGCCGGCACGGTCCGGAGAAGACCACGGTGCTCGACGTCGCGCGGCTGCTGAGCGTGAGCCACGGGAGCGTGTACCGTCACTTCCGGTCCAAGGCGGCGCTGCGGGAGGCCGTGATCCTGCGCTGGCTGGACCGGATGCGGGACGAGATCGCCGCGGCGGTTCAGGATCCCGGACCGGCCCCCGACCGGCTCCGCCGCCTGCTCACCGCCATGTTCGCCGCGAAGTGGGCGAAGGCGAGGGAGGACCCTGAGCTGTTCGCCACGTTCCGGGTGCTCGCGGCGGAGCACAGCGACGTGGCCTCCGCGCATGTCGCGTTCCTGCTCGGCGAGGTCCGCGCCATCGTCGCGGACGGCATCGCCCGCGGCGACTTCGCCTCCGGCGAGCCGGAGGTGATCGCGCGAGCCGTCCTCAACGCGACCAGCCGCTTCCACAACCCGGTGCACGCCGACGAGTGGCGCTCTCCCGAGACCGCGGCGGAGTCCGAGGACGTCATCTCCCTCATCCTGGACGGCATCCGAGCGCGCTGAGACGCGCGTCCTGCCCGCGTCCGTGAATCGCCTGTTGCGGGTGATTCCGGAACCGTCGGGTTCGGGGAGCGTTGGCTGCATCGGATGAAGAGCGGCCGACGACAGGAGGGCCACCATGAACGACCTCGCGGCGCCCATCGCCGCAACGGACTATCCCTTGCTGAACGCCTTCTGGACGATGCTGTGGTTCTTCCTGTGGGTGCTGTTCCTCATGGTGCTCTTCAGGATCCTCACCGACATCTTCCGCGACGACAGGCTGAGCGGCTGGGGCAAGGCGGGATGGTCGATCTTCGTGATCGTGCTGCCCTTCCTCGGCGCCTTCGTGTACCTGATCGCGCGTGGCAAGGGCATGGGAGAACGGGATTCGCGCGCCGTCCAGAAGCGGGACGAGCAGTTCCGCGCCTACGTCCGCGAGACCGCGGGACCGGGACCCCAGGAGCCCACGAAGGCCGACGAGCTGGTCAAGCTGGCCGAGCTCAAGAACCACGGCGACATCAGCGAGGTGGAGTACGAGAAGGCGAAGGCCAAGGTTCTCGCCTGAGCCCTCGGTTCAGATGCTTTCGGCGGTGACGCGGCCGTCCTTCACGGCGTCGGCCAGGACCTGGTGGTCGCGTTCGTTCTGGTCGGCGTACCCCTCGGCGAACTCCGCGAGAGCCCGGTCGAAGGTGTCGCTCCTGCCGAGATAGGCGGCGATCGCGATCGGGTCGCCGGAACGTGCGTGCGCCCGGGCCAGGGACGCTCCGCACAGCTCCGCGAAGACCTGCATCACGTCCGGCGCCATAGCCTCGGGCTGGACTATCCCCTTCCAGTCGCGCAGTTGCCGCACATAGAAATCGCGTCGCCGGCCGTCGATACCGGTGACGCGGTCCCAGCCCAGGAAGATGTCCCCGGCCGCCTGCATCAGCCGTTGCCCGGACACCACGCGCCGCCCCTGGTTACCGCCGCGCCCAGCCGCCGCGGTGTACGGGGCGAGGACCGACTCCCCGGCTTCCTTGGCCTGCAGGAGCAGCGGGTCGTTGTTGTCCCTGCCCAGCATCAGGACGATCCAGCAGCGGGTGCCGACGCTGCCGACGCCGACCACCTTGCGTGCCACGTCCACCGGACGGAACCGGCCGAGCAGATGCCGCCGCTCGGGGGAGAGGCTGTGCCGGTAGTTCCTGACCAGGTCGTGCAGCGTGCGTTCGAGTCCGGAACGCTCCTCGTCCGGGAGCAGGTCCCCGAGGGGGGTGATCAGCGGCGGATCGGGGGTGATGCGGCGCACGCCGCCCTCGGCCACGTGCGCGAGCTTCTCGAACGCCTGGACGTTGTCGCGGGTGCGCGCCTTGGCCGCCGTCCGGGACGCCCGCCGGCGGGCGTCCTTGCCCAGCCGTTTCGGCAGGATCGCCTTGAGCCGGTCGGCGTCGTCCTGGGCGTACCAGATGTCGAGGGTGCGCATGCCGGCGAAGTCGTGCATCCGCCGCCGGTAGGCGCGGACGCAGGCCCGCGCGATGCCTTCGCGTTCCGCGGCGATGAAGGCGTTGGCGCGGGCGGCGATGGCGAGGCTGGCGGCGAGCCGCTTGACGTCCCACTCGAACGGGCCCGGCAGGGTCTCGTCGAAGTCGTTGATGTCGAAGAGCAGATGGCGTTCGGGGGAGGCGAGGAGCCGGAAGTTCAGCAGGTGCGCGTCGCCGCACAGCTGCGCCGTCAGCCCGGTGTCCGGGACGGCACCGAGATCCGCGGCCATGATCGCCGCCGCGCCGCGGTAGAACCGGAACGGAGACTCCAGCATGCGGCCGTACCGGATCGGCACCAGCTCCGGGACGCGCTCGGCGGACTGCCGCTCGATCACGTCGAGGGGATCCGGGCGCGTCCCGTCCGGTCCGAAGGCGGCGTGACCGCTGCGGGGCACACGCGCACGCGCGGCCTTGCCGCGGCCCGCCCGCTCGGAGGGGCTCAGGTGATCGCTACGGACCATGGTCATGACCGGGCCTCCCTCGGTGCCATGGGCGGGAGCCGGCGCACTTCGACGAGTTCGAGGCCCAGGGCTTCGATGATCTCCAGGACGCCGTACAGGGCGCCCTGATCGAGCTCCGGGCTCCAGACGACGGTCTCGACGGGGTTCACGCGGACGTTGAGATCGTCGAACGCGTGCTGGAAGGTGTCGCTGATGCGGCCCCTGATCCGTATCTCGTAGCCGGGGCCGGTCGGAGGATCGGTCATCGGTTCGCGCTCGCTGTTCGCTCGTCGGCGTGCCGGATCCACAGGGCGAGGGCCGCGGTCGGCAGCCCGGCGCCGGCCGCCGGCCGGGTGAGCCCTCCGGACGCCGGCGGGCTCACCGGCCCGTCCGCTTCTGACGGGTGCGCTGAGGCCATGGGGTCCTCTCTGCTCGCCCGGCTCCGCACCGCCTGGAGCCGGGGTGGTCCATGGCACCAGCGCACCGCGGCGGAGCATGCGGTCGCATCATCCCTGGCGGGTGATCCCGGCACCGCCCCTCCGGCGGACGATGAGGTGGATTCGGCTCGCGGGCCTGGCCCGGCTCGCCTTCCAAGGGCGCCGTTCTCACGGGCCTCAGGGCGGGTAAGGGGAGGTTACGGGGGGGCGGCGTCCTGGTCAGGGGGCCCGGAGATGGCGCGCCCCCTCTCGGGGTGATCTCAATGATCGCGAGTGGGACTCCCGCGGAAGCATCGGCGCCGGGAGCCGTCCCGGCCGGGTCCATGCCGTCCCTGCCCGGCTGGGTCGTTCCGCGGCCCGGACTGACCGGGCGGCTGAGCGGCGGGGTCCGGGGCCCGCTCACCGTGATCACCGGACCTCCGGGGGCGGGCAAGACGATCACCGCGCTGGCCTGGGCGGCGTCCGGGGCGGGGCCGCCGGTCGCGTGCTGGGTCACCTGCGACGACTCGACGGTGACCGTCCAGGGGTTCTGCGCCTCCCTGGCGAGGAGCCTGTCCGGGGCGGGCATCGACACGGCGTCCGCCGGGCGGAGCCCCGATCCGCGCGAGGCGGTCACGGCGGCGCTGCTGGACGCCGCCGCCCCCGTCGCGGTGGTGGTCGACGACTTTCCGGCCCGGCCCGGTTCGGCGCCCGCCGAGGTGGTGGACCACCTGCTGCGGCATGCCCCCGCCTTCCGGGCGGTCGTCCTCTCGCGCAGCGATTCGCCCCTTCCGCTGAACCGCCACCGGCTCGCCCGCGAGCTGACCGAGATCCGCGCCGACGACCTGGCCTTCGGGGACCACGAGGTCGCCGAGGTGCTGGCCCAGCACGGGGTGCGGCTGACGCACGCGTCCCGGCGGGCGCTCCACGAGCGGACGGGCGGCTGGCCGGCCGCGATCAGGCTCGCCGCGATGTCGATGGAGAACCACCCGGATCCCGAGGAGTTCGCCGCCCGGTTCGCGGGCGATGACCAGACCGTCGTCGGGTACCTGATGGAGGAGGTCGTCGACGCCCAGCGGCCCGGCGCGCGCCGGCTGCTGCTCGCGACGAGCGTCGTGGAGCGGGTGAACGCCGAGCTGGCCGGCGAGCTGGCCGGTGACGCGGGCCGGGCCTTCGCGGACATGGTCCGGCAGAACGCCTTCGTGGTGCCGCTCGGACGGGGCTGGTACCGCTACCACCCGATGTTCGGTGCGGCGCTGCGTCTGATCCTCCGGCACGAATCGCCCGGCATGGTCCCGGTCCTGCATCGCCGGGCGGCGGAATGGTTCGAGCGGTCGGGGATGCTGCCCGACGCCGTGCGCCAGGCCGTCCGGGCGGGTGACTGGCAGTACGCGTCGCGGATGGTCGTCGACCGGCTGGCGATCGGTCGCGCGCTCGGCCTCGGACCGCCGGAGGCGTCGCTCGACCTCCTCGACGGGATACCGGACGCGGCCGCCTTCACCGGCGCCCGGCCGGAGCCGGCGATCGTTGCCGCGGCGGTCGCGGCCCGGCGCGGGGACGAGGCGTCGTGCGCGGCCGCCCTGCGCCACGCCAGGAGGGTCCTCCGGCGCTCGCCGCACGACGCCGCCTGGATGTGCCTGGCCGCCGTCGAGCTCTGCCGCCCCGGAGCGGCGGGCTTCGGTGGCCTGGCCGGTGCCTCCGGTGAAGCGGCACTGCTGCGGCAGGCCCCCGGCCGCCTCCTCGACGACCGTCCGGAGCTGAGGTCGCTGGCGCTGTCCGGACGGGCGGCCGCGCACGTATGGCATGGAGAGCTGGACGAGGCGGCGCACCACTTCTGCGAGGCGCTGGCCGCCGCCGAGCAGGCGGGAGGCGACGTCCAGAGGAGGCGGTGCCTCAGCGATCTGGCTCTCGCCGAGGCCCTCCTCGGCAACGTCGCGCACGCCGCCGACCTGGCGGGCCGTGCCCGCCGGCTCCCCGAGCCGCCGGTCTCCGCCAAAGGCGACGACCTCGCGGCGGCGGAACTGGCCGATGCCTGGGGCGACGTCGAACGGTGGCGCCCCCGGGCGGCTCGCCGGCGGGTGGCGCAGGCGTTCCCCGGCCCCCTGGCGAGCGCCATCCAGCACCTGGTGAAGGCCCGTGCCGACCTGTGCCGGGGGCGCCCGGAACACGCCCTGGAGGATCTGCGGGCGGCCGGCGAGATGGTCCCGCGACCCGGCTGGCTCGGGCGCAGGCTGGCCCTGGTGAGCGCCGAGGCCCATGTCGCCCGCGGTGAGATCGAGGCCGCCCGGCGCGACGTGGAACGCGCCGGCGGGCCGCCGTCCCTCGAAACGGCCCTCGCGCTGGCCCACGTCGAGATGAGCGCCGGCGAGGACGCCGCCGCGGTCGCGGCGCTCAGGGAGGGGCTGCACCGGCACACCAGGGCGCCGACGGACGTGCGCGTGGAGGCATGGCTGCTCGACGCCCGGCTGGCCTACCGGAAAGGCGACCGGGGGGAGGGCCGCCGCTCCCTTGACCGAGCGCTCCGCCTGGCTCGGCGGGAGGGCATCAGGCGGCCCTTCGTGATGTCGCGGAGCTGGCTGCTGCCTCTCCTGCGGCAGGATCCGATGATGCTCCGCGCCCATCGCCTCCTCCTGGAACCGCTGGGCCTTGCGGCGGAGACCGGAGCGACGGTCTCTCCCGGCGGTAACGGGACGGTGCCGGTAGAGCGGCTCAGCCCGCGGGAACTGGAGGTGCTGCGGTCCGTCGCGCAGCTGATGACGACAGAGGAGATCGCGGCACACCTGTACGTGTCGGTGAACACGGTCAAGACCCACCTCAAGAGCATCAACCGCAAACTCGCCGTGACGCGCAGAGGCGAGGCGGTACGGCGAGCCCACGAGCTTTCCCTGCTGTGAAAAGCAGGCGCGGCGGCGGGCGGGCCGTCGCTACCATCGCGGTCACTCGATCGCGGTGACAGTGCTGCCTTCGACCGTCTTGAAAGGCGTCCGACGATGCGGATTGAGGAGGAGCACGGTCATCCCGAGCTTCTGGAGCGGGGGCATCCTTTCCGGCAATGGAAGACGTGGCGCATTCCCGGAACGGAACTGACCCTCACCGGATACTCCCGCGCGAACGACAAGACGTTCTTCCATATCCCGGAGCTGAGATGCAGCCTCGACGCCGGGTTGTGCGAGGGGCGACAGGTCGACACGGTGTTCCTGACCCACACGCACCACGATCACTCGAAGGATCTCGACTATCTGGCCGCCAGGAGCCCCGGCCCGGACATCTACCTGCCGGCCGGCGCGGTGCCGTACGCGGAGGCCTACCTGCGCGCGTCCAGCGAGCTCAATCACGGGCCGGGCTTCGACCCGGCCCTGGCGGGCGGCTACCGCCTGCACGGCGTGGGGCAGGACGACGAGTTCACCGTCGGCCGCCGGGGACATCACGTGCGCGTGGTGGAGTGCGAGCACAAGGTGCCCTGTGTGGGATATGCCTTTTCGGAGGAGCGCAAGGCCCTGCGGCCGGAATTCGAGGAGCTGCGGCGGTCCCTGGCGCAGGAGGGACGAGGCGCGGAGTTCGGCCGGATCATGGCGCGGCGGCGCAAGGAGGGGGTCGAGGTCGACATGGCGGTCCGCCGGCCGCTGTTCGCCTTTCTCGGTGACACGCACGTCACCGTGTTCGAGCGGAACCCGTGGCTTTTCGAGTATCCCGTCGTCATCACGGAATGCACGTTTCTCGACGACGCCGAGATGGACCGCGCGAATCGGGTGGGGCACACGGTGTGGAGCCGGCTCAGACCCGTGGTCGAGGCTCACCCGGAAACGCTGTTCGTCCTGATCCACTTCAGCCTGCGCCACTCGGACCGGGAAGTTCTCGCGTTCTTCCGGCGCCTGCGGGAGACGGAGGGCGCGCGGACGGGCAACATCCTGCCGTGGGCGCACCCGGACAGCCGCCTGCCCGAGCAGCACCAGCACCGGGATTCCTGAGCGGCCGCCGGGGTCGTCAGTCGGCCATGCGCCAGGTCTTTCGGGGCTTGTCGTGCATCCGTCCGGGGAAGATCTCCAGCACCTCCTCCAGCACGCCCTCGTAGAAGCGGAGGACGGCAGCCGCCGCAAGGTCGCAGGCCGATCAGGCGGCACACGGGTCGGTCCGCCCGATCAGCCGACCCGGTAGCTCCCGTCAGGGGATGAGGGAGAGGTCGCGCAGCATCGCGAGGTTGTCGAGGAAGCTCACATGCGTGTCGACGCAGTCGCCGAAACCCGCCTGGCGGATCTTGATGGTGCTCTGCACCATGTCGTCGCCGGC